>DASXHH010000010.1:0-28034 GCA_036488585.1 Candidatus Saccharimonadia bacterium | reverse complement strand
CGTGTATGTTGATTTCGGCTAGGGACATAAGCAGATCGCCGGCAGGCATTTGCACGTCCTCTACGCCATTTAGGTACCACGCTGCAGGCACCCATACGGACGGAGACATGAGCCAGAGTTCATCCGGCGGTTGTGCTGCTGCAGTAGCCAGGGCGACAATAGCTCCGATTGAGAAACCGGCATATATACATTTTATACCGCTTGTTCTACGGGGGAGCGACCGAAGAGTTTCAGATAGCCAGTCGGGATAAAGCGTTGGTATCCAGGGTGGCTCCGGTTGGGCAAACCAGGTCACCGGCATATATGTAATGCCGTATCCTCGCCTTGCTAGTTCAACGGTAAGCTTACGGTAGCCGGGTTCCTCCTGTTCCACCATAGTGCTGGCTAGAAACCAAACTTCCGCTGAGACGTCCATGCTTTTCATGCGCATCCCTTCGAGGTAGTGGCGTATGAAGCCACTACATTTAATCAGCTGGTTTCGTTGATTTCAACTCGGCGTTGTATGTTAGGGCAGTTTACGCGGACCTCATCGCTAATCAGAGTTCTAACTTCGTTAACTATCGAGCACCAAAGTCTTGAATTTTTATACTTTTTGTGTTATTATTTATTAGTTCTTGACGATGCTCCGCCCACGTATGGGCAATTGTCACGACAGACGGCGCTCCAGCGTCGCAGGCGTTTTGAGCTCTCAAGACATTCGAACTTTCCCAAGCGATGGAGCGCAACAGCGCTCCGGAAGGAGGCCAGTAACATGGCCCCAAGGACAATGGCGGATTACGGTATTCGCGTAGGTGACTGGTTTCAGTGTCGCATCGAGACGCCGGCTGGTCCGGTGCTCATGCAGCCAGACGTCGTCGCAGTCGAAGGCGACGACGTCTGGCTCCAGGTGGGGCCAACGATCGCCGCAATTCCTGCCGAGGACTTGTACGAGAGATACGAGCGGTCGTGGGAGGAGCGAGGTTTTACTCTCGTTCCGTCTCCTAACCCTGGACGTCGGTGCATCAAGGTCTCCATGACCGCAACCGCAGTGACGCAGCCGCCGCCACGCTATTGGGCACAGGTGGCTGCCGATAGAGCCCGAGAGTTCTGTGAGGGTAGCCTCGAAGAACTTGGCCGTCTACAACCGTGCGGTTCGAGGCCGCCTCAGTTCTGCGGGCTGCGTCGTATCCCTGGCGACTTCCAGATCGTCTCGTTTGGAGAGGTACGGGGTTCGGCCGCGACCACCGCTGGATTCGTGGAAGCTGTACAGCGGTACATCTTGAATGCCTGCGAGCCGGGCGGTGTGCTCGACACCTGGGGCATTCACCCCGCGCAGAGAAGAATGGACGGCCTGATGGGTCGCCCCCAAGGAGTCAACACCTAACCGTCAGCGGGAGCTCCGGGCCTTCGGGCCTGGGCTCCCGCACCAACCTGAGCTCTCAATTATAGTTGAGGTTTCAGGTTGGCCATCGATAAATTAAATCTGCTCCTGTGCGGTATAGTTGGGGAGGGGATGCTCTAACCTCAGCTGCACGACTGTGGTTCTAACGTCCCTGACGATGGAGCACCAGTAATTATCGAAAGGCCTCAGGCGAGGTCTTTTTATTTTGAGGTGAGGCGTTTGAGTGCAACCATGAAGGCGGCGTCCTTGAGGGGTAGATGCTCGGCCTGGGCGGTGTCCGACATGGCTTTTACGGCTGGGACCATGTAGGCTTCGAGCTCGCGGTTGATCTGGGATTCGGGCCAGTGCTCGCCGGTCTTGTTTTGCTTCCATTCGAGGTAACTGACGATGACGCCGCCGGCGTTGGCCACAACGTCGGGCAAGATGGTGACACCGCGGCTGGTGAGGAATTCGGCGGCGGTATCGCTAACGGGGCCGTTGGCGAGCTCGACGACGTACTGGGCCTTGACGGTGCGCATGTTGGCCTCGGTGACGGTATCGCCGAGAGCGGCCAGTACAAGCACATCGGCGTCGGTGGTGATGATGGCTTCAGGGCCGGAGGTGGTGAAGTTGGGCGCCTCGAAGTCTTTGAAGCTGCCGCCGGATTGTTTGTGGGCGGCGAGCGTGTTCGCGTCGAGGTCGGTGGGGTTGTCGAGGGTGGCGGCAGAATCGCTGGCGGCCACCAGCTTCCACTCGGGATGTTCGGCAGCTGCAATGGTAGCAAAGTATAAGCCGACGTTGCCGAAGCCCTGGATGGCTACGGTGAGCGGTTGGCCAGTGTGGCCCTGGGTGGCTAGGTATTCGCGCAGTGCAATTACGCCGCCGCGTCCGGTGGCGGCTTTGCGGCCGAGGCTGCCGCCACCCTTGAGGCTCTTGCCAGTAAAGCTGGCCTTGGTGGTGTCGCCGGTGAGCTGTTCATACTCGGATACCATCCAGTCGATGACGGTAGCGTTGGTACCGACGTCCGGGGCGGGCACGTCTTGGTCGGGGCCGATGTGCTGGTGCAGGTGGGCGGCGTATTTACGGCTGAGTTCTTCGAGCTGCTGGGGTGTGAGGCTGCGAGGATTGACGGCCACGCCGCCCTTGCCGCCACCGAGCGGCAGGCCGACCGCGGCGGTTTTGAGGCTCATGAGCGTGGCAAGGGCGCGGACTTCGTCAAGATTCACATCGGGGTGGAACCTGATGCCGCCTTTGTAAGGCCCACGACGGTTGTTATGTTGGACGCGATAAGCGGGGTAGGTTTGCCCGTCCCCGAGCTTAATCTCGAAGTGGTGCTCGGCATTGGCATTCAATAACTGTTTGAGCTCGGTGTCGGTGAGTCCGAGTTTGTGGCCCATTCGGGTGATAAGAGCGTGAGCGGTATTAAGCATAGAGGGCTCCTTCAACTTGTGTAATCAGTATAAATCCTTGCGACTGGCGCCACACTGTATTCTCAGTTGCACCTGTTAAAGTGGGATCAATGTTGAGCTTGCCAACGAAGATTGCTCGGCGGTATCGGGAACAGCTGCCGTATGTGGTGTGGGTACTGGCACTATTGTCGATGGCGGGCAGCTTGGCGATGAGCGAGGTGTTTAAGCTGACGCCCTGTGTTTTGTGTTGGTATCAACGAATTTTAATGTATCCGCTAGTGGTGATAGTGGGCGTAGGAATCATGAGGCGACAGAGAGATTGGGTTTATTATGCGTTACCGCTGGTAGTGGCGGGAACGGTAGTGGCGGGTTATCACAGCTTGCTGCAGTGGGGGATTATTCCGGAGGCAGCGGCTCCGTGTAGTGCAGTGGCGTCGTGCGCGCTCGAGCAGATCAACTGGCTGGGCTTTGTGACCATTCCGTTTATGTCATTCTTATCATTCTTGGCTATTGCGGTCGTATCGGTCGCTTATATCCGGGTAAAAGACTGAAAATGCTATAATTTGTGGCATGAACGCGATACCGCCACTAAAGAATTTTCGGCGGACACTTGAAGTACGACTTGAGGACGTGCGCACATCGCGCTTTTTTCGTGATCGCCTGTCGGTTGCGCTGCTGAGTGCCGGGCTAATAATTAACGGCATCACGCTAGTGTCTCTGGTCATGCGGCTGAAGCCGGTGGACGGCGAGGTGCCGATACGTTTTTCGAGCCTGACGCTATTTGATGCGCTGGGTCCGTGGTATTACCCGTTTTTTATCGCACTGCTGGCCCTAGGAATTTCGGTGGCGAATTTAGTGTTTGCGTACCACAGTTTCGGTCGGAGTCGGCTAGCTAGCTTCTTTTTGCTGGCGGGGTCGTGTGTGGTGGCGATCTTCAGTTTTATTATTGCTAACGCGTTTGGAGTGGTGAGGTGAGCGTACCAGCAGTGAAACAAGTGTCCGTGCGGGTGATTGACGAGGCGTGGTTCAACCGCCTGTTGGAGGTGGTGCCGGGGCTCGTAACCTGGCTGACGTTATTATCACCAGTGTTACTGAGCCTGGTGGAGCCGGTGTGGGTGGCTTACTTTATTATCGCCTACGATCTGTATTGGATGGTGAAGTCGTTTAGGCTGAGTATCAACTTGATCCGGGGTTATAAGGCGTTACATGCCGCGCAAAGAGTCAACTGGAATGAGCGGTTAGAGTGGGTGCGTAAGCCGGATAAATTTCTTGAACAAACGACCAGTCAGATCGAACATATGATTCGTACCAAGCCACAAATTGCGAAGTGGTGGTATCGGAATCCGACCGAGAAACGGCGCTATGAGCGGCTGGTACACGAGCAATCTTTGCTGCGCCAACTAGTTGAACACAAGAATACAGCGATGGTACCCGATGAGATCTACCATGCGGTGATATTGGCCTTTTACAACGAGAGTATCGATATTCTGGAGCCGTCGGTGCGGTCACTAACGCAAACTGATTATCCGGCCAAGCGCCTGCTGCTCGTGATTGCCTACGAGGAGCGGGGTGGTGAACAGACTGAGGCCACCGCTAAGGAGCTGATACGGCGGTATGGCGATCAGTTTGGGATGGCGATGGCGATTAAGCATCCGAATGGGACCCTGGGTGAGGTGATTGGTAAGGGTGGCAATATTACGTACGCGGGCCGGCGCCTAGCGGCTGCGGTAGAGAAACGGGGGATTCGGCCAGAGCAGGTGGTGGTGACCACGTTTGATGCAGATCACCGGGCGCACAAGAATTACTTTAGCTACCTAACGTATCTGTACACCACCGACCCCAACCGGATTCACAAGAGCTACCAGCCGATACCGATGTTCTACAACAACATCTGGGATGTGCCGGCACCGATGCGGGTGATTGCCACCGGTAACTCGTTTTGGCTACTGATGGAGACGATGCGGCCACATCGGTTGCGGAATTTCGCAGCGCATGCGCAGCCACTGCGGGCACTCATTGACACGGATTTTTGGAGTGTGACCACGATCGTGGAGGATGGGCATCAGTTTTGGCGCACCTATTTCGTATACGATGGTGATCATGAGGTGGTCCCAGTGTTTACGCCGGTGTATCAAGACGCGGTGCTGGCAAGTACCTATCTCAAGACGTTTAAGGTGCAGTTTCTACAGCTGAGGCGGTGGGCCTGGGGTGTGAGTGATTTTCCTTATGTAGTGCGTAATTCGCTGGCCAACAGACGCATCCCTTGGAGTAATAAGTTGGTACAGATCGGGCGCCTGTTTGAGGGGCACTTCTCGTGGGCAACCGCGCCGTTGATTTTGACGTTCGTGGCCTGGATGCCGCTATACCTAAACCACCAGTTTTCGTACCAGGCGCTGGCGCACAACCTGCCAATCATTACGTCGCGCATCCTAACGCTGGCGTCGGTGACCATAGCGATTACGATTTTTGTGAGCCTGATCTCGCTGCCGCCCAAGCCGGCGCGGTATAGGGGAATCAGGTTTGTGGTCATGATTTTGCAGTGGGCGTTGCTGCCGGTGACGAGCATGTGCTTCTCTGCGTTTGCGGCCATTAATGCTCAGACGCGGCTAATGTTTGGCCGGTACTTGGAGTTTTACGTAACCGAGAAGGCCACCAAGAAATGATCCTGGGTGAGGCTCAGGGCGGTGGTCTGACGTACCTGCTGGGGTTTGGTTTGGCCTTTGGCGTGACGGCGGCTCTAACGCCAGTGGTGCGACGGTACGCCTTGGCGCATGGTATCGTCGATCGGCCTGATAGCGAGCGTAAGTTGCATGGCCGGGTGGTGGCTTATCTTGGCGGTGTGGCGATCTTTGCTGGATTCGTGGCGGCTGTGCTACTCCTAATGCCGTTCTCGCGCGAGCTGGCCGCGTTGCTACTCGGCTGTGCGATTTTGGTAGTGGTGGGAGTGGTGGATGACCTGCGTGGTTTGTCGCCATGGATAAAGCTGGGCTTTCAGGTACTCGCGGCGGGAGTGGCGCTGGCGGGTGGGATTGGCCTTACGGGCGTCCACAATCCGTTTGGAGGGTATATTGATTTCTCGGCCTGGCGCTTTCAAGTGGACTGGTTGGGGTTGAAGTTCCATATCGCGCCGGTAGCGAACTTTTTGAGCTTGATGTGGATGGTGGGGTTGGCCAACACGATTAACTTCTTGGACGGCCTGGATGGGTTGGCGTCGGGGGTATCGGGGATAGCGGCGGTGGTGATGTTTGCGGTGGGGCAAAACGTGCACCAGCCGGCGGTGGCATTGTTGGCGATTATATTGGCGGGCTCGGCTTTTGGGTTTTTGCCGTTTAATTTTTACCCGGCACGGATTTTTATGGGCGACTCGGGCGCCTACTTTTTGGGATTAATATTGGCGATGCTGGCGATTTATTCGGGGGCAAAGCTGGCGACGGCTGTGCTGGTGCTTGGTTTTCCGATAGTGGATGCGATTTGGGCGGCTGTGCGCCGGTCTATACGCAGGACATCTCCGTTTAAGGCCGACCGTAAACATTTCCACTACTTGTTATTGGATACCGGGATGAGTCAGCGGCAGGCCGTGCTGACGTTGTATGCAGTGGCGCTGGTGTTTGGGACGCTAGCGCTGTTCATGGGGTCGTTTGGCAAGCTGGTGGCTCTGGTGGTGCTAACCGGTTTGATGGCCGTTGCTATCGGCATAACCGTACTTGTGTCCCGCGCTCATCGCGCTTAATTTTCCATGTGATCTACAAAGACTAGGGCAAATTTTGCGGGATTTTCGGAACCACCTATGTTTGTTCGTGAACACGGACGAATGATAAGATGAGAACGTAACGGGGGAGGCGCCCAAAAATGCAGCCAAAGTACCTTCAAGAGCTCATCCGCAACTTGCAGGAGTTTTATAAGTGTCCCTCGTGTGAGACCAATTATCATTTTGATGACATTCGCTTCTTGGGGGAGATTGACCTCTATTGCTTCGTGCAACTGTCGTGCCATAACTGCTCGCTACCGGTGCTAGCGACCGTGTCGGTGAAGGGCAAGAGTGGTGGTAAGCGTAAATCGGATCTGCGCCAAAGTGAGGAGGCTAAGTTTGCCTCTAAGGGTGCGATCTCGGCGAGTGAGATCGCGGAATTCCACCGTTGGATTTCGAAATCCAAGACTTTTGTTAAGAAAAGCAAATAACCCGGCCGATCTGGTAGAATGCAATAGTCCGTTTAAGCAGAGGATATTGCAGTTATGGAAAAGATTCAGCTGGAAGTTAGGAAGCGATCGGTGCTCGGTAAGGGCAACCGGGTGCTGCGCGACGCAGGGCGTGTGCCTGGCGTAGTGTATGGTCGCGGCGAGAAGTCGGAGGCGATTGAGGCCGATCAGCGTGAGCTCGAGCGAGTGTACCATCGGGCAGGCGGCAACAAGATCGTGGCCTTGAAGGTCGGTGATGGCCGGGTCAAAAATGTACTGATTCAGGATGTACAGCTTGCTCCTGCGCGCGGCGAGATTATGCATGTGGACTTCCATGTCGTGCGCATGGACGAGGAGCTGAAGGCAGAGGTGCCGTTCCACTTCGTGGGCGAGTCCACGGCCGTGTATCAGCAAGAGGGTACGTTGATGAAGAACCTCGATGCCGTGGAAGTCGAATGCTTGCCAGGTGATCTGCCGGAATCCATTGAGGTGGACATCTCAGTGCTCGACGATTTCGAGAAAAGCATCACGCTGGCCGATTTGAGCTTGCCGAATGGTGTGAAGTTCACCGAAGAGGACCTGAGTATGTTGGTGGTCAAGGTTGAGCCGCCGCGCAGTGAGGCCGAGATGGCCGAGCTAGACGAGGCTGCCGAGGAAGAGCTGCCGGAGGGTGTTCAGGAAGAGGAGCCGACAGTGGTGTCCGAAGAGAATGAGGGTGACAAGGATCGCCGCGAGAAGAAATAGCATTAGAGTCTAACTAAAAGAGGCCCTTCGCGGGCCTTTTTTAGTATTTTTTGAGTTCGCGGGCGAGCTGAGCGTCGGAGGAGAGATCGGTAGAGTCGGCGAGATAGCGTACGAAGGCAGCGGTGTTAAAGTGTTTTAACGTTGACAACACAATGCGAGCGATTTCCTTCGTGGAAAGCTCGCGTTTTTGGATATCGAGGAGTTTGGCTTCAACGGTGTCGGTAACAGCGTCGACGGTGGTTTCCTGGTGGGGGATGGAGAGAAAGGCGCCGTTGATGCCGGAGTAGAGCTTAGCGCGGCTGTAGCGCTGCTTGTGGCCGTTTTTGATGACTTTGAGGAAGCCGAGGTCGGGGGCTTCGTAGGTAGTGAACGATTCATGGCAGGACTGGCAACGGCGGCGTCGCCAAATTTGGGTGCCGAAACGCGTGGATCGGGAATTGAAAACTTCAGTGGTGTCTTGGCGACAGAACGGACATTTCATGACAATATATTGTCATATGACTATAAATTTGGCCAGTGGAAAAGCTGTGGAGAACAGGGGAGGATCACTTCGGGAGCTTGATGAGATACTTGGCTGTGCTTATAATGAGCGGCAACTATCAGAGGTCGAATGTATGGAAAAGGATCCGGGCTTAACTCGGACGAGTGCGGTTTACGTAGTAATGGGGCCACCTAATGCAGGTAAAGGCACTCAGACACGGCTGTTGGGTGAATATCTTGAGGGGGCCTACTTCTCGACCGGGGATTTAATGCGCAAAGAGAACAAGCCCGATATTATGGCGCTGACAGACACAGGGGCGCTGGCGCCGTCGGATTACATTCAGCATATGGTGGAAATGGAGTTGCGGCGGGCGCCGGGTGAGAAGCCGATCGTTGTTGATGGCGCGAAGATGGTGCCGGAGGCTAAATGGCTGGTGGATTTCCTGCCTACGATTGGTCGTAAGCTAGTGCGGGTGGTGGCGATTCGGTTGAGCGAAGAGGATTCTAGGTTGCGAAGCCAGGCGCGCGCTCATGGGCGCCAGGATGATGCTGAGCATGTGCAGGATGTAAGGTGGGAGCGATTTCGCCAAGACGTGATTCCAACCATGGAGTTCTATAAGAGTCGGGGCCTGCTGGTGGAGGTGGATGGGTCTGGTTCGCGTGACCAGGTAGCGGCGGAGATCCGCGAAGTGTTGGGCGTCTAATTGTCGCGAAGGATCGGGCTGCTTACTGGCACGTTCGATCCGATACATTTAGGACATATCGAGCTGGCCGAAGCTGCGCTGAGGGTGTTTGAGCTAGAGCGTGCGTTGATTTGGGTGAACGCTGAGGCGCCCCATAAAGTTGGGGTGACGCCTTATGCCGATCGCCTGGCCATGACAAAGTTCGCGACGGGTGGTCATGACGGGATCGAGGTATACGAGGGCGAGCTCAGCGCGCAGCCTCATAACATGAGTACTTTTTTGAAGTTGGCCGGTCGTTATGCGGATGCGGAGCTGTGTTATATAGTTGGGGCCGACACTTTCGCGAACATTTACAGGTGGGACGACGTTCAGTCTGTTGTAGAACATACCACATTTCTGCTGGCGGAGCGGGGCTCGAAACAGGCGCATACGGTGGTACGGGAACTGAGTGAGCGGCTGGGTGCATCGAGCGAGCACTTGAGAGTGGAGTTGTTCGAGTTTGCGGGACACAATGAGGCTTCGTCGCTTAGGGTGCGGGCGCAGTTGAGGGCAGCCGGGAGGCCGGATGTGATTGACCCGCGAGTGTACCAATATATCCTGGAAAACCGTTTGTATCGCGCCTAAAAAGCTTTTGCTTGTGTTCGGGTTATGTACGGTATAACATCTGAACATGGGGATAGCATGAGCGAGCAATATGATGACAAGGTGAGTGTATTGGCGTCGTTTGCACCGGGGCCGCGGAATACGGTGAGGGTGACGCCGCATCTGATAAAGTGGCGGGGGCGGCGGTACAGACTCGATACCATGGGGCTGCATCACCCGGAGAAGCGGGGCGAGAAGTGGCTACATATTTTTAGCTTCTCGTCGGGGCAGACGGCATTTCGAGTGGAGTTAGACTCCGAGACGCTAGAGTGGCGATTGCGGGAGGTGTTTTATGGAACTTAGGATTAACCCTGAGCTGCCGGAGGTCATGCATATAGATATGAACTCAGCTTTTGCGATGGCCGAGCAGCAGGCCAATCCGTTGCTTAGGGGTCGGCCGGTGGGGGTGACAAACCGTCTTAATGATTACGCCATTTGTATTGCGGCCTCATACGAGGCCAAAGGGCTAGGGATTGTGCTGGGCACGCGTAATGGGGAGGCTCGGCGGATCTCACCGGATTTCGTGATGGTGGAGAGTGACGCGGCCAAATATCAGTATGTGAACCGGCGACTGCGCGAGATTTTTGAGAGCTACTCACCGGTATCTCAGATGAAGTCGGTGGATGAGGGGATTATCGATTTTCGTGGAATGCGACAGCTACTCAAAGGGCGGTCGTTGGAGGATATTGGCTACGAGATAAAACAAAGAGTGCGAGAAGAGGTGGGTGATTACATGACGGTGAATGTGGGGATTGCTCAGAACCGGTGGCTGGCTAAGGTGGCAGCTGGATTTATGAAGCCGGATGGGTTGTACAAGATAGACCCCGACAATTTGGAAGCGGTGTACGGAATGATGGAATTAATGGAGCTGCCATATGTAAAAAAGCGTAACAAGTTGAGGCTTAACGATGCGGGAATCTATACGCCGCTGGATTTTTTTCGGGCCTCCGAGGTAGTGCTGAGGAAGCAAGTATTTAAAGGCATTAATGGTCACCATTGGTACCTGAAACTGCGAGGTTATGAGACGGAGGTGGAGTACGGAATTCGGACTGTGGGCCGGAGCTACGTGCTTGAGCATAGGACCAGCGATCCGGAGGAGATCGCTACTTTGCTGTATAAAGCGGCAGCGAAGGTGGCGCGGAGGTTGCGCAAGAATAACTTGGCGGCGCGGGGCTTGGCGATGTGGTTTACGTATGCGGGCAATTTGGCGGTGGGTCGGTCGTGGGGGGCCAGAAAGGGGCAGAAGTTCTCCTGGAGCGAGCGCAAGATGTATAAAACAACGGTGCGGCGGGCCGACCAGTTGTACCTGCGGGCGATGGATTTATTCAAAGGGAGCCCACGAGGTGAGGTGTTGGCTTCGATTATGATTACGGCTTATGCGGTGGAGCCAGTACGGGTTGACCAGCCGACGTTGTACGAAAGCGAGGACGAGCGGGCTGACCGGATTGAGGAGGTTATGAATAAGGTGAATGACCGCTATGGTGAGCTTACGCTGGTGCCGGCAGCGGTAGCGGCGAGCAAGAACCCTATGAAGGATCGGATCCCGTTTGGTACAGTCAGATATTTCGACTAGCTATTTTGGAAGGCACGATGGCCCAAAACAAAAGTAGCCTCCGGGTCGAGAGGCTACTTTTGTTGTAATAGCTACTACGTTAGGCGACGGCTTGGGCCACTTCTTCCTTGGCCGCGATCTCGGCCTGATAAACTCCGCAAGGGAGCGTGTTCGCGGGGATATACACACCAATACTATTGAGGGTTTTGGTCTCAGATGAAGCGTTAGATTGACGGGGGACGTACCCTCTGTTTGCTCTTTTGCCAGCAAAGCCTGCGCAGCCGCCGTGGCAGTATAAAGAAGTGTTCCTTGTCTGGCTGTACATCTAAGGCGCTATACTTCATGCCCTCAATTATACCCAAGAAAGATTTTTAAAATTCTTTGGCTCTACGAAGCAAAGAACTGGTGTCAAGTTTTGTTCGGTTATTACAACATCAATTTCTAGACCCATGGTAGAATGCCCGCTTATTCTAGTGGGGTAAAGCAAACAGCCAGCGTGCGCACGCTGGCTGAGAGCCGCAACAAAACCTTATCGAAGGAAAAGCTGCTGTATGAAGTGGCTTTTCTTAATTTCAGACCACACAATTTCGATCACAGAAGTGACGATACACTGGCCTAGCCACTCAAGAAACTGAAGTAAGAGGGGGTGGAACATTTTTTGACCTCGTTACGCACCCCGGGGCTTTTAAGTTGAAGTAGCTAACTTCAACTACAGATAAATTTTGTACCTGCATAATCAGAATAATCAGATTACGGTTACGCTACAACCTTAACGCCGCTTTATCTATCCCTGTGTAGTGAGGATATTTTGGTGTTAATCTTCCTTATCGGACTGGGAGTGGGGCGGTTGGGAGCTGTGGTTGCGCTTGGCGACCTCTAATGAATCGCGGGCGATTTCGGAGAGCTGATCCTCGTTTAGGCCTCTGGGGCGGGCGTCATCTTGCTCGTATTCATCTTGAATCTCAATATCCTGCAAATAATCCGTCTTTGGGATTTCAACAAAGAATACATCGTACTTGGGGATTCTGCGCTTATTTTTTGCCATTAATAAAACAGCCGGCTACTGGCCACCTCTTAAACTGAACGATATTAGACTACCGTTGTTGGACAGAAGTATCAAAGTAGATGACTACAAAAAATGGACCGTGAAGCTGGTAATGGTTTGTGGGAAATGACAGGCTAGACGACTGCGGCTGGGTCCTGGTAGAACATGAGGCCGAGTTTGATCTGGAGGGCGTCATCGAAATGGCGCGGGTCGAGATTGATGAGCTTCTTGGTTTTGTCGAGACGGTAGATGAGGGTGTTGCGGTGGATATGTAGTTTCTCGGCGGCTTCGGTGAGGTTGAGGCCGCTCGCGAGGAAGGCTTGCACGGTTTTGAATAGCTGCTCGTCTCTGAGCAGTGGCGAGAGGATTTGGTGTGCGAGCTCGGCCTTGCGGTCTTGGGTGGTGTTGGCGAGGGTGATGAACATGCCGACTTGCTTTATGTGGTAGATGCGGCCGGCCCCCCAGACCTTGGAGCCGACCTCGAGGGCTAGATTGGCGTCTTGGTAGCTCTTGCGGAGGCCGCCGAGGTCTTGGTAATACTGGCCGACGCCGATAGTAATGGTGTGCCCGAGGCCTAGAGAGGAGAGCGCGTTCATGGCGAATTCGGCTTTCTCGTTCATGTAGCGTATGGTATTGAGAGTGGTGAGGGATTCGCCGCCGATACTCTTTAGCATGATGAAGCGGTCGTGGCTGAAGTAGGCTACTAGGTTGTCCTGGGCGTTTTTGAAGGCCTCGCGGATGCGGACGTTGATGTCCTCGGCGGCGGAGTCGAGCTGGAGTTGCTGCTCCTCCGTGGAGAGCTGAGCATGCTTGTTGCGGATTTCTTGCTCGAGGCCGTCGATATGGATGAGGATAACGGCCTGAGGGTTGCGCAGGCTGAGCTGGAGAATATCGGCCTGGCGGTAGATGTCGGCGGCGTCGACTTGCGGGGCGGTAAGGGCATGCTTGAGGAAGTCGGAGCGGACCCGCTCGGCCGATTGGATTTTGTCGAGCAGGAAATGTTGGTAAACGATAACCTCGGCCAGACCCTGGAGCAGGGTGATGGCCTCTTGGGTGATGGGCCCGGTGTCGACGGGCAGGCCGAAGACGGCGATAGTTTGCTCCTCGTAGACGAATGGCCACCATTTGGTCTGGCGATCGTCGAACTCGGAGGCGATGGCGTGGCCGGTTTGAGCCACACTGAGGGCTTCGGGGATGAAAATGCGGCGGCTGGCAGTGCTGCCGGCGAGGAGTTGGCCCGAGAGGTCGGCGAGTAGAATGTCGCGTTTGAGCACCTGGTGGGCTTTGTCGGCGATCTGTTTGGCTAGAGCGGTGTTAAGCTTCACGGCTGGGCTCCACAAATCGGTTATATAGGATGGCTAGCTTAATTTGGACCGCATCGTCGAATACGCGAGGGTCGAGGCCAAGGGTCTCGGTGATGCGGTCGAGGCGATAGACGAGAGTATTGCGGTGGATCTTAAGTGTTTCGGCGGTACGGGTGAGGGACATATCGAAGTTGAAGAAGGCTTCGAGGGTCTGGATGATCTCGTTGTTTTCGCCGAGGCGATCGAGGAGTTCGCGGGAGAAGTAGATGTTTTTCTCGTCGACGCCGGATAGTAGTGGTGCTACCACACCGAAGTCGTCGATGTGGTAGATACGGTCGGCGTCCCAAGTTTGGGCCCCCAATTCAATGGCGGAGATGGCCTCGTGGAAGCTCTGGCGCAGGCCCTCGAGGTCGGGGTGATAGTTGCCGACGCCGACCGTGGCGGGAAGCTTGAGCTCGCTCTTGAGGATGCCGTAGATGGCGTTGAGGCTCTTTTTAAAGCTCTCGAGGCCGCCTGCGAGGTCGCCGTCGTCACCGGCGATGAGGTCCTTGAGGATGCAGAATGAGGTGCCGCCGAGGTAGCTGACAACGTTGGCGCGGCTGGAGGTGTAGAACGAATTGAGCGCGCGGGTGATGCCAAATTTGTAGCGGCTGAGGCGGATTTCGCGATCACCGGCGGGGTCTTGGTAGCGAGCGGTGAGGGCTGGGTCGTCGACCTGGATGACTATGGAGATGCGAGGGCGATCGAGTTCGATGTCGAACAGGCGGGCCTCGGCGGCTAGCAGCGACCAGTCGGGTTGGGGTTGGTTGAGGAGGTCGTAAATGAACTTGTCGAGCCGCTCGTCTTGTCGGGGGATTTGTTCGAGTACCAGCGATTGGTGCATGACGAGTTCGGCGATAGAGCGGATGAGAGGTGCAATCTCCTCGTGGTTGGGCATTTCGGTGGCGAGCACAATGTAACCGACGGTGTTGCCGCCGTAGGCAAATGGAATTGACCAGGGGATTCGTTCTAAGGCGACGGGCTCCGGCTTGAGCGCGGCGGTATGCGATAAAGGCTGGCCAGTGGCGTCAGTAACGCGCAGCTCCTGGCTCACCAGCGCGCTAACTTTCGCCCGGATTTTGTCGGCGATTTGCTGACTAAGCATGCTCCCAAACCTCTTAAGCTGGCACTTTCTACAACAAGCGTATCGTGTGGGCGGGGTGCCCGCAAGCACAAGCGGGATGGCCGAGGGGCGATCAAATTGAATAATTCCTGGTGGGCAATACAGGACTCGAACCTGTGACCTCACGGATGTGAACCGTGCGCTCTAACCAGCTGAGCTAATTGCCCTCAAACTGGGACGACTAGGGGATGATAGCGTATTTTTGCGTAACTGGAAAGGTGAGGACCCGGGTGAGCAGCGGGGACGTGCCGCTCACTCGGGCTTGTAGGGCTCCAGGTTAAGTGTCTTCGGGTGCGAACATCACTTCGAAGGCTCTGGAGCCAGTGACGCCTTCCAGGGTTGGCCAGTAGGGAAGCGCCGTGGACATACGAAAGCCGTGGTTCGGCTTGGCGAAGAAGTCATCGGATTTGGCGACTTCTAGGCCGTCAACTTGGGCAACGAGAGCCGCATTCTCGGGGGCCTTGATGTTGGATATGCGTAGCTCCCAGACGATCACTCGACGCAGGAGCTTACGGCTGGCCGCTTGGCCAAGGGTTCTGATGCGGCGCACTATTTCTGGCATCTCAACCTGGAGGTTGATCTCGCTCTTGGACCTAAGGCCGACAGTGCCAGTACCTCGTTGAGCACTGCGCTTACCGCGTGGGACCATCTCAGGGTGGGCATCGAACAGGGCTTTGAGTTCCAGGAAGGACTCCCAGGTTTCGCGGTAGATTGGGTTGAGCCGTGGGGCGTACTCGGCATCGATGACCTGGTGCTTGGCGGTCGACTCGGCTAGCACCGCCAGTATTTCGGATTGTTTGGCGGCGAGGAGACTGAGGAGCTCGTCGACGCGGTCTAGTGCGTTTTTGACGGGTGGGGTTTGGGCAGTCATGGTGCTTCTTTCGCGCTTGAAGACTAGTATTTGCAGCGAAAGGCTGCGGCGAAAAATATCATGATCGGTGTTGGGGAAAATTGCATTGTGCTCGTTGCCAAGTAGGAGATTTTGAGGTATAGTTTGCCCTTGTAACGGCGTGGGTTCTTAGCTCAGTTGGCTAGAGCGCTTCCTTGACGTGGAAGAGGTCAGAGGTTCGAGCCCTCTAGGACCCACCAGTGTTTATTGAAAGATGGCCCCTTAAGGGGTCATTTGTTATTCTTATGGTAATTAGGGGAAAGCCATGATCGAAAGTGAATCCGAGGTTAAGCACTCGCCGGATGGGCGGATTGGTAATGAATATGCGCAGCTGACTGAAGCTGATCAGAAAACGATGGCTCGTAACCGGCAGGAGGTTACGGAGAGGGCATTATCCGACCCGACCCACGCTGAGAACAACCAAATGTTGATTGATGAGGGCAATCGTAGGCGGGCGGCACTCCACGAGGCGCGCGAAGCACTACGCCAGATTGAAGCTGGGGAGGTTCAGACCGATGACTTACACGTGGCATGGGAAGCGGCGATGGGCAGGGTCGATGATGCGAAGCAAAACCTCCATGAATTCGCTAATGCTAATCCATTACGTTACGAATCTGCGGATGGGCAGCCGATACAGCACGCTGAGCAGTCTGAGTCAGAAGATGGACGGGAAAGGGTTGCTCAATCTGTGAGTGCGGGCATGGCTGAGCTGGCGCGCGAATCGGAAGTGAAGGGCGATTCATTTATGGCGAAGACTTACGCTGATGAGGCCGCCAGGTTGCAAGAGGCGGGAGGGTTGGCATACGACATGGCTCATGATGATGATTTGGCGCGAAACACCGAGGTTAGCGGCCATTTGAATAAGGATGATCAGCATCGAGCGACGGTGGAGGTGATGGCGAAGGCTTCGCTGCATCATGTGCAGCGGCACGAGAAGGCTTTGGCGCGGGGAGATCAGGAAAAGGCCGAGAAGCACCTGGCGAGGGCAAGAAAGGCAATGTCACGAGCGGCCTACCAGTCGGATTTTAGAATTGATTCTTCAAATATGGTCAAAAAGCGGTGGCAATTCTGGAAGTAGCCCGGTAGTTCTCGCCAGCATCGTGCATTTTTGGTATACTGCGGCCAGTAAAAGAGGGCGTAGACCGGGCCTCACCAACCCGTGAGCTCCGCTGCCGGTGGCGCACATCGGTGAACAGAGTGCCCCTTCGGGGGAAGTCTGGTGGGACCGTCCAAGCTTGGACCCAGACGTGCAGAGACTGCGCGTTGTTTTGTTATAAGGAGAGAAGATGGCAAAGTCAGAGCAAAATGAGCAGCGGATGTACGCTATGCGGCACTCACTCGCACATATTATGGCGACGGCGATCCAGGAGCTGTATCCTAAGGCGAAATTCGGGATTGGACCGGTGGTGGAGAATGGGTTTTATTACGACGTAGACCTGCCGGAGAATCTTAGCCCAGAGGATCTAGAGAAAATTGAGGCTAAAATGCACGAGGTGGTGAAGGCGGATTATCCGTTTGAGCACTCGCAGATGAAGCTGGAACAGGCCATTAAGTACTTTGGCGAGAAGGGCCAGACTTATAAGCTGGATCTGCTAAATGATCTGAAAAAGCACGGTACTACTGTGGCGAAAGAAATTGATCAATCGCA
This sequence comes from Candidatus Saccharimonadia bacterium, assembly GCA_036488585.1. Lineage (GTDB taxonomy): Bacteria > Patescibacteriota > Saccharimonadia > UBA4664 > UBA4664 > DASXHH01. The sequence continues at coordinate 10,940 of DASXHH010000010.1, read as the reverse complement.
ACTTGGAATTGAAAATGGCGCGAAAGTCGACGAAGTGGGAATTTATACCGATGGGCCGTTCACTGACCTATGCCGGGGCCCACATGTGGAGTCGACGGGGCAGGTGGGGGCGTTTAAATTGATGCGCGTATCTGGAGCGTACTGGCGGGGAAGCGAAAAGAATCCGCAATTGCAGCGGGTGTATGGTGTAGGATTTACAACAAAGGGCGAGTTGGATGAGTACCTGCGATTGCTGGAAGAGGCGACGAAGCGCGATCACAAGGTCCTCGGTCCGAAGCTAGAGCTATTCTTCTTCCACGAGACTGCGCCGGGTATGCCATACTGGTTGCCGAATGGCGTGACCGTGTACAACCAGCTGATTGAGTTTTGGCGCCAGGAGCATCGGGCGCGGGGCTACCAGGAAATCCTGTCTCCGCTGCTTAACAAAAAAGAGTTATACGTAACGTCGGGGCACTTTGCGCATTATTGGGAAGATATGTTTACCACTAAGACTGGCGAGGGCGAGCAGTACGGGCTCAAGGCCATGAACTGCCCGAACGCTATGGTGGTTTTTGGATCGAAGACGCGGTCGTACCGGGACCTGCCGCTGAGGCTGAGTGATACCGACACGTTACACCGTAATGAGCGTTCTGGCACGCTGAACGGCTTGTTGCGGGTGCGGGAGTTTCGCCAGGATGATGCTCACATTTTCGTAACTGAGGACCAGATTAAGGCTGAGTTCCAGCGGGTGTTTGAGATTGTGGAACGATTTTACTCGGTGTTTGGCATGGAATACTCGTTTAGGTTGGGGACGCGACCCGAGAAGTTTATGGGCGACCCCAAGATCTGGGATAAGGCCGAGTCGGAGCTGAAGGAGATTCTTGCCGAGAGCGGCCGTGAGTATTTTGTGCTCGAGGGAGACGGGGCGTTTTACGGACCCAAGATCGACATCTTAATGAAAGACGTGCTGGGCCGACCATGGCAGATGGGTACAATCCAACTCGACTTTCAGCAACCGCTGAATTTCGAGTTGAAATACACTGATTCCGACGGTAAGGAGAAGATGCCGGTGGCGATCCATCGCGTAGTGTACGGTTCGATGGAGCGGTTTATTGGGATATTGATTGAGCATTTGGCCGGCAATTTCCCGCTGTGGCTGGCGCCGGAGCAGGTGCGGTTGGCACCGGTGAACGACACCAAAGCGATTACTGAGTACGCCGAGAAGTTGCGCATGGATATGGAAGGGGCGGGGCTGCGTGTGGGCGTGGACTCGAGTGCCGAGAGCGTGGGCAAGAAGATTCGCGCCGCGGGTATGGCCAAAGTGCCGTACACGGTGGTGGTGGGCGAAAAAGAGGTCATGAGTGGCCAGGTGAGCCCGCGGCTGCGGCAGGGGCACGGTGAGTTTGAGGGTGAGCTACCGGTTGGTGAGTTTGTGGCCGCACTGCAGCGCGAGGCGGATGGGCGGGCACAGAAGAGTGTGATCGGTGGGTCGTGAGCGAGCCCGGCAGGACCGGGCTCGCTATGGGCGCCGGGTGATAATTGGGTTGATCGGGTGACCTTGGCCGAGCAAGTTTATGATCATGTAGCTCAGATACCGCCAGGCCGGGTAATGACGTATGGGCAGTTGGCGGCATTATGTGGCAGCCCGCGAGCGGCTAGAATTGTGGGTGGAATAGCCCATTTTGGGCCCGAAGAGCTACCCTGGCACCGAGTGGTGAGCAAGACGGGCGGGCTAGCAGGGGCTTTTCCCGGTGGCCGAAGCGAGCAGGCTCACAGGTTGCGGGCAGAAGGGGTTGAGGTGAGCGAGGATTACAGCGTTGATGTAGGAGCTTTGTTGTATTGGCCACAACATTAGGTAGGTTAATTGTGATCTTGGGACCAACGGCATCCGGCAAAACAGCGCTGGCCTTGGAACTGGCGTCTCGGTATAACGGCGAAATCGTATGCGCTGATTCGCGCACGATTTATCGAGGTATGGATATTGGGACGGCCAAGCCCACAGCCGAAGAACGTGCTCGGGTCCGGCATCATTTGTTGGATGTGGTGGATCCGGGAGAGCGGCTAAGTGCGGCGGCGTTTAAGGCGCTGGCGGAGGCGGCCATAGCCGATATCCAGGCACGGGGTAAGGTGCCGTTTCTGGTTGGAGGGAGCGGCCTATATATTGATGCCGTGGCGTTTGATTATGAGTTTCCCGGGCCGGCCGATCCCGCGAGGAGGGAGCAGTTGGAGGCGATGACGGACGACGAGCTGCGTGAGCTGTTGGCGGCGGAGGATATGCGGGCATACGAGCGGGTGGATTTGCTCAACCGCAGGCGGGTGCTACGAGCGATTGAAACGGCCGGACAGGCACGTGATCGGCGCAATGAACCACGAGCTGAGACATTGTTACTAGGTGTGATGTTGAATAAGGAAATTACTCAAAGGCGAATTGAACGACGAGTTGAGGAAATGCTTACGCAAGGCTTTATTCGCGAGGTTGAGTCAATCGGTGAAACCTACGGTTGGGATTCAGAAGCGCTGTCAGTGATTGGGTACAGGGCATTTAAAGATGTGGCGTTGGGACGAAAAACGGCCGAGGAGGGCGCGCGGGATTTCGTGCGCGGCGACATGGCGCTGTACAAAAAACAGGTGACTTGGTTTAAGCGTAATCAGCAAATCCGATGGGCGCAGAACACGGGCGAAGCTGACCGGATGGTGCGCGAGTTTTTGCACGGGCAGGTATAATTAGGGCATGTTAACCGCAACCTTAATTGTAACCAAGATGGCGGCCAAGCTGAGCCGGTGGCTGGGTCGGGGTGGTGGCCAGGCGCTGCCGGGCCTAGTGGCGGAGCGGCTCGATCCGAACCTGGCTTCAAAGTTAGCGGCTCGGTTGCCGCACGGTGTGGTGTTGGTGACGGGAACCAATGGTAAGACTACTACCACCAAGCTGATCGCAGCAGCACTTGAGGCAGCGGGCGAGCGGGTGCTCACGAACAGTACGGGTTCGAACCTGAAGCGTGGGGTGACGTCGGCATTGATCGCAGAGGCTGACCTGAACGGGAGGTTGGACGCGACGGTGGGGCTGTTTGAGGTAGATGAGGCGAGTTTGCGGCAGGTGGCGCCGGCGGTGCAGCCGAAGGCGATCGTGGTGCTGAACCTGTTTCGGGACCAGCTGGACCGGTATGGGGAGCTCGATACTCTGGCGTCGGTGATCGGGCAGGGGATTGCTGCCACGAAGGCGGAGCTGTTTTTGAACGCCGACGACCCGTTGGTGGCGAGTTTGGCCAAGTATGCGGCTGATGCGAACCAGGTGACATACTTTGGGGTGGAACAATTGGCGGAAGGTGCTGGGGTGGCGCAGACGGCAATGGATTCGGATCGCTGTCCGGTGTGCCGAGAGCGATTGATGTTTAGCCGGGTGTTTTACGGGCATATTGGCCATTACCGGTGTCCGAAGGGGCATTTTGAGAGGCCAAAACCGGCGGTGACGATTAGCAAAGTGATTAGCACCGATTTGGACGGTTCGCAGTTTGAGGTGACGGCTGGTGGTAAGCATATGCAGCTGCATTTTCCGTTGGCGGGTACGTATAACCTGTACAACGCACTGGCGGCGATGGTAGTGGCTCAGGGTTTGGGTGTGGGCGATGAGCAGATCGTGGAGGTGTTGGGCCGGGCGGAGGCGGCGTTTGGCCGGGTGGAACGGGTGAGTTTGGAGGGGCGGACGGTGTATCTGCTGCTAATTAAAAATCCGGCTGGCTTTACCCAGGTGCTTGAGACGTTTTTGATGCGGCGGGGTTTGAAGGTGATGCTGGCGATTAATGATCTGGACGCCGATGGTCGCGACGTGTCGTGGTTGTGGGACGTGCCACTGGAGGTGCTGGCTGAATTCGGGCCAAAGATCGTGACGGCAGGAATCCGCGGGGCGGATATGGCGCTGCGGTTGCATTACGCGGGGATCGAGAGTGAACCGAGTGGGGATTTCGAGGGGGCGATTAATAAGCTGCTGGGCATGACCGCCAAAGGTGAGACAGTTTACATTTTGCCGACGTACACGGCGATGCTGCAGATTCGGAAATTGCTTGAAAAGCGGACGCAGATGGTGGAGGTCTGGAAATGAAGAAGATCGTAGTAGCGCATCTATATCCGCGGGAAATGAACATTTACGGCGACATGGGCAACATTATGGTGCTGCGAAAGCGGCTGGAATGGCGTGGGTACGAGGTAGATGTACGAGCAGTGGAAGAGGGAAGAGCTTTTGATTTTGCCGCGGCTGACATTGTGTTTGGCGGTGGTGGTCAGGACTCTGGGCAGATGGTGATGGGCGAAGACCTGCTCAAGCGCGGGGAGGACCTGCGGCAACTGGCGGCTGATGGGGTGCCAATGCTGGTGATCTGTGGGATGTATCAGTTGTTTGGGCGCGGGTTTATGACCATGGAAGGGCAGGAGATTGCCGGAATTGATGTGTTTAGGGCGAGTACCGTAGGCTCTCGGGTACGCATGATCGGTAACATTGTGATGGAGAGCCAATTCGGTCGATTGATGGGGTTTGAGAATCACTCGGGGCAGACGCTGCTGGAGCCTGGCCAGGAGGCGCTGGGTACGGTGAGTAAAGGCTTTGGTAACGACCCTAAGAGCGGCCGCGAAGGTGCGGTAACTGGTAGCGCGGTAGGGACTTATATGCACGGGCCGGTGTTGCCGAAAAATCCGGTGCTTGCTGACCACCTGATATTGGCGGCGTTGAGGCGGCGGTACGGCGTAACAGAGCTTGAGTCGATTGATGATGAGCTGGCGGTAGTAGCGGCGCGGGTAGCCGAGAGTCGCCCCCAGTAGACAATAGGTGATAATACCGCTTATGCTGTGGCCATGATTATGATGCCTGATGAGGCGATCACTGAGGCCGAACTCGCCACTGCGCAGCCGGCAGAGGGGTCCAAGCGGCTAGCTCAGCAAAAAAACTTTGGGCGGCTGCTCCGTGTGTTGGGGCCGGGCATCATAACCGGCGCGGCTGACGATGACCCTTCGGGCATTGCTACCTATTCGCAGTCGGGTGCACAGTTTGGCCTAGCGACCGTATGGGTGATGTTGTTGGCCTACCCGTTAATGACAGCGGTGCAAGAGGCTTGCATGCGGATTGGAGCGGTGACTGGCAAGGGGCTGGCGGCGGTGATTCGAGATCGCTATCCAAAGGTGGTGTTGTATCCGGTGGTGCTGTTGGTGGTATTGGCTAACACCCTAAATATTGGTTCGGATATTGGCGCGATGGCTGCTAGCATGCAACTGCTGGTGCCGGTGCCGTTTGCGTTGCTGGCAGTAGTGCTCGCGGTGGTGATGCTAATGCTAGAGGTATTCCTAGCGTACAAAACCTATGTACGCATCCTGAAATGGTTATCGGTGGCATTGTTTGCGTATGTGATAACGGCACTTATGGTGCATGTGCCATGGTCGCAGGCCCTGCAGGCGACGATAATGCCCCAGGTGCAGTGGAGCCCGGCATTTATCTATATTCTGGTAGGGATTTTGGGTACTACTATTTCGCCGTACCTGTTTTTTTGGCAGACGAGCGAGGTGGTGGAGGAGGAGATTGCGGCGCATCGGCTAGCACAGCGGGGTGGCGTGCCCAAGCTGACGAAGCCGTACCTTAAACGATTGCGGATTGATACGGCGATCGGGATGCTGTTCTCGAACGTGGTGGCCTGGTTCATCATCGTGGTTGGGGCGGTGGTGTTGGGAGCACACGGGATCACCAACATTAACTCGGCGGCGGATGCGGCTAGAGCGCTGGAGCCATTGGTGCACGGTTTTCCTGATGCCGGCTACATGGCTAAGCTAATCTTCGCAGTCGGCGTAATTGGGATTGGGCTAATGAGCGTGCCCGTGCTGGCGGGTTCGTCGTCGTATGCGATCGCGGAGACTTTCAATTGGCGCGAGGGGCTATTTAGAAAATTTAAACAGGCGCGGGAATTTTACTTTGTAATTATCTTCGGGACGCTGGCTGGGCTGGTGTTTAACTTTATCGGCCTCGACCCGATTAAAGCTTTGATCTTCGCGGCAGTATTTAATGGGCTGGCGGCGGTGCCGCTAATTTTCTTGATTATTCATGTCTCGAGCCGCGAGGACGTAATGGGCAAGCACAAGAGTGGTGGTTGGTCCAAGCTGGGGCTGTGGGCATGCTTTGCCGTAATGCTGTCGGCGGCCATTGCGCTCGTGGTGTCGCTCATAAAATAGCGAATAATTGGCTGATGCAACTAGTTACCAACGGGCCAGTTTGTTATACTTTGACTCAACGAACAGGTATAAATAGGCGGTTTCGAGGATAAAATGGTCGAGCAATTATTTGGTTCAAAGACTCGCGTGAAGCTTTTAAGCCTGTTTTTTAATAATCCAGGACGGCCATTTTATGTGCGCGAAATAACGCGCAAAATTGACGAGCAAATAAACTCGGTGCGGCGGGAACTGGCGAACTTATTGAGTATTGGGCTGGTGTCTTCGGATGGTGCCAATAACCGTTTGTATTACGAGGTGAACCCCAAGTACGAATACTACGAGCAATTGCGTGGCATCTTCACGACAATGCCGATGAAATCGAAGGATCCGGTGGTAAAGGAGACGCGGGAAGAGGACAAAATTATTAAGCGATTGCGTTCAACTGGGGCGGTGACGTTTGCGTTCTTGACGGGTAGTTTCGCGCGGGAGAACAAGACACCAGTCGATATTTTCGTGGTGGGCGACGTGAACAAGGCGCGGCTGGCTAAAGTGGTGGCAGACATGGAAAAGGAAATGGGCCGAGAGCTGAACTACTCCGCGCTGACGCCGGACGAGTACCAGTATAGGTTGAGTTTGAACGACCGCTTCATTACTACTGTGCTGGAAGCTAAGAAAATTGTGTTGATCGACGGCCAAGAGAAGCCACTGGCGCACAGTGATGTTACATTTGGTGAGTACCTAAGCGTGAGCCGTAAATCGCTCGGGCGGGGCAGGAAATAACAGTAACTCGGGAGAACTGGTTTGGACATCACCTATTTGGGCGCAGGGAGCGTCAAATTGGCCGGTAAGAATTTAAACATGGTATGCGACCCATTCGATGCATCGTTTGGGCTGGGCAAGCTCAACGCTAAGGCGGATGTGGTGGTGCTGACTGGTCCTGAAGGCTACTCGACGATCGAGGGTGCGAAGATGTTTGAAGGGCCAGGCGAGTACGAGGTGAAGGGCGCCACGATTACTGGCGTGCCGGCGCGGCTGCATATCGACGAGTCGGGTTATAGGGGCACGGCTTACAGCATTGTGGTGGATGGGATCAACGTGGTGGTAACGGGAAACATCGCTGGCAAGCTGGACGAGGATCAGGTGGAGAACCTCGGCCAAGTGGATGTGCTGGTGGTGCCGGTGGGTGGCCATGGCTTAACGCTGGATGCCGAAGGAGCGGCCAGTGTGGTGACGCAGCTCGAGCCGACTTACGTGGTACCAGTGCATTATGATGACGAAAAAACAACATATCCGATGCCACAAGACGGGGTGGAGAAGTTTTTGAAGGAAATGGGCGTGAGCCCAGAACCAGAGAGCAAGCTACGGATTACCGTGAGTGAACCCGGCGCCGAAACCCAGGTGGTGTTGCTGACGAGGGCTGGATCTTAGCGCTCGGACTTAGACGACGTCGATAGGTGCCTCCGATTTGTAATGACACGAAAACCCCCCAGAAATGGGGGGTTTCAAGTACGGAGTGGGTGGTCTTAAGCGGTGGCCGGAGCTGGAGATTTGGTCTCAGCCTGGGCAGCTTGATTTTTAGCCTGGCGGGCAACCTCTTCGCGCTCCCATTTCTTGAGAGTACGGATAGTGGAAGTGGCGAGCTTGAGGCGCACTTTTTGACCGCCAACCATGATGGTTTTAGGTTGGAGGTTGGGCTTCCAGACCTTGCGGGTCTTCTTCTGGGAAAACGGTACGTTGTTACCGAACTGTTTTCCTTTACCGGTAATGTCGCAGGCGTAGGCCATGACTATTTCCTTAACAACTTGGATAGTGTACTCGATTTGTACAGATAAGTCAACGCCAAAGCGGGCAGGTGTTTAGTAGGGTACAATAGACGGCATGGAAATGTTTGCACAATTGGCGGCGTTGATTTTGGGGCTAACCCTGCACGAGTTTGCGCATGCCTGGACGGGACACTATTTGGGGGACACGACGGCCCGGCGCGAGGGGCGGCTGACGCTCAACCCGCTGGCGCATATTGATCCACTGGCGACACTGGCGTTGCCGTTACTACTGATACTGCTGCATTCGCCGGTGGTGTTTGCTGCGGCCAAGCCGGTGCCGTTTAACCCGTGGGCGGTGCGCGGTGGACGGTGGGGAGCGGCGCTAGTGGGTGTGGCAGGTCCGCTCACTAACTTGCTCATTGCGTTGTTTTTTTCACTATGGTTTAGACTACTGCCATTCAACCCAACTAGCGCGTTGATATTTGAGGCAATTATAATCGTGAACGTGGGCTTGTTTGTATTTAACATGATTCCGTTTCCGCCGCTGGATGGTTCAAGGGTATTGTACGCGGCGGCGCCCGAGGCCTTGCGGGAGGTTATGGACCGCATTGAGCGGGCCGGGTTTATGTTTTTGCTGCTGGTGATGCTCTTGGGGTACCAGTTTATCGCCGGCTTTGTGGCGCAGATTGTGCTGGCGATTGTAAGTCTGCTGCTGCCCCATGCCATATTGCCCTAGCCTGGTAGGAGTGTAGTAAAATAAGAGTATCTCTGCGACATACGTCCAAGGCCCATAAATTTTTCTCTGTATCTTTACCAACGGGAGTCTAAGATTGTCCGGGACCGTGGTCCACGTGACTGAGGGCACCCACCTGCGATTCGCAGGGAAAAGTTGGTAGGCCGGACGGTGTCTGCGGAGTGGATTCATTCTCTTGGCCTAGAGTCATTTTTATTGTATAGTTGCTTTCGTCCGTGTTCAAAGAGTGAAGGGAGCTGATACCTATGCCAGTAGGCAGGGTGATTGGCTGTGTTGGGGAGCTTTTCCAATACCCAGGGAAAAGCATGGTCGGCCCTAAGGTCGAAATGCTGGAGATCGGCAGATCGGTCAAGGGCGATCACGCCATCGCGGTCATTAATGAGGCTGGCGAGGTGCTTACCGCCAAGCAGAGCGCGGGGGTCCCGCTGCTAACCGTGGGCGCGTGGGCGTATCCCAGTCGCGGTGAGGAGCTGTATTGGGTAAGCGTACCCGAGACAGAGGGCTATTACGAGGGTCCACACGACGATCCAGGCGTGCGGGCAGCGCTGTCCGCACTGCTGGGCTTCCCGGCGAAGATCGTGAAGATCAGTGACGAGCCGAGCCCACAGCGGCGGATAGACGGCCAGCCGGTGAGGCCGGACACCTTCGCCGACGAAGTGGACATCCATATCGTCACCAGCGCTTCGGTGCAGGCGGCCGAGGAACTAACCAGGACACGGGGCATGGTCCGCCGGACGAGACCCCAGGTGGTCATCCAGACGCTGGACGACATCCTGCCCTGGGCCGAGGTTGGTTGGGTCGGCCAGCGGATGCGAATCGGCAACAACCTCGTAGTTAAGCTCGACAACCGCACGAGGCGGTGTGCGCTGCCGGGCCGGCCGCAATTCCAGCTGGAGGCGGCTCCGAACCTGTTGAGGTGGCTCAAGACCCATCAAGACAACCGATTCGGGCTCTCTGCCTCGATCGTTGAACCAGGAACAATAAGGTACGGCGACGTGATCGCCCTGGTCTGACGGGACACGGTGATGGGCGGCCTCGAGCGACGAGGCCGCCCTGACCACAGATTGATTTTTAGAGGTTACTTGTTGCATACTAGCTAAGTTAAAAAACCGGGGTGTGGCGCAGTTGGTAGCGCGTACGGCTGGGGGCCGTGAGGTCGCAGGTTCAAGTCCTGTCACCCCGACCATCAAAAAAGACTAAATCGTTTGATTTAGTCTTTTTTAGTAGCTGGGCGCCGACGTGACTAACCTGAAAAATTCCAGGTGGGCATCCACCATCATAGACCACGGCCTATAATTTCAGGATTCCCTAATGATTAGTATTCAGTTAATCATTTGTCGGCAAGACGCTTTTGAAGACATCCGTGACCCAGCACTACATATTATACCTCGTTGGAGGCAAAGCTAAAATTGTCTTACAAAAATGGAAAGTATTGTTCTAAATGTAACATCAATACTGTACCTGTTATTGCAATATATTAAGCACTGATTGATCGAGATTCTGAAGCACGCCAGAACCTCCGCCCCATAACACCAAAGCGATGATTATAAAGAACCCATAAGGCTCAACTTGCTGCATAAATTCCTGCACCGCTTCAGGAGCAAACGCGTATAGCACACGCGAGCCATCGAGTGGCGGGATAGGGATGAGATTGAAAATCGCGAGCCATACGTTTAATTCGACAAAAACCGAGACAACTTGCCCAAAGAAAAACCCAAGATCAACACTGCGTAGAAGGGCTGCACCAAGGAGCGCCAATACTAGGTTACTGGCAGGGCCAGCTAACGCAAGCAGCGCCGCCCCATATTCACCATATTTAACATAACGTGGGTCAAACGGCACTGGCTTAGCTGCTAAAACGGGTGTGTGGAATACCAACAACGTAATTGCCGGTAACACTACTGTCATAAAGGGGTCGATGTGATGTAGCGGATTGAAGCTAATCCTACCGTGCTCCATAGCCGTCGTATCACCGAGCTTAAAACCCACATACGCGTGCATGAATTCATGGATGGTCATACTCACCACCAAACAGATCAGCACGACAACAATATTGGTAAGATTAAGGTTCCCTAACATACTCTAGATTTAAGTATACCATCCGGCAGCGTAAGTCGGTTGACTCTTCCCTGTTATTCAGGTAAAATATATATCTGAATCGAAGGATATATTATGCAAATATGTGAACTCACCGGTAAAGGCAAGCAATACGGCAGCAATGTCAGCTTTTCGCAGCGCCACACCAAGAAGGTCTGGAAGCC
>DASXHH010000017.1:0-16117 GCA_036488585.1 Candidatus Saccharimonadia bacterium | reverse complement strand
GTGCGAGGAGTAGAGCCGGCTAAGGGGAAGCTTAATATGCCGGGAGGGTTTTGTGAGCTCGGTGAAACGTTTGAAGCGACAGTGGCGAGAGAGCTGCAGGAAGAGCTGGGTTTGTCTGGGGAGGATTTTGGTCCTCTACATTACGTAACGAGCGTGTCGGATACGTATCTATTTGGCGGCGAGAATACGACCGCGATGGGAGTAGTCTTCTGGGCCGAGTTGAAGCCGGGCGTAAAGATTACGCCGGGAGACGATGTGGTTGATTCGGTGATGGTGGCGGCGAAAGAGATTGATTTTGACGGACTAGCCTTTAATGGCGACCAGTTGGCGATTAAGCGGCTGATTGAGCTCGGGGTGATTTAGGTACAAAAAAGAGGCCCGTGAGGGCCTCTTCGAGAGTGTGGTCGCGAGATTATTTCTCGGACTTGTCGTCGGTTTTCTTGGCCGGAGCCTTCTTGGTGGCCGAGGCCTTAGGAGTGGCCTTAGTGGCGGCTGGTTTCTTGGCAGCAGGAGCCTTGGCCGGAGCCTTCTTGGTGGTCGCCTTGGTGGTGACAGCCTTCTTGCCGGCGCCCTTGGTGGTCTTTGTCTCGGCCGGAACGGCTTCGGCGCCCAAACCCTTAGCTACGGCGTGGGCCAGTTGGCTCTTGCGGCGGGCGGCGGTGTTCTTGTGGATGGTGTGTTTCTTAACCGCGCGGTCGATTTCCGAATAGGCCGCGTTCAACTTCTCCTGGATCTCGCCGGCTTGACCATCGGCGATGGCAGTCTGAAGGGCGGTAATGTCGCGCTTAACTTCGCGCCTGACGTGCAGGTTACGGCTGCGACGAACGAGCGATTGCTTGGCGCGCTTAATGGCAGATTGAATGATGGGCATGTGTCGTTCCTAAAAGTACCAGGGGAATATACCTGATTTCGGGGCATTTGTAAAGGAAGCGGGTGTGCAGGTTGCGCTAGCATAAGCATAACCATTGACAAAATGGCTAAAATGAGGTAGATTATGTGAATTATGGATCTTACCCCGAAGCAGCAAACCTCTGAGGCCATTCGTCAGGCTGAAACAATTCTTGTAACAACCGCTCAGCACCCATCGGTAGATCAGGTGGCGGCGGTGATTGGTTTGACCCAAATTTTGCAGAAGTTCGGTAAGAAGGTGACGGCTGTGGTGAGCGATAGCTTGCCGCCTGCCGTACAAGTTCTGGACACGGCTGCGATTGAGCGGCAACCGGCCGGTCAGCGCGACTTCGTGCTGAAGGTGGACGTGAGCAAGGCAGAGGTGGACAAGCTGCGCTATGAGGTGCAAGACGGAAAGCTGCACATATTTATTACGCCGTTTAAGGGTGGGTTCGCGCCGAGCGATGTGACGTTTGATTACGGCACCTTTCACTACGACTTGGCGATTGTGCTGGGCGTGCCGACCAGGGCGCGGTTGGACCGCATTTATGAGCAGAACCAGCAGACCTTTGCTGATATTCCGGTTGTGAACATAGATTTCCACCGGTCTAATGAGAATTACGGTGCGGTTAACCTGATTGAGCCAAATGCGTCGAGCTTATGTGAGATGCTGGTGGCTTTGAGTGAGAGCTTGCAGGGCGGGCTACTGGACGAGCAGATGGCAACGACGTTGCTAATGGGTATTGTGGCCTCAACCGATCGGTTTACAGCCGCGCACACCACCTCCAAGAGCCTGACGGTGGCTGCCCAAATGATGGCGGCCGGCGCACGGCAGCAGGCGGTGGTGAAGGCGCTGTATCGTGATAACAAGGGTGGCGACCAGAACCAACGAGGCGAGCGCAATGAGCGGCAGCGTGACGGCCGGCCGGCCGGGAATTCGGGTGGTATGGGCCGTGATGGCCGGGGTAGCGAGCGCTCGGAGCGCAATCTGGAGCGCAATAATGAGCGCAATGAGCGCCGTGAACAGCCCGTAAGGGAGACCGACGTACGCATGCCGGAGGCGGTGCGCCCAGTGGTGCCCGAAATTTTACACGATAATGCACCGGTGATGACAGGCCCAGTGGAGCAGTCGGCCGAGCCGACGGTGGCAGGTCCAGTTATGCCCGAGCAGAATGCGCGCTCGAGGGGTCCGGAACTGCCGATTATTGATCCCGGTCACATTGAACTAAGCGAACCGGAAGAGGTGCCGGAGCAGATGGCCCAGGAGCCAGAGGCTAGCATGCCACCAATGGCCGACTTTGCGGCGGCGGCGGAGATCCTAGCTCGTCGTCACGTCGAGAACGAAACCGAAGATAGCGGCAAGTAATCTGCGTGGATGGGCTGCTGCTGGTAAACAAGCCGGTGGGGATCACATCGTTTGATGTGATCCGGCGGTTGCGTCGTAGTACTGATGTGCGCAAGATTGGCCATGCCGGCACGTTGGACCCAGCCGCGAGTGGGCTGATGTTGATGTTGTTTGGCGCTGGCTGCAAACAAGCCATGTCGCTGACCAAGCTAGATAAGCGCTACGTGGCCGAGATCCGATTGGGCGCTAACAGTTCCACCGGCGACGTGGAGGGCGAAATCTTACCGGTGAGCGATCGGGTGCCTACCTTGGCTCAGGTGGAGGCGGCGCTGGTGCAATTGACCGGTGAGATTACGCAGGTACCGTCGGTGTACTCGGCGATCAAGATTAATGGTCGCGAAGCGTATAAGCGTGTGCGGGCCGGCGAGCAAGTGGAGATTCCGGCGCGGCAGGTAATGGTATATGAGAATCGGCTGGTGAAGTACGACTACCCGCGGTTAGAGATTAACGCTAAGGTATCGAGCGGAACTTATATCCGAACGTTGGCCGAGGATTTGGGCAAGATGCTTGGCACCGGAGCTTATTTGACGGGCCTAGTTCGCATCGAAGTGGGCGACTACCACCTGGAAGACGCGGTAGAATTGGAGGCGGCCGATACGGCGATGGTGACGGCCCGAATGATGAATATTTGAGTAATAGATATACGGCCCTTGCTATATATGGGTAAAAATGCTAATATACTTGCGTTATGTTAAAGCCTGAGACCAAATCCAAGGTTATTGCTGGGCTCGCTACCCACAAAAAAGATACCGGTTCGCCGGAAGTTCAGATTGGTATTTTTACAGAGCAAATTAAGAGCCTGACCAAGCACCTGCAGGAGCACAAGAAGGACGAGCATTCTCGTCGTGGGCTACTGAAGATGGTTGGTAAGCGCCGCTCACTGTTGGACTACCTGAACAAGCGCGATCCGTCTCGTTATCAAGAGGTTCTGAAGAAACTCGACCTGCGTCGCTAGACGGAGGTTACGACCTTAGCACGTAGCGGGGACCTGCGCTGGCGGTCCTCGCTTCGCTTTGGCACCTGGTAATTTGGGTTTTTGGCGGGCGAGTAGTATAATTTCGCACTAGACACATCCAGGTTTGATAACCTAGTGGCCTGTGTACGTGGTATGTGCCTGAGCTTTGGGATGAAACGAAGACTTTCATTTGATCCCTTGTCCCTGGCACGTACGCGCCACATCGAGAAGGATTGTATGGAACAACAAATCATCAACCCGTTCGGCGGGAAGACTCAGCAGTTTAAAACTGAGTTTTGTGGTCGTGAACTGGTTATAGAGACCGGCAAAATGGGTTTTTTGGCTGACGGTGCCGTGACAGTGCGTTATGGCGACACGGTGGTGCTCGGAACGGCGGTAGTGAGTAACATGCCGCGTGATGGCATCGACTTTTTCCCATTACTGATTGATTACGAAGAGCGGTTTTACGCTTCGGGAAAGATTTCGGGCTCGAGGTTTATTAAACGCGAGGGACGGGCGAGCGAGCACGCGACGCTTAGTGCACGGTTGATTGACCGGCCGATTCGACCGCTGTTTCCGAAAGGTTACCGGCACGACGTGCAGGCAGTGGCGACAGTAGTGAGCGCTGACCTGGAGTACGCGCCGAACATTATCGCCATGACGGCGGTATCGACGGCGCTTATGCTGTCGGGTGCTCCATTTGAGGGCCCAGTAGCGGGCGTGCGGGTCGGCCTGGTGGATGGCGAGCTGGTGGCGTTCCCGAGCGAGGAGCAAATGCAGAACTCGCAGCTAGATCTGACCGTGGCTGGAACCAAGGACGCTATCATGATGGTGGAGGCTGGCGCCAATGAGGTTGACGAGGAGACGATGATTCGGGCTATTGAGTTGGCCCACAAGAGCATTCAGCCGTTGATTGAATTGCAGCAGGCGGTGGTGAAAGCGCTGGGCGTGAAAGAGAAAGAGTACGAGTTGTTTAAGGCCGACGAGGATCTGGCGGGTGCGATTGCCGACTTCTTGAAAGACCGTCTGGGACCGGCTATTCGGCACCAGGATCACTATGTGCGACATGACGCGATTCGCAACCTCGAAAAAGAGGTGGTTGCACAATTTGAGAACGATTACGAGCGGGCCGATATGGAAGTGGCATTTAAGAAGGTGATTGACACTGAGATCCGCCGGGCGATTTTGGAGGAGGGCGAGCGGCCGGATGGGCGCAAAACCACTGAGGTGCGGCCGATTTCGGCAGCCGTGGGACTGTTGCCGCGCACGCACGGCTCAGCGCTGTTTACGCGTGGCACCACTCAGGTGTTGAATGTGACCACACTGGCGAGCACGACCTACGCACAGCTGATCGACACTATGGAAGAGGACACCACTAAGCGGTATATGCATCACTACAATGCGCCGGGTTATTCAAGTGGCGAGGTGCGGCCGATGCGGTCGCCGGGCCGTCGCGAGATTGGCCATGGCGCTCTGGCTGAGCGGGCGCTGCTACCGGTGATCCCTGGGGTGGAGGACTTTCCGTACACCATCCGCACCGTGAGTGAGGTATTGAGCCAGAACGGTTCGAGCTCGATGGCGAGCGTGTGTGGCTCGACCCTGTCGCTGATGGATGCCGGTGTGCCCCTGCGCAAGCCGGTGGCCGGTATCGCCATGGGGCTGGTGACCGATGGCAAGGGCGGCTACGTGATTTTGACTGACCTGCAGGGCGTGGAAGACTTCGCTGGCGACATGGACTTCAAAGTGGCCGGTACCAAGGACGGCATTACGGCGCTTCAGATGGACATTAAGGTGAAGGGTATTACGCCCAAGATTATGAAGGATGCTCTAGCGCAGGCTAAGGAAGGCCGGGCGCATATCATGGGTAAAATGATGGAAGTGCTTAGCGCTCCGCGCGAGGATCTGTCGCCATTTGCGCCGCGTATCTACAAGGTAATGATTAACCCCGAGAAGATTGCGTTAGTGATTGGAAAGGGCGGCGAGACGATCAACAAGATTATTGCTGAGACTGGAGTGGAGATCGACATCGAGGATTCTGGGCTGGTAATGATCGCCAGTACCGACAAGGACGGAGCCGACCGGGCTATCGAGATCATTCGTGGTCTCACTGAGGACCCCGAGGTGGGCAGAGTATACGAGGGTACAGTGGTACGACTGATGGAGTTTGGGGCGTTTGTGAACATTTTGCCGGGCAAAGACGGCTTGGTGCACATCTCACAAATGGCCGACAAGCGCGTGGAAAAGGTGAGCGATGTGGTAAAATTGGGTGACAAGGTGCGCGTGAAACTGACTGAGGTCGACGCGCAAGGACGTCTTAACCTGAGTATGAAAGCGGCTGCTGAGCCGCAGAAGTCTCACCAAGAGCAAGAGTAATTTGCTTCGTCACGAGGGGGCCTCGCTTAAAAGCGGGTCCTCCGAAGGGTCGCGGCAAACCGCAACCACCCAACCGACATGAGGGTGCATGGAAGAAACCAAAATTAGCAAGGCCAATGAGCTCGAGCGGATCGCGCGGGCGATTGAAGCCGATGGCGTGACGCCGCATTTGCGGGCGAGCGCCACGCAGTTGGTGTTTGGCGCAGGTAATCCCAATGCCGAAGTGGTGTTTATTGGTGAGGCCCCGGGCAAGAACGAGGATCTGCAGGGCGCACCCTTTGTGGGCGCGGCCGGCAAGTTTTTGAACGAAATGCTGGCGGGTATTGGCTGGGAGCGGGCGGATATTTACATCACGAACATCGTGAAGTATCGCCCACCCGACAATCGAGATCCAACGCCAGAGGAGATCGCGGAATTTATTCCGTATCTGAGGCAGCAACTAGCGGTTATCCAGCCCAAACTGGTGGTGTTTTTAGGGCGGCATTCTATGAGTGTGTTTTTGCCAGAACTGCGGATCAGCCAAGCCCACGGCCAGCCAGTGCGCAAGGATGGCCAGGTGTACCTGCCGCTGTTTCACCCGGCGGCGGCTCTATACAACGGCGGAATGCGTCAAACCTTGATCGATGACTTTAATTTAATACCAGCGATCCTGAAAAAGATTTCGTAACGTAATTATTAATTTTTAGTAAAATGGCGGCTTCGTAGCCGCTGCAGAAAGGAAAGTAATTGGAACCAAACAAATCAAACAACAACCCTGAACGCGGTGACGCTGGCGTGGGACAGCCACCGCGGCCGAATGCCAACCGTCCGGCGGGCGGCCGCCCAGCGCCGCAAGGACAACGTAATGTGAACCGGTCGAGCAACCGGCCGCAGGCGGCTCAGGCTACTGGTGCGCCGGGTGCCCAGCAGCCGATGCGCCAGCAGGGACGGCCGGCGCCTCAGCAACAGAATCAGACACCGGGGCAAGCTCAGGCATCGTCGGGTGTGAGCAAATCGGCTTCGCGGGAGCGGCGTCGTCTGCAGCAGCAGATGCCGAGCCACACCGATCTGCTGCCGTCATTGGATGTGATGCCCGTAAACAAGAGCGCTTATAACGGCTTGGGTGGCAACCAGCAGTCCAAGAAGGGGCCTGCGGGTAATCGCGGCCCGGCCAACCAGGTGACTCGTGATCCCAAACTGCGCGTGATATGGCTGGGTGGCCTGGGCGAGATCGGCAAAAACATGGCGGCCATTGAATATGGCAACGACATTGTGATCTTGGACGTGGGCTTCACATTCCCAAAAATCGATCAGCAGCCGGGGGTGGATTACATTATTCCGGACGTAACTTATCTGGAGAAGAACCGGCACAAGGTGCGGGGTATTATCATTACGCACGGCCACATGGACCACATTGGGGCGGCGGGCTACATGTTTCCGAAGTTCCCGGTGCCGGTGTACGGGGCGCGGATTACGCTTGGAATGGTAGCAAAGCAAATTGAAGAATTTAAGATCCACACGCCGAAGTTCGTGGTCCTTGATCCGGACAAGCACGAGCGGGTACAGATTGGCTCGGCGTTTAACATTGAGCTGGTTCGGGTGACACACACGATCGCTGACGCGGCTGCAATTGTGCTCAGGACGCCGGTGGGAACGATTATCGACACCGGCGACTGGCGCATTGATCCCGATCCGCTGGACGGCAAGCATATTGACCTGGCGCGGTTCAAGGAGCTGGGTGACGAGGGGGTGCTGCTACTAATGAGCGACTCGACCCGTTGTGACGCGGCGGGTCGCACGCCCAGCGAGAAGGTGGTGGAGCCGACGCTGATGGACCTGTTTGGCCGGGCTGAGGGCCGGGTGATTATTTCGGCGTTCTCGAGCTCGTTCTCGCGTATGCAGATGATTATTAACGTGGCTCACGCGAGCGGCCGGAAGTTGGCGCTGGTGGGGCGCTCAGTGCTGGCGAACGTGGAGTTGTGCGTGAAGATGGGTTACCTGAAGGTGCCCTCTGGCATGATCGTGCGGGTGCAAGATACTGCCAATATGCCAGACAAACAGGTGACGGTGCTGTGTACGGGTTCGCAGGGTGAGGAGAATTCGGCGCTCGTGCGCATGAGTACAGGCGATCACCAGAACATTAAGATTAAGCCGGGTGACACAGTGATCTTTAGCTCCAGTATGATTCCGGGCAACGACGTGTCGATTTTGCGGCTGGTGGACGACCTGATGCGAGAGGGTGCAATCGTGTACCAGAACTCGACGGCAGCGGTGAACAACCATGGCCCATTGCACATTGGTGGTCATGCCTACCGCGACGAGGTGGCCGAGCTGATAGAACTGGTGCGGCCGAAGTACTTCATGCCGATCCATGGTGAGTTCCATCACCTGGTGTACAACGCTGAGATAGCGGTAGCGGCGGGCCTGCCCAAAGAGAATGTGTTTGTGTGCGACAACGGTGATGTGCTCGAGTTGAGCGCGAGTGGTAAGGCGCAGAAGGGCCAGAGAGTGCCCGCCGGTGCGGTGATGGTGGACGGAGCCGGTGTGGGCGACGTGGAAGGCGTGGTGCTGCGCGACCGTCTAGCGATGGGCGGTGACGGTGTGTTTATGATCGTGGCCACGGTGTCGCGCAAGACCGGCCGACTAATTACGAGTCCAGATATCATTTCGCGCGGGTTCATCTATATGAAAGAGAATGAGGACCTGATTAACAAGGCCCGGGCTGAGGTGCGCAAAGCGTTTGAGAAGCGCAATGTGAAAGAGCCGACCGATTGGGCGAAGTTTAAGCTCAAGCTGCGTGATGAGGTAGGCGACTTGCTGTACTCTAAGACCAAGCGCAACCCAATGATCTTGCCCGTGATCAACGAGGTTTAGTCCTCTCTCGACATCCCTAATACTATTAGCTGCGGCCCAACGCATGGTGCCACATTGGTGATCCATGCAGTTGGGCCTTCGCTTTGCCGGGTGCTCCTTCGGTTGGGTGTGGTAACGAGTACAACAGGTGTTCAGATTATAGGGTAAGTTATTAGAACACAAAAATTGTACAAAATGCTTACGTTTTGACTACTTCAAGCGCTTCTACAGGCACGATGAAATAACAGTTTATGGCGAAAGGCCTATCTTGATGGGCAAAGAGGGAGCGGGTGAAGGGTCATAGGCCGGATCATCGGACCTGACCCTGCAAACTTGGGTTAGTATCTCCCAGCGATTGCCCCTTATGGTCTGATATAATGCCAGCGTATGGCTAACAAGAAACCGACCAGAACTGCAAGTAAACGCCGAGCTACGGCCTCGCGGAAGAAGGTTAGGACCGAGCCGGCGCTATCGCCTGAGGCGCATCGCCAGATATCGGCGGTGTTTTTAGGGGCGTTAGCGTTACTGCTAGTGTTTGCCTGCTTTGATTTTGGAGGATCGCTAGTAACCGGCATGTTCCATGCGTTGCGCGTGTTTCTGGGGTACTCGGCGTATCTGCTGCCAGTGGTATTTGCGAGCATGTCGTTTCGGCTGTTTCGGGCTGACGATGAACATCCGGTGACGGGCGTGAGTTACTTTGGCTGGTTTGGGTTGGTGGCGAGTGTGGCGGCATTGCTGCACATTGTGGGTGCCTCGCGCGATAATGGTCAGGCGCAGGCGATGGCCGGAAATGGTGGCGGCTTGGTAGGTTATGGGATTTCATCATCGATGCTAAATGTGATGAACACGGTGGCGTCGGTGGTGGTGCTACTGGCGCTGATCGCGGTGTTCTTGATCCTGGCGACCAATACCAACCTGAAGGTGCTGATCAAGACGTTGTTTGGTGGGTTTACGAGGGAGAAGCCGGAAGGTGAACCGGCGCCGGCGACCGAGCTGATGGAGCTGAAGGTGAACGATAACTCTGGGGCGTCGGCTGAGGCGGTGGCGCCGAACGCGCTGCCAGTGAAGGGCGAGCTGAACCTAGGCATGATGAAACGGCCGCCGGCACCGGTGCCAACACCCCAGAAGCCCGAGGAGGCTTTGACAGCAAACTCCGAGGAGGAGTGGGTGGCGCCGAGCTTGGACTTGTTACAAGCTACTAGCACTAAGGCTGATGCGGGTGATGTGAAGCACAATGCCCAGGTAATAAAAGAGACGCTGGAGAGCTTTGGGATTGGCGTGACGATGGGCGAGGTGAACGTAGGTCCGACGGTGACGCAATACACGTTTTTGCCGCCAGCCGGCGTGAAGCTGAACAAGATTACGGGGCTCGACACTAACTTGGCGCTGAGTTTAGCGGCGCACCCGATCCGGATTGAGGCGCCGATTCCAGGTAAATCAGCGGTGGGTGTGGAGATTCCAAACAAGAAGATCGCGACGGTGCGGCTGCGCGACGTGCTCAGCGCGCCCGAGGTGAAGAAGGAGACGGCGCCGCTGACCTTTGCGCTGGGTCGGGATGTATCGGGTATTCCGATGACCGCCGATTTGGCGAAGATGCCTCATATGCTGATTGCTGGTGCCACTGGCTCGGGTAAGTCGGTAATGATTAACACTTTGTTGACGAGCTTGCTGTACCGGAATTCGCCCAATGACATGAAGCTGATCCTGGTAGACCCGAAGCGGGTGGAGTTGGGTCTGTACAATGACATTCCGCATCTGTTGACGCCAGTGATTGTGGAGCCGGAGAAGTGTATTTCGGCGCTGAAATGGGCGGTGGCAGAGATGGAGCGGCGGTATAAATTGCTGGCCGAGGTGGGCAATCGCAACATCGTGGAGTACAACAAGGCTCATAAGGAAGACAGTATGCCGTACATCGTGGTAGTGATCGACGAGTTGGCTGACCTAATGGTGCTGGCGGCGGCCGATGTGGAAGGTCTGATTGTACGCTTAGCGCAGATGGCGCGGGCCGTAGGTATCCACCTGGTGCTGGCGACGCAGCGGCCGAGTGTGGATGTGATTACGGGCATTATCAAGGCCAACATTCCGGCGCGGCTGGCGTTTTCGGTGGCTTCGCAGGTGGACTCGCGTACGATTTTGGATCAAATGGGCGCCGAGAAGCTGCTGGGTAAGGGTGACATGCTGTTTATGAGCCCTGAGTTTATTAAGCCGCGGCGTATTCAGGGCGTGTTCGTGGACGAGAACGAAACGAAATCAGTGACGGATTATCTGCGTAAGGCGCGTGGCCCGCAATACAACGACGAGGTACTGGCGCAGAAAGTAACGATTGGTGGCAAGAGCGTGGGGGGTGGCGGTGGTGGCGACTTTGGCGAGCCGGACGACGATATGTTTGACGAGGCAGCTGAGGCGGTGTTCCGCGCGGGCAAGGCGAGTGCTAGCATGTTGCAGCGGCGGCTGAGGATCGGCTATGCGCGAGCGGCGCGGTTGCTCGACTTGCTGGAAGAGCGGGGGATTATTGGACCGGCGGACGGGGCGCGACCGCGGGATGTGCTGATTTCGAGCTTGGATCAGATTCACGCTGGGTCGGGTACGCCCGAAGCGGCGGGGATGCGCCCGGCTGAGCCCTACGACGAATAAGAATCAGGTTACAATTAGTTTATGCCTGAAGAACCGAGAAAGAAGGCCCAGACGGGGCAACAGTTGAATGTGGGACAGCAGCTCAAGGCGCGGCGGCAACAGCTGCGAATGAGCCTAGCTCAGGTTGAGATAGACACGAAAATCCGAGGGAAGTTTTTGACGGCGCTGGAGGGTGGGGATTATTCGAGTTTGCCGAACGATATTTACTCGCGGGGGTTTGTGCAGCATTACGCTAACCACCTGGGGCTTGACGGTAACGCGGTAGCGGTAGCGTACGTGCAAGAGCGCGGTGGTCTGGCGAAGGGCGAGACCCGGCGGGCCAAGATGGAGCGACCGAAGCGGTTTGTGATTACCGGACCGGTGCTGGCAGCGCTGGGTGGTTTGGTGCTGGCGGCGGTGGTGGTCGGCTATTTGCTGTGGCAGTTCTCGGCGCTAGCGGCACCGCCACGGTTGTCGGTGACGAGTCCGGCCGCAGATGTGGCTCTGACCGGTTCGGTGATAGATGTGAGCGGCAGCACGACGCCGGGTGCGGACATTAGTGTGAATGATTCACCGGTGTTGACCGACACAGACGGGAATTTTAGCGAAAAAGTGGCATTACAGAACGGTGTGAACGCAATTCGAGTAACCAGCAAGAGTAAGCTCGGTAAGATCACGATGGTGACGCGAAACGTGCTTGCCACCTTGCCAAAAGTGGACGCGGTGCAGGCGGCGGTGCCGGACAAGCCGTTTGCCGGCGTGGCGGTAGCGATGAGCGTGAAGGAGGCGACGTCGGTGGTAGTGGCAGTGGACGGCAAGGAGGCGTTTCGTGAGACGGTGCTGGCGGGATGGAGCAAGACGTTTACCGGACAAAACGACGTAAACATTACTACTGGCAACGCCGGGGCGACGAGTGTGGTGGTGACAAATAGTGTGGCAGCGGGCAAAAAATTAAGCCCGCTGGGATCTGAGGGCGAGATTCGACGTAACCAGGATTTTGCTAAGGACACAGTTATCCAATAAACTAGACCGCGACAGAAGGAGTTGCCGATGGCAAAGGATTTTTCGTTTGATGTAGTGAGTGATTATGATGTGGCTGAGATGACGAACGCGGTGGATCAGGCACAGCGTGAGCTCGGGCAACGGTACGACTTTAAAGGTACAGTGGCAGGGCTTGAGTTTGCGGACGGCAAGACCGGGTTGAATTTAACTGGCGAGAGCAAAAACCAGCTGGACGCGATTTTGGACATGATTCAGAGCAAGCTGGTGAAGCGCGGAGTGAGCCTGAAGGTGCTCGACATCTCGAAGGAGCCAGTGCAGGGCGGCAAGGAGATGCGTTGGAACGTGCCCTTTAAAAAGGGCTTGGACCAAGATAAAGCCAAGCAAATTACGAAGGTGATCCGGGATAAGTATCCGAAAGCCAAGGCCCAAATTCAGGGCGACAGTGTGCGGGTATCGAGCGCGAGCAAAGATGATTTGCAGGGAGTAATCGTGGCGTTGAAAGCGTCGGATTTCGACTTCCCGCTCGACTTCCAGAATTACCGCTAGGACTCAGACACAACTAGTTCGGTGGGGAAATCTTCGCCGAGCTTGGCAATGCGGGGGAATTTTTCGATTAGGTAACTTGGTTTGAGGTCGAATTTGGGGTCGGTGGGGTCGCCAAATTTTAATTCCACCAGTTCGTGGCCGTGGCTGGCTTGGTGGAAGTTAGCCTGGCGGAAATCGGTGGGGTTGCGGATCCAAAATAGAAATTCCACTCGGTGGACCTTGTGCTTGGGGCTGATCCAATCGTTTACGACGAGTAACTTGCCAACCTCGGCTCTAATGCCGGTCTCTTCTAGTAGCTCGCGAGCCATACAGTCTTCTAGGCGTTCTCCGATATCCAACTTGCCGCCGGGCAGGCAGAACCAATTTAACTCTGTATGCTGACGACACATTAGAAGCTCGCCTTGATCGACGATGAGGCCACGGCAGGTGATTGCAAAGTTTAGGTTTGAGGGGTTTTCCATGGTAAGAGTATACACAAGTTGACATACGGTTTTTGTTCGGCTACCATTGCTCGTGTGTAGATAACCAGATCAAAGGACGATACAATGAGCACTGAAGTAGCGGAGAAGAAGGTAGTGGATTCGAAGGCGGAGAAGGCCGATAAGCAGGTGGCGCCTGACAAGGCGGAGCGCATGAAGGCGATTGATCTGGCTGTGGCGCAAATCGAGAAGCAGTTTGGCGCCGGGTCCATTATGAAGCTCGGTGAGGCGCACAAGATTGATGTGGCTACGATATCCACAGGTTCGTTGTCGTTGGATTTGGCCCTGGGTGGTGGCTTACCACAGGGGCGCATCATTGAGATTTATGGTCCGGAATCGAGTGGTAAGACGACACTGGCTTTGCACGCGGTGGCAGAGGTGCAGAAGAACGGTGGTGTAGCGGCGTTCGTGGACGCGGAGCATGCGTTGGATCCCGAGTATGCTCAGCGCATTGGGGTGAATTTGGACACGTTGTTGATTTCGCAGCCAGATACCGGTGAGCAGGCGCTGGAGATTACTGAGACTCTGGTTCGCAGTTCGGCGGTTGATATTATCATCGTGGACTCAGTGGCGGCGCTGGTGCCGCGGGCTGAGATTGAAGGCGACATGGGTGATGCACACGTGGGTTTGCAGGCTCGGTTGATGAGCCAGGCTTTGCGCAAGCTCACTGGTGTGATCTCCAAGAGCAAGACCACCGTGGTGTTTTTGAACCAGCTGCGGCTGAAGATTGGAGTGATGTTCGGCAACCCGGAGACGACAGCCGGTGGCCAGGCGCTGAAATACTACGCTTCGGTACGGCTCGACATCCGGGGCTCGGAGCAGATCAAGGATGGTGATGTTTCGATTGGAAAGCACGTGAAGGTGAAGGTGGTGAAGAACAAGGTGGCCGCGCCGTTCAAGGTGGCTGAGTTTGACATTATGTTTAACGAAGGCATTTCAACGGCTGGTGATTTGATTGATCTGGCGGTGAAGTACGAATTGGTCCAGAAGAGCGGGGCGTGGTACGCGTACAAGGAGGAGAAGATTGGGCAGGGACGTGAGGCGGCTAAGCAGTATCTCAAGGACCACAAGGACCTAATGAAGGCGCTCGACAAAGAGATTCGCAAAATCGCACAGAGCTCGTAGGGCGCGTTAAAGTGCCGATGATTACGGACATCAAGCAACAAAAGCGGTCGAAAGGCCGCTTTAGCGTGTACGTGGACGGTAAGTATGCGTTCGCAGTTAGCGATCTGGATTTGGGACTGAGTGGGCTATGGGTAGGGCAGGATATCTCGGATGAGCAGATTGCGGAGCTTAAGGACAGTGGTGAGGAATCAAAGGCGTATAACCAGGTGATTCGCTATTTAAGTTACCGGCCTCGGAGCGAGCGGGAAGTGCGGGATTACTTGGTGAAAAAGGGTATCGGCGAGGAGATGGCGGACCAGATAACTGGACGGTTGCGGCGAGCTGGACTCATTAACGACCAAGAATTTGCGGCTGGGTGGGTAGCCAATCGGCAGTTGCTGAGGCCGCGCAGTAGGCGTCGATTGGAGCAGGAGCTGATGTCCAAGGGCGTGTCCGGTGAACAGATTGGGGCTGCATTGGCCGAAATGAATCCGGAAGATGAGTTGTCGGTCCTGATGGGGGTGATTGAAAAGAAGCGCCGGCTGTCACAATATCGGGAGCCAGAAAAGCTGGTGGGCTACTTGGCACGACAGGGCTACGGGTATGACTTAATCAAAAAGGCGCTGGAGCGGTTGGACTCAGCGCCTGATTTTTAACCGATGTTAGCTTGCGGTTACGAGCCGGTAGGCAAGAACAAATGCCACGGCCCAAAGAAGAATAATTAACACCCTCGACCCTCTTAGTTGTACCTACCTTAGCTTAAGCGGAAAATTGTATCAAGAGGGACTTTCCGGAATTGGCTCCGAGGGCAGGAGCGGTGATTTGATAGTGGCTTCGCGAACGGTAATTTTTTGAGGAGTGATATCGATGATCTGGGTGCGATCGATGGCGAGGTTGGTCCCCAGCCAAGAGCTCAATATGCCGCCGCGTACGTACAGCTTTTGGACTCGGTTGGTGTCGAGGTTGATGGAGTAGTCATCTACGGTGCCGAGCTTGCGGCCGGCATCGGATATCACCATTTTGCCGATGGGACTGTAGGCGTCCTCAATGAGCTGCTGGAGCCGGATGATGTCGCTGGGATCGGCCAGCTCGTCGGCCGAATCGATAATGATGCAATCAGTGGCCATTTGCCGGATATCACGTGTCATGAGCAACAGTGGCTGATGTCCTTGAGCGCCGCGGCAATGGAAAGCTTGGATTTCGAGGGTGGCTATATCGATGATGGGAGAGCGTGCCAGCGCGACGGCCTCGCTGGTCTGGAGGCTGATAATCGGCAGTCCGTCCATTTCACGTGCTAAGCAGTACATGCCAGTATTGTATACCCAGATTGACTGAACGCTGTTTTTGCTTTACAATTGCCAGGTTTAAATGAATTATTAACCTTTTTGCGCGTGGCTTTAAGCCGGGCGTAACCGCGAAATTAAACACCGTGGTTTCCAGAGAAAGGAACGTATGCAGAAGTCTTATGAATTAGTGGTGTTGTTGCACCCTGATCTCGAGATCGACGTCGAAGCGCCGATCAACAAAGTGGAAGGCCTAGTGCAGTCGGTTGGCGGCAAGATCGCCAAACGCGACAACTGGGGCAAGAAGCGGCTGGCTTACAAGATTGCCCGGCAGAGCTTCGCGATTTATGTTTATTTTGAGGTCTTGCTTGATCCGGAGAAGGTCGGCCAGCTCGAGCGCCAGATCCTGATTACCGAGGAAGTGCTCCGCCATATTCTGGTGGCGCACGAGGAGTCGGTTGGGCATCGTGACGGCAAGAAACCGGTTGAGAAGGGCGAGGAAGAGGAAGTAACGGCTGAGGAGGGAACTAAGTAAATGGCCAAGAGCTTCAACCAAGCGATTATCATGGGTAACCTGACGCGCGATCCGGAACTGAGGTCGACTCCCGGTGGTCAGCAGGTAGCGTCGTTTGCCGTG
>DASXHH010000012.1:0-33191 GCA_036488585.1 Candidatus Saccharimonadia bacterium | reverse complement strand
GCGAAAATGGCCACCACCCGCACGGGTCTGGGCGGCCACCGCATCGCCGACGTCGCTGAGCTCGCCCGCAACTTTGAACCGCAGGGGCATGAGGTACTTCATATGCCCGTCGGGATAATTGCGCGTGAGGTATGCCTCGCCGGTCTTTCCAAGCTGGCTGTAGTCCTGGATTACCGCCCGCAGTGTGCTCGGACTAGTCTCTAGAATGGCCACACCGATGAACCGGCTCTCAAGGTGGAAGGGGGCCGCTAGGTATTGACGCAAGCTACCATCCGGGGCCTTGAAAAATATGGACGTGGTGGCAGTGTCTCGCCCCGTCTTAAAGACCTCTTCGCCGCCGATCGCGCGGCCTACAAATGCTGGATCGGTGGACCCAACGATCGTGCCGCCAGCATCGGCCACGCTAACGCGGTAGAGACCGGTATTCTCGAGCATAAAGTCGCTGAGATAGCCGTTGATGGTGGTTTGGACCGCAGGCGTCGGGGTGGCAACATACTGCTGCATCTGGACGCGCAACGGCAATCTAGTGGTGATGTCGGCCAACAGCTCCAAGTTGCGGTCGTTGAGTACCGCTACACGCTGGGCCTCATAGGAAGCGATGCCCTGCAGCCGGTCATTGATCTGGGCGCGGAACTCGCGCGCACTGTAGAAGTAGGCGAACGAACCGACTACCAGCATTGGGACAAGAGCGATGGCGAGAAACAGGATCAGAAATTTCTGGGAAATCTTCATTTACTTCCCGGCTGAGATATACTTTCCATTCTTGACGGTGACAACATCGTAAGTACCGTTAGATATGTCGCCCTGACTGTTAAATTGAATATCGGCTGCCACGCCCGTGAAATGAATTGTGCCCAGGGCCTTCCTGATCTCGTCTCCGGTGTTGGCGCCGCCGGCTATGGCCTTTGCGATGGCAGTGTAGGCGTCGTAGGTCTGGGCCGAATAAGTGGCCGGGATGTCGTTGAATTCCGCCTGGAAGTTGTCCAGGAAGGCAGCCGAACCGTCAGGCAAAGCGGTAATGGTCATGCCCTCGGCGGCAGCTCCTTCATCATGTATAAACGTCTGGTCCTTGAGGGCCTCTGAGCCGTAAACGGCAGCCGTAATCCCCTGGCTGCGGATGCCTTCGAGGATGGCGCGGTCGGATGTCAGCGACACGCTGATAATATAGACCAACTGAGCTTTCGACGCTTTAATACGGCTTAGCTGTGCAGCCACGTTGATGCTGTCAGCCGGAAATTGTTCGTTGGCGACGACGGCGCCACCAAGTTTTACTACACTGTCAGCAAACGACTTGCCCAGGCCGATGCCATAGGCGTCGTCGTCATGCAGGACGGCAATCTTCTTGTAGCCAGCGTCGGTGACGACCTTGGCAGCGAATGGACCCTGCTGGATATCGGTGGGAACGGTGCGGAAGAAGTAGGGACTCGCGCCGGAAAGCTCCGGGCTGGTAGCTGCCGGGCTGATGACTACCACGCCGGCCGCCGCAGCCAACTTGAGCGCCGCCAAGGTTGAGCTGGAGCAGTAGTCGCCGATAATGACCTGGACCTTTTGGGACAGCAGCTCCTTGGTGGCGGGAACAGCGGTAGCGGCATCGCAATTAGAGTCTTTGTAAGTTACCTGGATGTCGACATCTTGAAGGTTAAGGTCTTTGCGGGCGAGCTGGACGGCCCGGCGGACACCATTGCCGATACTCAGATTGTCGCCCGTGAGGGGGGCCAATACACCAACTTTGACCGTGCGCATGGTCTTGGTCGAGGCCGGTGACGGAAGGAAGGTCTTCCATGCGAAATAACCGCCCACCGCGGCCAGTAATATGACGATCGCTCCCACTACCCATAGCCATCGCCGGCTATGAGGCGGGGGCGCCTGAATCTGGGTAGGCGGAGGAGGAACTAAGGGCGGTGGGGCTATGGGCGATGGACCGGAGACCGGCGCTGGAGCTGATGCAGTAGCAGTATCGGGGGGCGGCGGAGTGGACGGGCTCTGGGCTTGACTGTCCATAGTGCACTTTCCTTTTCCCTACTATAACACTTATGGTTATTCAATGGCCTAAGTCTGCGCTTGGTATACGAAAATTTGGGCGCACGGGATAACACCTGGTGTGGCCAAGCAAGGTTAAAGAGGCTATGGGGCCTAGGAGATAATCTACTTGGCGTTGCTGGGGCAGGGTGCTGAGCAATAGTGAGCGAGACCAGCCGTCTAAGCTCCGATAGTGCCCGTCTTAACTTCTCCGGCTCGCCTGTAGGTAGCAACAATTACTCCGCTTGGCGTCGCTGTATTCTCTAGTAGCGTGAACGCTGCCGGAATCGTACCGTTATCAAACAATTTTTTGCCCGTGCCGAGCGTCAATGGGTGAATCTGGAGCCAGAGTTCGTCCACCAGGTCACGTTCAAGGAGCGTCTGTATTAATTTGCCGCTGCCCCACACTTTAATATCAGACCCTTCTGAATTTTTGAGCTCTTCAATGTCTTCTATGCTTTGGAGAAATACTGAGTTTTTCCAATCTGACTTTTTCATAGTGCTACTCATGACGTATTTTGTTACATCATCAATGCCAGGCCAGGCATCTGCATGCTCGGGCCAGAAGGCGGCAAAAATCTCAAATGTTCTCCTACCCAAAAGAAGGTCTGCAGGTTGCATTTGTTCTTGCATAATTTTACCAAGCACCTTATCGCCATATGGTGCACTCCAACCGCCATATTTAAAACCATCTGACGTATCTTCATCCGGTCCGCCAGGTGCTTGCATGACGCCATCCAGCGTAATCATTGATAAAACGATTATTTTTCTCATATCGGATGCTTTACTAAGTTAGACAATGTTGTGATGTCTATTTTTCGGTTTGCCATAGTATTCGGTCTATTGGACCCTCTTGGGATTTTGACTTTATAAAGTCGTAAGACTGCTCCAGAATTTGCTCAAGAATCGATAGCTCAATATCACTAAGGCCCTTTATGTAAACACAATACCCAGTAGAAGTATGCTTACCTAATTTAGTTAACAGTCTAGAATAGCGAGCTGTGCCGTCCATAAGGTAAACAGTAAGCTTACCTTTTCTTGGGTAAAAACCAATAACGTGGCCGTCACCCTCGCGACCGCTGTCGTATTTATAGTGGTAGGTATCAAAACCGATAGTGCCCACATTCCACAGCATTGGCTCATGCCCGCTTATGCGTTGCATCATTTCAATCAACACAAGGCTATCTTTTACGGTTTGTTCGTCATCAAGCGAAGCAATATAGTCTTTGACTGAACGGTTCCCAGCAGTTGTTTTGTCCATATGCCGATTGTAACAAAAAGAACCCTTTCGGGTCTTTTGATAATTCCTGGTGCGGGTACAGGGACTCTAACCCTGGACCTCTTCCTTGGCAAGGAAGCGCTCTAACAACTGAGCTACACCCGCGTGGTACGGAACAATAATACAGAAGCTTTGAGATTTTGTCGAGGGATGATACCTGGTGGCGAGACTCGGACTCGAACCGAGGACACGAGGCTCTTCAGGCCACTGCTCTACCAACTGAGCTATCTCGCCAAGTACCGGCCAATCATACCCAAACGCAGCCGTTTTTTCAAGGCTACGAAGGGTTAAGCTCAGTGCTGAAAGTCAAAGGTATTAAAAAACTGGCGCCACTGGTCGTCTGATAGATCGGAGGCTGACTTGGCGAACAGTAGTGTGCCTTTGGCATTGAGTACGGCGGCCTGTTTTCCGCCCAGTTGAAGGGGGCGCGTAAGGTGAACGGTTCCAATAGCGGTATCGAAGTCGCTATAAGAGTTCATGCCATTTACGAGCTTGGAGTAGTAATCAGGGATGTCGGCAAAGGTATCGGGGGAGGGCTGCTCGCTGATTACGACCTGCTGACCAAAGGCAGCGGTATTGAAGGTGAGCAATTTTAGCGAGGCATCATATTTAGCCGACTGCCGGTCGACCACGAAACGAGAGTCTTTGGGTACCAACAGGGTTGAAGTGAGCTGTTTTTTGATGGCACCCGGAATGGGTGGTTTGGGCAGGAGCACCAGAACAACGATGGCTACTGCCCCGACGATCGTCAGACCTACCACGCTTCGCCAAAACCAGTGTTTCATACAAGCATTATATCCTTCTAGCGGGGGAGGAAGTCGAAGAAGACGGAAGTTTGACAACTCGCGGCCGCACTGGCAGTACAGGTGGCATTATAGGTTGATCGTGCCAAGCCCAGATCGCCATACGGGCCGGCCACACTAGTGCCGGTAGTAACGCGCGCGGCGGTGGTAGACGTAATCACGACGCCGCCGGCTGTTCCACCCGTAGCCTTAGCCCAGACCGGACCACCAGTAGCTATGATGACGTTCGGCGTGCCGGTGATGTCGCCATGGCTGGCAACCACGATACCTTGAATGTTGGCCGTTGCCGAGGCGCCGACTGGGTCTACGTTAGCGCCATTCGGAATCACCGGCACACCTAGTGCGAGGCCTCCTGCCGTTGTGGTCTGGGCGAATTCATGGGTGCTCGTAGTAAAGGTTCGGGTGTCATAAATGCCTGTAATGTTGGCCTGTCCGGTGCCAGTGGAAATATCGGCTAAACAAAGCACTGGATCGTTGGCCGTGAATGTGGGAAGGTTGGCGGTCTCAGTGCCAAAAGCGCTGGGTGTGGGCTGGTTATTAGTGCCGGTAAGGCAAAGGTGAGACCAGCTGGAAGCCGTAGTGGTGAGCACCGAGGTGCCGGCAGTCACGATTACTTTACGGCCGCCAGAGTAGGCAGTGCAGCCAGTCCAACTGATGGTTTTCGTGGTGCTGCCAAGATAAACCTTGCAAGGACCGCTGGAACTGGCGCCGGAGGCCCCAGCTCCAGCCAAATCGCCGACGTTGGCATTGGTAGCACTATCGGGTACAACGCCAAAGGCGATAATGCCGAGGCCACTGGTGGTGACCACGTCTTCCCAGTTGCCGTTATCGCAGGCACGGATGGAGCTGGATCCTGAGCTGGAGTTGTAGTAGAGGGCGCCATCATTGATAGAAGTGCTGCAGGTACTGGCAGTCTCAGTGAAGGAACTGGAGGAGTCGAGGGTGAACGGGACAAGGCTAGTGTCGGAAGCAGAGAAACCGCCGCCAATAATGACGCCCATGGCGCCGCTGGTAGCAATGACGCCGCCGGAAACGGTGGTTTGGCTGCCGCCAACACTGTTGCCTAAGAGTATGGTCTGGACTCCTGCCGAGTTGGCTCCGATTTTAATGCCGTGGGCCGTACTGGTGTCGCCAATCTCGATGGCGGCGGCGCCCGTGCCGGCGTCTAGGTTCACGGTGCTTCCGACGTTGGCGTTGGAACCGATGGTAACATCTTGGGTGCTAGTAGCGCTTGAAGTGGTGGCGATGTTCACCGTAGAACCAGCGGTGGAGGCACCAGTAGAGCCAATGTTGATGCCACCGGTGGTGCCCCCCTGCAGATTCAGGGCGGTGGAGGCACTGGTGTTGCCGATGTTGAGCGTCCCAGCATTTGTGGCACCGACGCTGAGAGTGCCATTGGAGGATTGCGCATCAACGACGCCCACATTGAGGTTGGAGAGGTTAAGGTTACCTGAGGCATCGAAGTAAGCCTGGCGGGTGCCACTAGAGTCGAAGACCTCGAGCGCGTTGGAGTCGCCGGCGGTGGAGGCCTTCACGGTGAGGGCTACAGTGGAAGCCGTGGTGGGCGAGAACAGGTTGGCGGCGGTGAAGGTATTGGCGGCCGCGAGCTGGCCGAAGGCAGCGGAATCGAGGCCGTCGAGAGTGTCAGAGTTGAAGGCGTAGGTGGCCGAGGCGAGCGGCTGGCGCGGGGTCATAGCGCCTTCGGTCCAGGAGGCGCAACTGTTGGTGGCGCAGGTGGCGGTGGCGGGGGTGGGCAGCTCGACCTCGAGGTAGAGGTTGGCATGGGTTTGGGTGTTAAACAGGCTGGAGCTGAGTGCTGGGTCGCCCTGGGTGGAATCACCGAACTGGATGTTGAATAGACCGTTTTGGACCGTGATGCGGTGATCGGAGGCACTGTAGACGCGGTCCCCTTCCCAGAGATTGGTGCCGGAGGAGGCAGCGTCGAAGATGCGGAACTTGACATTGTAGGAGCCATCCGAGAGCACGTTCCCGTTGTTATCGGTAAGGCGACCCTGGAAATTAATGAGGTATGGGATGGTTTGAACGGCCGAGGTGGGGGCCGGCGTAAGAAGTGACGATACGCTAAACAGGGCTGTGAGTATTGGAGCCGCTGTGGCTAGGGCGCGAATTGCCCTAACACAAACTGTGCGGCGTAACTCCATCACAACCTTGGTTACAAGAAGAATTATAGCATTGTGCTAATGCTTGCTCAACGGGGTTTAGAGTGCGAAACGCAGTATGGAGAGGGCGCCGGCGATCAGGCAGTAGATCGCGAATGGCGTGAGGGTCTTGGTCTCGAAATACTTGGTAAGGAAGCGCACGGAGACATAGGCGGCGATGCCGGCAGCGATGGCACCCACCAGCGCCTGGCCGAGGATGCTGCGACCAGTGGCACTGAGCAGCTCGGGAAGCTTGAGCACACCAGCGGCCAGAATTACGGGGGTGGCGAGTAGGAAGGCGAAGTTGGCGGCGTCCTCGTGGTTGAGGCCACGGACCAGGCCACCAACTATGGTGATGCCTGAGCGCGAGATGCCGGCCAGCAGCGCGAAGGTCTGGAAGAAGCCAATGGCGCCGGCCTCGGTGTAAGCGAGGGTGGTGAGCTTGCGAGTGGTGTGCCCAGAGGTAGAGCGGCGGCGCAGTCGCTCACCGATCAGTAACACGATGCCATTTAAGGTGAGGAAAATGGCCGCTGCCAAGGGTTTGGCGAACAGAACTCGGAACGGATGCTCAAGCAATAGTCCGAAGATGCCGACCGGTATGGTGCCGATGATAAGCAGCCAGGCCAGGCGCTCGTCGGAATCGGTGGCACGGCGCTTGGATAGGGTACGGAAGAAGGCACGGATGATGCGGACCCAGGTGTTGCGGTAGAAGATTAATAGGGCGATAGCAGTGGCGACATGGAGGGCGACTACGAACGCCAGGAACGGCGAGGTCTCGGAGGTGGAGGTGGATTGTTGGGTGACCAGCTGCGACCAGCTGCCGCCCAGCCAGGCCGGTACCAGCACGGAATGACCCAGGCTGGAGATGGGGAAGAGTTCGGTAACGCCTTGCAAGAGGCCGATGGTGATGGCTTGGATGTAAGTAAGTTCTAGCATGTATGGTATGTATTATCTCATAACTTGGCGCTACGGGCGAGGGCTCCGTTTGCGGGCGGGTTTATCCTGAGGCTGGACTTTGACCTTGTGGGCAGGTTTGGGTTTGGGGGCCTGGGGCGGAGGTGTTTGTGGCTTGATTTTGTGAACTGGTTTGGCGTTGGGTGTTTGTGGCTCGGGATGGGCTGTCTCAGATTCGACTCGTACGCTAACTTTGCGAGCGGGCTCAGTGGATGCCGCCTTGGTAGGTTCGGGCTGAATGATGGTGCCGGGATCGGGCGCGGCCGACTCGGCCTGAAAGATGAGTTTGGTAATCTTGGGGTTAAATGCGGGATTGGCGGGAAGGGTTTCGGGCTCGAGTTCAGGGATAGGTTCGGGCACGACGCTTGGGTCCGGCTCGGTTTTGACCACCGATGCTTCAGCCGGCGGCGTCGCGACGGCCGGACGCTTCGGTAGCCGTCCTCGGACGGGCCATTTAAATGGCTTCAGGATCAGCAGTATTAGGATGGTGAGCGCCAGCACTAGCACCACCCAACTCGCTATCCCGGTGCAGGCGAAAACCCAGGCGGTGCGGCTGGTATGGGTGACGGCGTCTGTGACGATGACGGGCAGAAGACCAAAATACGAGCCGGGGCGCACGATGCCGAAGCGACGGCTGGCGCCCGGTAGAACTAGGCCGGTGGCCTGGCCAGCTGGTTGCCCCCAGGAAAAAATACTGGCCGTGAGGGACGGACGGAAGGCAGTGCCGCCTGACTGTAGGGCGGAGTTGGCCACCAGAGCGCTACCTGCAATGCCCGAACCGAATTGCCAGAAGGGCACATTAAGCCCGCTCACTCCCCCACTGGGAGCTGCCGGCGTGCCGTTGGTGAGAATGAGCAGCGTGCCGATGTCGGCACTTTGTGAAACGTAGGAGCTACCGGAGGCGGAGTTGTCGGTGGGGATGGTGCGGAAAAAAATGGCTGCATAGGTACCGCCGGCCGGGAGTTTTCTGGGATCAACCGAGAAGAGCACGCGGACAGCATCATGGGGGGCGAGATCGAAACTGGCGAGATCGAGCTTGATGGCCGCCGCCAGATCAGCATTGTCGTAGAAGGCCAGGTCGCCGGCCGTGCCCTGCTGCTTGAAGCCACGTACCGAGGCCTCAATGTGGACCGATGCGTCGGTGGGGTTAGCAACGTCGATGTGGCCGTTTTTGATCTGGCCAGACAGTGTGTCCTCGTATTGGAGCGGCGTGATCTGTAGCGCGGGGGCACCGGCCAGCGCTAAGCTCGGCACCAACAATATCGCCGCAGGCAGACCAGCCAGCAACAATCGGAGCAATTTCATGGTTTAATCGTGGCAGTGTAAATAACGGTAGTAGAATAGGTACCCTGCTTTTGCTGCGGCAGGGTGTCGACGCGATACCGCATGGTGGTGGTCTCGCTCACTCCACTATTAAGGCCGGTACGCGAGTGGTAAACAGTGGCGGTGGCGGGCAGGGCGGCGTATTTATAGTTGGGGCTCGTGCCCCAATTGGTATCGGTGCCAAAGAAATTGGTGAGGGTAAACCCAAAGCCCTTGGTGGCGCCTTCGGACCAGAGGATAGGGCTTGCGATACTGCCGGAGATGTCCGGGATGGTGGTGGTGCCGTCGGTGTGAGTGAGCGGCTGGGGACGCTGCACGTACAGGTCGTAGCCGCCGGCGTCGGTTTTAACGACCGCGTCGACCGAGTAGGTCTGGGATTGCCCAGGCGTGACGTTGGGCAAGGTGAAGGCGGATTCGAGAGCGTTGGCGCCGGCGGTGTAATCGCCCGTAACCTCAGCATCGGAGAGCTGGCGGGTGTAAACGCGGCCCTCGTCGAGACTGCCTGCGAAGTGGGGCTGGGTAGGCGCCGAGGGCCAGCCGGTGAGATTGTCGTAGCCAAAGCGCCAATAGCCGGAGTAGCTACCGGCAGTGGTGGCGGAGCTGTCGGCGCCGCGGAGCACGCCGTCCATATATATTTTGAGGCCGCTGGAACCGAGCGAGGCAGCCAGGTGGTGCCAGGAGCCGTCGTTGTAGGTGGCGGTGGTGGCGACGGTTTTGATGGTACCGGAATCAGTACCGAATACCACGTGGCCGGCGCTATCGAGATACGCGAGACGGTCGAGGTTGGTACTGGCCCCGGAAGCTGCGTCGCCGAAGCCCATGAGGTAGCCAGAGGTGCCGGCACTGGCCTTAAACCAGCACTCAATGGTGAATGTGGTAGGTCCAGCCAACTGGCTGGGTGTAGTGACGTACTGGCTGGTGCCATCGAGGGAGACGGCTTTACCGACCATACCGGTAACCCAGGACGGCGAGTTCACAAGCGAGGCATCGTCGCCGTTCGGGCCGACATCGTAGGCAGTAGGGCCAGAGCCGGTGTCAAATGGCCAATAGGCGTAGGTGCCGGACGGTACAACGGTGAGCTGGAGCGAGTGAACGAGCTGGCGCACGTAGCCAGAGCCCAGGTGGTAGCTTTGGCTCGCGCCCGCACCGACCGCGGTCTCGCCGCCGGCGTCGGTGAGTTTGTACGAGCCGGAGTTCGTAGTGCCACCAAAAGTGTCGGCCACATTGGGGTCGAGGCGGTAATGGCTAGATTGCAATAGATTGGCCGCAGCTACGCCTGGCAGCATGAGTGCGGCCACCGCCACAAGCATTCGGAGTGAGCGAATACGGTTATGCATTAGCTCGATTATAGCAGTCTCTAGTCGAGGGTTAGCTCGCCGGCTAGCCAGGCATCGAGAAAGTTCTTGGCGTTACTGGAAAGCTTTGTCCGGGCTTTTAGCAATGCGCCCCGATCGAAATACCGCAAGTCATCGAAAGTATCCGGCTCGCCAATATGCGGAGTGCCCTTTGTTACTTCCCCCAAAAACCAGGTGTAGTGCATGGTGAAATCATCTTCGCTGAACTCTTTTGCACCGAGCTGCCGGACAATCGTAATTTCGACACCGACCTCTTCTCGAATTTCGCGAACGACGGCTTGCACGACCGACTCCCCCTCGTCGATTTTGCCACCTGGAATTTCCCACTGAGTGCGTTTAGGCGTATGGCGGTGAAGCAAGAGCACACCCCCATTGCCGTCTAAAATTATGCAACCGGCAAGGCGGAGCTGGTCCTTCAAATGGTTACTCCTTGCCGGCCAGGATACGGAAAGCGCGGGCAAAGCGCTTGCGGCCGCGAACCAGGAGTACGATTACGAGCAGCAGGATTACGGCGATAACGAGTGTCCGCTTCCAGGGAATGACGGTGAAACTGGTGGTGGCGGTAAGGGTTTGGCCGTTGGCGTACTTGGCGTCGAGAGTCGCAGTATAGCGACCAAACAGGAATGGGTGCTTCTTGCCGGTGGGCCAGACGTTGTGCAGACGGCGGACGGCGCCCGGGATCACGAAGTGCTCGTCGAGCTTCACGACGTCGACTGGGCGGCCAAACATATCCTTAATGGTGATGGTGCCGGTGGGCTTTTCGTGCACGGTGCCGGTGTTTTTGATCCGGGTGAGGAAATTGACCGGGCCGTACTCGAAAAAGTTCTTGGGGCTCCAAGAGTTTTGGTTGCCGAGGGTCCCGGTTTCAAATGAGGCAACGTTGAGCTGCTCTTTGGCCGGGCCGTTGATGCGCAGAAACACGATGCCGGCAAGCGTCTGCTGCACGGCGGCGCCGGACTGGCCGCTCGGAAGTTTGGGCGGTGCAGTATTGAAAGTAATGGAACCATAGCGGCCACCGGGCTCGGCGTTGGCCGGAATGGCGACTGTGTAGTGGACCTCTTTGGTGGCCTTGCCAGGCAGATCAAACTGGGCTGAATCAAAGCTGAACCAAGGCGCGAGGGAATAGAGCGGATCGGCGTTGTCGGTCAGTTCAATCTCGCCTTCTTCGCCTTTGGCGACGAAGTTCTCTTTGCCGACGTTGATGGACAGCGGCTGGTCGGTAAGGTTGGTAACTTTGATGGTGCCGCTCTGGGTTGAGCCTTTGTCGCCCGAATAGTTGGCCGTGGGCGGCGAGATTTGGAAGCTTTGGGAGGTGGCGGCGTTAGCGGCGACCGGCGCCAAAGCGAAGACCGCTCCTGCGGCTCCGGTAGTCATGGTTAGTATGATTCGTCGGAGAGAGGTAGCGGTCTTCATATGTGCTTTAGCTTAACGTCCGGTGGACGGCTCTGCAAGCCCTAGTAAACCGGGGTGCAGGTGTAGATAACGGTCGTTTGGTAGTTACCAGGTTGCGTCAGATTGGTGATGCCGACCTGGTGAGCGATGTTGTAGGTCGTGCTCGACACACCCACCGGCTCATAGGCGATCTCAGCGTTGCCGGTACCGTCGGTACTATGACCGTAGGAAGCCCAGTGCTGACCACCGTTGGTGAAGCGGTTGGCTGTACCAGTACCAAGACTCGAGTCGTCGGTGGTATAGCCGTAGGCGCCCTGGTTGAAACCTGGGTAGGTCGCGAGCGATGAGGTGTTGTTGGTAAACGTTGCACCCGGGGTGGCGTTAGAGTAGCCGTTGGTGTAGCTACCGGTGGTAGAACCGACATCCGGAATCTTCTGGCCGAGCGTGTTTTGGAGCTGGCCATTGTCGCGGACATATATAGTGTAACCGTTGGTGGCGTTCGTGGCGGCTGTGAGTACCTGGCAGGCGATCGCGTTCGAGGTGACTGTGCCGAACGGAATGGTGTTAGGCGAAGATGAGTTGTCGACTGTTGCGGTTACTCCGGTCATACAGGTGCTGGCAGCGTGGCCGGCCACCGAGAAGCTCAGCGTGTTGTCGATCGTCAGGCTCATGAGCGAACCGTTGGTGAGTATGAACTCAACCGTGGTGGTGTCTACCGGACTCGAGGTGCAGTCCGTGTTGTTGTAGGTATTGAAGTGCATGAAGTAAGTGGTATTGGCGATGCTAGAGTTCGTGATACCGTCGACAGATAGCACGTCCGGTCCGGCGCTAGACGGGATCTCACCGGTCGCGTAGGTCAGCTTCAGGGTACCGTTAACAGATTTGTCCAAGGTCCAAGAGGCTGGCGTTGGGACATAGGTAGTTGCACTGTTGTTCAGGGCAACGGCCGACACAGTAGTATCCATACCCGTAGGCACAGTCGAGCCTGTGGCCGTCGTGGCGAAAGTTTCTTTTATGCACTCTATATGACCGGGGGCTCCAGTTGTGACGCCCGAGGTATGAAAGGCGTAGTTGACGCCAGTACCTACGCTACCCGACAAAGGACGCGAGTCGCTCAAAGACAGGGACGCGCTCGAAAGCGTAGCCGCGTTAGCGATGCCTGGGATGGCAACTGTCGTTAATGCTAATAATAACGCCGCTAGTTTTGCCAGCGTCGACTGAACATTTCGCGGCATGCGTATACCTAACGCATCAGCCGCACGTATAATGCGGTTCACTCGTTTCTCCTCAACACACTTTTAATGAGTTGTTAATAGCGTAGAGGAAAAAACAACGGGTGTCAAACCTCTTATGTTTCCAGATATAGGAGGTGACAATTCCGTCAGATGAAGCGCTAGATTGTGGAAATTTTGACTAGTAGATAGGCGTGCAGGTGTAAATGATGGTGGTGGTGTAGGTACCAGGCTTGGTGACTAGCGAGACGCCGACTTGGTGGCCGATGCGGTAGGTCTGGGTGGTGACCGGGCTGGGCTCGTAGGCAACTTCGGCATTGGCGGTGGTCATGGCGGCCCAGCTGTAGGTGGTGCCGTTATAGAAGCGGTTGACGGTACCGGTACCCAGCGATTGGTCGTTGGTGGTGTACCCGTAGGCCTCGGTGCCGGCGCCGGAGAAGGCCGACGGGGTGGTGTTGGTGCCGGGCGTGAGGTCGGCGATGGTTTGCGCGAGCGCGTTGGTGGGCTTAGCGGTATAGCGGGCGTATATGGTGTAACCGTTAGTGGCATTGGAGGCAGCGGTAAGGTCCTGGCAGACGATGGCGTTAGAGGCAGCAGTGACGGTGCCGAACGGTATGGTAGTGGCAGTGGAAGCGGCCGAAGTGGTGCCGCCAGCGCACGCGGAGCCGGAGCCAACTGCATTGACGGCGAAGCTCAGGGTGTTATCGACGGTGAGGGATAGTGTGGAACCATTGGCATAAATGAAGCCAGCGGCGGCGTTGTCGATGGGGGTAGTGGCGCAGTCGGTGTTGTCGTAGGTGTTGATGAAGTACCAGTAGGCGGTGTTGCCGACGGCGCCGTTGGTGATGCCCCCCAGTACGAAATGGGCGTTGGCCGTAGTGGTGGGCTGGCCGGTGTTGGTACCATTGGTGTAGGTGAAACCGTTGGCGGATGGGGTGGCGGTCCAGGTGCCGGTAGCGCCGGTAAGGATGGTGGAGGCACCAGCGTTAACAGAGGCGCCAGCCGCCGAGAAGCTATTGATAGTGCCAGTGCCGTCGGCGTTGGCGGCAAAGGTAATCTTGATACATTTAATAACGTAGGCGGCCTGGCCGGTGGAGACGCCGCTAACTTTGAGGTCGTAGGTTGTATTGAGGTTACTTGGCCGGGGGTCGGTGAGTGAAACCGACACGCTCGAAAGGGTGGCAGCGTGGATATTGACCGCCGGGAACACTAGCGCCAGGACAACAAAAACACCTACCAACCAGAGTCGGTGGTGCAAAATGGAATTAGAGCGGTGGCGTTTTCGTGTTGACCTTGATGTTGACACTGTGTTTGTGGTTTTGTGAGTTTTACTTTGAAATTTTTAGCTCTTTGAGTGAGCTTGGTTTAAGCGTAACTGTTATCGCAGGGCGTGTCAATGCTACAACAGCAGGTTTTTTGGGAGTGGAGGTCCCTACCCGGCCGGGGCGGACGGAACGTGCAGCAGGGGCTGGGTGGTAGCGAGCTTGTGGCGTTCGCCGAGCCAAAAGCTTAGCACGAACAGGGAGGCCAAAATGAGGAGTGGCCAGACGAAGATAAGGTTGCCGGGGGCGTCGTTACTGGAATTGCTGACGGCGCCGACAGTAGGACCGTTGATTACCGCCACGAGCTGGAGTGCAGCGTCGTGGGCGGCGGAGTCATGGGCCCGCACGATCACCGTGTAAGTGCCAGGCTTGGAGTAGCGGTGCTGCATAGAGACCGGGCCGGGACCAGCAGCATAGCCGGTGTCCGAGCTGCCATCACCCCACTCCCAGATGAAGTGGTAGGGCTGGTGGCCGCCCGCGACAGTGATGGTCCAATCGACGGGCTGGCTGGTGTCGGCGCCCTGGTAATTGTGCTGAACACTAGTAAGCAGCAGCGGCGGGACCGGCGTCGGAGTGGGTGCCGGCGTCGGTTGGGCGCTGGGGCGTGGGAGTTTGGTGGGCCGGGGTGAGGCGGTAGGGTTGGGCGTAGGCGTGGTGGTGGGTAGTGGGCTTGGCGTGGGGGTTGGTGGCGGAGGTGCGTCGTAATAGACGGTGATGATGGCTGAATCGGGGCCGTATTGGCCGAGCGCATCCACCACCCGCGCCACCAGGTCGTTTTGACCAGGAGTGAGCGTTACGAGCACGGCATAAAGATTGTTGATGTCGCAAATAGTTGAGCCAGCAAAGGTGCCGCCGCGCCAGATCTCCACAAACACGTCGGCCGGACAGGTGCCGCGAATGGTGACGGTGGAGCTGGTGAACCGGTCGCCCGCCGAGGGGTCGTCGATGGTGGCAGGAATGGCTGGCGGCGAGCCGGCGACGGTGAGCGATAGTAGCGACGAGGCCGAAGAATCGGCGCGGGTCGTGACTGAGACGGCAATGGTAAGTACGCCCGACAGCAACAACAGGAATACCAGAGCCGGGTAGGAGGTGTGGTGATGAGCCATGACCTTGCCAGAGTGCTTGTGCTGAGCTAGGCCTTTGCGCTGGGGTTGGTCGTGGCCGTGGATCTTGATGCGCTTAAATACGGCGCCAATAGTGTGGGTGATCACCCATTTGAAACGAAACCAATACGGCTCAACGCGCAGCCGGGCCACCGCCAAACTCGGCGCCAACCAGTCGCGCAGGCGGTGGGAGCGCATGGCAAGCAACACCAATAGCGACAAGGCTAGAAGGCCGAGCGCGCCCATGGCGAGCAACCAGAGGCTAATATTTAGCACTGTTTGTAAACCCGAACCGGTGGGCTGGATTGACTGCGCGGGCGTGCCGGCCGTGCCGAGCGGCGTTACGATGCCCTCCGAGGGTGACGGGGTGGGCGAAGCCGATTCGGCTGGGCTAGCAGCCGGCGTGGGTTGGTCTGCGGGCGGGGTCGAGCTTGCAGCCGGATGCGACGGCCCTGCAGTTTGGCCCCCTCCCCCGCCGCTGGTATGTGGGCCTCCGCCACCAGAGCCGCTGGAGCCGCCCGTGCCACCGCCGGATGGCGTCGGGGTGGGTGTGGGAGTTGGTGTAGGCGTGGGCGTTGGTGGCGGAGGGGGCGAGCCCTCCACGATGTTGTAGCTGGCGGCGAGCGTGAAGGGACCGGTGTTGGGGTCGCCACAGGAGGTTACAAGCAGCTTGCCACCGCCGTTTATTGAGACCAGCAGCGAACCGTCGGCGGCGCCATAGAAAGCGAACGTGCCAGAGATATTGTTGGCGTAGGAACTATTGAACGCGCCGCCGGTGTTGCAGGAAATGTAGGTACTAAACGAGTAGATGCCACTGAAGTAATAGGTGCCGCCAGAGTAACCGGTTCCCGGCCCGCTAGGAGGTTGGACGGTTGGCTGGCCCGCCGCGGCAAAATTGGGTACACCAAGTACTACCACCACCAACAGAGCCATGAGCAAACTCCATTTGGTGGTAGGGTGCGGTTTTCCACTGGGGGCAAGCCCCATAACAACACGCGCGCTCATTAGATCCAGTGTAGCATAAGCGTTGTTGGATGAGCGCGGCCAAAACAAAAACGCCTCTGGTTGCCCTTTGGCGTCTTTGCCCCTTTTGCACTCACATTTTCTAGTGCCGACGAATCGGCTCTTTCTAACGAGTAACCATTTGCCTGGGGTCGGCACGGCTTGCACCGGACTGCGCTGGGTGGTTACTTGTCCGGCCATTACGTCTAACCCTAAAGCTTTGACAGAAAATGGTTGGATTTGTGCCCTTGCAGAATTTTTACCCCTCACAACAAGAGGTATCTGCAATATACCTCCATGAAAAACATGGTGTCAACCATTTGGGCTTTACAGAGCCTAAAGCATAAGCGATACAAGATAACCGATGCCGTCTTCGTGCGGGGATGGTATGCTTAACTCTACGTTTTTACAAACAAGGAATAGCCTTTGAAGAAGCTCCAAGACATGCTCACCCAGACTTCAAAGAGTCTGGATTCGTTTACTCATCCGAGAGTGAGCGTGGCGTGGCAGGACCGGGAACTGGTATTTCGACGGGTGTACAGCCCAATTGCCGACCTGCCAGTCGACGTGGTCGGCAAAAAGGTCGAGGACTTTTACGATGACAAGTCTCACGCCCACAAGATGAGCGGCATAAAACGCCAGGTCATCGAGAGCGGCCGGCCGTATCAGGATGTAATTACGGTGAAGCTGGGTGGAAAGAAGCATATTTTCGACATCAGTATTGAACCCACGCACGACGGCGGCAGTATCGACGGGCTCATGACGATTACGATCGACGTAACCGACTTAATGGAGGCTCGCGAGCAGCTCAACGAGGCCAACCAGCGGCTAGTAAAACTGCTGGGCGAAGCGCTGGATGATTCACCCGGATCGCGCCGCACGATGAATTCGAAGCTGTAGACCGCGACACAAAAAGAAAGCACCCCAGCCAGTGGGGTGCTTTCTTTGGTGGGCAATGA
This sequence comes from Candidatus Saccharimonadia bacterium, assembly GCA_036488585.1. GTDB lineage: Bacteria > Patescibacteriota > Saccharimonadia > UBA4664 > UBA4664 > DASXHH01. The sequence continues at coordinate 16,289 of DASXHH010000012.1, read as the reverse complement.
GGGACTCGAACCCCCGACATCTTCGGTGTAAACGAAGCGCTCTAGCCAACTGAGCTAATTGCCCGTAAGACTAGGATATTATACGTATATTTACTCCTAGCGTAAAGTCTGGCGCGGTAGTACTGTGAAGGTATCGGCAGCCAGAAGGGCTGCGCCGAAGCAAGAACGGGGGTTGCGGTGAAGGATCCGCAAAGCCAAGACCTCACCATTATGGCCTTTGGGGCATTGTTTTTCCTGTGCGGCCTCGTGCTCACCGCACGGGCTTGGGCGATGGGCCACCGCTGGCCTACGCCGGGCACTGATGCGAGCGCCGACCGAATCGATGGCACCGCCAACCTGCGGCTTGGTGCAGCTGCATTGCTCGGTGGCGCGTGCATGGCTATTGCCGGCGCACTACTAGCGGCAGCACCCAAGACGGCCCTCAACGGCCTCACCGGGGTAGCGGTGATGGTCGTAACCCTTGGTATCTTGGTGGTCGTGGTAATGCTTATGCGCGCATGCCTCAAGCTCTCGGCGCGAGCCGCGAGTGTGCGGGTGCGCGACAGCTTGCCGAAGCGGCCCCGGTGGTATCTAGTGTGGTCTCCCCCGCCCGACGATCACCCTAGCCCGAATTGATCCCACTGGATCAACGTCAACAAGGTCCCGCTCACTGTTCTGAGGTGGGCGGGACACTTTAATTATACGAGGTCTTCGGGCATGAAATGCTTTTGGATGATGCAGTAGTCGCCCTGGACTTCAACTATATCCTCGACTCGAAGGATTTCGTGGCCGCATTTAATTACAAATTGATTGGCGATGCTGTGAACTTCGTCGAACTCTTCTGGCGTTAATTCGATCCGCTCGCGGCAATCGCGGTCGGAGCACTCACAATAAAAGCCCACGGGGATGACGGTTTTTTGAGCTTGCCCAAGCACACGGCTAGCCATCTCCTTTATCTGGCGGTTGGCGTCCCTAAAGATAGTTTCGTTTTCTACTAAGCGGCGTTCGGAGATATCCACGATTATTCCATCAATTAGCTGCTCGATAATTATCATAGCTATTTACGAGAGATAGAAGCAGCAATGTCACAAGAACCGAGAATGAGAACAGAGGAACTTCACGCCCTAATTGATGCATGTGCCGATGCGGTTATCGTTCGCGATACCGAGGGCCGGATAGCGTACTGGAATAAAGGCGCCGAGGCCATATACGGCTTTACTAGTGAGCAGGCGATTGGAAAAATAGCCCATGATTTGTTGAAAACACAGTTTACGACTCCGCTTCCCGAAGTTTTAAAGCAGGTGACGCAACTGGGGCATTGGACAGGGGAACTTCAGCACACACGAAAAGACGGGAAGGAAGTGTACGTGCTGAGCCGGTGGTCGAGGCGGTCGGTGCAGTCTGAACTACCCGACATTCTGGAGGTAAACACTAATATTAGTGCTCGCAAGATGTATGAGCGAAAGATGCAAGAGATCAACCGGGTGATGCTCGGAAACGAGCGGGAGATCCTGAAGTTGCGCGCCAGGCTGGCTGAGAATGGGATTTCACAAAGTTAAGAGAACCGAAAAAGGCGGGGTGCCATCTTATGTCAACTTTTCGAGGGGAAGTCGATTTGGGAAATTTTGGTAACTAATTATTGGTGGCGCGGCAGACACTGGAGCGCTTCCCCAGTGCTATAATCCACTCGATTCTTATCGGAATAGCACCTTAGGGAGGTGCCATGAGGCGCCGAAACTGGTTTGCCTTCGCGGGGTCGCTTGGCCTGGTGCTGGCGATCTGTCTCACATCGATGCAGACCGCTCAGGCTGGAGGTGTAGGCTGCGGTCCTGGTCAGGGTAGCTACACCCTGGTGGACGATTATGGCATAGCCGTCAGTGGGGTAGCCAATGGCTTTAGCTACCAGGAGTCCCCCCGCAGTGTAAGCCTGCACATGGACCACCCGGTGCTGGTAATGAAAGCGTTCGCCAGGTACGACGGTCCGAGCTGGCAGATCGGCTTCAAGCGGCAAAATGACGGCTCACTTACGGCACATTCGACGAAGCCGTTTATCAGCGTACTGCTATGCCTGTACCCGAATCTAACGGACGGGCACCCGCAAACGGTGTACCCGACCGCCGATGCTCACGGCGATGCGCTGGCTACAAATAACAACGTAGTTGCCGTAGGTAACACGAATGACCAGACCAGTACAACCATCCAGGTTTCGAACCAGGCCGCCGGATCATATGCTCAGCCTTCCAGTGCAGAAACGGCACCAGCGGCGCATTCTTCCAGCTTTACCTGGCACGCGTTGGAATCAGTCGTCGGATGGGTGACGCGCTTGCTGTGGATCATATCGGCGATCATGGGGCTGATTGCGTCAAGGAGGCGATCGCGGAACCAGTCCGAACAATAACCCTGCTCTCTTTGAGCGTTGTGCGCTGCGAGAGGGCAGGGTGCAACGCAATTATTTATTGAACGACTAACGCCTATCGGATACAAAAGCTCTCTGGAGTGATTGCATCTGCTGAGTTGATGTACCCCTATGATGATGGCGGTATCCTAAAGCGCATGAGTCCTCAGCTGATTTAAGGTTATCTATGCTAGGGTATTTATGTTATGTTTCCCCGAAAAGACAAACCGGCAATAGATACTCTATCTACTTATCAGACAGGGGTAAATCGAACTGCGGCCAGAGTTGATCATCCAGTCACGAAACCTCGAAAACGGCACCGGATACTAATTAACAGCCTGATTATGCTTGCCCTTGCCGTTTCAGCCGGTGGGTGGGCGGTTTTCCATACGGGCCAGGGCAAGTTCAAGCTGGCGAACCTGGCAGGCAGCGCCATCAAGAACATCGTTAGCCCGGACGTACCCCTAAAGGGCAAAGACAGAGGCCGGACAAACATGCTGGTCTATGGCATGACCAAGGATGGATTGCGCACAGACTCGGTGATGCTGGTGTCCTACTACTGGAAAGAAAAGAAACTCGTTACCCTAAATATTCCAAGAGACCTCTACGTGTATGACGGCTACGAGAACGCCAAGCTGGGAGAAGTCTACTCTTACGCTAAGGCCAGAAAGCCACACGATTCAACCTATCCTGACACCTTTGTCGCCTCGCTCATCTCCAAGGAATATAATCTCCCGGTCGACTACTGGACACAAGTGAACATGCAAGGCGAGGTGGATTTTATTAACGCCCTGGGCGGCATAGACGTTACGGCGCCGGACGCCTTTACAGACTACAAGTACCCCACGTGGGATTACTCCGGTTATATTCGGCCAGCCCCGCATTTCAACGCCGGTCCCCAGCACATGAACGGAGACACGGCGCTAATTTACTCCCGCAGCCGCCATAGCTTAGACAATAATGAGGGGACGGATTTCGCCCGGTCCAAGCGTCAGGCCTTGGTAATCCAAGCTATCATGACCAAGGTTAAGGCGCAGGGGATAGTGGGCAACTTCGCCGATATCTCCAAGTACTTGAACATTCTGGGCAATAACATCACGACCAGTATGTCCACGGACGAGATGGTCAGTTTTGCAAAGACTCTCAAAGGCATTAATCCTAATCAGGATTATGTAAAGGCAGCCTGGGAAACCGGTAATGGCTTCTTGTGTGACAGTAGCACTCCGGCTGGAGCCTACATCACGTTATACGGTGTTACTGGTTCGTGCGGAGTCGGAGTGAACGGCCACGAGGACAGTAAATACCGCGAAATGGCTTTGTATTTTGTTAAGAATCTTCTGGCCAGTGCGCCGCAATCCCCTACGGATTTTGTAGCCACTGCGTCCGGGGCTTTGGGGTACACGCCAAGCGCTACAGTGAAAAAAGAAGCCGCCACTATAACCGTGCTCAATGCCGGCGCTCCCAGCGGTTACGCTAAGAAAGAAGCAGATACCTTGACCGCCAAGGGTTTCAACATCCTGAGCTTTGGGAATGCTTCGCAGTTAAGCAAAACAACCACGATAGTAGATAATACTCAAGGTGGTAAGCCGGGTACGCTGGCGATGCTGCAGAATGTATTGGGGGCTAGTACGAGCACTCAGCCTGCGACTACAGCAGGAAGCGCGGACTTCGTAATCCTGCTCGGATCTGACCTGGTTAAATAACGATTTGCACGCATGATGGTGCTTTTGAAGTGATATTGTTTTGATTGGATCAGATCTCTAGTGCCCCTGAGGGTGGGGCGCGTTTTCAGAAAGCACAAGAGTAGCTCTCCCGGACTCCAAGAGTATAATGCATGTAGATTGATCACATGCTTAAGTTAGTCAAATACTTCAAACCTTTTATTCTAGCGCTCTTAGCCTTAGTCGTTCTAACTTTCGGGCAGGTCGCGACGACTTTGGCGCTGCCAGATTATATGGCGACCATCATCAACAAAGGCGTGGTCGCCAAAGACAGCGGTGTCATACTCAGCACTGGCACTATGATGCTCACAGTGGCCCTACTGGGAGCTGTCTGCATGATCGGGGTCGGATTTCTGGCGGCGCGGATCGCTACCGGTTTCGCTAAAAACATCCGCGAGCTTACATTTCGACAGGTGGAAGGCTTTTCGCTAGCCGAATTCGATACCTTCTCCACGGCCTCCCTCATCACTCGATCTACCAATGACGTGCAGCAAATTCAGATGGTGCTGGTTATGTTGCTGCGAATCGCTTTGATGGCCCCCATCATGGGTATCTGGGCGATCTTAAAAGCCTACCAGCTTGCGCCCTCCATGACCTGGATTATGGCTTTGGCAGTGGGGGTATTGTTGTGCATGATCGCGACGCTGTTTGTGGTGGCCTTGCCCAAGTTTAAGAAATTGCAAAAGACTGTTGACCGGCTCAACTTAGTTACGCGCGAGATCCTAACCGGCCTGCGCGTAATCCGCGCCTTTAATACGCACCGCGCCGAGGAACAAAAGTTTGACGGAGTCAACCGTGAGCTCACCCGCCTCAACCTGTTCGTCAACCGCCTCATGGTCGTGCTTATGCCGGCCATGATGCTGATTATTGGGCTAACCTCCATCGCAATCATCTGGGTCGGCGCGCACGAGGTGGATGCCGGCAACCTCCTCATAGGTAATATGATCGCCTTTATGCAGTATTCCATGCAGGTGATCTTCGCCTTCCTGATGCTGTCTATAATCTTTATTTTGGTGCCCCGGGCTGCCGTTTCAGCCGGGCGCGTGGAAGAGGTAATCGCTACTAAGCCTCAGATACTAGACCCGCTCCGGCGGAAGCGCACCCAGCCGAGTGCCGGGGGCGTCGTTGAGTTTAAGGACGTAACCTTTAGCTATCCCGGTGCGGCGGAGCCTGTCTTCAAGAACGTCTCGTTTACCGCCCGTCCGGGTGAGACGACGGCTATCGTGGGCTCTACTGGCAGCGGCAAGACTACGCTTGTAAACCTCATTCCACGCTTTTATGACGTTTCGAGCGGCAGCATTATCGTGGACGGAGTTGATGTTCGCGAGCAGAAAATGGAGGACCTTTACCATAAAATCGGTTACGTGCCGCAGCGGGGGGTACTGTTTTCCGGCACAGTCGAAACCAATCTCAAATACGGCGCTCCACGGGCCAGCGATGAGCAGATGCGCCGGGCCGCCTCAATCGCCCAAGCGGCCGACTTTATCGGCGAGCTGGAAGGCGGATATGATGCTCCCATCGCCCAAGGCGGGCAAAACATCTCAGGCGGCCAGAAGCAGAGGCTAGCAATAGCCAGGGCCCTCCTCCATGATCCGGAAATATTCATTTTTGATGATAGTTTTTCCGCACTCGACTTCAAAACTGATGCCCGGCTGCGTGAGGCTTTGGCCCAAGAGACGAGCGACAAAACGATAATTATTGTGGCCCAGCGTATCACTACTATTATGAACGCCGAGAAGATCATCGTGCTTAACGAAGGTGCTATCGTGGGCGAGGGCACTCACGCTGAATTGCTTGGGAACTGTACCGTTTACAAAGAAATCGCCGGGTCTCAATTGTCGGACGAGGAACTGACCCGCAGCCGGCCGGCGCTACGGAGGAAAACGGCATGAACCCGGAATCTCATACCCGGCCGCCTGCGCGCCCTGCCAGAGGCCTCATGGGCGGTGGTGGCATGGGCGGCGCCATGGGCGCTATCGAAAAGCCGCGAAACTTCCGTGCCACTATGGCAAACCTCATAAAATACATGAGGCCGTATTGGATAGCAATCGGCTTCGTGATCGTGTTTGCAATTGCCAGCACTGTCTTTGCGGTCGTTAGCCCCAAGATATTGGGCGATATGACCAACCAGGTGGTGAACGACTACGTCAGCCAAACCGCTTTCGACCAAATTACCAAAAACCTCCCTCATGGTGTAAAGATCCCGCCCGGAACCACCGGTGGGCAGTTTTTGGCGCAGGCCCCGCCCACCGTCGCGGCCAAAATTCCCGCTTCGCTTCGCAGCACGATAGACCACCCGAATCTGACTGTCCGTCCCGTGATGCACTACGGGGTGCTCGAAAAAATTGCCCTCGAGCTGGTCATCCTCTATCTCATAAGCTCACTTTTTAGCTACATTCAAGGCTGGATCATGACCGGGGTATCCCAAAAAATCACCTACCGTTTCCGGGCCGACATCTCGACCAAGATAGACAAGCTACCGCTAAAGTACTTCGACTCCCGCACCTACGGCGAGGTCCTAAGCCGGGTCACAAACGATGTCGACACGGTCAGCCAGACGCTCAACCAAAGCCTAACCCAGATAGTCACCTCCGCCACCATGATCATCGGAATTCTCATCGTTATGCTCACCATAAATGTTCTGCTTACCCTGGTGGCCATAATCGTGCTGCCGATAAGCTTCGGCCTCATTGGCTTCATCATCAGTCGCTCTCAGCGCTACTTTAAACAGCAGCAAGATTCGCTAGGCCACATTAATGGCCACGTAGAGGAAATGTATGGCGGTCACAACGTCATGAAGGTTTTTAACGGCAAAGAGCGCTCCATCGCCAAATTTACAGAAATAAACGGTCAGCTCTATGAGAGCGCCTGGAAGGCCCAGTTCCTGTCAGGTCTGATGATGCCGCTTATGACCTTCGTCGGGAACCTGTCCACGGTCTTAATCACGGTCGTTGGCGGTTGGCTGGCGGTGAATGGTCGGCTCAGCATCGGGAGCATCCAGGCCTTCATTCAGTACGCCAACCAGATTAACCAGCCGATTATCCAATCGGCCAACATTGCCAACGTGCTCCAATCCACCGCGGCCGCCGCCGAACGCGTGTTCGAGTTTTTGGGCGAAGCCGAGGAGGTGAAAGAGACCAAGGCGCCACAGGCCCTCGCCAAAGTGCACGGCCGGGTCGAGTTTAAGGATGTCGTCTTCGGATACGATCCTAACACCACCATCATCAAGCACTTCAGCGCCGTGGCCAAACCCGGTCAAAGGATAGCCATAGTTGGCCCGACCGGTGCTGGCAAAACCACCATCGTCAACCTGCTCATGCGGTTCTACGACGTGACCTCCGGCTCCATCGAGATAGACGGCGTCGATATCCGCCAGATGAAGCGGGCTGACGTCCACCGCCTGTTTGGCATGGTCCTCCAGGACACCTGGCTCTTTAACGGCACTATTCGTGATAACATCGCTTACGGTCGTCCGAGCGCGACTGAGGCAGAAATCATGGCCGCCGCCCGGGCCGCTCACGTCGATGAATTCGCGCGCACGCTGCCGGGCGGGTACGATCTGGTCCTTAACGAAGAAGCGGGCAACATCTCCCAGGGCCAAAAACAATTGCTGACGATTGCGCGCGCCATGCTAGCCAGCACGCCCATGCTGATTTTGGACGAGGCGACCAGTTCCGTTGACACGCGTACTGAGGTGCTCATCCAGCGTGCCATGGAGCGGCTCATGAAAGGCAAGACTAGCTTTGTAATAGCCCATCGTCTCTCGACTATTAGAGACGCCGACCTGATTCTAGTGATGGACCACGGTAACATCATAGAGCAGGGTACACATGCCGAGTTGCAAGCCAAGGACGGCTTCTACGCCAGTCTTTATGCAAGCCAGTTCGAAGGACAGGCGACACCGGCAGCTCTTCCCGCATCCAGCTAGAGCCAGCCTCAAATTTTTGAAATATATTTCGAGGTGCGACCTGATAAGAAGTCAGACGGACGCTCCGTGTTGGAGCGTCCGTTGTTTTCAGCTACGCTCGGTGGCGCGCTTGAGGTACTGTAGTTGGAATTGTCCCAGTTTGGAGAAGTCACGATCCAAGTCGACTGGCGGATTTCCCGGAACCGGGAAGGTAAATGTGCCCTCTCCGGTAAGTACGGTGACAACGTCGTCGACACTGACCTCGTACCAGACGCTATGCCAGTCACTGTTCCTGTGGCGCCTGAGCTGGTCGGTTGAGACTAGCTCCAAATCCAGGGCCTCGTCTAGGGAGAGTTGGCGGCCGGTGCAAGACGCGTCAAATAGGAAGTCCGAGCCTCCGGCGTACGATTCGAGCAATATGAACATGGCTGCTCCCTACACTTCAGGGCGGATGAGACCATATTATATCTTTGATTATTATAGCATACTTATACGTACTGGTCAATTTTCCCGAGCCACAGTTTTTGTGGCGGCCGAATACACAAAAACCCGACAGATGTTGTCGATGCTTTTGTGTAAAGTTCTATTGTTTGCTAAAAATAAATGCTTTGGTGCGCGAGAGAGGAGTCGAACCTCCACGCCTTGCGGCACTTGCCCCTCAGACAAGCGTGTCTACCATTCCACCACTCGCGCAAAGTGGTTGTAACTGGGCTACTTTAGCATGTTTGGATGGTCATTGGAAGAAGTACGGCTTAGCTTAGCGCGTAGGCGGCCCACAGGCAAACCGCGCCCAGGAACATCACGAACGGCCACAGAAAGTAGACGTTGAGATTGAAGTAGAGACGGTTGGGAGCGCTCCACATCCCGCGCATGCCCTTCTGCTTCTTGTAGGTTTTAAGGTATGTTTCCCAGATGCGATCACGGTTGAGCTCTACCAGTAGGCCGCCGATGAGCACGGTGGTGCCGATGCCAAGGAGGCCGTAGACGGGCTTGGCGTTGCCGAGCAACACAAACATGGCCAGGAGCGCCAGGAACATGCCGGGCGCGAACCGGGGCGGCGGGACTTTGTGCTTGGTAAAGAGATTTGATAATAACATTTTGACCCTCCTTAAGCTTTACATATACAGCGAATGATTGTGTAGACCGGCGAGTGAGTAGGCGGCGCGGATGTGAGCGCGGGCGTACTCTTCGGTGGCCTCGGTTTTTTTCATCGGATTGAAGATGCGATGGGGATCGAAGATGTGTTTAACTTCGGCCAGAAGCTCGAACATCTCTTCGCCGTAGAGGTTTTTGAGGTAGAGGGCGCGAAGCAGGCCGTCGCCGTGTGAGCCGGTGGTGGATCCACCGAGCGCAATGACGGTGTCGTGGAATTCGCGGCTGAGGCTGATGAGGCGGTCGATATCTTTTTTGCGGCTCAGGTCGAGAAGTGGTTGCAGCTGGAGGTTGGCGTCGGCAGCATGGCCCCAAACGGCGGCCTCAAGGTCGTGCTTGGCTAGTAGCTTGTGGGTGCGGTCGAGGAAGGCGGCCAACTTGTCTGGAGGCACGATGGCGTCTTCGATGAACGGCAAGGCGCGCTTGTGACCGCCGGCCGACCAGACGGTGCTAGCGGTAGAGCGACGCACCTTCCAGAGCGCCACTTGTTCGACGGGATCGGTGGCGATGCGGGATGATTCGGCCAGGCGCTGGAAAATGCGCTGGGTGCGCAGGCTCTTGATCTTCTGAGCGAGCTGGGAACTATCGTCGTACTCGACAAGCAAGACGGCTTTGGGCAATTTCTCGGGTACTAGGCCCTCGATGTCGCCAGGGTGGTGTTCGCGCAGGTACTCGAGCACGCCCTGATCGACCAATTCAACGGCGCTTGGCGCGTATTGGCGAACCTTAGACACGGCTTCGGCCAGCGCGTCCATAGACTTAAAGTAGCCGACCACCAGGGTGGTGCGAGGGTTGTAGGGCAGGGTCTTGAGTACGACCTCGGTAATGACGCCGAGCGTGCCTTGGGCGCCAATAAAGATTTGGCTAAGGTCGAAGGAGCCGTCTTTGCCCTTCACTCGGCCCAGCGTGTAGCCGGCAGCGTTGCGGGTGGTTTTGGGTTGGTGCTTCGCGATGAGCTCCGTATGGTCGAGAATGAGGCTGTCGAGCTTGCGGTAGACCTCGCCCTCGAAGCTGGAGATGCCTTTTTTGCGGTTGAGCTCGCGGGCGCTAATACGATGGGCCTCCACCAGTGAACCGTCGGACAGGACCACTTTGAGGCTCTTAACGTAGTCGCGGGTGACGCCGTACTTCACAGATTTTTCCCCGGCAGCATTGTTGGCTACGGCGCCGCCAATGGTCGAAAAATCGATGCTGGCCGGATAAGGCGGCAGGTGTCGGCCGTGGGTGTGGAGGGTTTGCTGGAGGGTGCGGTAGTTGATGCCTGGCTGCACGGTGGCGGTGTCGCGATCGAGGCGGAGGAGCTTATTGAGGTGGGCCGGCATTACCAATTGCACACCCTCGCCAACAGCAGCGCCGCCCAGGTCCGTACCCTGACCCCGCGGCACCAGGCTCACCGACTTACCGCTGGCGGCCTGATCGGCCACGAATTTCACGGTTTTGCGGACGTCAGCGGTGTTGGCTGGATAAACCACGGCTGTGGGGGTGGCCTCAAAAATGCCGGCATCGGTGGAAAAATATTCCAAAGCGTCCGGACTGTCTGTAACTGTGCCCAAAAGTTGGCGTGAAAGTTCCTTGAGCTGGGCCTTCTTCATGGATCAATCATAAGTGGTTTTGGAAGATTTACAAAGACTCCTTTTGGAATGCGAGGGGGCCGGGAAAAATGTAATATGACGATATGGATACTCAGGCTTTAAAATATTGCGATTTGGTAATGGAGGGCGGCGGAGTGAAGTCGATCGGGCTGGCCGGCGCGCTCACGGTGCTGAGCGAGCGCGGCTACCGGGTACGACGGGTGGCTGGCACCAGCGCCGGTGCGATCGTGGGTTCGCTGGTGGCCGCTGGGATGCCGGCACCGGACGTACACATCGCGATGGCCGGCCTGGATTACCCAGCTTTCCGCGATAAAAACTGGCTGGACCGGCTGGGACCGCTGGGTATGGCGGCGGCGCTGGCCGCTCACAAGGGCGTATACGAGGGTAACTACCTGCGCCGCCTGGTGGACGATTCGCTCAAAGATCTGGGCGTGCGAACATTTGCCGACCTCAAAATCACCGAGCCCTGGGCCCGTAGTTTGCCGCCGGAGCAGCGCTACAAGCTGGTGGTGCTGACGGCTGATGTCACCTCGGGGCGGCTAGTGCGGCTGCCGTGGGATTACCAAATGTACGGCCTTGATCCCGACAAACAGCGCGTGGCCGATGCCGTACGCATGTCGGTCTCTATCCCCTTCTTTTACAAGCCGGTGAAACTGCGGAAGCACCTGTTCGTGGATGGGGCGATTTTGTCGAATTTTCCGATCGATCTATTCGACAACACAGCGCAATGGCCCACGATCGGCATTAAACTGTGGGAAACTCCGGAACAATCCATGATGCCGGCCCATAACACGCTGGAGTTTGGGCAGGCGATTTTGGCCACTATGCTGAGTGCGCAGGACCAGCAATTTATCGAGGACCCGGCGGTGCTTAAGCGGACCATTTTCGTGAACACTGACGGCGTAAAGCCGACCAATTTCGACATTAAAATGGATCAACTCGAATGGTTGTACCTCAATGGGCGCCACGCTGCTGAAGAATTTTTGCACTCGTGGAACTACGAAAAATACAAGAAAGAGTTCGCGCCCCATCTCAAAGTGGTTGGCTAAGCAAGGGATCGTTGCGTTGTCATTTGTTGACCCGGAACTCCGCTAGGAAGTCCGGGCCTAAACATGTCTGAGTGCTTCGAAAATACGCCTTAGCGAAGGGCCATAAAGAAGTAGAGTGAATCATCACAGTTCGCAGCGCTAAGGGTGGTGGTACAGGCGGTGGCTGGGAAGGACTTGCGGGCATAGCCCATCTGACTGTAAGCGTTGGTGTTGGCGCCGCCCGTAATGGCATAACCATTAGTGGTGATGCCCTGGGTGACGATGGCGCCAGCAGTACCGGCTGTAGATTTCACCATTGTCGGACCCGAGTTGACGATAATGGCATTAGGCGTGGTAGTGGATGTGGAACCGTTACTAGCAACTACGACACCAACGACGGACTGGGCAGCAGTAGTGGTACCGGGCGGAATAACGTTAGAACCGCTGACAATCGTAGCCCAACCCAGGCCCACGGCGGTAGAAGCAGTTACAAAGTCTTTGACCGACGTGGTAAAGGGGCGAACATCGTAGACGGCTTGGATGGTGGTGGCGCTAACTTTGACATCGGCCAGGCAGACTATAGGGCTAGTGGCGGTAAATGAGGGGAGACTGCCAGTCTCAGTGGTGGCAGCCGTCGCAAGCGGCACGTTTTCATTGCCAGCGCTGTTGTTCATGCAGATGTGTACCCAAATATTGGTACCGCTCAAAGGCACAGAGAAGGCAGTGTTGGCGGCGACAATACGTTTGCGGCCACCCGAATAGAGAACGCAGCCTTCAATATTCACAGTACTAGCGGTGGCAGCAGAAACCTTACACGGCCCACTCTTGCCGGAGGTACTAAGGGCAGCGAGGTCTCCTGGATCGCTTCCGCTTCCCGAGTTAGACACGACACCGAAGAGCATAATGCCTAGTCCGGCGGTCGTGACCACATCGTCCCAAGCACCGTTGACGCAGGAGCGGATGGCGTTAGAGGAAGTGTTGTAATATAGCGCGCCTTGGTTGGTGGTAGTGGAACAGGTCCCATTGTCGACAAAAGTACTGTAGGAATCGAGCTGGAGCTTTACCTCAGTGGTGTCGGTGGTGGGGTTGCCGACTTCCACCACCTTGTTGGCTGAATCCACGCCAAGCAAATAGGCACCACCATTCGCTTGGACTTGGAACTCGTTGGTAGAGTTTTCGTCGTTTTGGATCGTGAGCGGCGAGGTAATCTTACCGGCCAGTTGGATGGAGGCCGGGGTGGCCGCATTGGCACCGCCATTGGCGGCAGCCGCGGGCTCGAGGCGGACATCGTCGACCCAGAAAGTGCCGGTCGTGCCCGTGGTCTCTCTGATGTAGATGGTCCCGGCGCCAGAAGCCATAGTAGGGGTTTGACACGTATACCTGGTCCAGTTGGCGGTGAGGGTAGTGGGTGACAACGTACAGGTGTTAAAGGTGGCACCCCCCGTGACCCAGCCGGCGTCGATGGTAGGGGTATAGCCGTTGGCTTTAGCGTAGAACGAGAGCACGTAAGCAATGGGGCTGAAGGTGAAGTTAGTGTCGGTGGCGCCATCATTGGTGGCGGTGGTGGCGATTCTGAGCGAGGCGGCGCCGGTGAAGGCGTTAGCGGTATCCCTAGCGATTGTCGAGCTGCCACTCGCTAACCAAGTACCTATACCTCCCTCGAAATCGGAATCCGAGGACGTGGCCAAGATGCCGCCGCCGTAGGAAGCTGTGTTGACGTTGAAGATGGGGGCGCCAGCAGCGTTTTGGATAGTAAAGGCCGTGGAGGTGTCGCTTGAGACCTGGAAGGCAGTGGGGCCGGTGACGTAGCCGAGGTTAATCTTGCCCTCGCGCCAAGTGTAATCAGTGCCTGCACCGGCGCCCTGGAAGATGACAGAGTCGACATACAGGACCGGAGCACCGGAGGTGGCGGTGGTATCGATATAAATATTTGTACCTGAAGAGGCTGGCTTGAAGGTACAGCTGATACGGTGCCAATTACCATCAGGGAGTACGTAAGAGGTGGCGCCGTTGGGTCCAGTGGTGCAAGGAGTGGCAGTACCTCCGATGGTGGCGCCCAGCTCAACACTGATAGTGGCGCCGTAAGTGGCGGTGGGGACTTTCACCCAAGCCGATAAGTAGTAGGTGGCGCCGCTGACCAAAGTAACGGTCTGTTGCATGCCGGTGTTGGTGCCTGAAGTCGTGCATTTGCCGTCATAAGTGCCGGCGTAAGGACTGGCGACGTCGGTGGCAAGCCCTCCCGTGCAGGTACCCTTGGCTGCCCAGGGGGTGACGGCGCCGGATTCAAAGTCGGGGTTGGTGAGGCCGCCGAGCTGAGAGATGTTGGAAGAAGTGTCGATGGTGAGGACGGATGTGGAGCTGGAGTTTTGGACCTGCAGGGCGGTGGTGGAGTTGGTTTGACTCTTAAAGGTGGTGGCGCCGCCGTTGGCAACCGTGAGGACATCGGCCGCGGTGGCGGTCGAATCGGTAACCTTGAGCAGCGCACCAGTACCGGCGCTGGCGATATCGAGGCCGTCGACGGCGCCGGTAGCCAGGTTTTGGATAAAGGCTGTGTAGCCACTGCCCGTGCCGCTGGAGGCAGGGTTTTGGAGCAGGAAGCCGTTTTGAGTATTGTTGAGTGTGATGCCGGCGGTGGACGTAGATGCCTGATAGACCTGCTGCAGGGTAGGCGTGACCCCAGCGCATGATCCCCAGATCAGGGTGGTGGCAGTGGTGGCGCCGGATTGCAGACACTGGCTGGTAGTGATGCTGGACGGCAGGGTGTAGTCGATGTTGGCGAATTGCGAGGACGAGACCGTGAAACTCGATTCGCTATTGCTGGCGTTGGTACTATTAATAACTAGTTTGCCGGCCACGCCTCCGGTGCCGGCTTGGCCGAGCGATACCTGGTTATCGGAGGTGTCGACATTGAGGACCTGCTCGGTGCCTGCATTCTGGACCTGAAAAGCGGCTGTGGAGCCGGAGAGGCTGCGAAAGGTGGCCGCTCCGGTAGTGGATAGGCTAAACAATGGGCTATTGAAGGTATCGGCAAGGGAGCCGACGCTGATCTGAGCGTAAACGCCAGTCTCGTCGGTGCCGGCGCCGGCGTTGGTCGTACACGTTGGCGAGGCGCCAGACCAAGACGTGCCCCAGGTGCCAACAGTACAGCCGCTCCGATAGACCGAGTTGCCGCCGCCTGGAATGGTCTTAAAGTACGACCCGTCATTGGTCTGGAAAATCAGCCAATATATAGTGCCGGATGTCACGCTCACGGGCGAGTCCAACGACAGATTGTTCCAGTTAATCCCACCGCTGGCAGTAATATTGATTACCGATGTTCCGGTATGTTTACCCAATAGCGCGCCGGGCGAGCCGGCACTATCAGCAAAGATAGCCACCGAGAAGGAACTACTACCGGGAGCGGCGCTACTTTCAAACGCCACATTAACGGACGAGATGGTGCCCGAAGTGCCGGCGGTAAACTTGCTACCCTGCGCGAAATTGATGTTAGAGTCTGCATTAGTCGGCGGGGTAGTGGAATAGTTCTGGCCGAGCACGCCATTAGCGGTGGCAGCAGCGTTGGAGTTGATGACGAAGTTATGGCCTGCGCTTGTATCCACACCTTGGTACCAACTGGTGGTGGCGTCCTTGAACTCTTGTGAAGCATCTCCCCCACCGGCCTGCTGGACCGACAAAATTGGTGCTGCAATATTTGAGTTACTGGCCTTAATGAGCGTATTGCCGGTGCCGGAGGAAATGTTGGTGGTACCAGCACCGCTAGTGGAGCCGATATAAACAGAGTTGGTCGCGAGTGAGTTTGCGCCAATCTCTATGACATGGTTAGTACTGCCGTTGCCAATAGCAATCGACGGGGTGCCAATAGTGCCATTGGCTTCACCCTCGATACTAACAACAGTGCCGTTGGTGGTGTTGCCGATGTTGGTGGCACTGGTGCCAGTGGTGTTGAGGTTGAGCGCGCCGGCAGAAGTGATGCCAAAGTTTCCGGCAGAGTTTTGGAGATTGGCGGCAGTGCCGGTGAGGTTGAGGGTGAGGGCGCCGGTATCGGCGGCAACGTTAACGGTGCCGTTGGTGGCGTTGTCAATGGATTCGGAGTTTTGGAGCTTGATGTCGGTACTGATGGCACCGGATAAATTGAGGCCGTAGGTGAGAGTGCCGGTCGATCTGGTGACGCTCAGGCCCGAGGTGAGGGTGCCGGCGCCAGTCTTGGTAACGGCGATGCCAGCGGTAGACGTGCCGCTGGTGTTGGTAACGTTAATGTCTTGAGCATCGGCGGCCGTGGCTTGGTTGACCACCAGCGACTGAGCAGCGGTGCCAGTGTTGGTGGCATTAACCGTGAGGCCCACCACAGCAGAGGTTGCGGGCTGGATAGTATTTTGGGCTGTAGAGGTAGGCGCTTGCAGGATGCAGGTGGTGCAGGAGTTGGCCTGCAAAGCGTACACCGCACTCGCCAGGCGCTTAAACGGAATGAGATAACCGCCAGAGGTAGCGAAGGAGGCCTGGTTTGAGGTGTCACCA
>DASXHH010000023.1:0-10180 GCA_036488585.1 Candidatus Saccharimonadia bacterium | reverse complement strand
CATCCACACCGTGATAAATGTTGGCCACCCAATTCGTATCCGCCGGCATCTCTCGCCGCTGCGCCAACGACACCGAAATCCAATCCAGATGCGCATATTTCGGAAAGACGTGCTTATACCGCACCAAAAAGCTAAACGGATCATGGTGCGTAAACACCACCGGCTTCGAGCAAAATTGCGCAAACGGAAGCGCTAGGTCCTCCTCGTTGGTGTAAATATGCACCAAATCCAGCTCACCGGCATTGGCCATAGCGTAGGCCTTGGCGATCAGCTCAGCCTGCGCCTGCCGGGCCAAACTCACAAACACCAACGGGTGCTTCTTAAGTAGACCGATATATGAATCACCCCGCGCCGCCAGCTCCCGCTCAAAATATCCCAGATCAACGGTCACGTTCCGCACGCTTGTGTCCGCCGGGCCAGGCGTAAACAACGTTACGTCCACCCCAGCCGCCGCCAATCCTTCGGCCAGCTGCAATGCCAACCGCCCAGGCGAAAAGATCACCTGGGGCATAATCTCCCGGTGAATAAACAGGTGGGGTACTACTAGCCCAACTCTAAGCCGAGTGGTGGGTGCCCTTTTCATCATCTTCCTCATCGAGGAAGCTCAAGTCCAGATCCTCGCCATCCATTTCA
Organism: Candidatus Saccharimonadia bacterium; assembly: GCA_036488585.1. Lineage (GTDB taxonomy): Bacteria > Patescibacteriota > Saccharimonadia > UBA4664 > UBA4664 > DASXHH01. The sequence continues at coordinate 9,547 of DASXHH010000023.1, read as the reverse complement.
TCCTCGCCGTAGTAGCCGTCGGCCTCCGCATCCTGCTCAGCCTTGGTCTTGTCGAGCTCTTCGTCTGCCATTGTCGTTTCCTATGCTTAAATCACCCAAATTATGGATGGCAAGCATTTGCTTGTAAAGTAATCCTATGAAAACGATCATCCTCGCCGCCCTCACCGCTGACGGGCTCATTGGCCAAGACTCCAGCCACCTTTCCACCACCTGGACTACCAAATCCGATAAAGAGCTGTTTATGCACCTTGCCAAAGAATCACGCTGCCTCATCATGGGCATGAACACTTTCCTAACTACCGCCAGGAAAGCCCCATCCGTTTTTACCAAGAGTATTCCCGGCCGTCGCCTTATCGTTTACACCCGCCACCCCGAAAAGGCCGAGGGCTACCCGGAAGTCGAAACCACGGGCGAATCCCCACGAGAACTCGTTAAGCGGCTGGAAGCCGAAGGGGTCGAGAAAGCGCTCGTCACCGGTGGCGCCCAAGTTTACCGGATGTTCATGCTCGACGACCTCGTCGACGAGCTCTATCTAAGCATCCAGCCCATTCTGTTCGGCACCGGTGTGCACCTGCTCGACTCGCCGCTCAGCGTGCCACTCGAACTCATCGACACCCAGATCGAACCCGCAGACAGCACTGCCATCCTTCATTACAGAATCAAACGAGACTAATCCAGCTATTTGCCGGTATGACCGAAGCCGCCAGCTCCGCGTGCTGTTTCGTCCAACTCATTCACCACTTCCCATTCCACGTGCTCACAACGTGCTACCACAACTTGCGCGATCCGGTCTCCGTCATGGATGGTATAGGGCTCCTTTGAAAGATTGATTAGTAATACGTGCCACTCCCCGCGGTAGTCGGCATCAATTGTCCCCGGTGCGTTAACCATCGTCACTCCGTATTTTGAAGACAAACCGCTTCGAGGCCGCACCTGCGCCTCATAGCCCGCAGGCAGCTCCACCTTGATACCCGTCGGAACGGCAAAGCGATCAAGCGATTGCAAAGTCACAGGTTGGTCTAAATTGGCGACCAAATCAAACGCAGCTGCCTGCTCTGAATGGTATTGCGGCAACGGATGCTTGCCCATATTCACAACCTGTAGCCTCACGTTCATCCTTGCTGTTACACTAGACTCATCCTAATCTGTTACACTTATCTTAAGCAATAAGCCAAGCTGCCATGAAGCATCCCTAGCATCCGAACCGGCATTATAAACGTAATTCCAAGGATGCTTATTTATGGCAAATCCGCTTTTCAAACTTACCGCCGCTGAGTTCACCAAACAGCGCGATACTCTCAATCTCATTGCCTCCGAAAACTACCCATCACCCAAGGTGCTCGAACTCCTGGGTAGCGTCTGGATGAACAAATACGCCGAGGGCACGCCCGGCAAACGCTACTACGCCGGTAACGTTCAAGCCGACGAAATGGAAACTCTTGTGCAACAAAAAGCTCTCGAGGTCTACGACCAAACGGGGGAGTACGGTGTAAACGTCCAGGTACTCTCCGGCTCGCCCGCCAATGCCATGGTGTTTTTGGCCATGCTCGAGCCAGGCGACACCGTGATGAGCCTGTCTCTGGCCAACGGCGGCCATCTCTCGCACATGCATGCCACCTCCAATTACCTCAAGTTTTTCCAACTCGTGAACTACGACGTCAAAGAAGTGGCGCCGAGCACTTTTGAGGTCGACGTCGATGACTACATGGCCAAACTCAAGGAATCTAAGCCCAAGCTGGTGATCATCGGCTTCTCGGCCTACCCTCGTAAATATGAGTTCGCCCAGTTGATAAAAGCCGCCCACGAGGCCGGCGCCCTAGTGCTGGCCGACATCGCTCACATCAACGGACTGGTAGCCGCCGGCCTCCACGATTCACCGTTCAAGGCGGGGGACGAGGGCGCGGATTTCGTGAGCATGACCACCCACAAGACCTTCCGCGGCCCCCGCGGCGCTATGTTGTTCGCCAAGCAAGAGTACCTGCCGGCCATCAACAAAACCATCTTTCCCGGCACGTCAGGCGGCCCGCACTTGCATCAAATCGCAGCCACCGGTCAGGCCCTGCTCGAAATCCTCGGCGAGGACCAATATCCGGATGGGCGCTCGTTTGCGGACTACTCACAGGCTGTGCTCGACACCTGCCACGCGCTCGAACAGGGCGCCGCTGAGACCGGCCTCACCGTCATTAGTCCCACTCAAAACCACCTCTGCCTGCTCAAGCTCCCTGAGGCCCTCGACAGCCTGGCCTTTCAGAAGCGACTCGAAAGTCTAGGCATCATCACCAACCGCAACATGCTACCGTTCGACACTAAGTCGGCCTGGCGTCCCAGCGGCATCCGCCTCGGAACCGCCGCCCTCACCAGTCGCGGCCTCACCACCGATCAGGCCACCCGTCTCGGCCGTCTCGTCGGCCATCTCGCTACCGCCAAAATCACCGACGATCAAGCCAAAACCCAGGTTAACGAGCTAGTGTCCGCACTAGCCTGGTATTACAAGTTGTAAAAGTAACCGTAGGCGCGACCTAGGGATGAGAATGCTCGTCCACGTTGATATTAGGGATATTCTCCCTTAATCCGCTCTTGACCGATAGACGCACATAAGGTACTATAACTAAGTTCACCTAAGACAGTAGCTGCTCGCGAGAGCTTAATTTGCTACCGAGGCGATTCCTATCAAGCAGGCTTATGCCCGCACAACCAGGAAACGTTATCGTATGTCTCTCAGGTGCGCACCGAGAGATTTTTTAATACCTAACCTTAAAAGGGGAGTCCTGAATGGCCATTTCCCGCGCTGCCAAAGAGCAAGCCGTAGACACACTTACGAGCGAGCTCGGCCGCCTAAAACTGGCCGTCATGACCGACTACCGAGGTCTCACCGTCCGCGAGGTTGAGGATCTACGCTCCAATTTGCGTGACCAAGGCATCACTTATCGTGTCGCCAAAAACACGCTGTTGCGCCTAGCCGCCAAAAGCAACCCCGCGCTGGCCAAAATCGACCCTAAGACCTTCAACGGCCCGATGGCTCTGGCTATGGGATTTGAGGACGAAGTGGCTCCGGCCCGCGTCATCTTCCAATACGCCAAGAAGCACGATGCCTTGGAGATCGTGGGTGCGATCACCGGCGACGGTCAGGTACTCAGCGCTGCAGAGGTGAAAGCCTTAGCGAACCTGCCCACCCGCGAGCAGCTTATTGCTCAGGTGGTTGGCACCATCGCCGCGCCGCTTACCGGTTTCGTTAGTGTCATGTCCGGCAACCTCAGATCAATCGTTTACGTCCTGAACGCTCTACAAGAGCAAAAGGCCTAACAAAGGAGAATTTCAGATGGCTGAAGCTACTGAAGAGAAGGTGGAAACCACCGAAGAGAAATTTGAAGTACCTGCTAAGTTCGAGAAGCTGGTCGGCGAGATCGACAAGCTGTCCGTACTCGAGCTGAGCGAGTTGGTTAAGGTCCTCGAGAAGCACTACGGTGTTTCTGCTGCTGCCCCCATGGCCGTAGCTGCTGCCCCGGCTGCCGGTGGCGAAGAGGGTGCCGCCGCTGAGGAGAAGTCGACCTTCACCGTCGTACTCGCCTCTGCTGGTGACCAGAAGATCAACGTCATCAAGGCGGTCCGCGAGATCACTGGTCTCGGCCTAGCCGAGTCCAAGGGCCTCGTTGACGGCGCCCCCAAGCCCGTCAAGGAAAACGTCGCCAAGGCTGACGCCGAGGAGGCCAAGAGCAAGCTCGAAGCCGCCGGCGCTACCGTCGAGCTCCAGTAAAACCACAAGATTTTACTCCAAAAAGGCCCCTCACAGGGTCTTTTTTGGTTTATAGTGAACTGTTGGAAGGAGACTTATTTTGCGCAAAGTATTTATCGTCGGAGCTGGCGGCATGGTGGGAGCTGCTACCGCCTACGCCATTGCCCTCAAGGAGATCGCTTCAGATATCGTACTCATCGACATCGCCGAGGACCTCGCTAGAGGCCAGGCCATGGACATTGCGGACGCCACCGCCTATACCAACGGCGTAACCATCCGGGTTGGAGATTACACCGAGATCGCCGAGGATGATATCGTAGTTATCACGAGCGGCGCCCCACAAAAGCCCGGCCAGAGCCGCCGCGAGCTCATCGCTACCAACGCCAAAATCATGACCGACGTCGTCCAGCAAGTCATGGCACAGGGTAAACCAGTCTTCATACTAGTGGTCGCCAACCCCGTGGACGTACTCACCTACGTTGCGCTTAAAGTATCGGGTTTGCCCAAAGAGCGCGTCTTCGGCAGCGGCACCACACTCGACTCAGCGCGTTTGCGCGTCACCCTGGCCAATCGGCTAGGAGTCTCCCAAAGACATGTCCACGCCTACATTCTCGGAGAACATGGCGACTCGTCGTTCCCAGCCCTCGCTGCTGCCAATTTCGCCGGCATCCCACTCGATAAATTCCCGGGTTTTACTCCCGACATGACCGACCATATCCAAGATGAAATTCGTGACAAAGTCTATAAGATCATCGAAACCAAAAAATCAACCTATTTTGGCATCGGCCACTCCGTCGCCAAATTAGTTGAGGCTCTCACCGCCCCCACCGGCAGCATCTATCCCGTCTGCTCACTCACCGACGGCGAGTATGGCCTGCACGACGTAGTCGTAGGTTTACCAAGCCTTATCACCCCGGACGGCGTCAAAATCCTCGATGGCTACCCCTTAAGCAAATCCGAAACCGAGCAGCTCCGTCACTCGGGAGGCATCATTGCCGATATGATCAAAGAATTGCCGTAACCGCTTTGCGGGAATTTTCGCAATTCTGGACAAATAAATATCTAATTTTGTCCGACTTTTTGTAATTTGTTTTGACTTTGTTCACTCCCCGTAGTATGAATAAACCAGCAAGTGTGAAACCAATACCAAAGGAATTTTTTGGTGGCAGATATTACGGAAAAACAACTCAAGACTCTCAAGAAGCTGATCGAGTCGGCGGAGACTAACTTGTCCGGTGCCAAAGAGCTACTCACTAGCTTGATCGGCTCCGAAACCACTGTGTCACCCACTGAGGCCAAAACTGCCGCCTTGCAAACCGGCAAAATCATCGAGGGCGCCTTCGACGGCCAGCACATGATCGGCCCTGACGGCAAATCCTACCCAGTCCCAGCCAACTACGCTAGTAAATCCAAGCTCGTCCAAGGCGACCAGCTCAAGCTCATCATCGGCGACGATGGTACCTTCATCTATAAGCAAATCGGCCCAGTGGAGCGTAAAAAGCTCATCGGCACACTCAACCTCAAAGACGGCGCCTACTTCGTGGAAGCTCGCGGCAAGGAATACCACGTGCTCTTCGCCAGCGTCACGTACTTTAAGGCCCAGCCTGGCGACCAAGTCACCATGGTCATCCCCGACGAGGGTGACGCTGATTGGGCCGCCATTGAGGCCGTCATCGGCTAATGCATACCGAAATCGAGGTTAAATTCCTCGATATCAATTTAGATGACACACGGCACCAATCGCACCGGCTTGGCGCCGAACTAATGATACCTGAGCGACTGATGCGCCGGATCAATTTTGAATCTGAAGCCCTGACCCATAAAAACGCCTGGGTCCGAGTTCGCGACGAAAACAACCGCATCAAGACAAACAAGCAATCTTAGGAGGTCACCCCGCTAATGCTCTACTTCATCACCGGCAACGCCGGCAAATTCCAAGAAATTACAGCCCTCATTCCAGACCTCAAACAGCTCAAGCTCGACCTCGAAGAGGTCCAGAGTCTCGACCCCAAAGTGGTCATCGAGCACAAACTCGCTCAAGCCGCAGCCGTCCATGATGGCGCGTTTATCATCGAAGACACCAGCCTCGAGCTTCGCTGCCTCCAGGGCCTACCAGGCACCTTCATTAAGTGGTTCGAGGAAACCATCGGTATCGATGGCATCGCCGCTCTTGCCATGAAGCACGAAAACCGCACCGCCATCGCCCGCAGCACCATCGGCTACCGCGATCCCAGTGGCAACACCCACTTCTTTAGCGGCGAGATCGAGGGCGAAATCGTGCCTCCCCGCGGATCCAAAAATTTCGGCTGGAACCCAATTTTCGTACCCAACGGCCACGACCGCACCTTCGGCGAGATGACCATCGAAGACAAGAACCGCATCAGTATGCGCGCAATCGCCGCCCGTCAGCTAGCCGCCAATCTTCAACAACACTCATAGCCCTTATGGTCAAGATAGATATCTAGTCGCCCGGACGATATACTGGATTCGAGATGTGTGAGGGGGCAATTTGTCTGATCAAGCGTTATACCGCAAATACCGCAGCGCGACCTTTACCGAGGTCGTAGGGCAAGAGCATGTCGTTAAGACCTTAACCTCCGCTATCACGAGCGGCCGAATTTCGCACGCCTATTTATTCACCGGACCGCGCGGGGTAGGGAAGACCAGCGTGGCGCGTTTGCTCGCCCGCTCGCTCAACTGCACTGGTCAGGCCAAACCCTGCAACGACTGCGTCAACTGCCGAGCCTCCATCAATAGCTCACTCGACATCGTGGAGATCGACGCCGCCTCCAACCGTTCCATCGATTCTGTACGTGACCTGCGCGAAAAAATAGCACTAGCCCCAACCGCCGGCAAGTACAAGATTTACATCATCGATGAAGTCCACATGCTCACCACTGAGGCCTTCAATGCACTCTTAAAAACCCTCGAGGAACCACCCGCCCACGCCGTATTCGTACTCGCCACCACCGAAGCCCATAAGGTGCCAGAAACCATTATTTCTCGTACCCAGCGCTTTAACTTCAGGCCCATCGGCACCCCCGACCTCGTCACGCACCTCAGTCAAATTGCTAAATCCGAAAACATCCAGATAGATACCGATGCCATCGATATCATCGCTACCGCTTCCCGCGGCGGTTTCCGTGACGCCATTAGTCTGCTCGACCAACTATCCGCCGGCAAGGAACCCATCACCGCCGATACCGTCCGCGCGCTACTAGGCTACACCAGCGCCGAAGAGATCACCGCGCTGGCCGGAGCCCTCGCCGCCGCCGATACCACCCGTGCCGTTCAAATCGTCACGCGCCTGTTCGCGGCTGGCCACCAACCCGGCCAAGTTGTGCAGCAGCTCACCGAGTATTGGCGAACCGTCTTGCTCGCGGCCGTGAGCGCCGGCGACACTACCGATCCAGACATCAGTCAACTCGCCGGCCAGCTACCGCCCTCTCGCATTGCCGCCATCATCGAAAAACTCCTGGAAGTTGGTCGCTCCCACTGGCCCCAGCTCGCTCTCGAAACCGCCGTCGTCCAACTCTGCGCACCAGCTACCCCGCCAGTTCAACCCCCAGCCACTCGTGCCGCGAAGAATGATTCCCCGCAGCCTGGAGGCGCCGGTTCTGATACAGACCACCACGAAGACCCAGATGGCGTTCGCCGGCGCGAAGAGGGATTACCCGCAGCAGCGAAGAGTAACCCCACAGCTACCAAGGGCGAGCCGACCGTAGCCGCCTCAGGTAGCCAACTCGACCCCAATCTCTGGCCTAAAGTACTAGTCATCCTTAAATCCAAAAACAACTCCCTCTGCGCCCTCCTCCAGATGTACCCAATTGACTTTGGCTCCGAAGAGGTTACGATAAAACCCCGGTTCAATTTTCACCGTGATCTCTTCCTTAAGCCACTCAACCGCACCTCTATCGAGGCCGCAGCCACCAAGGTCTACGGCCGGCCAGTGCGAGTTTTCGCCCGCACCGAGGAAGCTACCGGCAAAAAGCGCCCGCCCAAAACCGATCCTACATCTGAACTGGTGTCATCTGCTCTCGAAATACTTGGTGGAGAAATAGTCGAATAATGGCCGAAACCCCCACAACCCAGCGCTCCGGCAAGCGGTCACACCCCGTCCCGTCCATCGGGCAGATTTTGCAAGCCGAAACCCAAGCCGGCCGAGTTCCACCGCAAAATATCGAGGCTGAAGCCAGTCTCATCGGCTCAATCCTGATCGAAAAAGACGCAATCATCAAAGTGGCCGACATAGTCTCGCCCGACGATTTCTACGTGGACCGTAACGGTCTCATCTTTGCGGCCATCATGGACCTCTACGAGCAGCGCCAGCCCATCGACATCGTGTCGCTATCCAACAAATTGCGCGAGGCCGGCGAACTCGAGCACGTTGGTGGCTCGGCCTACATCGCCGAACTCACCACTGCTGTGCCGACGTCCGCCCACGTCGTTCACTATGCGGGCATCGTGTCGCACAAATCTACCCTCCGCCGCCTCATCGGCGCCGCCAGCGCTATTTCGATCTTCGGCTACGACGAGCAATCCGCCCTCGACCAGCTTCTCGACAAGGCCGAGCAAACCATCTTCGAGGTCTCACAAAAAAACCTCAAGCAAAACTTCATTCCGGTCAGCTCCATTCTGGCCGACTCCTTCGACCGTCTTAATGACCTCCACTCCAATTCCGGCAAACTTCGCGGCATCCCCACCGGCTTCAAAGACCTCGACAACTTGCTAGCTGGTCTTCAAAACTCCGATCTGCTCATCCTGGCCGCTCGACCGTCCATGGGTAAAACCACCTTCGTTATGAACTTAGCCCACCACATTGCCGCCAAAGAGGGTATTCCGGTCGGCTTCTTCAGTCTTGAGGTGTCCAAGGAGCAACTCATCGACCAGCTGTTAGCCATTGAATCCGGCGTCGACTCCTGGAAGCTCCGCACCGGCGCTCTCGACGACGACGATTTTCCTCGCATTAACGAAGCCATGGCCGAGCTCTCCGAGGCCCCACTCTACATCGACGACTCGGCCATGACCAACGTCATGGAAATGCGCACCAAGGCCCGCCGACTCCAGGCCGAGCACGGTCTCGGTTGCGTCATCATCGACTACCTCCAACTCATCTCCGGCGGCGCCCGCAGCATGGAGGGACGCCAGCAGGAGGTCTCGGAAATCTCACGCGGCCTCAAAGGTCTGGCACGCGAACTCAATGTACCCGTCATCGCCCTGTCGCAGCTGTCCCGCGCCGTCGAATCCCGCACACCCCCGATCCCACAACTGGCCGATCTCCGTGACTCCGGCTCCATCGAGCAGGACGCCGACGTCGTGATGTTTATCTACCGCGAGGCCTACTACAACAAACAAACCGACCGCGAAAATATCACCGACATCCTGATCAAAAAACATCGTAACGGCCCCATCGGCGACGTGGAACTCTATTTCCACCCTGAACAGCGCCGCTTTACCAACCTCGAGCGGTTCCGGGGCTAATCCAGGCTTGACCTTTCCAGCAATGATAAAATCGGTTATGCTTACCACAACGCAACGAGATTAGAGTGGCTAGATTACGACCAACATCGTGGACCGAATTTAGGCGCGTTTTTCTGTTTGGTATGATCGGAGCCTTCAACACTCTGCTCGATTTCGCCATCTACAACGTGCTATCCGGAGAATTCGCATTCTCCCTGGTGAAAGCCAACATCATCTCGACCACGACGGCCATGATCTTCAGCTTCTTTGCCAACAAGCACGTGGTGTTCAAGAAAGCCGACGGCAGCGCCTGGCGCCAAGCCATTGTCTTCTGGGTGGTTACCGCCTTCGGCC
>DASXHH010000001.1:0-12501 GCA_036488585.1 Candidatus Saccharimonadia bacterium | reverse complement strand
CGGCACTATCTGGATCCTCACCGATCTATGGACCGATCCCGTAAGCCTCGGCCTCAATACTGCCCATCTGTTGGGCCTCACTGGTCACGATCAATTTCTCATTAAAAACGGTGCCAAAGCTATCGCCACTGTCATTAGCCTGAGCTGGAACTATATAATGTACAAAAAGGTAGTGTTCAAATAATGGCCAAGCCCCCGCAAATCAGCCCGCCGTTCGTCTGGCTCGGCCGTTACACCGAGCAAATAACGCTCCTAGCCACTCTGGTGGCTGGCGCGCTCTTCCGCTTCTACCAACTTAGCTCACTACCGCCCGGCCTTACCGCCGGCGACGCCAACGTGGGACTCCAAGCCCTCAACCTAGTGCATCACGGCTGGTGGCCGGCCCTCAATGCCGACAACAGCTACGCGCCGCTATGGATCTGGCTCCAAGCCCTGGCCGTCAAACTCTTCAGCAACACCGAGCTGGCGCTACGCCTCTGGCCCGCCGCTCTCGGCACACTCGCCATCCTCACCACCTGGCTCTGGGCCCGCGCCTGGTTTGGCCCCCGCATCGCCTGGATCACCGCCTTTTTGCTAGCCGTAACACCGTGGGCGGTCACTATCTCGCGCAACGCCGGACCGGCCGCCCTATACCCATTGCTCGTCACGCTCACCCTCTGGGCCGCCACCCAGCTCTGGCGAAGCCGCAGCGCCCGAGCTGGCATAATCTTCGCATTTACAATCCTTTTAAACCTGCTCAGCGGCCCGCTCGGTTGGCTACTGGCCTTCACTACCCTTGTCGTCGGCGCCTATATCACTGCTCGCACTAAGTCTGCTCGCAAACTCGGGCTCCCAGCCCTAGTGAGCGGCATCGGCCTAGCGATCTCTCTGGGAATACTGGCGTACCTGGCTGGTATATCGCTCACCGCCCTGCGCGCGCTCCCGCACGACGTCGGTTTCGTCACCAATCTATCTACCATTGCGAATGGCCTCGTCCGCACGCTCCTCATGTTTAACGTAGCCGGAGATGAAAACTGGACCCACAACCTATCCGGCTACCCCATGCTCAACGCGTTCACGGGCCTAATGCTCGTAGCTGGACTGCTAGTGGGAATCTCACGCCTGCATGTGCGTCAATACCGCCTACTATTTTTGTTTACTATCATGCTACTGCTACCGGCCTTCCTGACCGCCTCCGACCCGTCATCACTACCGAATGCCGCCCGAGCTGTGGCCGACCTGCCACTCATCCTAGCCCTCTGCGCCATCGGCATCTCGTATATGCTCGAGCTCTGGTACCGCACCTTCCCAATTAACTCCGCCGCTCGCGTTACCGGGCAAGCCGCCATCATTATCCTTCTGGCGCTAACCTTGCTCGAGGGATATACGCAGTACTTTAAGGCTTGGGCTGGATCCAGCAGTGTTTATACGGCCTACAATGAAGGACCCGTCGCCATGGCCACACATCTACGCGCCGAACAGTCCCGCAACGTTCAGCGCTACGTCGTAGCCCCGGCCGATGTCCTGCCCGTCATCGCCTACCTGGATTACGGCGACACTGGTTACACCGCCCTTGAGCCGGCCAAAATCAATGACCTACCCGTGGCCAGCACCAACCGTCTCTTTATCATCGCCGCCGCTTCACGTACGTCCGCTGTTAACAACCTGAAGCCAAAGTTTCCAGGTGGAATTTTGCGACCCGAATACTCCGTCTTCAATCAGACCGAAATATATTACACATACGAGGTAAGCAAGTGACCACGTCCGAAATCGATCTGAGCATCATCATCCCCGCCTACATGGAAGCAGCCGGCATCGCCGACACCCTAGAGCAACTGGCCGCTTTTCTGAAGACCCGCGATTACGGCGAAGTCGAGGTGCTACTGGTAATCCCCGACAGTCCCGACGGCACCGCCAAGATCGCCGACAGCCGGGCCAAACTGTTCAAGCGTTTTCGCATCGTGCATGCTGGGCCGCGAGTGGGGAAGGGGCGCGACGTTCGCCTAGGCATCTACGAAGCCCGAGGCCGCTACCGGCTTTTTATGGACGCCGACCTCGCCACCCCACTTAAACACCTCGACCAAGTTCACGCCGGCATCGAACGCGGCGATCAGGTAATGATTGCTGTTCGCAGCCTCTGGAGCATCCACAAAGGTCTGTTGCGCAAAGCCATGTCCAAATTCGGCAACCTCTTTATCCAAGTGCTAATTCTTCCCGGTATCAAAGACACCCAATGCGGCTTCAAAGCCTTCGAAGCCTCGGTAGCCGAGGACATTTTTAGTCGCCAAACCATGTTGGGCTGGAGCTTTGATGCCGAAATTCTCAAAGTCGCCCGCCTCTGCCACTACAAAATCGCCCTCATCGATGCCCCCGATTGGAAAGACCCGAAAGCCGCCAGTATGGGCCTAGTAGGGGACTCGGCCCTGCATGCCGCCATCCAAACTCTACTCGATACTGTCACTATCAGGATGAATGTCTGGGCCGGGAAGTACAAGAAACCGACCTACGTTCACAAGCATATATATTCGTAATCACGAAATAATTTTAGTATGGTAAGACGCACAACGCTTATGCTAAAATGCGCTTAAGGAAGAGGGTTTGAGGGCAGTTGAACCGGGACGCATTGCATAGGACGCATCCAGTCGGAATATTTCGCGACCACAAAGGCATAGGCTTTATCGGTCGCGAAAAATATTCCACCACCAGCCGGCTGGTATTTGGCCACGGAGAGGGACGGAGTTTCCGTCTCCAGCGCGACAACCCCAGCGTCGTTTTGCCACTTGGCCGCGCCGAATCACCCGCGCACATGTCGAGCATCAAGTTATCGCACGTACTCGATCGCAGCATCATGACCTACACGGTCAACCACGATGACCAACCGCAACTACGCGTGGCCGTGCGCGATCCAAACGAGGAGATGGACGTCTGGGACGTGCCGTCCATCAATCCCCACCTCCTCGGGCCCGGCATGGTGGTACCAGAATACATGCACGACGGCCAATACGTATTGCTCCACGGCAATGGCGAGATCCGCCTGGCATTCTCCCGCAACCTGGTGGCCTGGCATGACGGCGGCAAGCCGCTGGCCGAGCCTCGCCGCGACCGCTTCGACCAGCCCGGCCTCAGCCTGGTGGCCGTCGAACAAACCGAGCGCGGCCTGATGGTGTTATATGAGTCACACGAAACCCACCGCGGCCACACCACCATCTCTATCGGGGGACTCTTGTGCTCACCTGAGCGGCCCGACCACGTAACTTGGCGCTCCGACGAGCCGCTCTACATTCACACCACCAAAGATACAGCTGATTTCAAGATCCTCGGCGCCGTCATCCATGCCCACGACATCGCACTCTACTACACCTCTGCAGCCGAAAAGCTGGGCCTCGTCACCTTTAAAAACCCATTCCCTCCCCGCCCGCTCAACTGGCGTACCGTTCAACTCCACCGCTCCGGCCGCAACCCCATCCTTACCCCCACAGCCCTGGAGTGGGAATCCGAAGCCGTCTTTAACCCTGCCGCTTTCACCGATAATGGCCGCGTCCATCTGCTCTACCGTGCCATGGGTCCAGATGGCGTCTCTCGCCTAGGTTATGCCTCCAGTGAGGACGGCATCCATTTCGACGAGCGCCTAGATTACCCGGTATTCACCCCGCGCAAAGGCTTCGGCGCGCCCACCGAGGAGGCTATACACGGTCCCCAAACCTACGACATCATTGCCAACCCCTCCGGCGGCGGCTGGGCCGGCTGCGAAGACCCACGCGCAGTCAAAGTGGACGGCCGCGTGTACCTATCATACGTCGCCTTCGATGGCTGGAACTTCGTTCGCCAAGCCCTCACCTCCATCGCACTCCCGCACGTTCATGCCAAAAATTGGCAGTGGCGCAATCCCGTCCTTATCTCCAAACCCGGCGAAATTCAAAAAAACTGGGTGATATTCCCCGAAAAAATTAACGGCAAATTCGCCATCCTCCACGGCCTCAGCCCCAAAGTCCACATCGAATACCTGGATAGTCTCGACGACCTCGACGGCAACACCTTCATCGATAGTCTACCCCAAGCCCACGGCGCCGGTTACACCGGCCGCACCGACAAATGGGACTCCAGGGTGCGGGGCGCTGGCGCCCCACCACTCAAAACCCCGCTCGGCTGGCTGCTGCTATACCATGCCACCGATAAATACGACCCCGGCAAATACAAACTCGGCGCCATGATTTTAGACGAACACGACCCCACCAAGATCCTTTACCGCAGCGACAACCCGGTGCTCGAACCCCAGGAATGGTATGAGAACCAGGGCAAGCCCGGCGTGGTTTACACCTGCGGTGCCGTTATCGTCTCGGGTAACCTGATTGTTTACTATGGGGGAGGGGACAAGCACATCGCCGTCGCCCGAGCCAACATCGATAAGTTCATTGGCGCCCTGACCGAAGGCCACAGTGCCAAGCTCGAAACAGTTTCGCACGTCAACACCGAACAGCGCTCCAAGCCCCAGCCCCGTCACAAAACCACCAGAAAGTAATCCGTGTTCACAGTTACCCGCGACCCCCAAAACCCTCTAATTGTGCCTGATCCCGCGGTACCGTGGTGCGCCGAAGCCGCCTTTAACCCCTCGCCGACCACCTACCGCGGCGACTTGCATTTGCTCTACCGTGCCGCCGCTCATCCCGCCTACTACCAAGGCCACCCCGACGTCGAGCTGTCCACCATTGGCGTGGCGACCAGTTCCGACGGCACGAGCTTCGAACCCGGACGCCAACTCATCATACCCACTGAACCCTGGGACATGTTCGGTTGTGAAGACCCGCGCGTTACCAAACTCGGCGACACCTATTACATCTTCTACACCGCGCTCGGCGGCTATCCATTCGGCCCCGACAACATCAAAGTAGCCGTCGCCACCACCAAAGATCTCGAAACTATCAACGAAAAACATCTCGTTACCCCCTTTAACGCCAAAGCCATGGCCCTGTTTCCGGAGCGCGTCGGGGGCAAGCTGCGCGCCATCCTTACCGTCAACTCCGACCGACCGCCCTCAAGCATCGCTATCGCCGAATTCGATTCACCCGAAGACATGTGGTCGCAGCACTTCTGGGAACAGTGGTACAACGAGCTCGACTCGCACACTCTCGACCTCAAGCGCTCCGACACCGACCACATCGAGGTCGGTGCCCCACCAATCTGGACCAAAGACGGCTGGGTACTTCTGTATTCACACATCCAAAACTATTTTTCCGACCAGAAAGTTTTTGGCATAGAGGCCGCATTGCTCGACCTACATGATCCCACCAAAGTACTCAGTCGCACAATTTTTCCCTTTATGGTGCCAGAAACTAGTTATGAACGGTACGGCCGGCTACCCAATATTATCTTCCCCTCAGGAGCCACCCGCCACGGCGACCGCCTCACCGTGTATTACGGCAGCACCGACACCGAATGTTGCCGCGCCACCCTCAGTTTCTCCAGCCTGCTCGAGAGCCTGTCACCCGACGGCCAGATCAAGCAACACGCCGAGCGTGCCCCCGAAAACCCCATCCTGGAGCCCGTCGGCCGGCACCCTTGGGAATCCGCCCATGTGCTTAACCCCGCCGCCGTTGAGCTGGGTAACCAAATTTACATCCTTTACCGCGCCGTCGGCGGAGACAACACCTCAGTCGTGGGGCTAGCGCGCTCTGAAGACGGCATTCATATCAACGAGCGCCTGCCCGAACCCATCTACACCCCACGCGCACCCTTCGAGCAAAAACACGGCAGCCCCACCGACAACTCCGGCTGCGAAGACGCTCGCGTGGTCCGCATCGGCGACCGTCTGTACGTCACCTACACCGCCTACGACAGTATCTCCGCGCCGCAAGTCGCGGAAAGCTCCATCAGCGTCACCGATTTTCTAGCGCGCCGCTTCGACCGCTGGATGATCCCGCAGCTCGTTACTCCAGACGGCGTCGACGACAAAGACGCCTGTCTCTTTCCGGAAAAAATAAACGGCCAGTACATGGTGCTCCACCGCATTTCGGGCCATGTCTGCGCCGACTTCGTCGGTTCGCTCGACTTCCGCAATCAAAAACTCAACCGCTGCATCCAAATCTTCGGCCCTCGCCACGGTATGTGGGACTCAGAAAAAGTCGGTATCGCCGGCCCGCCCATCAAGACCGCCGCCGGCTGGGTTCTGTTCTACCACGGCATCACCACCGCCAACGAGTACTGTCTCGGCGCCGTCTTACTCGACCGCAAAAATCCTCTCCAGCTACTCGGCCGCACCTCTCAGCCCATCATGACCCCAATCGAAACCTGGGAACGCGAGGGCTGGATCGGCAATGTTATCTTCCCCTGCGGCCAAGTCGTACGTAATAACCAAGTATTTCTCTACTACGGGGGCGCCGATCACGCTGTCGGTGTAGCCACCCTCAATCTCGACGATCTCGTCTCTAGCCTTCGTCCGCTATAAACTCCGCACTCCGCGCTATCTACGCAGTAGCTGTCAGACACCAAAAGGAGGGGGCACCATGGACACCCCTCCTTAAAATGGCTTAGTTAATACAACTTGTAGACGTAGATCGAGTAGCCAACCTTAGCGATTGGGGTACGGTCACGCAGGTACTGGTATCCCGGCACATTGTTAATCTCGGAGTACCAACGGTCGTTCTCAAGAAACGTCTCCGAAACAGCAATGTACTGGCCGGTGTACTGGCCGTACTGCGAGTGCCACTCTTCCATTACACTGTGCGAGCAATCGTATCCTGCCGCCGTGGCTATCAGTTGGCCGTTCGAGTCGTATTTGCGTTGGCAGAAGTAGTATTCAGGCACACCACCGCCAAAGTAGTCGATGGCAATGTGGTTAATCTCCTGATGGGTATCCACGTACGTCTTTAGCCGCTTCAGGTCCTGGCCCCAGTCCACGCCCGAGTCGGAGAAGTACTTGTAGGCGTTTCCCGGCCCACCGATCAACTCATTAAAGTAGGAGATGTACGATGGATAAGCCACCAACGTGCTGACGCCATACCACACCATAAGCAGCGCGAACACTACCGCGGCCGGCTTGCGCCAGTTTGTCTTTTGCAAACCACGCAGGCGATTCATAGTCGCGATCGCCACCAGCAAGAACAGCGGTAGGTAAATCGGCAAAATATGGCGAACACCCAGGTTCAGATTACCGGCCACCGACACCATGAAGTAGAACACCGCAAACCCACCGAAAGTCCACTCCGCTATGTGCGCCCGGAAGTGGTCCACAAACCGCTTGTAGAGTTTGTGACCGCGTAGGTAGCGCCACAGTGCCACTAGCACCGCCACCCCCAGCAAAATCAGGAAGGCGACCTGAGTCTTAAAGGCAAAGATTTCAGGGAAGTAGCCATGGAAGCTCTGGTTGGTAACCATGCCGTTGAAGTAGGTGGTGTTGCCGCCGGATACCCGGCCAAGCACCATGCACACGCCCAAAGTGTACTGCACGATCGACTTAAAGATCCATACATTGTTCAGCGAGGTCAAGATGTGCACCACCGAATTCCAACTAGAAGCGGGCAACGAACCGACGATCAACCGGTCCTGCACGTCCTGCGGCATGTTCCACACGTGCGGGATGTAAAAAATCCAGATCCACAGCACGCTTAAAATACAAGACGCGATATACCCGCCGGTGTAGGTCCACAACCGCTCGCCGATCTCCTTCGGATGCTTCACCAACGCCACCGCCACTAGCGTCACCAAGCCCAGGAACGGGTACAGCAGCACGCCAGAATCTTTCGCCAACATCGCGCCGGCCAACCCCAGCGACATAATGAGCAAGTTACCAGCTGTCGGCTTAGCCATATAGCGCGCAAACGACGCAATCGCCCAAAACATAAACACGCTCGCCCCGAGGTCGGTCGTAACGAGCGCCGAGTGGCCTAGGAAGTTGGGACTAAACGTGTAGAAAAACAGTGTCAGTAGGGCAACATTGGTGCCCCATTTGAGCCGCACGTACCAAAACAGCCACACCCCGAACCCAATCGCCAATAGCAAAATCGGCAGCCGGGACCAGAACAAGATAGCGTCGGCATTGTTGCCCAAGTGGTAAATGAAGTTCCAACCCGTCTCCCACTGACCGTTCACATCGGTGGTCCAAGCCGGCTCGTTAATCGGAAACTTCAAATTCATAAATTGCAGCGGGACCGCTGCCAGGTCTTTGATTAGCGGCGGGTGCTCAGGATTCAATCGATAGTCACCATAATGCAGGTACGAATACCCCGCTGGAATGTGGGCTATCTCGTCGACTATGGCCGAGTTACCCATCATACTGGTGATACCAAGACCAAACATCACCGCCAACATCACGCCGGCGATCCAGTTTTGTCTGAGTATCACAAACTCTCCCAGACTGCTTGTGATACGATTATATAGAGATTTCATGAGCCTTCCCTGAAATTAAGCCAATCTTAGCATAAGAATTATGGAGATAACATGTTTGAGAAAAGCAAAGCCTTATTTGAACTCAAAAAAATCCAATCAGCGCTAGCCAAAGAAGTTATCGAAACCGAAGCCGGCAACGGCGCCGTCAAAGTAAAAATCAACGGTGAGCAGAAGATCCAGAAGGTGACACTCGATTCCGAGCTACTCAAAGACGTTGAGCTCTCGAAAGTCGAGAAGTACATCGAGTCAGCCGTTACCCAAGCCATCACCCGCAGCCAGCAATTGGCGGCCGAAAAAATGCGCAGCGTAGCCGGCGGCCTCGGACTGCCCGGCCTTTAAACTGATAAAATTAGACCATGCAAATCGTCCCGTCCTCGGTTGAGCGCCTAATAGAGGAGCTCGGCAAGCTGCCCGGCGTTGGTCCGCGCACAGCCGAACGCCTGGCCTTTCATTTGCTCAAAAACGAGCCAGCCCGGGCCGCCGCCCTCGGGGCCGCCGTCGACGCGCTACATGCCGGCGTACGCTCCTGCCGTGTCTGCCACAACTTCGCTGAAGCTGAAGAATGCACCGTTTGCGGATCATTCGACCGGACTCGCCACCTCATCGCGGTGGTCGAGGAGCCCTTCGACGTGGTGGCCATCGAAAAAACTGGCCTCTACCAAGGCCTCTACCATGTACTTGGGGGCGTCATTTCACCCATCGACGGTATCGGCCCTGAGCGCCTGGAAATCCAAAGCCTTCTGCGCCGAGTACAGGATGGGGGAGTGGAAGAGGTGATTCTCGCCACCAACCCCTCGCTCGAAGGCGAGTCTACCGCCATGTATATTCGCCAGCAACTCGAACCCACCGGCGTTAAGCTCACCCGCCTGGCCCGCGGCTTGCCTGTGGGTGGCGACCTCGAGTATGCCGACCAAATCACCCTCGGCCGAGCCCTCCAGGGAAGGCAAGCGTTCTAAACGATCTCGCTCAAGTCGGACGCGAGGTTGGGCAATACCCCATCCTTTTTTGCTTTGCGCAGATCATCGGCCATCGCCACGACCAGATCTGCTTGCTCGTCGGTAAAGCCGTTACGAGGCATAGTCACCCCACTTAGAGTCTCCGCCACGCCAGTATATACTGTCCGTCTCTGCACGTTACCACTGGAGTTGGTCTCGGTCACCGCAAAGGCCAACTCCGTCACTTCAACCTCGCCGTTTTCATGGAGTTCACGAGTTACCCGCACATACGGATTTACGACAACGCTCCCAGCATCGACCCTAGCCAACATCGCGGCGCGCTCCAAAACCCCAGCGCTCTGTAGCCCAGCCCTTTGTTCTGCCTGCCTCTGCACAAGTTCCAATGCCTGGTCTTCCCTGGATGGAGCCCGTCGCTCATTCCCCAAACCGTTTAAATCTTGTGCCGACTGCCAAGATTCAGCGCCTCCCTCTGGGTGCTCTGTATGTTCAAAATTTGTCATAAAGCCACATTACCACGCCTGACCATTACTAAGGTACAATTACCCAGTGAAAGCAACCAGCATGAAACATTATCAAAAACTCGCAGAGTTAGTCGAAAAGACCAAGTCTATATTAATTCTCCAACCCGACAGTCCAGACGGCGATTCACTTGGCAGCGCACTCGGGCTGGAGGAGATACTCGGTGATCTTGGCAAAACCGTTCACCTGTACTCATATAAAGAGCCGGAGCCGTACCTGCGCTTTATGGAGGGGTGGGACCGGGTGGCTCAAGACCTGCCCAAGACGTTTGACCTGGTAGTCCTAGTAGACACCGGCTCTCCGGCTCTCATCAAATCGGCCCTCGAGCACCACTTCACCGAACTCACCGCCACACCCATGGTCGTTATCGACCACCATGTCAGCCGCCAAGAATTCGGCTTCGACACCGTTGAGATAGTGGAAGAGGCCGTTGCCACCGCCGAGCTACTCACCCGCATCGCCCTTGCACTCGAGTGGCCGATCAACGAGCGGGCCGCCGCCAAGCTCGCCAGCGCTCTGCTCGCCGATTCGCTTGGTCTCACCACCTCCGGCACTACCGCCAAAAGCGTCCAAGTCTTGGCCGAGCTCACCGCGCGCGGCGCCAACCTCTACGACCTCCACAAATCCCGCCGCGAGGCCGGAGCCGTCACTTCTGATCTTCTTCATCTCAAAGGCCGCCTCCTACAAAGCGTGCAGTTTCACCTGGACGGTCGCCTCGCCATCGCTGAAATCACCCCCGACATGGTAGCCAAATACAAAGACATCGCCGAACCCTACACGCTCATCCTCTCCGATATCCAGTGGACCAAGGGCGTCGAACTCGTTGCCGTATTCAAAAATTACGGCACTAAAATTAACGTGCCACTGCGCTCAACCACCCAGGCGGCCGGACCGGTCGCCGAGTTGCTCGGTGGCGGCGGACACCCCAATGCGGCGGCTTATCGGTGTAAGAGCCCGGACATCCGGGCCGAAATTGACTTGCTCATCAAAACCTATCAGGATTATCTCAATGCCAACACCGATTCGTCTCTACAACACGCTGACGCGCAAGGTTGAAGAGCTAAAACCCATTAAACCCGGCCAAGCCTCGCTCTATACCTGCGGCCCCACGGTTTACAACTACTACCACATCGGCAACCTCCGTAACGCCGTCTTCAACGACACCCTGCGCCGTACCCTCGAGGCTTCCGGCTATAAAGTTCGACACACCATGAACATCACCGACGTCGGCCACCTGGTGTCGGACGCCGACGAGGGCGAGGACAAACTCGAAAAAGGCGCTGCTCGCGAGGGCAAAACGGTCTGGGAAGTGGCCGAACACTATACCCGCGCCTTCAAACACGACATGCAGCTCATGAACGTGTTACCGCCCAACGCCTATCGTTCTAAAAAATACGAAGATAACTATGCCCGCGCCACTGATTTCATTGATGAGCAAATCGACATGGTGAAACGCCTACTCGACAAAGGTTACGCCTACCAAACCCAGCAGGCGATATACTTCGACGTTACCAAACTCCCGGATTATGGCATACTCACTGGCCAAAAACTGACCGACAAAGAAGTAGCCGCCCGCTCCGATGTGGTCACCGATCCCCACAAGCGAGGTCCCCACGACTTCGCCGTCTGGTTCTTCACCGTTGGCCGCTACGCTGACCACTCCATGCACTGGCCCAGCCCCTGGGGCGATGGCTTCCCCGGCTGGCATCTTGAGTGCTCGGCCATCATTCACGCTACCCTCGGCGACCCCATCGACATCCACACTGGCGGCGTCGACCACATTGGAACCCACCACCCCAACGAAATGGCCCAAACCGAAGCCGCTTTCGGGCACCCGCTCGCACATTACTGGGTCCACAACGAGTTCATCCTGGTGGATGGCGCCAAAATGGCCAAGTCCAAAGGCAACTCCTTCACCCTGCAAGACATCACCGATCGCGGCTTCCACCCGTTGGCCTTGCGCCTGCTCTACCTCCAGGCCCACTACCGCTCTGAGCTCAACTTCACCTGGGAATCCCTCGAGGCCGCCCAAAGCCGACTGCACAACCTATATGCCTGGGCTGACCTAGTCCACCAAGAAGAAACCGGACCATTTACCGA
The DNA here is from genome assembly GCA_036488585.1 of Candidatus Saccharimonadia bacterium. GTDB lineage: Bacteria > Patescibacteriota > Saccharimonadia > UBA4664 > UBA4664 > DASXHH01. The sequence continues at coordinate 565 of DASXHH010000001.1, read as the reverse complement.
AGAAGATATGACGCAAACGGTTGCAAACGACTTGAGCACACCGCTAGCCCTCGCTAACCTCGACCTATCTAAGCCACCAAAGTCTCAGCAGTATCTTGAGTATCTTGATCAGCTGTTTGGCCTTGAGCTATCAAACCGCCCCGACATCACCGACCAACAAAAGCACCTCATCGCCGAACGCGAAGAGGCTCGAAAGGCCAAAAACTGGCACCGCGCCGACGAAATCCGCAGCCAGCTCACAGACCAAGACCTCACCATAGACGACACACCCCACGGCCCACGCTGGAGCCGCACCAAGATATGATAAACTCCCTCGCATGAACGAAATAGTCCGCATCATCAAATACTCTTGGGATCTCAAGCGATACTACCTTTGGACCGCCTTCTTTGTCGTTCTTACTTCCATTTTCAGCCTGGCAACACCATTTTTCCTAAAATACCTAGTTGACGGCATCGTTCGCAACGGCAAGGGCGAGCACGTCCCGCTGAACTATTTCATCCTCATTCTAGTCCTCATCCTAGTCGTAAATGTGCTCACGACCGTCATCTCGAACATCCAGGGCTA
>DASXHH010000024.1:0-64108 GCA_036488585.1 Candidatus Saccharimonadia bacterium | reverse complement strand
GCCATCCTGGTGGTGTCCGCCGCCGACGGCCCCATGCCTCAGACCCGTGAGCACATCCTGTTGGCCAAGCAGGTGGGCGTGCCGTCCATCCTCGTTTACATGAACAAGATGGACATGGCCGACCCTGAGCTGGCTGAGCTGGTTGAAATGGAAATTCGCGAACTCTTGGCCAAGTACGACTTCGACGAGAACGCCCCCATCATCAAGGGTTCCGCTCTGAAGGCCCTCGAGGGCGACGCTGACAACGAGAAGTCCATCCTGGACCTCGTCGCCGCCATGGACGACTACTTCCCCGAGCCCAAGCGCGAGGTTGACAAGCCCTTCCTGATGGCCATTGAAGATGTCTTCTCCATCAAGGGCCGCGGCACAGTGGCCACTGGCCGTATTGACCAGGGCGTACTAAAGGTAAACGACGAAGTTGAAATCGTCGGTATCCGTCCCACCAAGAAGACCGTAGTGACCGGTGTTGAGATGTTCAAGAAACTGCTCCCCGACGCTCAGGCCGGCGACAACATCGGCGCTCTGCTGCGCGGCATTGAGCGCGCTGACATCGAGCGCGGTCAGGTTCTGGCCAAGCCCGGTAGCATCACCCCGCACACCGAGTTTGAGGCTCAGGTCTATGTCCTAAACAAAGACGAGGGCGGCCGCCACACCCCGTTCTTCAAGGGCTACAAGCCTCAGTTCTACATCCGCACAACCGACGTCACCGGCTCTGTCACCCTGCCTGAAGGCGTCGAGATGGTAATGCCTGGCGACGACATCAAGATGAAGGTCGAGCTCATCGCTCCGATCGCCATGGAAGATGGACAGCGCTTCGCTATTCGCGAAGGTGGCCGCACCGTGGGTGCTGGTGTCGTGACCAAGATCCTCAAGTAACAGACCTCAAATTCTGTTCCAGCTAACGGCCTCCGGGCCGTTTTTTGGTTAATCAGGTGATAAACCCTGGGCGGTAGCCAGGGGAGCTTCAGCGCCCAAGTACCATTGCAAACATAGCCGAGATATGGTAAAACCAAGCCATCGGAAATACTCGTGCTCACCTGGAAGGGGTCACATGAACGACTCACCAGATCCGGCCGAAGACCGGCTCCGAGATCTTGAAAAACGTGCCGCCGATCTCGAACGCAGGCTCTGGAACTTGCTGCCAGATCCAATCGACCGGCTCGGAGATCCTAAACAACGTGCCGATCTAGGAAACCTCCGCCGGCCCACCCCAACTTCCCAGTCCGAATCCGGCCACGTCTCCAACGACTCTGAGCCCACCGAGGGCCAGGCGTTCAGCTACGTCGACCAGCTGCTCATCCCCGAAGTTCAGCGAGCCCTCCTGGCCTACGAAGCTGGCCACATGTGGGTCGAAATGTACAACTGGCAGGTTGACCAACGCGCGGTCAGTGTCAGCATCACGGTCGACTCTGACGGCGTCGTGGTCGACAGCACCATGCCCTGGTTCACCCGGCACCTCTCAAATTGGTGCACGCGCCAGGGCTACCTGCTTACGCCGCTGAACCATCCGACCGGCAACACCTCCATGCGGCCCATCCGGGCTCACATTGCCAGATTGGAGAGGTAAGTTGAATCGCAAGTTCAACCCGGCTACGGCCGCCAGGCTGCTGATGCTAGTCGGCGCGATCGGACTGGCCCTCCTGGCCATCGCTTTCATCGTCCACCACGCGCTTCTAATCGCCGTGTGTGTCCTGTGCTATGCGCTTGGCTCGCATCACGTGCTCAGGCACATCCTCATCTCTCGGGCCCGGAAAACCGCCCAGGTGGCCGACCCGGAGCACACCCCCACCGTCACCGGCCGCGTCTACCGGGCCGACGGTTCCACCACTCAGCCCTAACGGGCCGCGCGAGCCTCTTGGCCGCCCTCTCGTTGGGGCTCGTTGCGTTTCTCAGGGCAATTTCAGGCCTTACATTGACAAGCATCCGTATCTCATGCTTTAATTCCTTCCAGCACAAGGTAATTAAGTGGAGTTTTTTAGGTTACCAACCTAACGCACCTCATATGGCTACAGCAGAAGCTAAGACCCAGGAAAAGCAGCGCATTCGTATTCGCCTCAAGGCCTACGATTCAAAGGTCATCGACCAGAGCGCCAAGCAAATAATTGACACCGCTACCCGCACCGGCGCCTCCGTGGCCGGTCCGATCCCTCTTCCCACCGAGAAAAACTCGATGACCGTCCTCCGCAGCCCGCACATCTACAAGGATGCCCGTGAGCAGTTCGAGATGCGCACCCACAAGCGTCTCATCGACATCACCGAGCCCACCCCCAAAACCGTTGACGCTCTCATGAACCTCAACCTCCCTGCCGGCGTCGATATCGAAATCAAGATGTAACTCTTGCTCAAAGGCCGCCCTCCGGGGCGGTTTTTGGTTAATGTAATGTTATGTGCGCCAAACAGCGTTGACATATAGGTGCTGGGCTTTTATTTTTATCCTTAGCCTCGTACCAAACATCGATCGCACAGGAAAGGATCACGATGGCGGATACCCGGGCAAATGGGCCGACGGACATCAGCGAACTGCGTTCTCTTGTCGAAGCGTTCTTTGTCACAATTTCGTGGCCAAACCACGATGAACTGGATCTGCTCGCCCCGCTCGTCTACGACTACTGCGCCGCCGTCCAATTGTCGGGCATGCTCGACCGCCCGAGCGAAGTCGTCCAGTTCAATGAAGACGCCTTCTTCGCTGTCCGCACCGCGGTTCGCGATGGGCTGAAACTCGAGCTGGCAATCGCTCACCGCAACCAGTCGAGCATCGTGTACCGCAGCGTCACCCCAAACGGCCCCAAGCCGCTGATCATCGCCAATCCGATCTCAGGCCTCCGCCCGACCTATCAGCTGCATTGGCCGCAACAGGGCACCATGCAGGGCATATTCACCCCCGCCGATGTCGCCCTGCGGCTGGGTAACGCAGTTCAGATGGTCATGGCCACAACTGCCGCGATACTGCGCGACTTATCCGGGGCCACTACCTGGCGTCCGGGCCTCCCGTTACGGGAGCCTGGGCGCCTTGTCTCGTTTTAGAAGCCATTCGGCGCTAAAATAAAGACATAACCAAGGTAAAAAATCCTGACATGCCGCTAGTAGTTGCTATCAAGAATTTAAACTCGATTGTGGTAGCCTCCGATACCAATAGCACCGCCCATCAACCTGGCTCGTATGGTCAGCTCATGACGCTTCCCAACCATTGTGTGCTGCTGCTGGCCGGCAACGTTGAGGCCGTTCGCCAAACCATCACGGATACGGTGCTGCCGAGGATTACGCCTAGTCTCAGCGCTGCCGGCCTCGCGAATCTGCTGCACGCCGCCTTTACGCTGGAATGGGCGCCGAAGTTGGGCGACCTGAAGGGCCGCATCGAGCTGATCGTGGCCGGCATCGACCCTGTACGTCACACCCGGCAGCCTGACCTCTACTATCTCGACAGCGCGCAGGAGTTTCACCTCCAGATCGTGCAGGGCGACGCTGTGGCTGCCGGCGCCACCGCGGCCATCCCCGGCCTGCTGAGCGGGCACAATTACAGCGAAGTCGGCGTCGAGCAACTCAAGGCCCTCGTCAAGGAATGCCTCTCCACCACCAAGCTGCGCTGGCCCGCGGCGCTGGGTAACCACGTCGCTCTAGGTGTAGTGACCCCCCAGAGCACTCAGATAGAGGTAATATAGCAACATGAGATCCGAACCCGAATTTCCGCTCAGCGCCCGCCTCGATCAGGAACTACTGCGCATTACCTTTTGTGGCATTGTGATCGCCACCTTCTTTGCGGCTCTGTCGGCCACCCACAATCTTGGGGCCTTTCTGAGCCCCACCGGAACCGGCGCCGCTACCACAGTGCTCGGTCTTTCGGCTGGGTTGGGCTTTGCCTACCTACTGAGCGTGGCGTCGGCGCTCAAATATCAGGGGCGGCGCTATGTAGACCGCTTCCCCCTCAGTGCCAAGGTCTCGCAATTTTTCTACGACGCTTCCATTAATATCTTCGGCGTCTACTTTCTCGTGTTGCTCGTAGAGTGGATCGACGCCCATCTCCTGCATATAGGCCGTACCATTTATCTGTGGCCGCTATACCTGGTGCTGTTTAGTTTCACCTACGTGGTTGCACGTGTGGTGTGGGCCCTCGCCCAAATCGCGATCGAATATTATTACGACAAGGGAGGCCTACCGTGGACGAGATCCTAATTGTTACCACCAACGATGTACCTGGCTACAAAGTCGTAGAGACCTATGGCGAAGTCTTTGGCTTGATAGTGCGTTCGCGCAACCTGTTTTCCAACATGGGCGCCAGCTTTCGAACAATTTTCGGCGGTGAAGTCGGCGGCTACACTAAACTGTTGTCCGAGAGTCGGCAGCAAGCCGTGGCTCGCCTGCGTGAGGCCGCCAAGGCCCGCGGCGCCAATGCTGTACTTGCCATGCGCTTCGACACGGGCGACATCGGGGGCGTCATGAACGAAGTTGCCGCCTATGGCACCGCCGTGCGGATCGAAAAGGTTTAGCCGGTGAAGTTGGGGGTACGTGTAAAAGCTGGCGCCCACCGTGACGGCCTCTGGCGCGAGGGCGACGGCCTATTCGTGCAAATTCGCGCCGTGCCTCAAGACGGCCAGGCCAACGAGTACCTCGTTAAGTTTTTATCCGGCAGTTTGCGCGTGTCACGTAGCCTCATCAAGCTGGTGCGCGGCCACACCTCCACTCATAAACTGATCGAAATTGACGCCCCCGAAGCCGACTTGCGCCCCATGCTCAACTCGTTGCCGCCCGTTCCGCAGGCCCGGCTTTTCGACGACTAGCACCCATCTTTTACAGCATTTTTGTTGCTTCTGTCATAAATAATTGTCAAAACTAGCAAAACGAGCTACAATCCTTATGCTCTTTTGAGCACAATCGTTCGGCACACCTGTTCCTAGGGAGAGCAGCATGCGTAGCAGCAGGATGCTCAGTGGCGCCATCCAGCGTCTCCGACTGTGGCCTACAGAACCCGACCATGTGTCCACCTATCTTCCGGCCCTCACAACTCCGAGCCTGACCGTCGAGGACATCCTCCGGGTCCTGGGCCTTCACGACCCGAGCCTCGAGGAACTTACCCTCGCGTTCATGTGGGCGGGAGCGTTCAAGCGTTCCGGTAAAACCCCGCAGCAGATCGATTCCCACTGGTGGGGAATCCAGTCATCGGGAGTCTACGCCCTGGGCGCAGCTGACGACTCCTATTGGCCCCAACTGGGTCAGAGTCGATACCAGCGTCAGCCCACCAGGATCGGCGTTTTCGCCAACCTACCGCGAGGGACCATCGACACCGGGACCTTCAGGATCGGTGTCGGCCTGTCCGAAGACCAGCAATCGCCGCCGCCTCTAATCTACCGGTCGGCCGGCCGCGGTCGCTGGTATGCCCTGGGCCATCATTACCGCGCCGACACCGAGCCCGGCTTCTTCGACAGATTGCTGTGGCGCGCCCTTGGCGCAAAACATGTAAAGCCCAGCACCATCTCGCCCAGCTCTGGACTCGGTGGCGGACATCACGTAATTACCAGACGCGGCTGCAAGGCCTGCGACTCCCGACCCTATGCCGCGATCGGCGCGGCGGGTTGCATGCATCCACCAAGCCAGATTACACCATAGCGATCTATAAGGTTCACCTTGAGGCGTCCGGGATTACCACCCTGGGCGCCTCTCCTCCGTTTTGGGAGACTATAATTAACCCATGAACTTGTTTTCACCCCAAGAACAACCCCGGCCCCTAGCTGACCGCGTTCGGCCCAAAACCCTCGAGGAATTCGAGGGTCAGCAGCAGGTAGTGGGGGAGGGGCAATTCTTGCGCAGCATGATCGCGAGCGGCCGCCCCACCTCCCTGATCCTGTGGGGGCCACCCGGCACCGGCAAAACCACCCTAGCGCGCATCATCTCCGCGAGTGGCAATTTTGCCTTCGAGGAAATCTCGGCCGTCACTAGCGGCCTGCCCGAGGTCAAAAAGGTGATTGAACGAGCCGCTGAGCGTCGTCGTACCGGCGGGTCCACGCTGTTGTTTGTGGACGAAATCCACCGCTTCAACAAGGCCCAGCAAGACGCCTTCCTGCCGCACGTGGAGGCCGGCACCATCGTGCTAATCGGCGCTACCACCGAAAACCCGTCGTTCGAGGTGATCGGCCCGCTACTGTCGCGCAGCCGGGTGGTGGTGCTCGAATCGCTCTCAGTCGAGCAACTGGAGCGCATCATCGATCGTGCGCTGAGCAAGCTACCTGACCGTACCCTCGAGACCAGTGCGCGTCGCTTGCTCGCAGAACTCTCGGCCGGTGACGCTCGCGTAGCCTTGGGCGGTCTCGAAACCGCCGCCGCCATCGCCGACACCAACATCACCCGCGAACACATCAAGCAGGCCATGCAAAAAACTAGTCTCAAGTACGACAAGGGCGGCGAGTACCATTACAATCTAATCTCGGCCTACATCAAGTCGATGCGCGGCGGGGCCGTCGATGCCGCGCTCTTTTACCTTGCGCGCATGCTCGAAGGCGGTGAGGACCCCAAATTTATCTCCCGCCGGCTGGTCATCTTCGCCTCCGAAGACGTCGGTCTGGCCGATAGCTCCATGCTCACCCTAGCCACCTCAACATTCCAGGCCATTGAACGCATTGGCTTGCCCGAAGGTCGTATTATCTTGTCTCATGCCACCATCGCGCTGGCCGAGGCCTCCAAAAATCGCGACGCCTACGATGCCATTGGCCGGGCCCTCACCGCCGCTCGCGAGCACCCCAGCGCCGAAGTGCCGCTACATCTGCGCAATGCCCCCACCAAGCTCATGAAGGAGCTGGACTACGGCAAGGATTACCGCTGGGAACCCGGCTTCGAGCACACCAAAGGTTTTTTGCCGGATGAGCTCGATGGCGAGCAGTTCTACCGCCCCAATCGCTCTCAGCACTAGCGCCTATAAAGCGGTTATGTTTAAATACAAACATGGCAAAGAGCACCAAAAAATCGGCCCCCAAAGAGACCGATAACGTCTATTTTCTCAAGATCTTAATCTATTTTATCCTCGGCACTATCTGGGTGAAGTTCAACGGCTATATCGTATTTCCGTTTGGACTCATCTTGGGCGTAGTCATAGCACAAAAAGATCACTTCGCTATAGACCGCAAAATCGAGTACGCGATACTACTCGTATCGGCCATACTCGGTCTTGCGGGATGGGGTCTCTATATCGCCTTAGCGGCTTAGTAATCCTTGAGCACACGGCGGACAGTGAGCCACATGGTCGCGGCCATGAAGCCAAATTCAACTAATCCAACGACCGACCGGACCGGGCTTAGCTCCTGCGGTATAAAACTGTCCAGAATTGCGATAGCGATGTCGGTGCCCAGCAGTACTGCCAGGCGCTTAGTGAAGTTGTACTCGTTGTAGTCATACATAACGTCTTCCTCTTAGGAATTGACACATATTACCATAAGAACTAATAAATGTCAAGGCATTACGAGCGAAATTCCAAGTTATAATACTTACGTATGCTGGTATTTATTCTTGCTAACCTGCCGCTGCCAATAATCATTTTCCTGAACCTCCAGGTATCGCTCAAATACCTAAAAGTCCATCGCTTGGCGCGTCATCGTCGTGTCAAAAAACCGGAGCAACTCGTAAAGGGTTGGTGGCTCGGCAATATTTCGACTATCTTTGCGTTTACCCCAGCCGTAGTCGAGCGGCGCATCTTCGTCCAAAATCGTTGGTGGCTCATCTCTTACCTCATCGCCGCCACTCTCTCTATTACCGGATTAATTCTCATGAATCGTGGGCTCGGACAGGAAATCCGGGTTCTTTCTCGAAAAAAGCGCTAGAAGTAGTTTCAAGCGCCAGCTGTTGACATCAGGGCCCCAGATAGGCTATAGTCACATAGTATTTTGCCGCCCGGCCTCAGGCAGCGGTTCAATGACTAGGAAGTGTGTAGGTCTCCAGATATAGAGATACCACCACGGCCTGGCGATTATTTATGTAAACGTAAGGTTAGACCATCATGAAGGCGCTTCTCGGCACAAAACTCGGAATGACACAGCTCTTCGACGCTGATGGCAACGTGGCACGCGTCACGCTGATCCAGGCGGGGCCGTGCGTGGTTACACAGCTAAAGACGACCGAAAAAGACGGCTACAACGCCGTCCAACTTGGCTTTGGCGAGGCCAAGCACCCACTCAAGCCGCAAACCGGCCACCTCAAGGCCTCTGGCGCCAACTCCCGCACCATGCGGGAGGTTCGCGTTGAAGCCCTTCCGGAGCTGCAGGTTGGCGCGAAGCTCGAGCTCACTGAGTTCGAGGCCGGCGATAAGGTGCAGGTAACAGGCACCTCTAAGGGTAAGGGCTTTGCTGGTACCATTAAGCGCCACAACTTTTCCCGCGGTCCGAAAACTCACGGTTCGCACAACTACCGCGCCCCCGGTTCTATCGGTTCCGGCTACCCTGAGCACGTGTTTAAAGGCATGCGCATGGCTGGCCACATGGGCCACGACCAGGTCACAGTGAAGGGCCTCAAGGTTGTTGCCGTCGACGAGAAGCTCGGCGTGCTGGCCATTTCGGGCGCCGTTCCCGGCCCCAAGCGCGGTCTGGTGATGGTTAAGGCAACGGAAGGAGCCAAATAATGGCAAATGCGGTTTCATATTCCAAGACCGGCGCTAAGCGCGAAGCCGACGTTAAGCTCGACCAACAAATCTTTGGCCTCGAGGCCAACCACGGGCTGGTTGGCCAAGCCTATCGTACCTACCTCGCTAACGGTCGCTTGTCCAGCGCCAAGACGCTCAAGCGCGGCGAGGTCAGAGGCGGCGGCAAGAAGCCGTGGCGCCAAAAAGGCACCGGCCGTGCCCGTGTGGGCTCCATTCGCGTCCCGCAATGGAAAGGCGGCGGCGTGGTATTTGGCCCCACCGGGTCAGAGAACCACACCCTCACCCTCCCTATGCGCATGAAGCGTCTGGCTATCCGTCACGCGCTCAGCCTACAGGCGGCCACCGGCCATATTGCCATTATTGAGGCCTTTGCCTCTACCGACGGCAAGGTTAAGCCCACCCTCGAGCTGCTTGGCAAAATGCGCCTCGAGGGCAACGTCATGCTGGTAGTTACCGAAAAGTCCGACCTGCTGGAGCGTGCCACCCGTAACGTTGAGAGCCTGGAACTCGTGAGCGCCAAGTACCTGAACGTCTACACCGTAATGAATGCCGACCATATCATCTTCACCGCCGACGCGTTGGAGCAAGTTAAGAGTTGGTTGGGAGAGAAATAATGAGCCAGTTACTGCTTACCCCGAAAATTTCCGAGAAGGCCATCTACCTGGCCGAGCGTGGCATCTACGTTTTTGAGGTACCCACCAGCGCCAACAAGATCGAGGTCGCCAAGGCCATCGAGGCCACTTTCAAGGTCAACGTTGTGGACGTGAATATGATCGTCCACAAGGGCAAACTCAAGCGTTTCCGCCAGGTCCTGGGTCGCCAGAAAGACACCAAGAAAGCTATGGTTAAACTAAAGGCCGGTCAGTCGATCGCGCTGTTTGAGGGAGCAAAATAATGGCTATCAAGCTCTACAAGCCCACGACCAACGGCCGCCGCGGTATGACCACCGCTGACACCGAAGTCATAACCAAGAAAAAGCCAACCCGCTCGCTGGTCGTAGCCAAGAAGACCGGCTCTGGCCGCAACAACCAGGGCAAGATCACCATTCGCCACCGCGGCGGCGGCGTGAAGCGCTTCTACCGCCTGGTTGATTTTGATTTCGCCGGTGTGAAATCCGCCGTGGTTGAAGCTATCGAGTACGACCCCAACCGCACCGCTCACATCGCTCTCGTCCGCCTGGATGGAGGCAAGCCGGCCTACGTACTGGCTGGCTCCGGCATGAAGGTTGGCGATCAGCTCGCCTCTGGTGCCGACGCCGCCATCCGCGCCGGTCACCGCTTGGCCCTCAAGGACATCCCGGCCGGCACCCAGATCTACAATATTGAGCTGGTGCTTGGCAAGGGCGGTCAAATCGCTCGCTCCGCTGGCGCCAAGGCCAGCCTGGTGTCTAAGGAGTCGCCCAAGGCCGGCTTCGTGCAGGTGCGCCTGCCCTCTGGCGAGGTACGCCTCGTTAACGAGAAATGCCAGGCCACCATTGGCACCGTCGGCAACGAGCAGCACCAAAACATCAAGTATGGCTCGGCCGGCCGCCGCCGTCACCTCGGTTGGCGTCCGCAGGTTCGTGGTAAAGCCATGAACCCAGTGGACCACCCGCACGGTGGTGGTGAGGGCCAACAGCCCACAGCTATTTATAAATACGGCCAGAAGACGCCTTGGGGTAAGCCGGCGCTGGGTCTCAAGACCCGCCGCCGCAAGGCCACCAACGCTATGATCATCCGCGGCCGTGGTAAAGGTAGGAGACGCTAGATGAGTCGCTCACTCAAAAAAGGACCATACGTTGACGAGCGCCTGCTGAAGCGCATTGTGGCGCTGCCCGCGGGTGACAAGTCTGTATTAAAGACCTGGGCTCGTAGCTCAACCATTTCTCCCGAGATGGTCGGTCACACCATTGCGGTACACAACGGACGCATGCACGTGCCGGTATTTGTTTCGGAGAACATGGTGGGCCACAAGCTCGGTGAATTCTCGCCAACGCGCAAGTTCCGCAGCCACGGCGGTAAATTGGCGAAGGGTAAGTAATGAGAACACAAGCAACCGCAAAATTTGTCGGCACCTCGGCTCGCAAGACGGGCCTGGTAGCGCAGCTCATCCGCGGCCGCCGCGCCATTGAGGCCCAGCACATTCTCGCGAACGCCAACAAACGTGCAACCGGCCCAGTCGGCAAGGTCCTGGCTTCGGCCGTGGCCAACGCCGAGAACAACCACGGCGCCAAGCTCGCCGACCTGGTGGTGGAATCTGTATTGATCGGCCCCGGCCCTACGCTCAAACGCTCAATGCCGCGCGCTAAGGGCTCGGCGAGTGCTATCCGCAAGCGCTCCAGCCACATTACTGTAATCGTTAACGATGGCAAGGCCGCAGCCAAGTTGGTGAGCTCTAAGCCTGCAACTAAGCCTAAAACCACTGAAGCCAAAGATACTAAGAAGGAGGAGGCCAAGTAATGGGTCAGAAAGTTAATCCCCGCAGCATGCGCCTCCAGGTCGATCACGACTGGCAATCTCGCTGGTACGCCGACCGTGATTACGCAACGCAATTAATCCAAGACCTCAGCATCCGCAAGGCTATTGCCGGCAAACTCTCGAAGCGCGCCGGTGTGGCCCGGGTGGATATCGAGCGCTCGCCCGGCCAAGTAGTGGTCACCATCCACACTTCCAAGCCCGGTGTAGTGATCGGCCGCGGTGGTTCTGGCGCCGAAGAGCTCAAGAGCATGCTTTCCAAGATTACCGGCGGCCCCATCAAGGTCTCGATCGAAGAGGTAAAGAAGCCCGAAACCAATGCTACCCTGGTCGCCGAGAACGTCGCTGGTCAGCTCGAGCGCCGCATCAGCTTCCGCCGCGCCATGAAAATGAGCGTGGAGAACGCCATGAAGAACGGCGCCCAAGGTGCCAAGGTGGCCATCGCTGGTCGCCTCAATGGCGCTGAAATGGCCCGTCGCGAGTCGGTCTCCCAGGGCAGCATCCCCCTACACACCCTCCGCGCCGACATCGACTTTGCCCATGCGCTCGCCCGCACCACCTACGGTGTGATCGGCGTGAAGGTCTGGGTCTACAAAGGCACCAAGTTCGAGGAGAAGAAGTAATGCTGCTGCCTAAGAAGACCAAATACCGCAAACAAATGAAGGGCCGCAACAATGGCAACGCCAGCCGCGGCACCGAGATCGCCTTCGGCCAGTACGGCCTCAAGGCTGAGACCGCCGAGCGCATCACGAGCCGCCAAATCGAGGCTGCCCGTCGCGCCATGACGCGCTACGTCAAGCGTGGTGGCAAAATCTGGATCCGCATTTTTCCTGATACGCCCATTACCAAGAAGCCGGCGGAAGTCCGCATGGGTTCGGGCAAAGGTTCCGTTGATCACTACGCCGCCAAAGTCCAGCCGGGCAGGGTTATGTTCGAGATGGACGGCGTGGCCGAAGATATCGCCAAGGAGGCCATGCGCTTGGCCGCCCACAAACTGCCGGTTCGCACCCGCTTTATCATCCGCGAAGTGCCGGGAGAGGTTGAATAATGAAACTGCAAGATATTACTAAAAAAACCGACCAGGAACTCACTGAGTTCATCGCCACTGAGCGCAAAGCTCTGGAGCAAGCCGTCATCGACAGCCGCACCAAAGAGGTGAAGAACGTGAAGATCCTGACCGCGCACAAGAAGGCGATCGCCCGCGCTCTCACTGTTACCCGCGAGCGCGAAATTGCAAAAGTTGAGGCTGCCGTGTCAGCCGCTAAGGAGGCCGCAGAATGATCCGCACACTACGAGGGACCGTCGTCTCCGACAAGATGGACAAGACCGTGGTGGTCGCGGTTAACGCCCTCAAGGAGCACCCGATTTACCGCAAGAAGTACAAGGTGACCACCAAGTTCAAGGCTCACGACGCCGAGAACACCTGCCATGTCGGCGATTTGGTGGAGATCACCGAGACCCGCCCGCTCAGTCGCGACAAGCGCTGGCAGGTGGCCCGCAAAGTAACCGCTAAGGAGCTGGAGGCATAACATGATTCAGGCTGAAACCCGACTCAGAGTCGCCGACAACTCCGGCGCCAAGGACCTGCTGTGCATCAAGGTGCTCGGTGGTTCGCGCCGACGGTATGCTCGCGTGGGTGACATCATCACCTGCAGCGTCAAGTCCGCCCTGCCCGGCGCTGGCGTCAAGAAAAAGGACGTGGTTCGCTGCGTGGTCGTCCGTACCACCCAGCCCACCAAGCGTGCTGACGGTAGTTCTATCCGCTTCGACGAGAACGCGGCTGTACTGATCAGCAAAGACGGTCAGCCTCGCGGCACCCGCATCTTTGGTCCCATTGCGCGCGAGCTGCGCGACGGCGGCTACATGAAGATTATTTCGCTCGCTCCGGAGGTGCTGTAATGAAACTCCGGCGTGATGACAAAGTGGTCGTAATTACCGGCCGCGACAAAGGTAAAACCGGCACCATCCTGGCCGTCCTACCGCAGGAAAACAAGGTTGTAGTTGAAAACATTAACGTGGTCAAACGTCACACCAAGCCTTCCCAGAAGCAGCCCCGTGGCGGCATTCTGGAGATCACCAAGCCAATCGACATCTCCAAAGTGATGGTGCTCGACCCGCATTCTGGCAAGCCGGCCCGGGTTGGCTACGAGATCAAGCCCGACGGCTCCAAGGAGCGTGTATTCAAGGTTAGCGCCAACCACGACAAGGCCGAGAAGGCCCCCAAGGCTGATAAAAAGACCGATAAACAAGCTAAAAAACCCGCCGCGAAAGCCACGGACAAGAAGGCGGAGAAGAAGTGATGAACAGGTTTAAGGAAAAATACATTAAGGATGCCGTGCCCGTGCTCACCAAAGAGTTCGGCTACACCAACCCACACCAGGTGCCTAGCATCGTGAAGGTGGTGGTAAGCGCCGGTGTTGGTCGCGCCGTCCAGGATGCCAAGCACCTCGAGGCCGCCGCCGACACCATCACTCGTGTCACTGGCCAGCATCCTGTTACCACGGTGGCCCGCAAGTCCATCGCCAGCTTCAAACTGCGCGAAGGTAACAAGGTCGGCACCACAGTCACCCTGCGCGGGACTCGCGCCGATGAGTTCCTGGATCTGCTCGTGAGCGTGGTATTACCTCGCATCCGGGACTTCCGGGGCATCTCTGGCACCGCCTTCGATCCCTTTGGCAATTACAGCCTGGGTCTCACCGATCAATCCATCTTTCCGCAAATTCCGTTCGAGGAGGTTGGTGCCACCCACGGCTTACAGGTCAATATTGTTACCACCGCCAAATCTGCTGCCGAGGGCAAGCGGTTACTAGAGTTAATGGGCTTTCCCTTTAGGAGGAACGTGTAATGGCACGTGTTGCATTAGTAGTAAAAGCCAAGCGGAAACCGAAGTTCTCGACGCGCATTGTGCGTCGGTGCCAGGTTTGTGGTCGTCCGCGCGGTTATATTCGTAAATTCGGTCTTTGCCGCGTTTGCTTCCGTGAGTTTGCCTCCAAGGGGCAGATCCCGGGCGTAACTAAGGCCAGTTGGTAAGGAGGAGGACGAATATGTTTAACGATTCTATCGCAGACCTGTTGACCCGTATCCGGAACGCCTCCACGGCCCGCAAGCAGTCCGTCGTGATGCCGTACTCCAAGCTCAAGGAGCAGGTGGCTGGCATTCTCAAAGACAGTGGCTTCGTGCAGGACGTCAAGGTTGCCGCCGCCGGCGGCTTTAAGACACTAGAGATCGAGCTCAGTTCCGACCCCGAGGCCATTACCTCATTGGTCCGTGTGAGCAAGCCCGGCCGCCGCGTTTATACCTCAGCCAAGGACATCCCGCTGGTGCTGGGTGGCCGCGGTCTGGTTATACTCTCCACCTCCGGTGGCGTTATGACCGGTCGGGAAGCTCGTCAAAAGGGCTTGGGCGGCGAATTAATGTGCAAGGTATGGTAAGATGAGTCGAATTGGACGCAAACCAATTACAGTACCCGCCGGCGTCACCGTTGAGCTCGATGACCGTCACGTGACGGTCAAGGGCGCCAAAGGCACCTTGGAGCTAGATCTTCTGCCAGGTCTCAAGCTCGAGCAGGATGGAGGTAGTCTCAGCCTTTCCAAAGAAGTTGAGAACGCCGACACTCAGGCCTCCTATGGTCTTATGCGCACCCTCATCAACAACATGGTGGTAGGTGTGAGCCAGGGCTACACCCGCGCGCTCGAGATTAATGGGGTCGGCTTCCGTGCCGCGGTGCAGGGCCAGACCATCAACCTGTCGCTCGGCTTCTCGCACCCAGTGGTATTCCAGCTGCCGCAAGGCGTCGAAGCTAAGGTTGAAAAGAACGTTATCACCCTCAGTGGCTACGACAAGCAGGTGGTCGGCCAGACTGCCGCCAACCTTCGGGCGCTCAAGAAGCCGGAGCCGTACAAGGGCAAGGGTATCAAGTATGTAGAGGAGCGGATCCGCCGCAAGGCCGGTAAGACCGCTACAAAGGGTTAAAATTATGGCAAACGCAACACTCAACAAGTTAAATCGCCGCCGCGCCCGCGTGCGTGCCACCGTTACCGGTACCACCGAACGTCCGCGCTTGTCGGTGAAGGTCTCTAACGTGCACATCATCGCCCAAGTCATTGATGACACCAAGGGCACCACGCTAGCTTATATCTCAACGGTTGGCCACAAGGACGCCAAGGGCAGTCTCACCGACAAGGCCGCTTGGGCAGGTGAGCACATCGCCACCGCTGCCAAGGCCAAGAAGATCAGCAAAGTAGTATTCGACCGCAACGGTCGCATCTACCACGGCCGTCTGCACGCCCTAGCCGAGGCCGCCCGCCAAGCAGGATTGGAGTTTTAGCATGGCAATCGAACAGCAACCCAAAGAATTCGAAGAAAAAGTGATCGCCATCGACCGTGTGGCTCGCGTGGTTAAGGGTGGACGCCGCTTCCGCTTCCGCGCTACAGTAGTAGTTGGTGATGGCAAAGGCCGCGTTGGTGTCGGCGTCGGCAAGGGTGGCGAGGTTATGACCTCCATCGCCAAGGCCGTTTCCCGCGCCAAGAGCCAAATGATCACCGTGCCGCTCAAAGACGGTCGCACTATCCCGCACGAGGTCCAGGTGCGCTTTGCCGGCGCTCAGGTGCTACTCAAGCCCGCTTCGGCTGGTACCGGTGTGATCGCCGGCGGTGCGGTCCGCAACGTCGTAGAGGTCGCCGGTATTCACGACGTCCTTACAAAGTCCATGGGTTCTAGCAACAAGGTTAACAACGCCTACGCCACGGCCATGGCGCTGTCCCAGCTCAAATCCAGTCCCGTTAAGCAAAAGAAGGATAAGGTAGAGAAAACCGCTAAAGTGGCTGCCTAGGAATTAATCATGAAGATTCACGAACTAAACATTTCATCTACCCCAGACCGCAAGCGGGTCGGCCGTGGTATCGGATCCGGCTACGGCAAGACCGCCGGCCGCGGTACCAAGGGCCAGAACGCTCGCACTGGCGGCGGTGTCCGTCCCGGCTTCGAGGGCGGCCAGAACCCGCTTGCCAAGCGTCTGCCGAAGAAGCGCGGTTTCGCGCCCCTGTCGCGCGTTGAGTACCAGGTAGTAAACCTGGGCGAGCTCGACCGCCTCAACGATGGAGCCGCCGTTGACGTCTCCGTGCTCGCCGGTGCCGGCCTCATCAAACACGCCGATCGGCGCGTAAAGCTGCTGGCCCGCGGTGAACTCAGCAAGAAGTTAACTGTGAAGGTTCACGCTGCTAGCGCAGCCGCCAAAGCGGCGGTCGAAAAAGCTGGCGGCACTCTGGAGCTGGTGGAAGCCCCGAAGACCCCTGCCAAGAAAGCCACCCGCCCCGAGAAGACTTCGGAGCAGGCGGCTAGCTAATGAACCTAACGAGCCTCAAGCAGATCTATCGTTCTCCTGATCTGCGGCGTCGCGTACTCACTGTACTCGGGCTCCTGGTTATTTTCCGCTTCCTTGCACACGTCCCCGTACCGGTCCCAGATAACGCTGCTCTCGCCAACTTTCTCAAGAGCATCTTCGAGTCCAACAAGGTACTGGGCTTTGCTGACGTTTTTTCCGGCGGCGCACTAGCCAACTTCTCCATCATCATGATGGGTGTCGGGCCGTACATTAACGCCTCAATTATTATTCAGTTACTCCAGCAGGTTATTCCGCACTTCGAATCGCTCTCCAAAGAGGGTGAAATGGGCCGCCGCAAGCTCAACCAATACACTCGCATGCTCACCCTGCCGCTAGCGCTCATTCAATCGTTCGGCATGGTGTTACTCATTCAGCAAACCTCATTGCGCGTCAACAATACCGATATTATCGGCCATCCTAACCTGTTCCAGTGGCTACTCATGGTTATGACCATTACCGCTGGCACCATGCTGCTGATGTGGATGGGTGAAATCATCACCGAAAAGGGGATTGGTAATGGTATCTCGCTCATCATCTTCTGCGGCATCATAAGCCGACTGCCCACCTCGGCTGGCCAGTTCGCGACCCTGGCTTCAGGCGACGCCGGCAAGATCATCACTCTCATCTTGTTTCTCGCGGCCACCCTGCTCATCATCGGGTTCGTGGTTTTGCTCAACGAAGGCACCCGCAACATTCCGGTGTCATATGCCAAACGTACCCGCGGCAACCGCGTATACGCGGGCGTCGACACCCACTTGCCTCTACGCGTCATTACTGCCGGCGTTATCCCGATCATCTTCGCGCTGGCCTTCCTGAGCGTACCGGGCTTGCTTGGCCAGGTCCTGTCCAATGCCAAGACGCCCTGGGTGGCCAGTATCGCCAAAAACACCGTCACTCTGTTCTCGCCCAACGGCTGGTTCTACGCGGTAGCCTACTTCGTTCTGGTAGTTGGCTTCACCTACTTCTACACCTCAGTCGTCTTCAACCCCAAAGATATCGCCGAAAACCTCCAGAAGCAGGGCGGCTTCATTCCCGGCATCCGGCCCGGCAGCCAGACCGCCAGCTACCTCAAGCGCGTCATCAACCGCATCACACTTGCCGGCGCCGTCGGCCTCGGCATCATCGCCATTCTGCCGTTCATCGCCCAGGGCTTCACCAAGAGCCAGGTGCTCACCTTCGGCGGCACTGGGCTCCTCATCGTCGTCTCAGTGGCCATCGAGACCCTCAAGCAGATCGAAGCCCAGGCCATCACCACTAGCTACGAGCAGTACTGATTTCTGCTCTAGCAAGACATACTAACGGCCTACTGGCCACAAAACTAGCTGTTTACATCGTTTACTATAATAAATTGCGGTCCATAGCCCGCATTCCGGTGCAAAAAACAGATAGAAAGGGGTTTACAATCACGAAACAATTGCCTATAATCATCAACTGTAGTCATTGATATGTCAGCACGCAATCGCAATCAGTCGGGCACTTCCGGCAAAAAGCCTACAAAGGAAGTAATTGAACTCGAAGGCACCGTCCTCGAGACTCTACCAAACGCATTGTTTAAGGTGGAGCTTGAGAACGGGCACGTTGTGTTAGCTCACATCTCGGGTAAAATGCGCATGCACTACATCCGCATCATCCCCGGCGACCGTGTAGCCTTGGAAATGACCCCATACGACCTCACCAAGGGCCGTATCACTTACAGACACAGATAATTAATTTAACCGCGAGGAACATCCAGTGAAGGTACGCGCCAGCGTTAAGAAAATTTGCGACCAGTGCAAAGTCGTGCGCCGCGAAGGTGTAGTGCGTGTGATTTGCTCTGTGAAGCCTCGTCATAAGCAGAGGCAGGGTTAATGGCACGTATTGCTGGAGTTAACGTTCCCGATGCCAAGCGCGTAGAGGTGGCCCTCACCTACATCTACGGCATTGGTATCACCGCAAGCCGCAACATTCTGGCGGCTACCAATATTAACCCCGACACCCGGGTGAAGGACCTGACCGAACCCGAGGTGAGCAAACTGCGTGAACACATCGACAAGAACCTCCGTGTGGAGGGCGATCTTCAGCGCGAGGTCAGCCTAAACATCAAGCGCCTCAAAGAGATCAACTCGTATCGCGGCTTGCGCCACAAGGCCAACCTGCCGGTACACGGCCAGCGCACCAAGACCAACGCCCGCACCAAGCGCGGCAAGAAGGTCACCATGGGTTCCGGCCGTAAGAAATCCACAGCAAAGACTTAGGATAGGAGCAGCATAGATGGCAACCCCCACCAAATCCAAAACTACCACCTCGGCTGCCCGCCGCCGCAAGGTTAAGCGCACCGTGGCAACCGGCCAGATGCACGTCCAGGCCACGTTCAACAACACCATCGTGACCTTCACCGACGAGCGCGGCAACGCCCTGAGTTGGGCTAGCGCTGGTTCGGCCGGCTTCAAGGGCTCCCGCAAGAGTACCCCATACGCCGCCCAGACTGCCACCGAGCGCGCCGCCACTGCCGCCAAGGATTACGGCCTGAGCCGTGTAGACGTCCTCGTGAACGGCGTCGGTTCCGGCCGCGAGTCCGCAATCCGCGCCTTGGGCGCCCTGGGCATTGCGGTCGCCAGTATTAAAGACGTTACAGGTATCCCGCATGGCGGCTGCCGCCCGCGTAAGGCACGGAGGGTCTAGGAGCAAATTATGGCACGCAATCTTACCCCCATTGTTAAGCAGAGCCGTCGCGAAGGCACCGCTCTACACCCCAAGGCCATCAAGGGCATCACCAAGCATCCCTACAAGCCCGGCCAGCATGGCCCCACTGGTGGCCGTCACAAGCCCAGTCAATATTCTGTACAGTTGCGCGAGAAGCAGAAGGTGAAGCGCATGTACGGTCTGCTCGAGAAGCAGTTTTCCAAGTTGGTCCGCGAGGCCGACCGTCGCACCGGTAACACCGGCGATGTCATGATCACCCTGCTCGAGCAGCGCTTCGACAACGCCGTTTACCGCCTGGGACTGGCTCCTAGCCGTCAGTCGGCTCGTCAGCTGGTTACACATGGCCACTTCATGCTAAATGGTCGCCGCGTGGACATCCCCTCTATCACACTCAAGCCCGGTGACGAGTTTTCTATCCGTCCCAAGAGCGCCGGCAACGTCTACTTCAAGCAAATTGCTACTGATCTGGCCGGTAATGCCACCGAGACGCGCTGGTTGTCCTTTGACGCGAAGAAAATGACCGCCAAGGTTACTGGCCTACCGGCCCGCGAAGACGTGCAAGAAGAGATCCACGAAAACTTAATCATCGAGTTTTACTCAAGGTAAGGAAAGGACGACTAAAGTGTTACATCCGATTCAGCTCCCCGAGCTAAAAACGGTACAAGAAGAGGGCAACAAAGCCACGTTCGTCATCGAGCCGCTACACTCCGGCTACGGCATGACGCTCGGCAACTCGCTCCGCCGGGTCATCCTTTCGAGCCTTGGCGGCGCTGCCGTCACGGCCGTTAAGATCGACTCAGTAGCCCACGAGTTCTCGACCATCGAGGGCGTTAAGGAAGATGTAGTTGAGGTCATTTTGAACCTCAAGAGGCTGCGCTTCCGTGTATTCTCCGATGAGCCGCAATTCCTGGTGCTCACCGCCAGCGGCAAAGGCCCAGTTAAGGCTTCGAGCATCAAGACCACCTCAGATGTCGAGATTGTTAACCCAGACCAGGTTATCGCCACCCTCGACGACGCCAAGGTCAAGCTCGGTATGGAGATCAAGGTCGAGAAGGGCCGTGGCTACGTGCCCGTAGAGAGCCGCGAGGCCGAGAAGCTGGAAGTCGGCATGATCGCCGTCGACGCCCTGTACTCGCCAGTGCAGCGTGTACGCTACAACGTCGAGAACACCCGCGTTGGCCAGATGACCGATCTCGACAAGCTGGTGATCGAGATCGAGACCGACGGCACTATCTCGCCGGCCGAGGCTATCCGCCAGGCGTCTGAGGTTCTCGTGGAGCACTTCCAGGTTGTAGCCGGCCACAGCACCGCCAGCGAGTCGTCCGCCCGCGACGACCGCGCCGACTCCGGTGCGGCCAAGATTAATATCGAGGAGATCAACCTCAGCCCGCGCACTACCAACGCGCTTATTAATAATGACATTAAGACCGTAAAAGACCTGCTCAAGCTCTCAGATTCCGAACTGCGTGAGCTCAAGGGCTTCGGTTCCAAGGCCTACGATGAGGTCAAGGAAAAGATCACCGAGCTCGGCTTTACGGCGGAGAAGGTAGGCTAATATGCATCGCCACGGATATCAAGGACGCAAGCTCCAGCTCGCCGCCGGTCCGCGCCGCGCTTTGATCCGCGGCCAGCTGACCTCGCTCGTGCTGCACGAAGCCATCTCCACAACCGAGGCTAAAGCCAAAGAAGTGGCACCCAAGTTCGAACGTCTAGTAACTTACGCTAAGAAGGGCACCCTGGCCGGCGGCCGTTCTCTACGCCGTGAGCTCCTCACTGAGAATGCGGTCCAGAAGATGCTGCAGGAACTAAAGCCTGCTTTTGAAGGCCGCCAGGGCGGTTACACGCGCATCATCAAGCTCGAGAATCGCCGCGGCGACAACGCCTCCATGGCCCGTGTCGAGCTCGTGCTCAACGAGGTCACCAAGCTAGAGGCCAAACCCGCCAAAGCTACCAAGGCTAAGGCTCCCAAAGCCGAGGTTGCCACCAAAACTGAGGCTCCCAAAGCTCAGGCTCCTGAGCGTGAAACTGTAGAGGCAGCAAAATGATCACCAAAACCTATTCCCCCAAACCCCAAGAACTAACCCATGATTGGTACGTCATCGACGCCAGCCACTACACCCTTGGCCGCCTCGCCACCCTGACCGCGACCTACGTTTTAGGCAAGCACAAGGTGCGGTACAGCGCCCACCTCGACTGCGGCGACAACGTTGTGATCATCAACGCTGCCAATGTTCAGGTTACCGGCAACAAGCTCGAGGACAAGAAGTACTACCGCCACTCCGGCTACCCCGGCGGCATCAAGGAAACTAGCCTCGCAGCCCTGCTACAGCGCAACCCCGCCCAGGCCATCGAGCACGCCGTAGCTGGCATGCTGCCGAAAAATCGCCTTCAAGAGGACCGTATGCGCCGCCTCAAAGTTTACGCCGGCACCGAGCACCCGCACGCGGGCCAGAATCCCAAAGCACTAGGAGAGACTAAATAATGGCCGAAACTAACCACTACCACTACGCTCGCGGCCGCCGCAAGGAGGCCATCGCCACCGCCCGTTTGTACCCTGGCAAGGGTGAGATCGTGGTCGGCGACCAGACTGCAGCCGATTACTTCAACAACTCCGCGCTCATCACTACTGTGGAGCGGCCGCTCAAACTGGCCGGTCAGGAGCAGAAATTTCGCATCAGCCTACACCTCAAGGGTGGCGGCAAGCGCGGTCAGGCCGACGCTGCCCGCCTCGCGATCGCTCGCGCACTCATTGTGATGGCCGACGATCTGCGCCCCACTCTCAAGAAAGCTGGTCTGCTTACCCGCGACCCGCGTGAGAAAGAGCGCAAGAAGCCTGGCCTCAAGCGCGCCCGCAAGGCTCCGCAGTTCTCCAAGCGCTAACGATCTTTCTCGATCACTCAGAAACACCCCACATCAGGGTGTTTCTTTGTTTCACAGATATAAAATTTTGACGTACGTCGTGCTCAGTTGTCATAGTACCCGCTCCAGCAGACAACGCTGGAGCTTTAGCGTTATAATACTTTCTAGTGGAGGAGCATAACGCTAGAACAGTCAGGCGCTTTGCCTTGGCCGCCATCGCTGTAGTGCTGGTTGGTACGGCCGGCTTTACTGTGTACGGACACATGGCTCTCGGTGATGCCCTCTATGAAACTCTCATCATTCTGCTCGACCGTTATAGCAACGTAACATTTACCGATCCCGTTGCTCGCACTCTGGTTATCTTACTGACCATCTCCAGCCTGGGACTAATCGCTTATTTGCTTAAGTGGTTAGCCGAATATATGATGGGCTTAACCAATAATGTACGAAAATTACGCGTGAAGACAAAAGTTGAAAAACTCAAAGACCACTACATTGTGTGTGGCCTCGGCCGTGTCGGCGCCCAGGTGGCCGGTGAAATGTTCCACGAGGGCGTGCCTTTCGTTGGCCTCGACAAGGACACGGCCAAAGTTGATGATGCCCTGGCGAAGGGCTATCTGGCATTGCCTTACGACTCCACGGTCGAGGAATCGCTCACCGAAGTAGGCATCGATCGCGCTGCCGGACTGGTGGCGTGCCTCGGCGAAGATTCGCTCAACCTGTTTGTGGTTCTGGCCGCCCGCTCACTCAACCCCAATCTGTATATTGTGGCCCGAGCCAATCGCCCCGAAAACGAGCTCAAGCTCAAACGCGCCGGTGCCAACCGTGTCGCCATGCCGTACCAGATTGGCGGCTACCATATGGCCTCTATGGCTTTGCGTCCCAACGTGGTCGACTACATGGACATTATGTCAAAAAACGGCGTTACGGAGCTGGAGGTAGAGGAGATGGTGGTGGGGGAGCACTCGCGCCTGGCCGGCCGGCGTCTCGGCAAAGCGCTGGCCGAGGGTGAAATCGGTGCCACCGTGATTGCCATTAACGGCGCCGATGGCACTAGCCGCGTCCGTCCCACCGGCAAAGAAATTATTTATCCCGGCGACCGACTCATTATATTGGGCTCCAAACGTGACCTTACCGGGGCCTCGGAGCTCATTAGGTGACAAGGCGCCACCTAACTGTGCCGGAGGGAGCCGCCAGTGAGCGGCTCGATGTGTACTTGGCGGCCGCGCTCAGTCTACCGCGCAATCGGGTTCAAAAACTCCTGCAGGCCGCGGCGGTAACCGTAAATGGCGAGCCAGAGCGCCCCAGCTACCAAGTACAGCCCGGCGACCGGCTGGAAGTGAATGAGGAAACACCCACCGTCACTCCAGCCCCAGCCCCGCAACTCAATATAATTTATGAAGACGACGATCTGCTCGTCGTTAACAAACCTGCCGGACTTGCCATGCATCCAGGATCAGGTCTAGAAGGGGAGCCAACAGTGGCGGATTTCGCGCGTCACCACACCACCGATCCCGATCCTGAGCGGCCCGGCATCGTGCACCGCCTCGACCTTGATACCTCCGGCCTTGTCATCTTGGCTAAAACCTCGGAATCCAAGGCCTACCTTCAGCAACAGTTTGCCAGCCGGGCCGTTCATAAAACCTATACCACGTTGGTGGTAGGCCGCCCGTCCCCAGCCGAGGCCGTCATCCGCCTGCCTCTCGATCGCGACCCCGCCCGGCCCTTGCGCCGATCGGTAATCCCCGGCGGCCGCGAAGCCGTCACGCGTTATCGCACCCTTCAGACCTATCCGGGCTACGCACTGCTTGAGGCTAACCCCGAAACCGGCCGCACCCATCAGATCCGTGTGCATCTGGCTAGCATTGGACATCCGGTAGCTGGCGATACACTCTATGGCCCGCCCCGGCGGCCCCTCGGGTTAAACCGACAGTTTTTGCATGCCTCAGCCCTAGAGTTTACCGCCCCCTCCGGCCAGCACCTCCAGCTCGAAAGCCCATTGCCTCCCGATCTGGTGAATATCAGACGCGAACTCGAGAAACAGGTATAATATGCCTATGCCACCCCTTTTGCATCCTCAGACCCGCGCCCGACTCGACGCCATCGAGCCGGCCTCGCGCAGCTTCATCTTTCACGGCCCACGCAACATCGGCAAAGCCACCGCGGCCCTGGAGCTTGCCCGCCGGCTCAACTGTCAAGGCGACGACACTGGGCTCTGTGCTGCCTGTCGTCGGTTTCAGGCCGGTGCCTACCCGGATCTCATAATGCTCGCCCCTGAGGATAAACCGAGTATCACTATCGAACAAGTTCGCGGCGTAATTCATTCGCTCTCAATGAGTACCTATGTAGAATCCGGCATGCGCGTAATTATTGCCGATGATGCCACTGCCCTCACGCGAGAAGCACAAAATGCCCTGCTCAAGCTCATCGAGGAGCCGCCCGCCCGTACCATGTTTATCCTCGTCACCGAAAACCCTGAGTCGCTGCTGGTTACGATCCGGTCTCGTTGCGCCGCTGTCTACTTTGCCCCGGTGCCTGCCGCCGACATCGAGTCCTGGCTCGTTCAGCACCATGGTGTACCCGGTCCCCAGGCCAAAGACTTGGCCGCAGCTTCGGGTGGCGCTCCCGGCGCGGCCATCAACCTGGCCACGCAGCCCGATGTTGCTAGCTCTGAGCTTCAGCTCGCCGCTTGGGCCACGGATACACCCAGCCTTAGTCTCTTTAAGCGCCTCATCCTAGCCAAACGCCTCATCGATGACAAAGCCGACATATCTCGCTTCGGCCGTCTCGTCCACGCCTCGTTGGTGGCCCAGCTCCACCAGGGCCAGTCGTTGCCAGCCATTGCCGACCAGCTCCAAGCTTTGGAGCAGTTCCGGCTGCAGCTCCAGGCCAAGGTGGCGCCCCGCGTGGCCTTAGAAAAACTAATGTTGGAACTATAAAATGCTTGGGATTCTGGTAATAGCTCTGGCTATGTTCGTCTTGTACCGGCAGCTTCGCTCACTTGAAGCCTCGGGCGCCGCCATGGCTGCCGTTACCCTGGCTCCGCACCGCAACTCGGCTCGGCTCGCCCAAATGACCACCTACGCCGACCGCTTGTTCGCCGAGAAGAAGTGGCTGGCGGCCGAGAAGGCCTATCTAGCCGTCCTAAAAGTCGACCACAAAAACGTCACCGCCTACAGCCATCTCGGCATCATCTACTCCACCCAAAAGAACATGCCCGACGCCATCGAGTGCTTCGAGATTGCCGCCCGGCTGCACCCGTCTGGCACCACCCTCCAAAACCTCGGCCTGGCCTTCTTCGACAACCACAATTACATCAAATCCATCGCCGCGTTCGAAAAGGCCATCATGTTTGAGCCTACTGCCCAGCGCTACGTGGGTCTAAGCCGTGCTCACCGCAAGCTGTCCAACCTCCCCGCAAGCGTCGATGCCCTCGAAAAAGCCGCCGCCCTCGATCCCACCGCCCGCATCCTCGAAACCCTGGCCGAGGCCTACGAAGAAGCCGGCCTTAAAGACAAAGCCATCGCCACTCGCCGGCGCCAAAGTGCGCCATCCGCTGCGCCTCATACCGTTGCCTCATAGCCCGAAATCTGTTACTATTACGTGGTTGAAAACGCTAGAACCAGACGATAGGCCGACGTAGCTCAACTGGCAGAGCAACAGTTTTGTAAACTGTAGGTTGCGGGTTCGATTCCTGTCGTCGGCTCCAGAGAAATCGCGCCGGGTTACTCAAGTGGCCAACGAGGGCTGACTGTAAATCAGCTGACATTAGTCTTCGGGAGTTCGAATCTCTCACCCGGCACCATAGTCCTTATTCAAAAAGAGTCGGTAACGGCTCTTTTTATTTTGCGACATACATTTATGACGTACAGAGCATCTACTGCAGCACGATATAAGTAAAGACGTAAGTAGTATTCGGCTCGGGCTTACCGGCCACCGACAAGTTGAACGATTGTGGGGTAATACTGGTAGTGAACACACCCAGCTGCGCACTAGCCGCATTGTTGGCCGATACTACCGCCCGCGGCGCGGCGCCAAATGCCTTATTAAACGTAAGTTGCGCCAAATCGCCCGGCGTCATACCGCTCGCCCCGGCGCTCCCAGTAGTAATGGTGACTGTACCTGACGTATCATTGCCATCCACCTGCGCTGAAGCGCCCTGCAAACCAGCCGCCGTGAGCGCACTAATCGTCGGCGTGCTGCCGCCGGTAACAATATGACCGTTTACACTGATATCGGCGAGGTTAGTTGTACCGCCGACCGTCAAACCCCCTTTCACATTCGCGTCGCCCGTCACCACAAGCGTTTTAGTGGTCGTAGTCCCAGCTACTGTTAAATCGCCCCCGATCGTAGCGCTGCCGCCTATATTAAGGTTACCTGATAGCTGCATATCGCCTTGGATCTGGTCACCCAATTGACCGGCTGTTGGGTCATCGTAGCCCACATGCAGCTGAACATTAATTTCGTTACTCGTTTCCGTGCCGTCGTAGGCCTCAAGCGCCGTTCCAATAATATTACCCGGCTTGGTCGCCTTCATAGCCACCCCCGGAAGAGACGAAGAGGTGAGTGGGTCCCCGGGCGAAATCGCTCCGTTTTCTGCCGATACCTTAACAGGCACACGTCCAGTTAGCGCCAAGACCACCGCATGTCCATCGTCCTTACCACCCACCGTGTACGGGGCAGTAGACACTACGCCCATGAGATGTGAGTCGTATGCTCCCGTTGAGTCCTTCACCGTTGTAAAGTTGCCGCCCACAGTCAGTACGTCGCCTGGCTGCGGCGCAATGTCACCGCTGTAGTCAATGTATTCAGCATAGTCAGCACCGTCAAAAGTTCCGTTTGTATTTGTGCCACCGGTGGTACCGTTGGTCGCATCCGGTCCATAACCCACGATGTGCCAAACCCCCCCGCTATACATCAGAGTGTAGTCCTCATGGGTCGTACCAGTACCGGTGCCGGACGCAGCCAACGCTGTCAAACTGCTTATTAGCGTACCGTTTATCTCAACCTGAACCTCATCATTGCCGCTTGTAGCGGTCGTCTGCTTATTAGCAGTGGTCATTATGTAGACAATCGTCCCCTCGACCTGTGGCAACCCCGTAATATTGAACTGGCTCATGTAGGTTCCACCTCCCGAAGAGGTGTAGAAATTGCTCGAAAGATTGTATCCCACCCCGGCTGAAACTATCGGAATATTAAATGTACCACTTCCAGTGCCGTAATCAGCATAACGCACGACCGAGCCAGACAGCGCACCGTTAATGTTTACCTGGTTGTCCTGGGTATCGACGTTAATCAGGGCGTTACCGCTGGCGTTTTGAACCTGGAAGGCGCTTGTGCTATCGCTAGCATTTTGGAGCGTAAGTTGGCCGGAGTTAGATAGATTCATTACCGTTCCGGAAGGAGTATTCCTAGTTACGGTTGCATAAATTTCTAAACCTTCTCCTACAAAAGTACCTATATTTGTAGTTGACGACATATTGCTCGGCCAGCTACCAAAACTCCATGAACTTGGGCTAGCTTTAAAGTATTCATAGGGCACATTTTGGTTCGCATCCTCCAAGAGTGTGTTGCTTGTAGCCGAGTTTGTGTTACTAGTTATGCACAACCAGTACTGTGTACCGGCGTATACCTGCGTACTGCTGGTCATATTGAATGTATTCGCCCCTGCCACCAACTGCACAATAGAGCTTTGCGCCAACGGACGTCCTGGCTCACCGCCGATATTGTTATTCCCAGCAAAGTTGCTATAGACGGCTGCTTCGGCATCTTTCGCCGGGTTAACGCCATCAGCCCCCGTGGCAGCCGTATCTATGCTGGCAAATTGCGAGGTTATTGACGAAACGGTACCAGTAGCGGTTGAGACATAGCTGCTACACTCCCATTGTTTCACATCGTTGCCACCATCTGACGTACCACCGGTATTGCTATTGCCAAATGTTGCCGTACCGCCAGTATCACCTATCAGGTCAACCGCACCTGTAACCCACTGACCCACAGTGTCATTACTATTACTGGGGTCTGAAAACCCCGTCGCAATAGCACCGGCCGATGTCCAGGCCATTTGCATATTCCTACCGTTGCTATCAGCGTAGCTTGCCCCGTCAGTGCTAAAAATATCTCCACCAGTACCGTTAACACATACCTCGGAGGTAGCGCCACCGACAGCTGCAACTTTTTGCGGCGCCACCGGTCCCATCTGGCAAAGACTCGACGTCGAAACGTTAGTTATATACAAATACGCACTCATGTTATCCACCACTACGCGCCCAGCGGGCCAATTATAGTTAATCGCTGGCGCCTGTGAAAAACCACCGGCAGCAGTTTGGAAGCTACCGTACGGGGTCGTTTGGTTGACGTTATACCAACTCGTGACATTGACTGAATATATTTCAGCGGTCCCAGCACCAGAAATAGTCAATGAATGGGACCCAGTAGCACCAGCCAAACCGTACAAGTAGTAACAGGTAGCGCTCCCGGTACCCTTGGTATTGGATCCTATCAGCGTCATGGAGGTAGAGTTGAATTGCACGGAAGAGATTGTATTTGTGCAACTATTATGGTCAATAATCCCCACGAGCAAATATGTATCGGTATTACCGTTAGGATTATTGGCACCATTGACGTTGTAGGTGTTGCTCCATGGAAGAGCTGGCGTGTTTGCAGCTGTCTGCGCAAAGTGCGCGGCATAATCGAGTTGAGGCAGGTTGGTACCGCCGCCGCCTGGCACCGCCACATTGAGCGATCCACTGCTATCGGTGCCCACTGTAATGGTCTGCGAATCGCCGCTATCGGCAAACACCAGCGTACCGTTAAGGCTATTGGAACTACCAACCACCAGCTGACCGGTGCTCGTATTGGCCGAAAACAGATTTGTACCCGCGGAATTTTGGATCTGGAAGGCAGCCGAGTTATCACTTGAGGTGCGGAACAATGCCGAGCCGTCGACCACTTGGCCAAACACCTGGCTGGCGGTAGAAACACCATTGCCCATGGCCGCATAGTTTGAAGGTGTGCTGGCCTGCTCAAGCTGAGCCCCCCAGGCTATAACTGTTCCAGTGCCAGCGGTGGTACCGGGGAAAATCAGCACCTTGGCATTGCCACTGAAGCCCGAACCCGGGTTAAGGTTTTGCGTCACACTAAAGCGCTGCCAGTTGGCGGTCACTGTCGCCGCGCTCGATGTGCCGGTGCCACCACCGGAGCCATCAATCCGCAGGTTCGCGTTTTGCGTACCACTGGAGGTTCTCATCCAGACGCTAAAGGTAAAGTTTGTGTTGGCCACGGCGGTTGTTGAGGTCTGAGCGACGCTAGCACCGGAACTAGTGGCCGGAAGTGTATCCGCAGTCGTCTGGTTATTCGGCGCTGAAGTCGAATTTGCCGCCACTGTCAAAGTTCCGGAAACAGCCCAAGTACCCGCCTGATCAAACTGCTCGGTATACTTGAGCAAGTTCTGGTAGATCCCGAGACCACCATAAGGCGTCACCAGGTTGGCACCCTGAATGTTCACGTTGCTGTTAACGGTATCAACTCCCAGCAGAGTGTCACCGGTAGATCGCTGAACCTGGAAGCCGGAAGTGGAGTTGGTGGAGTTCTTAACGATCGTACCAGTGCTGGCACTATTAGTGACGAGGTTAACGTTGCCCGCACCTTGAATGGTTACGGCGTTGCCGGCCCCTTGGGACGTAATATTAATTGCACCGGCGTTGGATGCAGTTCCAGTTACCTGGATAAACTTGGTAGCACTCGAGGTGCCGTAAACATCAAAGATGTCGGGTGCTCCGCCGGAAGTGGAGGTTTGCTGCACTATGAGGCCGGTGGTGGAAGCGCCGGTCGGCGAGATGGTGTTGGTCGCACTACTAGACGGCGCCTGCTGCAGATAGTTACCAGCCGTCAGATAGGTACCGCTACAACTGGTAGCGTTGCTTGTGCAGATGGTCTGGGCGCCGGACAGGTTGGGCAAGGTAAAAGCACCGCCACCATTAGAGTTGCCAGCGACGCTCAGCGAAGCGGTATTAGCCGAGACCGAATCATCAAAGACGATCACGCCCTTGTTAGTGGAAGGCTTGCCGAGGATTATCTGGCCCTGGCCGGAGTTGGAGCTGGTATCCACTGTAAACACAGCGCTGCTGGAGCTACCCTGCACCTGGAAGGAAGTGGTTGAAGCGCTGGTGATCTGGGTATCGCCGCGTACATCCAGAGTGGCGGTTGGGGCCGAGGTGCCGATACCGACCTTGGTGGTGGCGGTACAGCTGTTTTGACCGTTGATGCAGCCAAGGACTAGGCTATCGGATTGAGCGACCAATGAGTTCACTCCAATGGCGGTGGCGTTTTGGAGGGCTCCTACCGCCGATGAGTCCTCGCTGGCCCCAGCGCCAAGGAAGGTGTTGTTGGATCCGGTGACGTTGTTGAGCCCGGCCGCGTAGCCAAGCGCCGTATTGCCCGAGCCGGTGGTGTTGAGTTGTAGACCCCAGCGACCAAAGGCCGCGTTTTGGCCACCGGTGGTGTTGTCCTGGAGGGTGTTATAACCGGAAGCGGTGTTTTCGGTGCCGGTGGTGACGGAGCCCAGGGCGCCCCAGCCCTCGGCGGTGTTGCGGGAGCCGGTGGTGTCGAAGGAGCCAGAGGAGGTGCCGATAAAGGTATTGCCGAAGGCGCCGCTACTGCGTAGCTCAATCGGGAAGGATGAGGTAGCATCAGTGACGGAAAGGCCGGCGGAGGCGGCGGTGATGGCCTTGACCGAGACGGCGGAGATGGTGCCATTCCAGGTTGAGGTGGTGGGCTCGAATTGGAGGGCCGGGGTGAGCGTGCTCCCGGCCGTGATGAGCTCGACCTGGCCGGTGGTGTTACCCGCTACGGCCTGGCCACAGGTGGTGCCGATACAGGGGGTAATGGTTTGGCCGGCAGTAGGGCTACCAGTGACGGTAAAGGTGACTTGGTAGGTAGTCCCCGAAACGGCACTGAACTGGCCGGTGGACAGGGGCGAAGTGTTGCCGGTGTTATGGGCGGCGGTGGTAGAGGTCGTGGTCCAGCCGGCGGATGTCCAGGCAGCGTTATTGAAGGCAGTGGTGGTTATGAGTTCTGAGCCCGTGACGGCCGGCGCGCCGGCGCTCGTGACGGTGAGCTTGCTGATCGTCGAATCGGCGCTGACGAAAGTGTTACCGGCAGCATTTTTGATCTGGAAGGCCGCAGTGGAGTCGGTAAGGGGTTTGACGATAATGCTACCCCCGGTGCCACCACTGGTCGCCGCTCCAGCCTCCAACA
Organism: Candidatus Saccharimonadia bacterium; assembly: GCA_036488585.1. Lineage (GTDB taxonomy): Bacteria > Patescibacteriota > Saccharimonadia > UBA4664 > UBA4664 > DASXHH01. The sequence continues at coordinate 32,855 of DASXHH010000024.1, read as the reverse complement.
CCAGGTTCCCGCCGTTCTTACTAGTCCCGTTGCCCGAACCAGCCACCACCGTTAGGCTATTACCGTTGGCCGAGCTGGCGGTGGCCACCGAGATCGTCTTGTCTGAGTTGTTGCCAAATTGTAGGTTGCCCAAGTTATCTAGCACAAAGGCATTTGTGCCGCCGGTCTGTAGTTGCAGCAGATTCCCAGTGTTGGTCTTATTGAAATAGATGCTGGAGTTGGTGGAATTGTCAGCCTGGAGGGTACCGGTGCCAAATTGCACATAGTTAGCGGCCGCAACGTTACCAAGGGCACTGGAATTAGCCGCCTGCAAAGCGTACACCGCACTCGCTAGGCGCTTAAACGGAATGAGATAACCACCGGAAGTAGCGAAGGAGGCCTGGTTTGAGGTGTCACCAACGTTCATGGATAGCCACAGGGTGTTCTGGTTGAAGTCAACGCTCGACAATGAGGTGATTGAGCCCAGAGACACTGAATAGTAACCGTTCTTAACGGTCACCCGGTTGTCAGGTGAGCCGGTGCCATAGATCCAATCCTCAGTCCACTTCAGGGTACCACCGTTACTGGTGTTGGCATTTGCACTGGTACAGCCGGTAACGCAGCCATTGCCGTCCTGCCAGATTTGGAACTCCATGTTGTAAGTGCCATCCGCCACCACCGCTCCGCTAGCGGTCAGCAGCCGACCCTGGAAGTTGATCTGTTGGTTGATGCCGGCCGCGGCCTGAGCAGGCTGGGCAGTCCCAACTAGCACTCCAACCCAAACTAGCCCAGTCGCCGCGAGGGCCAGGGCAGTAAGCAGTTTTCTTGACGAGATCCCTATACGTATAAAACGCCGGGTGTTCAGACCTGTTCCTCACAAACTACTTACGTTTAAATTTTACCAAATTTATACCTGAGGCTCAACCCGGTTATGCTCAAAAATTGGGCTGGCTTTGAACTAGCGAGAGACCCGAGTCACCCGTCCTCAATGGGTTGCCGTATCAAGCGATTTGTGCTATGGTTTGACAGTTGCACATGCCCAAGTAGCTCAGTGGCAGAGCACTTCCATGGTAAGGAAGGGGTCGTGGGTTCAATCCCCACCTTGGGCTCCATTTAAAGAATTAAAGGATTTATCCCCAATGAAGCGCCTCGTCCTCAAGGAAAAAGGTAAAAAAATCTCGGGGCTCTGTGCCGGCATCGCCGACTACATCGAAGTGGACGTCACCGTGGTCCGTCTGATTGTGCTCACCGTCACCGTCATGACCACCGTCCTTCCCGGAGTCTTCATTTATTTGATCGCTAGCGCCATCACCCCCAAAGAAGGAGAAGTAACCTAAAATGGCTAAGAAAAACCGCCCAGTCATCACTCTGCGTTCGGAGGAGGACCCCACCACGGTGTATACCACCTCCAAGAACCCCAAGAATACTACCGAGCGCATCGTCGCCCGCAAGTACTCTCGGCTCCTACGCAAAGTAGTTGAGTTCAAAGAAAGTAAATAGCAAAATAAGAAGGCGCTTCCCGGCGCCTTCATCGTAGGGGTGTAGCTCAGTTGGTAGAGCAGCGGTCTCCAAAACCGCGTGTCGTGGGTTCGAGTCCTGCCACCCCTGCCATGTTATTATACGTTGTCAAGTCGCGCCACAAGGCGTGATTTTGTATTTCGCATGGTCTTCTCCCATTCTTGATATACTTACTCAATGATCAAAGCTCTCATTTTCGATTTCTTTGATGTTATTCGTACCGATGCCTACAAAGCCTGGCTGGCATCGAATAAAATTCCTCACGAAGGACCGTATTTTGATGCTTCCCATCAGCAGGATATCGGCGCTATTACGACTGAACAATTTTTAACCACATTAAGCGAACTAACGGGACGGGAAGTTACCTTTGAAGAAGTAGATGGCGCTGCTACCGTAGATAACGCCGTAGTCAATATTGTTTCTAAGCTCAGCAAAGAGTATAAGATGGCGCTAATTTCTAACGCACCGTCAAAACTAATCCGAGGCATTCTTGCTGAAAATAATTTAGAACAATATTTTGACGTTATTGTGGTTTCGAGTGAAGTGGGGATGGTCAAGCCTAGCCCAGAGATTTTTCATCTAGCCCTCAAAAAACTACACGTAGCTCCTGCAGAATCCGTTTTTATCGATGACAATATCCGTCACGTTGAAGCAGCTGCAAATATAGGTATTAATTCCACTCAATTCAAATCGGCGGAACAACTGAAGACGGACCTTACACAATTAGGGGTTACCATCTAGCTCTCGGCCAATAATTTCCGAACCTCATCAATAGTTGCTTCAGAATCGTCCTCAATCATTCGATTAACGTCCTGCTATGGTTTTATAACGTTGTCAAGTCGCGCCACATGGCGTGATTTTGCGTATTTAAGCATATAATTACCTCATGATTAAAGAAATGTGGTTTGATCTCAACGGAACCCTCACTCTGCAAACCCCCGAATTTCTTGCGGCCCAAGATGCTCTATGTCTTGAAGCCTATGCTGAGGCCACACATCAAGATGTAAGTGATGAAGTCAAGGATGACTATCGCGCTGCCTACAAAAAGTACGGGAGCAAGTCGGCGGTCTTTAAGGCACTCGGAATGCCAAAGGACTTCTGGCCAACATATTTTGGTCAGCTAGATGAGACCCAATATTACAGGCCTGATGAGCGCATATACAAAACGGTTGACACTATTCGCGAGGTTTTACCGATTGGTCTTCTCAGTAACTCCAAGCCGGAGCGTGTTGAGCGCACGCTTCATACCGTGAACATTAATCCTTCCTGGTTTACACATATTTTGACCAGCGATGACATTTCAGAGCCAAAACCCCATCCTCAAGGATTTGAACTTGTAGTCACTCGTAGTAACGCTCATCCATCCAACCTTGTCTTTGTCGGCGACCGTGAGGATGTGGATATAATCCCTGCTAAGCAGCTCGGGCTCATAGCTGTCATGGTTTGGGGTCATTCCGAGAAAGCCGACTATTCCTTTGAGGATTTCTCTCAGTTATTAAGCTTACTCCCCGAAAAGTAACCAGCTCCTCAGTAAATAACTTTCATATGGCCTGTACGCCAACCTTCTCTAATTCCCGATCTAGGATTCGATTAACGGTCGCATTTTAAGCTCCAAAAGACCCTCGTCACATCTATCGGCTGGGTCTTTTGGTTGTTTGGTTATTCATTTTCGCCCGTCGAATCACAAGCATTTTACGAACATAAATAGTATAATTTTCGATATATTCTATAGGGTTTCCAATGCCACAGGTCGGACAAGCTAGCCGCGTACGACGCAAGCGATATTTAGTTATCGGTGGCTTTTTATTTGCGGTGATTCTTCTTATTGGGGGCTGGAGAGGATACATTATTTACGAGGATCACCTGGCCAGCCAGGACTTTTCGGAGACCCAGGCTATCACTGAACAGCTGGAATCAACAAATAAATTTGCAAAGGCGGCCGATCAATGGACTGCACTGGCCCAACGCAGTCATAGCAATCAATATCGTGTGCGAGCCCTGCAGAATGCAGCGGCGGATTATATGACGGCTGGCAATTTCAGCGCAGCTTTGAACTCGTATCGTAATAGCATAGCTATTACTGGAATTACGTTTGGTGAGGCGGCAGGGGCGGCCATGGCCAGTAGTCAGCTTGGGCAAAAGAGCCAGGCGATCGGGTATTATCAGCAAGCTATTCGCCTAATGCCCAAGAACCTCCCGGGCGCGCCCTTCCAGAAAGCTATATTTGAGCAGGCCATTAGCGAATTGCAGAAGCAGCCATGAAACGATGGCTTTTAGCATCGATCGGGATATGCGTATTGGGCGTCGCAGCAATGGTGACGTTTAGCCCGGTAGCTCGAGCAGCAGCATGCAACATCCCCGGATCTGGTCCATATGGGCGCGACTTGAATTGCGGCTATTTTGACAATCGTAACTCTCCGGCGATTGGTAATGATCTGACATATGTGCTAGAGCCGGTTGGCGCCACCCAGTTTGCGGGCTTGACCCCGGACTGGCCGACTGTAGATATCACGTATTCATCATTTGTTTCTAATATCCATGCCAGGTTGTTTGATGCAACGTCGGTAGTGAATGAAGGCCGGGTGGCGTCTATTGTCGACATTATGCTCGGGAAAAACGGCCCGGACTTTGGTGGTTCACATGTAACTGGCATTCAATACGCCCAAGACCATTGGGCCGACTGGGTGGCCCTGGTAGCAGCCTATAATAGTGGAGCATATCCGGGTTACTCTGTGAATTTTAACGTTTTCCAGGACTTTACAGGTCAAGATGTGAACGGCTGGGGCGTTATTACAAATAATGTTATTTTACTAAGCTGCGCGCCACCGGAACAATGCCAGCCTGACGTTGCGTTTGCCAAGGACAGTGAAGACCCGGAAGTTGATAAGTCGGTGATATTCTACTATCCTGGCGGCAAGTTTCTTCTTAAGGATAAATGCGGCAACTTGACTGGGGACGTAACTGCCCCGCCCATGCCACCGACGCCTAAGCTGCAGCTTTCAAAGAGTTCAGATCAGGTTGGGGTGACGGCGGTCGGAAACGATATCGTTTACTCAATAACGGGGCTGGAGTCAATACCGATTCAGCTTACCAGTGTTACAATTACTGATACTTTGCCTGCGCAAATGAGTTACGTAGGCCCAGCCCCGGGCGCGCCAACGCCGACGTACTCACCGGCTACTAAGACCCTGACTTGGAGCTTCAGCCTGCCGGCTAACGCGGCAATACTCGACTCTTGGACGACCGGGCCGCCGCAGCCATTAAGAATCATCGTGAAGGCAACAGGTTTGGGTATTGGTGTAAATACCGCTACCGGAGTTGCTACTAACACTTTAGGCCCCGTGCTTGTCCTACCAGGCAGCACCACCAATAATGTGATGGGTGTGGTAGTCCCGATAGTGACGGGGCAGAATAGCGACATCCATGCCGGCAGTGGGCTGGCGTGCAGTCTTGCGTCTGGAGGCGGCAATGTTATCGGCAATATCAGGGGCACCACCCTTTCAAGTGGCCAGTATGTTGTGTCGGCCACCGGTCTCATCGGCGGGTTTAACTCTAGTGGCGGCACCAACCTGTTAACGCTTGGTGCAAATGGGGGATACGGTCAAATCTGTCGACCAGACCTACTTTCTCTCGCCCGAGCCTACTCTGGGTCTGATATTAAGACAATCCCAACCGCTGGAGCAGTCACAGGTTGGAGTGTTAACGGCCAATCCGGCCTCTACTACTTCTACGGTAGTGGTGAGCTAGATATTTCCGGCACTGTTTCCAATAGGATCACTTTAGTGGCATTAAATGCCTCCCGGGTGGTAATAAACGGTAATATCGTGCTCAATCCTGGGTCCGGCACAGGCCGAAGCGATATCCCGTCCCTCGGCATCATCGCTGACCAAAATCTTGATATCCTCAGCAGTGTCAACGAGGTGGATGCCTACCTGTTCACTGACGGCACAATTAATACCTGTGGCAAAGCTGCCACTCCGGATGCACCATGCGGTATTGTGACACCAACTCTCAATGTTAAGGGTTTTCTAATGGCACACGACCTCTTGCTCAGCCGCCTCGGTCCGCCTGCTATTTCAGGCTCCGTAGAGGCCGAAGTTGTAGCCATGAACCCCCAACTCTATCTCAATCCGCCCAAATTATTCGACTCCAGTGCTGACCAATCTTTGTACCAAGGCCTGGGAGAACTACCGCCGCTATTCTAGAGCGTTTTTGCTGTCACCGGTACTCGGATAATGTCCCAATAACCCTAGCCAGGCGTCCATAAGCGTTATTTCTCCTCAAACGGCCGATTTAGCGCTATGCAGTCGGCTGTTTTCCGCCCAATTCCAATCCCACCGTGCACGTTTGCGCAGACAACTACCCGAAGATTGAATCACGTATTAAATCTCCAGGCGGCTGGCACTTGTCGGCTTAACTATTGTTTTGCATCCCCTCCCTAGTGATAAGCCTTGTTATCCAAAATTTTCGCCAACTTGAGTAAGTCGTTCTCCAGACGGTCGCGAGCCATGCCCTCAATCGCTTCGTGTGCCAAACTAAGCACAGCCTTACTAAACTCGAATTTAAGGTCACATGTCACCATCGATCCACCATTGGCCCTATCCTTCAGCCGGTACACAGCGTTGTAGCTGACCAGTCCGGTTTTACTCTGAAGCCGAATCAAGGCAGGGGGGACCAAATGCACTACCTCCACGTCAGCGGCGTTGATTTGCCCCAGCACTCGTGTCCGCGTTTCAAATTTCAATCCCGCGTACATCGGCCCTGTATGCGAGATATAAATCATGCCGTGGTTCCATTCCGGATATCGACCGAGATTAGACAAAATCCCGTACACGACCTCCCGGCTACACTCGAAATCCACTGACACCGAGGCTTCATACATGCCCCCAGTATAGCGGGTTATTTGAGCAACACTCACTTTGAAACTCGATCGATTATTGCTTCGCACCCTTTACTATAAGATTCATACACCAATGTGTTACCCTGTGCTTGAATAACCACAGGCATTATAATTTGTTCACAGAACATCCTTAAAAGGTGGCATATAAAATACGCGTACGCGAACTTCTAAAACCAAAGCGAGTGAGATCGACCCCTTTTATCATCGTCTTTGTGGTAGCGGGGGCAGTATTGGTATTGGCCACCTTCGCTGCCACAGGCGCCGCAATTAGTATGCTCGCCCAATCTGGTACCATCGCCGGAAATGCTTCCCTTGTGACAAACAGCACGGCCATAGGCGGTAAGGCGGTCAAGTTTGGAACGGGATCTAGCTCCACGCCTACCCCAACCTCAATCTCTACACCCACACCTACCCCTACGGGCGGCGGCTCGTCCTCGCTACCATACGCCTCGGCTTTGAGTAGTTATAGCGTGCTCTCGCAGTCATACACCGCCAGCCAGATGACTTCCGGCAACTGGGCTCAAAATGCCAACAACACCCAAGAAGGCGGGGGTTCGTGCCCCACTAGCAACACCACGTACGATGCAGCCAACGATGCGGTCAAATTATCAACGCGGGGTACCGCCGCCTCGGCTGGTAGTAACACCGACTGTGGGCATATCCGCTCGGCTAGCTTGATATCCACTAACGGTACGGTGGTTGAATCGAAGGTCTGGTTACCTGGAAGTGGCAGTACGCTCATCGACTGGGCTAGTTACTGGACGGACGGCACTAACTGGCCAGCTACCGGCGAACTTGACGCCATCGAGACGCAGTACGGACAAAGCTACGTCACGTATCACTATGGATCAAGCAGTTCACCCCAGTCCATTGGTACCGCTAGCTGGGACAACCCTAAACTATCCAGCACTCCGGCCAACGATGCCGTACCTGGCTGGAACGTCGTAGATATGGAGTTCAAGGCCAACTATGCAGGAGCCAACGTATACATCAACGGTAAGCTCTACGCCTCGGTTCCCGCAAGCGTTCTAGCCCACAACAGCCAGTACATCAACTGGGGCATCAGCGGACCGAACGCGGATGACCCGAACCACGCCAGCTGGCCGGCTGGAGCCGGTTACGAAGAAGTGCAATACCTGAGAGTATTCACCCCTTAAGCAACGGCCCATTAGTAGCAGCTTATTTAGACATCGCTCGCTTTGCAACTGCGTATAAGTGGTACTTCATGGTTCGCACCGGGATCTCCCAGGTCCCCACGCGTGTTACTACATTATCGCAAAACGACCTCTTGAACCGGGTGATACCAGCTTTCTTGTCATTCGGGTCATCGGTTGGCGCGATCCCGTAGAAATCGAACTGCCCCAAGCCAGCCTCTTTGGCATCCATAATCAAACTCCAAAGCAGGGGGACCGCCGCCTTTGCTTCTCGGTTGAGTTCGAAATCCGAAGCCGCAAATAGGTAGTACCGAGTATCCGCGAAATCAAGCGTCACTGCCGAAGCAGCATGCCTACCCTGATAGGTCGCATAGTGCAGCTGAACCATGCCCAAGGGCATAAGCGTTTCAAATAATGTCTTAAAGTACCGCTCATCGTAGAGATGGATTTTCTGATGTCGTACAGTTTGGGCGACCAGGTCCATAAACGGCCCGGTTGCTTCTGCTGACTCAGCCCGCTCCAGTCGAACTCCGCGCGCCTCAGCCGTGTTGATCAGGTTACGATTACTCTGCGCCAATCCATGCTTCAGCTCATCGACGCTGTCCGCTAGATTCATCACGATGGTGCGCCTGGGTTGATTTTCGTCCACTAGGCGCCCACCCCATGCGCGCAAACCAGCCGGCGTCGCTGCGCCCACCGGCTCTAGCCGAACAAAATCGACCCGCAAATCACCGGCACCCGACTTCAAATTTTGGATTGCCTGCCGCAACGCCGACTCACTCTTCGCAACAGGGCCATAAGGCGTATACAGGAACTGCCCACCACGCCGCCGTTCCAGGTAGCCCATCCAGCACCAGCCATCGCCGCTCGCGTACACTATCTCCTTGCCCAAAGCCTGTTGAAATTCTGCCCAACCCCGGCTCTGCAACACATGCCCGCCATGTTTCGCTAGTGTCTCATCCCAATCTGCCGGAGGTATACCTGTTTGAAAACTCATATGCCTAATTATGTTCTAAAATGGGTGCGCTGGTCAAAATCAAACGCGGTTACCTCCTACCCGAACCCTCTCTGACGGCCACCGCGTCCTGGTAGACCGGCCCTGCCCTAGTGCTCAAGCGTTTCCCGGACCAGTCTGCTTAGTTAGCTTCGCCGTCACGATCGGCCTCGTCCAGTGACTCCCTAAACAGCAACTGCCGCTCTTCAGCTCGCCAAGCCCAACTTTCGGCCTGCTCGCCATTCGCCAACACCGACTCCAACTCCGGCCTCAATTCTCGCCTGCAAAACTCCAAGAATTCCCGTTGGTTCGGGCCGATCTGGTGCATATACACGTGGTCGTATCCCGCCTCCCTAAATTTACGGATCTGCTCCACGTACGTCCGTGGGTCCGGACCCAGCACTACGCTCTTGGTGGCCGTCTGCTCGTCGATCGTCTCGGCCGCCTCCTGAAAGTACGACGGCAGCCTCAGTTCCGACATCAGCGGCCGTGCCACACCTGCCACCGGCCAATATTTGTATGCTGTCTGCCGCGCCTCGTCCTCATCGTGCGCGTAGCACACGTGCATTTGGCCATATTTTGGCTTGCCGGCACCACCCTGCTCGTCGAATTGTTCGATCACCTTACGATCCGGCATCAGCGACACCAATCCATCACCCTTACTCGCAGCTAGTGCCAGTGCCTTCGGCCCAAACGCCGACACTACGATCTTCGGCAGCTCACGTGGCAAACTGTAAATCTTCGCGTCATCTAGCTGAAAATACTGACCGTTGTGGCTGACCATTCCTCCCCGCCATAGCTTGCGAATAATATCGATCGCCTCCGACAGCATTTCCCGGCGCACACCCACGCGCGGCCAGCCCCGTCCCACGATGTGTTCGTTCAGCAGCTCGCCGGTACCCAATCCGAGCACAAACCGACCCTCCAGCAACGACGCGCTAGTGGCCGCCGCCTGCGCCACAATCGCCGGATGGTATCGCATTATCGGGCACACCACTTCCACAAATACTTCCATCCGCTCGGTCACCTGTGACAGTGCGCCAATCACAGTCCATGAAAACGGACTGTTACCCTGCGTCTCAGTCCAGGGTGCGAAATGGTCCGAGATCCCCACAAAATCAAATCCCGCCTCTTCAGCCCCAGCCGCATAACGAAGCAACTCCGGTGCCGAAAATTCTTCACTCGATAACGTATAACCAATCTTCATCTCGTCCTCCTGACCCTCTGCTACCTGGCTATCTATATCCGTTGCCATCAGCCAAGTCCATATGCGCGCCCACAAAACTGCCGAGCGAATTGGCAAAATGCCCCAAACGCCGACCCGCGGCTATGCTACATTTATTACATGAGAGCAATTTGGACTGGATCACTTAGTTTTGGCCTTATCAACATTCCCGTACGGCTCTACAGTGGCAGCGAGAGTCGGGGTGGCATTGAGTTAAACATGCTGCACAAAGACGACTTGTCGCCGATTCGTTATGCCAAAATCTGCCGCAAAGACGGCCAAGAAGTGCCCTACGATGACATCGTAAAAGGTTACGAGTATCAGGATGGCGATTACGTGGTGCTTACGGACGCAGACTTCGACAAGGTTAATTCCCGCAAAACTAAGACCATCGACATCGAGGAGTTCACGGACGAGCAAGAGCTCGACGTGCGTTATTACGAGAAGCCCTATTATCTCGAGCCCGACAAGAATTCCGAGAAGCCCTACGCCCTGCTGCGTGAGGCGCTGAAGCGCAGTCACAAGATCGCGGTGGCTAAGTTTGTGCTACGCCAACGCGAGCATCTGGCCGCCATTAAACCAGTGGGCCGCGCCTTGGTACTCAACCAGCTACGCTTTCCCTCGGATTTGCGTGAACCCCGCCAGCTCGATCTACCCGACGCTAAAATTGCCACCGGCAAAGAGATCGACATGGCCCTCAAACTCATCGACCAGCTCACCGGTCCCTTTGTTCCCGAGGACTACAAAGACAGCTATACCGAAGAGCTAGAAGCCATGATCGAGGCCAAATTGAAGGGCAAGGCACCCAAGGCCGAGGGCAAAGCCCCCTCTGCCACGCCCGCCAAGGACTTGATGGCTATGCTCAAGGAATCACTCGAGAAGGAAAAGGCCAAGACCACCGGCAAGTAGCATGGGCCTCTCCGAATACCAGCGCAAACGCCGATTCGATAGCACACCCGAGCCTTCCGGTGCTTCCAATGCATCCGCTGTCGGAAGCCCGTTGCGCTTCGTAATCCAAAAACACGAAGCCAGCCGCCTGCATTATGACTTCCGGCTCGAACTCGGTGGCGTACTCAAAAGCTGGGCCGTACCTAAGGGGCCATCGCCCAACCCAGCAGACAAACGCCTAGCCATGATGGTCGAAGACCATCCGTTAGAGTACCGGGACTTCGAAGGTACCATTCCAGAGGGCAACTATGGCGCCGGTACCGTTATGGTCTGGGATGAGGGTACATGGGAAGAGGAGCCGCAGTCACCGGGGCTGGACAAAGGTGAGCTCAAGTTCATCCTACATGGCCACAAACTGGCAGGTAGCTGGGTGCTCGTAAAAACCCATGGCCATGAAGAAAACTCCTGGCTACTCATTAAGCACAAAGATGAACACGCTTCCGAAACTGACGTCACTCACCAAGACCGTTCGGTATTATCCGGCCGTACCATGGGCGAAATCGCCGAAGGGCCCGGTCAGTGGCTTGATGTGCCGCAACTTGATCTCTCGGACGCACCGAAAGCCGATCAGCCTGCCGTGCTTGATCCTATGCTCGCCACTCTTGCAGACGAGCCCACCAACGATCCCGACTGGCTCTACGAAATCAAGTGGGACGGCTACCGCATCATGGCCCATCTGCGAGACGGCCGTGTACAGCTGCTCACCCGCAACCACCAAGATTACACTAGCCGCTACCAACCGGTGGCCGACGAACTTGCCGATTTGCGTCTAGATTGTATTCTCGATGGCGAAATGGTGGTCATCGACGAGCATGGTCGCTCCACCTTCAGTGCGCTCCAAAACTACCAACAAACCGGTGTCGGCAATCTTGTTTACTATGTCTTCGACCTGCCGTTTGCCGGCGGCCACGACCTCCGCGACCTGCCGCTAACTCGGCGCAAAGAGTTGCTTGCCCAGCTAGTAGCACCCCTCAAACACACCCGCCTCAGCGATCATGTGGTAGGGGAGGGTAAACGGTTTTTCCAGCTAGCTCAAGACCAACAGCTCGAAGGCATCATGGCCAAAGCCGCTTCCAGTCCCTACCGCGCCGGCAAACGTTCCCATGATTGGCTTAAAATAAAAACCCATCTCCGCCAAGAGGCCGTTATCGGCGGTTATACCGAACCCCGTGGTGGCCGCAAAAACCTCGGCGCGCTCGTACTCGGCCTCTACGATACGCACGGCCAACTCCATTACATCGGGCATTGCGGCGGCGGCTTCACCGATCAAACGCTCAGTGAAGTGCTTGAACGGCTAAAACCCCTCGAACGATCCAGCTCACCCTTTGTGGAATCATTTCCCACCAACACGCCCGTGCAATGGGTTGAACCCCAGCTCCTGGCCGAAATCAGCTTTGCCGAGTGGACCGCCGACGGCCACCTCCGCCAACCCATATTCCAGGGCCTGCGCGACGACAAGCCCGCCAAAAGCGCAGTACGCGAAGTACCCAGCTCTAGCGTGGCGCAAGGTGGTTCACCCGACACAGCCGGCTCTCTCAATGTTGAGGGCAACACCGAAGAGAAGGGTTCTTCGCAGCCAGCGATGGGGAGTGAGCTCACCGCAACGGCATCTCGAGTTAAGCTCACACATCTAGACAAACTATTTTGGCCGGCCGACCACCTCACCAAAGGCGACCTCATCGCTTACTACGATCATATTGCAGACACTATTTTGCCATACCTCAAAGATCGCCCCGAGTCTCTCAATCGTCATCCCAATGGCATTGAGGGTGGTAGCTTTTTCCAAAAAGATGTCGAAAAACATCCCGATTGGGTCAAAACAGTCCCTCTCTACTCCGAATCAAACCATAAAGACATTCACTGGTTGGTCGCGGACGACCGCGATACCCTGCTTTATATGGCCAACCTCGGCTGCATTGAGCTCAACCCGTGGCATTCCCGCTTTACGGACCCCGACCGCCCGGATTACTGCCTGCTCGATCTCGACGCCAAAACCATCGGCTTCGACGCCATAATCACCGTGGCCCAGGAAGCCCATCGCCTTCTAGGCGAGCTCAACGTTACCGCCTGTGTTAAAACCAGCGGCAAGACTGGCCTCCATATCTGCATCCCGCTCGGCGCCAAGTATACCTACGAGCAAAGCAAGCAGTTTGCCCAAATCCTCATGAACCTAATCCACGACCGCCTACCCGACATCACTAGCGTGGAGCGCAATCCCGACAAGCGCGAGCACAAAGTCTACCTCGACTTCCTGCAAAACCGGGCCGGCCAAACCATGGCCGCGCCGTATTGTGTTCGACCGGTGCCGGGCGCCACCGTATCCACCCCGCTAGCATGGGACGAGGTAAATCTCCAGCTCAATCCCAAAGCCTTCACCATCCGCACTATGCCGGATCGCCTCCATCAAGTCGGCGATCTCTGGCAGCCTGTGCTCGGCCCTGGCATCGACCTCGATACCACCCTAGACCACATGTCAGACTTCCATTGATCCGTCCATGAAACAAAGCTCATAATACGAGCAGGAGGTTACACACCATGGCGCACGATAGAAAGTGGAGGAGCGGCTCAGGAGCCGGTGGGGGAGCGTATTTTCTCGGGATGATCGGCTCAGCCATCTACTACCTGCAACATGCACCCACATTCTGGACTGGAGTACTTGGACTCCTTAAGGCCTTGGTGTGGCCGGCCTTTCTCGTCTACCACCTATACAGCTTCCTCAAAATGTAACGCCGCAATCGCAAATCATGGTTGCCGGCCGCGTTATAATAATTCCGGAGACCTGCATGGATAAAAATTCCAACACTCACCGCCGAAAAATCGAAACCGCTCAAAGCGGTACGGCCCGGGCAGCACTACTCGGCATCAGTGACGGCCTCGTCACCAATGTGTCGCTTATCTTGGGAGTGGCCGCTGCCGGAGCCCATCAAGATCTAGTCCGCGTAGCCGGTATCGCCAGCCTCATCGCTGGTGCTTGCTCAATGGCAGTCGGCGAGTACATCTCAATGCGTGGACAGGTAGAACTACTGCAAAGCGTCCTCGTAATCGAGCGCGAACAGTTGCACGACAACCCCAAATCAGCCCATGAATCCCTCGAAAAAGTTCTAATGGCCGATGGTGTTTCCAAAGATACCGCCCACGCTGCGGCCCTGGAGATCAGCCATGATCCCGAGAAAGCCATGGCCGTATATGCTCGCGGAGAGCTCGGCATTAATCCCGGCGAGCTGGGAGCCGCTTGGGGTTCAGCCGCCTCATCGTTTATTACATTCTCAATCGGCGCCTTCGTTCCGCTCGCGCCCTGGTTCGCCCTTAGTGGCATGACCGGTGTGTTCGTTTCGCTTGGTCTATCCGTACTTGCGGCCCTAGGCATTGGCTCCTACCTCGGCTACATTACGAGCGGACACTTAGGATGGCCGGCTCTACGCCAACTCTTGGTACTAATCATAGCCGCATCGGCCACTTTCTTCATTGGCCACCTCTTCCATACATCCGTTACCTAGCGACTTGCATGCGGGCGTACAATAAAAACATGCCAACTTTTGCTCAAACCAAATACGAACTTGTGATTATCGGCGCTGGTCCAACTGGGCTCGGGGCGGCAGTTTATGCTACCCGCGAAGGTATGAGTACCCTCGTGCTCGACAAGAGCGTAGTGGGAGGCTTGGCTGCCATCACCGATCGCATCGACAATTACCCCGGCTTCGACCAGGGCGTTTCCGGCCTTGATCTATCGGAGCATCTCGAAAACCACGCACGGCGGTTCGGAGCCGAAATTCACACCGGCGTCGAGGTTCAAGGCCTCACCAGATCCGAATCCATCATTCATGTTCAAACCTCCGCCGGCGCGGTCCAAGCCGAAGCCGTACTTATCGCCACTGGCTCAACCTACAAACACCTCAGTGTACCCGGCGAGCAGGAATACATCGGACGCGGTGTACATTTTTGTGCCACCTGCGACGCGCCACTCTACCGCGGCCGCGACGTCGCCGTGGTGGGTGGCGGCAATTCCGCCATTCAAGAAAGCCTCTTTATCGCTAAGTTCGCCAAACATGTTACCCTGCTCGTGCGTGGGCCCCAGTTGAGTGGGACTGAAATTCTACGCGAACAGCTGCAAGCCCTGCCCAATGTCTCGTTCCACTACAACACGGTAGTGGATAGCCTGCGCGGCGACACCACCCGCATCACCGGTCTGCACGCCCGCGACACCGCTACCGGCAACGAGCATGATATTCGTACCGACGCCGTCTTTGTGTTTATTGGGCTCTTGGCCAACACTCAGCCATTTGCCACCACCATCGAGCTTGATCCCGGCGGCTTCGTAATCACTCAAGATGACTTCGCCACCAGCCTGCCTGGCGTTTATGCAGCCGGCGATGTGCGCTCCGGCTCCACCTGGCAGATCGCCAGCGCGGTAGGGGAGGGGGTAAGCGCTACTCTGGCCATCCGCGCCTACCTTGACCAGCTCCACCATGCCGCTCACACCGCCAAAACCATGGCCCGCCGCCACGCCAAGACCCCAGCCGCTAGCCGCGCCGACGCCTAGGGCGTGAGGCGCCTGGTATCGCGCGGAAACAGCACCGCCTCCTTCACGTTGCTCAGTCCCAGCGTCTTCTCCACTAGCCGATCAACCCCAAACCCAAATCCACCATGCGCCGGCAAACCAGCCCGAAACGCCTGCAGGTAATACCGGTAACCGGGGTGCTCGGGATCTATACCCGCCTCCTTCATCTGTTTTACCAACACCTCGTAGCGGTGTTCACGCTGGGGCGCCGTTGCAATCTCGATACCGCGAAACAATAGGTCGGCCCACAGTACCGTCTTGGGGTCATCCGGATTCACCATGTGGTAGAACTTCTTGGCCTCCACCGGAAAATCGGTTGCAAACACCGCCTCGCAACCGAGCTTCTCCTTCGCGTGCTCGCAGATCCATCGCTCCTCCGCGGGAGTGAGGTCTTTCTCGTCCGTCGTGTCCTCACCAGTTGCCTCTGAGAACATCTGGTGGATTTGCGCCACCGTAAAGCGCGGAAAGTCCGGCTTGAGCACTAACTCTGGCGCTCCCAGCTCCGCCAGTTCCGGCGCGTAATCCCGGTATACACTCGTCATCACGTAGTTCACTAGGTCCTCGGTCATCTTCAGTACGTCATCATGCTTATCAATGAAGCCCATCTCGATGTCGAGCATCATCACCTCGCTCATGTGCCGCGTGGTCACACTCGGCTCGGCCCGAAACGCCGGCGCCAGCTCAAACACCCGCTCAAACGCCCCCACCATCATCTGTTTGTATAGCTGCGGCGACTGTGCTAGCGTCGCCTCCTGGCCAAAGTAATCAGTCTTAAACACCTCGGCGCCACCCTCTGTTGCCCCGGCCAGTAGCTTCGGCGTCTGGATTTCTACAAATTCATGCTCGGTCAGGTACTCGCGGATATAGCGCAAAATCCCCGCTCGTACTCGGAAAATCTTCTGCTCCGTAAGGTTGCGCGTGTTGTATACCCGGTTTTCAAACAGCGTGTCGAAATTCTCTGGGTTATGGTCGATCGGTTTATCGATCTCAATCGGCGGCACCTCCGTCACCGGCATCATTATCTCAAGCTCCGGCTCATGAATCTCCACTCCACCGGCCGCCCGTGGCTCGGCCACCACTTTGCCGCGCACCTGAAGTACTGTACCGGCGTACAGACCGTCGAGTTTCTTCTGCTCGTCTTCGCTACGCACCACAATCTGCACCACGCCACCACGATCGCGCACCACCAAAAACACAATGCCGCCCAGGTCGCGCCGCTTATGCAACCAACCCTTCACAGTTACTTCGCCGCCAACATGATGGCCCAGTTCACTCGTAATTACCCGTGTCATATATTGTCTCCTTACAACTAAAAAACCTCGCGGTTCACGAAATAGTTTCGTGTTCCCGCAAGGACGACATAATTGCCGTGGTGCCACCTTGCTTCGCCTGATGAGGCCTTAATTTTCCGCTATAACGGGCGGTCCCGAGGGGGTCTAATAGTTCGTGAGACTCACGGATGTTCTTCCCCTGGCTCGGCAGTGTCAGCTGCTTCATCGCCTGTAGACCCATTATTACCACGTGCCAGGCCATTCGGCAATAGTGGTATAGTACCGCACAGGGAAAGCCAAAACCCAGCACTCCGACATCACGCCCGGGAGAGCCCATGACAAAAATCGCCGCGGTCGTAGATCGCGATGGCGTCCTGCTACTGCCAGCTCAGCAGGTCCTGGCCGCTCTGGCCTATGGCCTTACTATCAAGGAGGCATCCGAAAAACTCGGCTGGGGCGAAGTTTCGCTGTCGCGCTGGCGCGAAGCCGTCCAACGCCACTTCGGACTCGGCATTCTAGGTGTGCTGGTCCGAGTGCTAAATGAAAAGCGCTTCGACCCTGCCCTTCTCAGTGCCACCTTCATCAAGGACACCGCCGCCGGCCAGCCATACACGCAAACCGTCCGAGCTCTCAGCCGAAGCCCCCTAAGCCCCTACCAAGTCTCTCTAATTGCCGGGTCATACGATCTATATCCCCGCGCCATTGATAGCCGCTGGGGTACGACTGATATAGACCCCTACAACCGGGAGATCCTGGCCCAAGCTGGCATTCGCCAACCGAGGTCAGGTTCCTATGCCATGATGGTCGCGGCGGCGGCCTGGCTAGGCCAGGTCACACTCGACAACCTGGAATCCCCCGTGAAGCCTCGGACACTGACGTTCCGCCATGAGTGGGCGAGTTTCACCGTGGTCGGCCCACCCGGCACCAAGATCTCGGTAACTATCAACGGCAAAACCATCGAAATTCGCATTCCAGATGACGATGCCACTGCCGGGCCCGCGGAGTAAACCTCTGCGGGCTCCGGCCCCACGCTATTATGTTTATGATTCCCGCAGCCGAGCGTAACCTTCAGACAGTGCCACCGATATTGGCACCCCGCGATCAGCCAAATACACCCCTGCACCCACCAACAGTGCCGGCCAGTAGGTTATGAGACGGTAAATCACAACCGCTGTAAACACGGGCCCCACCGGGTAGCCATAGGCCGCAAAGAACAGCACTGCACCCGTCTCAATTATCCCGATTCCACCCGGGGTCAACGGCAGCAAAGCGAACAATCGCGCAAACGTAAAGCCAAACATCGCAATCACCAGCGGCACACGGATATTTAGTGAGTATAAGCATAAAAACATGGTGAAGCCTTCCACCAGCCACATGCCCACCGCCGCCGCACTCAGTGCCCCCAACTCGTACCGTCCCAGCTTGCGGTCGCGCACGATGTGCCACGGCCACACCGACCGGCTGCCAAAGCGATCGAACGCCACCTTCCAGATCAACCGTTGCACCCAAGATACCTGGGTGGCCAATAATACCCCGATTATTACCAGCAACACCCCCATTAAGACTGGCAGGTATCTTAGCAAACCAACCAGACTCTTTACGTGCGCGTTCGGATATGCCACGAACGTTATTACTTGGAATACCATGAATAGCAGCACCAATCCCGCGAACATCCAGGCGTAATACAAAATCAACCACTGCGTCGTAGCGCTCGCGCCTCCGCGCAACTTACGGGTAGCCGCCCGCCACACCACATATTCGCCTACGGGAATTATCCTGGCTACCGCCAAGCCTGTAGCCAGCATGCCAAACGTCCTACGGTGATGCAGTGCAATTCCCGCTGCGCCGTAAAACCGCTGCATCGCCGGCACCAAAATCCAGTACACCACTAGCTGATTTAACACCGCCAGAATCAAAAATTCCGGCTGCGCCCGCTCCAAAATATGCCACGCCCGCCAGGCCACAATCGCTTGGTACGCCAAATCTGCCACCACAATTCCTAGCACTGGGTAGAGCAAAATGCGCCATCGTGATCGCCGGTGGTGTGCTATCTGCATAGCCTCATTATATGCTAACCATTACCGTTTTCACTGATTCGCATAAATGTTTGTCCGCCCACCCCTAGTCCGATACAATGACCACATGTTCATCCGACTCCTGGTTATCGGCAGCCTAGTCTTCGTGCCCGTCGTCGCACTGGCCGACGCCACCCCTGCACCCGCTGACACACCAGCCGCCACCGATACGCCGGCGCCCTCATCAGCCAGCTACCTGTTGGGACCAAGCTCGCTCACTTCGGGCGCCGGTAGCTCTACCAACGATTCCGGCTCACTGCAGCCGGTCGGCGGGTCGCCACTCCAGTCCACCGGCTCCGACGCTACCGGCCTTACCGCACCCAACGGATCAGCCCTGCAGGCCCCAGCCTCATCCGATCAAACGCTTCAAGTCATAATGGGCGAAGCCGACGGCGCGCCCGTGCAAGTCGCTGATGCCGCCGGGCCATCGCTCTGGGGTTGGATTGGCCTGTCACTACTGTTTGGCATGATCGTTACTGCACTCAGTTTGCTCGGCCGTCGCTACCCGCGCCTGCTCGCACCACTGCGAACGATCCGTCTACGCCCTCATCGCAGCAAGTAGATACTCTAGCCCTGCCCGCACAAAGCGGTTATGCTAATTGCATATGAAGGCCACACTCTCCAGGCCCATCTTCGATCGTGAGGAATATTACGAATCATCGTCTCGAATGGCTCGTTGGATTTGCTTGGGGCTAGTACTTATTACGTACCCCTTCCAGACTGCCTACGGTCTCATCGTTATAACGATTATCGTCCCTACCGCCATCTATAACGCCCTGCGCTACAGCCCCAAACTGCTTCAACGGCCGTTCTTCCGCTCGCGCATGAACTCGCTTACCGTCGACCACATCTTCGTGCTGTCGATTGTGCTGGTAAGCGGCGGCCTCGGTAGCCCCTACTATCCGTTTTTCTTCCTTCTAATCATCGCCACCATCGCTTCGTACGGCATCGCCGGATTCGCGTTTTCGCTCAGCGCGCAGGTATTTATAACCCTGGTTTTACTCAAAACCGATCTCACGCCCCAGCCGAGTGCCCCGGAATTCCAATTCATCATTAAACTCGTCTTCTTAATCGTATTTAGCCTAGTGGCAGAGCAATCGGTGCGCAGCCGTGACGAGGAGTATCTACTCGAAAGCCGCTTCACTCGCCGCATCGAAAACGAGCGCCAGCGCCTGCTCAGCCTCATCAATAGCCTCTCCAGCGCAGTTCTAGCTGTGGACGAGCACGGCAAGATCTACCTCTACAATGCCGCCGCCCTCGAGCTCCTCAACACCAACCGCGACATCAACGGCGGCTCCATCAACGAGCTACTACCGCTCTACAACGCGCACGGGGATCGTGTACATTTACTCCGCCTAGCCACCGAGCACGATCGTCCATTAAACCGCCAGGACTTGTTCTACCACGCCTCGGACGGCTCCAAAATAGTGCTCGACCTCACCGTTTCACCGGTCCACGTGTTTGGCTACTCGCGCAACGAAAACTGGGGCGGCTATATGGCCGTATTTCGTGACATCACCAAGCAAAAATCTCTCGACGACGAACGCGACGAGTTCATTTCCGTTACCTCGCATGAATTGCGTACGCCACTAGCCATCGCTGAGGCCAACCTATCTACCGCTCTCTTGCCGGGTTACGCCAAAATTCCACCCAAGGCCCGTAAACTACTCGACCAGGCCCACGAAAACACCGTCTTCCTCGGTGAGCTCATCCAGAGTCTCACCAACCTGTCTCGGGCCGAACGGGCCGATCTCATGCCCGAGCGTGAAATCGTTAATACCACGCTCTTCGCGGAGCAGCTGGCCCGCGATTACCGCCCGCAAGCCCAAGCCAAAAAGCTGGAACTCAAGCTACAAATGGGCCACGAGCTCGGCAGCATGGTTACAAGCGAGCACGATCTGCGCGAAATCCTCCAGAACTTCATCACCAACGCTATTAAATACACCGAGAAGGGTAGTGTGATACTTGAAGTGGAGCGCCGCCCCGACGGTACCGAATTTGCCGTTCACGACACCGGCATCGGCATGAGCACCACCGATAAATCCAAAATCTTCAACAAATTCTACCGCTCCGAGGACTACCGCACCCGCGCGACCGGTGGTACTGGCCTCGGCTTGTACATCACTCGCAAACTAGCCGAAAAGTTGGGCGTACAGATCACCTTCACCTCCAAGCTCAACCACGGTTCTACCTTCCGCGTGTTGGTACCCGTTAACGTCCCGGGCGAACAGTCGCGACAGGTGGCCACCACCGCCCAGCGTGAACCAGTCGTCACTCAGTCAAAATAGGCGCCCACAGCGATCGTCCAAAATGACAACCCAAGTCCCCCAAAGCTTGTATAAACGCACGAAATTTCTGGGGATAGCGGTGCATAACTGCAAGGCACAAGCGCATTGAGATATAACGCTCAGAATGGTTAAATAAAGCTAATGGTTTGTCCTAACTGCCATTCCGACGACATCATTGAGGTGCAAGGGCAGCACTTCTGTATTAATTGTGGCCAAGCAGTGCCCGCTCCCGCCAGCGGCGTGGCCGGCGTGCAAGCCAGCGGTTTACCCGAAGGCGTAAAAATCCTATCCGCTTCCGGCATACCAGCAGCCACCACCGCCACCGCCATCGTTACCGCCGCGGTCGACACCAAGCAGGCCACCAAGCCTGCGAGCAGGGACAAACCGGTTAAAGCACCCGAGCCAACCATGGACCCAAAGCCCACCAAAACCGCCGAACCCGATGCTGATAGCGGGACGCATCCGCTCATCTTCAAATCCCGCGGGCGCATCAAGCCTGTGGTTGAAGCCGAAGGCGAAACCGACATTGCCAAGTCGGACAATTCTAAGCCGGAAATTATTACCGACACCACCAGAACCAAGCACCGCAAACCGGGCCGCCCCAAGTCCGGCCCGCTCGACGCTCCTCGCCGCAGCATCAATATGACCGCCCCTGCCCTTCCAGACGCTCCTCAACTCGGCAGCCCCAAAGCTCCTAGCCCAGTGCCTGCCCCTGTTCCTACGCCGACAACACCAGCACCACCCGCCGACATACCACTGCCCGGACCTCGCCGCATGAGCGACATCGCGCCCCGCAAGCCGCGTCCAGTCACCATCAAACCCGATACCGAAGAGCCAGAGCTAGCCAAATCCAAGCCCGTCCATAAGCCCAAGCACAAACGCAAGCCTCTCTTCACCTGGCCAAAATCCGCTCCCAAGCGTCACCATGTCCACAAAGTCGGCGTGCCTGCACTACATTTTGGCCCCGCAATGAAATTCAGCCTGCAAGCTCGGGCCCGTCCGCGTCATCTTGGCCTAGCCGGTCTGGCATCCGTAGCTTTCGCGGCGGTGGTGAGCTACGGTACTTGGCTGTTCCTCACCCTCGGCCCGAACGGGCTAGCCAACCGCTTGCAGCACCCCGAGCCATTTCTTGTAGCGCAACTCACCGGGCTGGCTCTCCTGTATTACCTGGGGCGCAGTGTTGGACAAGCTGCCATCACCTATGGCGTAGCCCGCGAAGCCGATCATCGCCCCGTCTCGCTCTCAAAACAGCTAGGCGTCGGCATCAACACCTTTGGCCGTCGACTAGCTCTCGACAGCCTTTACGCCTGCATCCAGCTCGCTCTACTAGCCGTCGTTGGCCTGCTCATCGCCACTGGCGGCCAAACCTGGCCCGTCAATATCCAGCTGCAAATCGGCGCCCTGTTCGTAGCTTTCCTGCTGCTACTCTATCTGCTCACAGCCATGGCCATTACCCACGGCCTGGCCGGCGTAGCAATTACGCTCACTGCTAATGGTCCCAAATCTGCCATCAAACTCGGATGGCGATTGTTTAGCCACCGCTTTGAACTGCTTGGCTTGCGGTTCCTGGCTGCTGCCATCGAGCTACTCATGGCCCTACCTCTGGCAGTCCTCGCTGTCGCATTTGTCGCCGCCGCCCCCGCCGGCCTCCATCTCGCCGTCACACTCGGCGTAGCGGTCGTCGCCTGGCTAGCCGGAGCCTTATTCGGCGCTGGCACCGCCGCCTGGTGGGTCGCCCTCTACCGCCAGCTCGTACTGGCCGATCACACAGACGGCGCCGTCAACCTACTCTCCGGCCGCCAACCCGCCGAAGCCAAGCGTGCCCCACTCGCCCTACTCGTATCACTCACCACCATCCTCGTAGTTGCCGTGCTGGCTCTACCCTGGATTAAGCTTTAGCCCACCACCGTTGACTTTTGCCCTAAATTCAGGCAATATTGACACAAAGCCGCAGGCTTTTTAATTTTGCCCGCGTAAGCGGACAAGGAGAGAGCATCGCATGAAGCCGCTCATGGATTACTTCGCCGCCTCGCGCGCCGAGTTAGCCAAAGTTTCCTGGCCCAACCGCCGCCAAACCATCCGGTTGACCCTGTTGGTCATTGGGTTTTCGTTGGTAATGGCTCTGGTCCTAGGATTCATGGACTTCATCTTCTCCAACCTGGTTCAGAGCATAATCGTTAAAGGGTAAACATGGCCGAAGACAAGACCAAGACTAAGCACCATCATTGGTACGTCATTCACACCTACTCGGGTTACGAGGACCGTGTGGCTGAAAACCTGCGTCAGCGCATCGAAACTATGCACATGGCCGAGAAAATCTTCGACGTAATTGTGCCCAAAGAGAACCAGATCGAGATCAAAAACGGTCGCCGCCGCATTGTCGAGCGTCGTATCTTCCCGGGCTACGTGCTCGTGCAAATGGACGTCACCGAGGATTCCTGGTACGTCGTACGCAACACCCCCAACGTCACCGGCTTCGTCGGTTCCGGCACCACGCCCACCCCAATCTCCGAAGACGAGGTTAAGCATATCCAGAAGCGCATGGGCGTAGAGGAGCCAAAGTTCAAGATCGACTTCCAGGTCGGTGAAGCCGTCAACATCACCGACGGCCCCTTCAAGGGCTTCGATGGCATGGTCTCTGAGATCGACGAGAACAAGGGCAAGATCAAAGTTCTCGTAAATATGTTCGGCCGTGAAACCCCAGTCGAGCTCGATAGTCTGCAAGTCAAGAAAATCTAGTCCCAATTACCCCTTTTCAAACCAGCCTAAATCTGTTAAAGTATCTAGGTTAACTTAACGTGGGAGGTTGCCGTAGGTAACCGTTTGCACCACCAGGAGACTTTATGGCTGTACCCAAAGCTAAGCCAGTCAAAGCCAATATTAAGTTCCGCCTCGCTCCCGGCAAGGCCACTCCGGCACCGCCCGTGGGCTCCATGCTCGGCGCGCAGGGCGTAAACATGATGGAATTCGTCAACGCCTTCAACGAGCAGACCCGTGAGCTGCCCGACGAGAAGCTGACCGTGAAGGTCAAGATCTTCGAGGACCGCACCTTCGAATTCACCTTCAAGGGCGATACTGTTGCTACCCTCATCCGCAAATCCGCGGGTATCGAGAAGGGGAGTGGCGTGCCCAACAAGACCAAGGTGGGAACTCTCTCCAAGGCTCAGGTCACCGAGTTGGCCGAGAAGAAACTTAAGGACATGAACGCTCACAGCGTCGAAGCCGCCGAGAAAATCGTGGCCGGCCAGGCCCGCAGCATGGGCGTGGAGGTTGTTGAATAATGGCAGAATCAAAGAACCGCGAAGAAATTATGGCCGCCGAAGAGACTCATGATGAGATCACCGAGATCCAGGAGACTGCGCCCGAGGTGGACCTCACCGACGACGTGGTAGCCGTGGCCGAGGACCAGAACCTCGAAAGGTCCGGCGCCAAGGAATCGACCCCCGACGAGAATGAAGACCACGTAAGTGAATCGGACGCTCCCACCGACGCCGCCACCGGCACCGACGCTAAGGGCGAGGAGCCCAAAGGCACGGCTAAAGCCGGCAAGCGCAGCGCCAAAGCCGTCCGTGAGGTAGAGGCCGAAGAGTCCCGCCAGGAGGCCAAGGAGCACCGCGCCGAAACTGACGCCGCTGAGGCTGACGCTCCGCCCAAGGCCAAGCGCCAGCAACCCAACCCGTTGCACCAACACGGTAAGAAATACCGTAAGGCTTCCGAGCTCATCGAAGTAGGCAAGGCTTACACCCTCGATGAAGCTCTGGACCTAGCCCAAAAGACCGCTACCACCAAGTTTGACTCCACCGTGGAGCTTCACATTAACCTCGGTGTCGATCCGCGCCAGGCCGACCAGATGGTCCGCTCCAGCGTAGTCCTGCCGCACGGCACCGGCAAAACCGTCCGTGTAGCCGTATTCGCAGACGGCAAAGCTGCCGAGGATGCCAAAGCTGCCGGCGCCGACCTAGTTGGCACCGACAAGCTGCTGGCCGACATCGAGAAGGGCAAGCTCGAGTTCGATATGCTCGTAGCTACTCCTGACAAGATGGCCACCCTCGGCCGCGTCGCCAAGGTCCTAGGACCGCGCGGCCTCATGCCGAACCCCAAGAGCGGTACCGTCACTCCCGATGTCGCCAAGGCCGTCAAAGAGGCCAAGGGCGGTAAGGTTGAGTTCCGCATCGACAAGTCCGCGATCGTCCACCAGGCGGTCGGCAAAGCGAGCTTTAAGCCCGAAGACCTGCGTGCCAACGCCACCGCATTCCTGAGCGCAGTGCTCAAGGCCAAGCCCGCCTCTGCCAAGGGCACCTACGTGAGGGCGCTCTCCGCCACCACCTCGATGGGCCCCGGCATCAAAGTTGACGCCGCTGCTACCATCCAGGCTATCTCCACCGGCCGCAAATAACCAAATACAAACCAAGCAAAGCTCCTTGTCTGTACAATACAGATCAAGGAGTTTTGTTATGTGCCGAAATATTAAACCATTATTCAATTTTGACCCACCCGCCACCGACGCTGAGATTCACGAAGCCGCGCTGCAATTTGCTCGCAAGCTATCAGGCTTCACCAAGCCATCAGCAGTCAACCAGCCGGCCTTCGACCAGGCCGTGGCCGAATTCTCGCATTCTGCCAGGCACCTCATCGATGCGCTCGTCACCACCGCCCCACCCCGCGACCGTGGGGTTGAAGCTGCCAAGGCCAAGGCTCGCGCCATCAAGCGATTCGGTTAGCTATCAGATATAATCCCTGCATGACCACCCCCGAGCTCATCACCAGGATCGCCCGCGAGTACGGACTGGAACCGCTCGCCGTCGCCGAGCGCCAAAGCGGTTACCGCAACCATTCGTACCGCATTACACCCACCAGCGGCGAGCCGGTGAACCTCATCGTGTACAAGCGCGAACCGGGCATCCTCGAGCGCATCCGCCGCGCTAACTTCGTGTCCGATACGCTGGCTGTTCACGGCTTGCCCACCCGCCGCACACTCGGACCTATCACCCAGCTCAAAAACGATCATTACCTGCGCTACACCGCGCTCTACACCTACTTGCCCGGCGCCACCATCCCCTGGGAAGCTTACACTCGGCGTCACCTCAAACTCCTCGGCGCTGCCCTCAGCCACCTCCACGCCGAGCTCGCCGACCTCACGCCCCCATCAGATTTCCCCGAAGCCGCCATCGATTACCTCGAAATCACCGCTCACATGGTCCGCTACTTCGATGATCCCGCAGTCCAAGCCGCCGTCGGGGCCAAGCTCGGGCTCACCATCCAACCCAAACTATTCGCCCATTTCACCGGGCTACTCAATCTCTGCCGCCGGATTCCACGTCAGCAAATCCTGCATCTCGATTTTGTCCGCTCGAACATCCTGTTCCGCCAAACCCCCGCCGGCCCCGAAATTTCCGGCATCCTGGACTTCGAGAAGACCGCCGTCGGCCACCCCGTCTTCGACATCGCCCGCACCCTGGCCTTCCTCTTGGTTGACTCAAAGTACAAAACCGAGGCCCAAGTTCGAAAATACTTCCTGGTCGCGGGATATAACAAACGCGGCCCCAAGCCCTTCAGCGCCCCCATCATCCGCGGCCGCCTCAACCTACTCGACGAGCTCATTAACCTGTTTCTATTCCACGATTTCTATAAATTCCTGCGCCATAACCCGTACGAATTCCTGCCCCAAAACGAACATTTCGTCCGCACCCGCGACCTGCTCCAAGCCCGCGGCTTGCTCCAATCTGGAGCACCCGTTGCACCCACCGGAGCAAAACCAGTATTATAGATAAAGTTACGCATATGAAGGTGGAGTATGGCAGACGCATCCGTCGCGCAGAGTTGGAAGAAGCGCTTAGTCGCGCAAAGTGACCTCATGCAACTACACGAGCAACTCAAAGCTCGCAGCAAAAAAGTGGTGTTCACCGCTGGTTCCTGGGACCTCATTCACGCCGGCCAGTGCCGCTACCTCGAGAAGGCTCGCGCCGAAGGCGACGTGCTAGTAGCGGGCGTCAGCTCCAACGAGGCCATCCGCCGCGTCAAAGGCCCCAATAAGCCTATCCTCGACGAGAAAATCCGCGCCGAAATGCTCACCTACCTCAGAAGCGTTGATTTTGTCACCATCCTGCCCGAGCCCAGCTGTGCGCCCTCGCTCGGCCTGCTCAAGCCCGACGTGTTCGTGACCGTCCAAGAAGACTGGACTGGCGACTACAAAAACTCCAAGGAGTACAAAACCGTCATCCACTACGGCGGGGAGGTCAAAATGGTCGAGCGCCAGTCCATCGCTATCTCCACCACCAAGATCGTCCAGCGCGCCATCGGCGGCCACCTTGGCGACATCTTCAAGGACTTCATGGAGCTGCGCAAAGATCCGCTCAAGGAGCGCTAATTTGAGCCCCGAAGAACGCCAAAAGCAGGAATATTATAGAGACGCCCGCACCGGCGGCTACTACGGCGAAATCTGGACCACGGTGGGCAAATGCGTCTTCTGCGACCTGCGCGACAAATACATCGTGCACGAGGAAAACGGCGTCGTCCTCACCGTGCCGCTCTTTGCCTACATCGACGGCAACCTCATGATCATCCCGCGCCGCCACGTTAAATCCATCAAAGAGCTGACACCAGACGAATGGGCCACGGTCCAAAAATTCACCTACATCGCTAAAAAAATCATCCGTAAGGTCCACGGTCTCAAGGACATTCAGTACGTAGTGCGAGACGGCGGCGCGGCCGTCAACTCTACCGTCCAAGATCACTTGCATATGCACTGCATTCCCTCAGACGGCCCCGACCTGTCCGTCTGGAACTACCGTAAGCTCAGGTACACCCCGCTCGAAAACGCCCAACTTTTCCGTACCCAATCCAAGAAAATTCGCGATCTCTCCTCCCGCTACGAAACCAAATATGCCAGCGAGCAATCCGATGCAGTATGATTGGACCGATCTGGCTTTTGGCTCCAAGAAACCCTTAACCGATCTTAGCGCCATCTTCATCGCCGCCCCCCGCGAGCTTAGCCAAGCCCGCTTCAAGCAGCTCGTCAAAACTTACCTACCTAGGGCCAACATCATCCTCGGCCTGGCCAAAGAGCCCTACGTCCTCGGTCTCGAAGACCAGCCCCAGTTCAAGACCCTCCAGCTCGAAGCCATCGGACCTATCATCTCCAAGGTCAACGCCACCAAACCCAAGCACACCATCACCACCCTCAACTATTTCCAGCGCGACCTCAAATTTATTCTCGAGAAGCTCAACCTCCAGCGGGTCGTACTCGTCAACGGCTCCTGGAAGCATCTCTTTCACACTCAGCCGCCGTACTACGCCTTAGCCACCCGCCGCATTCCCTACGATCACGTTTCGCCCTTCACCGACGAGGCCGAGGCCCAAGCCTTCGAGCACTTAGCGGAGTTACCCGCACTGCCACAACTATCTGACGAAAGACTGTATTCCGAAGCCGAAATGCTTGAACTAGCCAACCTCGCTGCCACTCATTCATTCGACAACGGATTCCAAACCGGCGTTGCACTCGGGCTCAAGCAGGGGAGTGAGTACCGCCTAAAAGAGATCGCCTTTAACCGCGTACTTCCGTATCAGACCTACGCCTGGCACCACGGCGCCACCCGCGAACTGAATTTCTCGCCCATGAACGACCTCAACCACTACGACACTAACCACGCTGAGGTCGAACTCGTAGCCAAAGCTGTCTCTACCGGCCTCGACCTACGCGGCACCACTGTCTTCATCAACCTGCTCCCATGTCCCACCTGCGCCCGCATGTTCACCGCCATGCCCATCGCCGAAGTCGTCTACCGCGAAGACCACAGTGCGGGCTACGCCATCAAAATGCTCGAACAAGCCGGCAAGACCGTCCGTCGGCTGGTCTAGCGGTACTCCGGATTCTGCCGCTTGGCGTTCGTCACGTGCTCCCAGCCCTCGGTCGTGTTGCCGACTGCCGGAATCCCGCCGTTGTCCTTGAGCATCCGAGCCGTGTGCATCAGGTTCCACGCCATATACGTGGCATTCCGGTTCGTAAAATCATTCGCATACCCCACCGGCGGGTCGAACTTTTTGCCCTCAAACTCAGTGTCACCATAGCTCGGACCGGGACCAGCCTCGCCAATCCAGCCACAATCCGCCTGCGGCGGTATCATGTACCCGATGTGCTGCAAGCAATACAATATATCGCGCGCGCAAGCCTTAATCCCATCCTCGTTACCAGTCACCACGCACCCGCCGGTCTTGCCGTAATATAACCATTGCCTCTTATCGTTCCGGTCGCCGCTATACGCGTACATCCGCTCGATCACCAACGTCGCCACGCTCGATTTAGCACCCAGCCAAATGGGCGTTCCGATCACCAGAATGTCCGCCGCCATAATCTGCCGCTGGATTTCCGGCCACTCGTCCTCCACGCCTTCTTCGCGCCCGTCCTTGATCATCCCGAAAGCTACCTTGTGCTCCAACATGTAAAGCTGGCTCACCTCCACGCCCTCTTTCTCCATTACACCCGACACCCGATTGAGCAGCCTCTGCGTGTGCGATTTCGTCTTGTCGTGTGTAATCGAACAGTTAATTATTAATGCCTTTAGATCGCTGAAATCCTTATGTTCCATACCCCGTCCCGCTTATTAGCCTAACAATAGCAGACCCATTCAGCGTCCGCACTGAAATGCAGGAATTAGCCTAGGACCACTCCGCCGGCTACGCCGCCTGCTCCAATTTACCTATCCCCACTATCTATAATTTGATTAGACATCGCATTTATGGTATAAACTATTACCATCTGATCACCCACGACGCTCTTTGGAGGAGCATCGATGAGTAGTAAGAGTATGGGCTTCAGCCCAATGACACTGGCGACCGCGCTCTACGCCGCCCACAAGTTCGCCGGGGACTATACGTTGGTACCCCAACCCCATCCCGGCTCCAGGCTGCAGAGCCGATTCGTGAATTTGCTCCCCGACTACTTGCAGGCGCTGCCCTTCTACGACGAGTACGTCTCGGGCATCGCCGCCGAAACCGCCGTGGAGATCAACCGGTTCCTGGCCGAGCACGGCTTCGACATCCACCTCCACGACTGGCCCAACAACGGCCGCAACTTCGGCGTCGCCGGCGTCAGCGACATCCTCGACCACTGGGTCAACCCAGGCCAACTCGTACCGATCACCGGCGCAGACCAGACCTACGAAGGCTTTGCGCTCTCGGGCGACCAGTGGTGCGACGTGGTCGAACCGCCCTTGTGGTTCACCAACCCCGTAGTCCGGGTATCCACCAAGAAGGGGCTGGACGTGCGGTTCGTCATGTGCGACGAGCCCAAGGACCAGATCCACCTAGCCCACCTGGCCCGCGGCCTGCATACCTACAATCCGGGCTTCCGCTACACCGGGCACAACGGCGCCCACGTACCGATGGTGAACCTGAACACCGAACCCGACGTCAGCTGGCTCATCAACCTCGGGCTCTCCGGACCGCTGGGCGCCTGGATCATCCAACAAGCCAAGATGCAGGTCAAGCTGGCCATGAACGAGAAGGGCTTCCGGGCCGAGGAAGCTTCGGCCATGGGCATGGACGAGATGTGCTTCGGCTCGACCGCAGAGCCCCTCGTGCTCAACCGGCCCTTCCTCATGACCGCCGGCAAGCCCGACGTGCCTGTCCCGGTGTTCTTCGCCTACATCAGCCCCGACGACTGGGACGACCCCAGCGAGCTCTAACTCGCACCCGCCCCGCTGGGGCCCGCGGCACTACCAGCCAACGGCCCCGGCTTGGCACCTACGGCTTCTCGCAACAGCGAGAAGCCGTTTTTCTTTCCGCCAAGACCGTCCGCCGTCTGGAACAGACCGCGGATGTACGCAAGTGGAATCAAGCTCGCGCAACCAACGCAAACACAACCACACTCTCCTCAGTACAGATCACAAATTAACAACTTGGCAGGTTTGTTATACTGCCTATGTATATAGGGGGAGAGGAGGGGACTATGCCGACACGGCATCCAGAATACGAATATTTAGGCCTCATGGCCGATATCATTAAAAACGGCAAGAGTAAGCCCAGCCGAGGCATTCATAGCCTCAAGTCGGTGTTTGGCACCCAAGTGCGGTTCGACATGCGGCACGGCTTCCCGTTGCTCACCACCAAGAAGATGCCGTTTAAGATCCTGCTTCACGAGCTATTGTGGTTTATTTCGGGCAGCTCGGACGTCACATATCTGCACGAACACAATATTCACTACTGGGACGGATTTTTACACGAGGACTCGAACGACCTTGGCCGGGTCTACGGCGTCCAATGGCGGCATTGGAAGCGACCTGACGGACAACCCGAATTCGATCAACTGGCTTGGGCTATCAATGAACTCAAGACCAACCCCGATTCTAAGGGCATAATCGTGAGTGCCTGGAATGCGGGTGAGATTGGCGACAAGCGCTGGAACCCCAATGATTACGGCGATATGCGCCTGCCACCGTGCCACACCATGTTCCAGTTCGACCTTACCAAAGGCAAATTACGGCTCCAGCTGTACCAACGCTCGTGGGACGTATTTTTGGGCGCGCCGTTTAACATCGCCCAGTACGCCATGCTCCTGCACATGGTGGCGCATCTGGTGGACGCCGAGCCCCGCGAACTGATAATTGCCGCCGGTAACGCCCACCTCTACAAGAACCACATCGACGCCGCCAAAGAACAGCTGCGCCGCAAGCCCTTCCCGCTTCCCAAGCTCAAGATCGTGGGCGACGTGAAGAATATCGATGACTTCCGAGAGGAAAATTTTGTGCTCGAAGACTACGTGTCTCATCCGCGCATCAAGACCGATTTGGTCATCTTGTAAAAAATAGGAATTATGATAAAGTAATAAGCGCTTTATCAAGCATAGTCGGCAAAAACACCGGCCTCTTAGGAGGAACATTGGACGTACCGGCGACCCCCACCTTGGCTTTCAACGACAGCACATCCAGCACCGCCGCCCAGAGCGTGGTGGATGCCCTCGCCGCCATCCAGCGAGCGTTCACCGACAGGTTCGGATGCTCAATGACGCCGAGGGAGATGGTTGAGATCGTGGCCGCGGCCAGCCATCTCAGCCTGGTGGATCCCCACCAACCGGCGACTCCCGAGGGCTTCTACAGCCCCGAGTTCCCGCTCCACTTCGATCTGGCGCCTCGCCTGTCCCTGCATCATGGCAGCATCAAGGTGACCGTACCCGCACTCGGACCCGCCGGCCCCGCCGACGAGGCCACTATCGAGATGTTCGGCGCGGCCGGCGCCATCCAGGCCATCATCATCCTGCACCGGGTCTGGAAGGAACTTCACAAGTTCCGCTTCCGCCTGCTCGCGTCCTAACCCTCCACCGCTTGTCGGCCCGGGCGCACCCTTCGTGCCCGGGCCGACGACCCACCTATACTAAGCTTTTGTACAATTCGGCGTGCTCACGCACCATCCGCTCGAGCGTGAAACGCCCCTCAAAATCGGCCCGGCATTGGCCGCGGTCGATTTCACTTATTCGACCCAGTGCGCCCACCAGCTCGCTCGCGTCTTTCACCACCAATCCCGTCTCGCCGTCACGCACCACTTCGGCCACCGCTCCCGAGTTCAGCCCCACTATCGGCGTGCCACAAGCCAGCGCTTCGGCCATTACCAGTCCAAACGGCTCAGCAAAGGTGCTCGGCATTATTAACGCGCGGGCATTGGCCAAAAACCGCCGTTTCTCCTCGTCACCACGAATAAATCCCGCGTACTCAATCTCGCCCCCTAGCTCCGGCAAAATTTGCTCCTGCCAATATAAATCCTTGCTATGTCCGGCGTAATGTTTGCCGGCAATTTTCAGTTTCACAAGCTCGTCCTGGTGTTGCCGGTTGTACTCACGCACCGCGCCAATCGCCAAATGCACCCCCTTTGGCTCCACAATCCGGCCCATATAAGCAAAATAATCACCTGTCGGCTGCTTCGACGGTCGAAGCAGCCGACAGGTGATTATTTTG
>DASXHH010000006.1:0-13134 GCA_036488585.1 Candidatus Saccharimonadia bacterium | reverse complement strand
CACCACCTTCGCAACCTGCGGGATCACCGAAGCAATTCCACAAACGCCGGCAGCAAATCCAACTAAAGAGACTGGCATAATCACTTAACTTTACCATTTCCTATGTACTTTGAGGAAGTCGTCTCTTAGGTGTTATAATGCTGGCTGATCGGGGTGTGGCGCAGTTGGTAGCGCGTACGGCTGGGGGCCGTGAGGTCGCAGGTTCGAGCCCTGTCACCCCGACCAGGGAATAATTAGAAAAATTGACCGCTTGCGGTCAATTTTTTGTGGTAACGCGAGGCTTGTGGGCAAGCATTTTGGTGGGATATTCTGGATTAATATGACGCTCACGCCACTAGACCAACATGATCCGAGGCTGCGGCAAGTGTGTGCCGAGCTGAGCCGGGCTGTGTTGCGCGACAGGCAGCAGCAGCTGGAGATCGATGCATTGATGGATTTTGTGTATGGGCGAGTGAATAAGACGACGGGAGGCAGCCGCCGTGATCCAAGCCGGCCGACCACGGTGGGGTTGGCAGGTAACCAGGTCGGGATAATGAAGCAGGTTTGTGCGGTGGACCTGTCGGTGGGCCATCAGGGCTATAGTGACATGTATATACTTATTAACCCTCGTATTACATGGTCGTCGAAGGCGATGGTGAAGAAGCCGGAGGGGTGTGTGAACTTTCCGGAGATTTGGGGAGTTACGCATCGGGCGCGGGCGGTGAAGGTGGCGGCACTGGATCGGTCGGGTAATGAACTTGAATTTAAGCTAGAGGGCTGGCCGGCGGTGTTGGCGCAGCACGAAATCGACCACTTGTATGGTCGGCTTTTTATTGACCGGCTGGAGGACCCACACCATGCACACCACGTGCCACCAGAGAAATATTCCCTTTACAGAAAGATAAAGCCGGCTAATTGGGCCGAGTACATCGATGTTTCAATGGAAGCTGTGCCACTGCCGGACCTCTATCAACCAGGAAAGCCCTAGTGGTGTAGAATGGTTCCATGCAAGTAGACGAACTGAAGTTTTTTACAGATGGGGGATCGCGGGGTAATCCCGGTCCGAGTGCGAGTGGTGTTGTAATTCTTACATTGAACGACGAAGTATTAGAGAACTTTGGCGTCTATTTGGGCACCGGCACGAATAATAATGCCGAGTGGTTGGCGGTGAGGTTTGCACTGGAAGCAGTGGCGAAGTACCAGCCGAAAAAGGTGCATGCGTTTATGGATTCGGAGCTAGTGTGCAAGCAATTGAACGGCCAATATCGGGTGAAGCATCCGGATTTGCAGCCGATTTACCGGGCGGTGCTGGAGTTGGCGAAGCAGTACGATATCACATTTGAGCATGTGTACCGGGCCAGGAACAAGCTGGCTGATGCCCAGGTAAACTTGGCGATTGACCGTGCGCTGGGCCTGAGAAAATGATAAGCCGCCGTTCGAGCAGAGTCGGACGGCGGTATGAGTGGGACGGACGGGGCTAGACGTGGCCTAGAAGCTGGCCAATAGATGCCCATGCTACTCGAATGGGCCCGCTTCTTCGGGGTCAACGACAAGGAATTGGGCCATTTCACTGAGCTCTGCGGCTTCCACGAGCCCGGCGAGACGGCTCCCAATGAGATTGTGGATGAGGTATTTAATCGCCGGGCTGACATTTCGGAGTTGGGTGACTTCGAGTATTCCCGGTTCATAGCTCCCTCGGGCGAACGTTACAGTTACTCCCGGGCTCAGGGTGTACTTTGTCCCGGCCGGGTTGGCTTCGAGCCCCTCGGTGGTGAAGATTACCAGAAGGTCGAGAGCCTCGGTCTGGTAGGCCAGGGCAGCGTGCAGCGAGGGAAGTTCTGACTCAAGGCTCATGGTGCTCCAATCGCGATGGATGGCTTGATTATGAATAACATTAATTGTTGAAATTAACAAGCTATTGTTCTATAATATGTATGTCAGATCAAGAGATGATCGCGCGGGTCGAAAGGCTCGTGAGGAAAGTCCGGACAGCGCAGAGCAGGACGATTGCTAACGGCAACCGCGGGCGACCGTAGGGAAAGTGCCACAGAAACGAAACCGCCGCATATGACCAAGTGGGCCCAGTAAGGCTCGTAGGTTGCGGTAAGGGTGAAACGAGTGGGGTAAGAGCCCACAGCCAATCCGGGTGACCGGTGCGGGAGGTAAACCCCGTCTGCTGCAAGGCTGTCGAATCATGCCGTAAGGTGGGTTGCTCGCCCGATTCGACGATAGAGCCGCTTGAGGTCGCCGGCAACGACGACCCCAGATAGATGATCATCCCCGACAGAATCCGGCTTATGAATGGTCTGGCAATATGAGACGTCCGCCCACAGATTGGGTGGACGTTTTGTTTGCAGGAGGTGGGGTGTACAATGGTTATGCAATTATCCTGGCTATTATGCGTAAACGTAGCGAATTATTTTTCAGCGTAATACTGGTTCCGGTTGATTTCTTCGCGCTTTTAAGTGCGTTCGCGGCGGCTTATTTGTGGCGGGCGAGGTTGGATACGAAACCACTGGCCCATCAGATATCGGGTTATGCGTTTTTGCATATCATGGTGGTACTGCTGCCAGCTTGGATTCTGATTTTTGCTCTGTCGGGATTGTACTCGCAATCCAGCTTGAGGGGGCGGTTGGATGAGATAGGCAAGGTGTTTGTGGCGGTGTCTGGTGGCGTGATGCTAACGATTTTGCTCGATTTCCTACAGCCGGTGTCGATCTTTCCGTCCAAGGCGGTGCCGGTGTACGCGTACGGGTTTGGGTTGGTGTTTGTGGTGATCGCGCGGTTTATGGTGCGGGCGGTGCAGCGGTGGCTGTTTAACTTTGGGGTCGGGGTACATAACGCGCTGATTATTGGCAGCGGCGAGATTGCGCAACGACTGGGGCACGACCTGGCGTTGACGCGATCGGGGTATCGGCTGCTTGGTTGCGTGGATTCGGCTAAGAACGCGGGCAAGCGGATGCCAGGACTGGCGGTATTTAAGACTTTTGACCTGGCGCTTGAGACGCTCGGCAAGACGCCGATTGATGAGATTGTCCAGGCGGATTCGGCGCTGGAGCAGGATGAGGTGCTGCGACTGGTGAACTACGCGACCAACCATCATATTACGTATCGGTTTGTGCCCAACCAGTTTGGTTTATATGCCGCGAATGCCGCGCTGGGTAGCCTGGCTGGTGTGCCTATGATTGAGATGCGCCTGACGCCTTTGGAGGGTTGGGGCCGGATTGCTAAGCGAACGTTTGACGTAATCGGGGCGGTATTTGGGATCGTGGTGCTGTCGCCGGTACTTTTGGCGGTGGCCTTGCTAGTGAAGTTGCGGGAGCCGGATGGACCAGTATTGTTCCGGCATCGCCGTCTGAGCCGAAATGGACAGGAAGTATATGTGTTGAAGTTTCGGACAATGAAGTGGAAATATTGTGATGGTCCGGATAGGCCCTTCAAGAACGCGATCGAGACGTTTAAGGCTATGGGGCGCGAGGATTTGATACCGGAGTTTAAACGGTCGCAGAAGGTGGAGGATGATCCGCGCGTGAGCCGGTTGGGGCGCTTGTTGCGCAAGACCAGTCTCGACGAGCTGCCGCAGCTATTTAACGTTTTGCTGGGCGACATGAGCATGGTGGGACCGCGGCCGATCATACCGGTAGAGCTAGAACATTACGGCGACTCGGCGGCGAGCTTCCTGGCGCTGAAGCCAGGTGTCACGGGCTTGTGGCAGATCTCCGGTAGAAGTGATGTGAGCTACGAGGAGCGCGTGAAGCTCGACATCTTTTACGTTGAGAATTGGAACCTGCTGCTTGATCTGAAGATCTTGGTCAAAACGGTGCTGACAATCTTGAATGGCCGGGGAGCATACTAGTGTCTCAGCCGAAGATAGCTCTGGTGCACCACTGGTTGACCAGCCAAGGTGGGGCGGAGAAAGTGTTGTATGAATTACATCGTATGTACCCGGAGGCGCCGATATACACTACCGCTTACATACCCGAAAAGTTTCCGGAATTCGCGGGCGCCGAGGTGCACACGACCTTCTTGAACTGGATACCGTTTTTGAAGCGTAAGCACCAGTTATTCCCGATATTTCTGGGTACGCCGTTCAAGACGTTCAATATGGAAAAGTATGACCTGGTGATTTCGTCGTGCGCGGCGGAGGCCAAGTACGTACGGACGGGTGAGCGTACGCTGCATATTTGTTACTGCCATACGCCGGTGCGGTACTACTGGACCGATTATGAATGGCGGCTGCATAATATGCCGTTTGGGCGGCTGAACTGGCTGGCCCGAGTGGTATTTCCGTTGGTGATAGGGCTGCTAAGGCGCATCGATTATGCGGCGGCGCAACGGGTGGATGTGTTTATTGCCAACTCGGAGCACATTAAGCGGCGGATTAAGCAGTACTATCACCGGGATTCGACGGTGATCTACCCGCCGATTGAGACGCAAGAGCTTGAGAAGATTCCGGCTGGCGCGCGGGATTATTACCTGATTGTGGGTCGCCAGGTGGCCTCGAAGCGGCTGGACGTGACGGTGGACGCGTTCAATGAGCTAGGGTTGCCACTGAAGGTGGCGGGTGTGGGTGAGGAGGTTGCCCGGCAGAAGCCGCGAGCAAAGTCGAATATAGAATGGTTGGGTCGTGTGAGCGACGAAGAGCGTAACCGGTTGATGGCGGGAGCCAAGGGATTCGTGTTTCCCCCCGAGGAGGATTTTGGCATGGTGCCGCTCGAAGCGATGGCGGCCGGCACGCCGGTGATCGCCTATAACGGTGGCGGCGCACCGGAGTATGTGGCTGATGGTGAGACCGGAGTGCTATTCGATAAGCAGACGGGGCCAGCGCTGGCGGAGGCGGTGAGACGTTTCGAGACCATGCGGTTTGATGAGCAAGTGGTGAGAGCTCGGGCACAGCAATTTGATACGGCGGTGTTTCGTGAACGAATGAAAGCCTTTGTTGATCAACATTGGGCGGAGTTTGAGGCCAAGCGGCCGTTAAAGTAGTGTAGGTCGCACAACATATTGTTTTATGGGACGGACCGCCAGATGGGGCGGGCTTTTTATGGTTATTGTGCGAGTAGCTTAGGTTAATAGTCGAAAATCGACCTATTTATTGAACTTGAAATAAGTCGAAAATCGACTATTATATAACGTATGAAAAGAGCGCCGAACTACGATGACGTGATGCCTCTAACGGAGAGGGAAGTCCGAATTCTCGTCGCCTTATGTGGTGCCAAGACCATGACTGGCTATAGTATAGGCCGGCAGGTCGAGGAAGATGCGGGTAAGAATATTGCGATGGGCAACGGAACCTTGCGTCCGGCGCTTGATAGATTGAATAGGTATGGAGTAATTGAGAATGTTGGTGTTGATAAAACTGGCCCAGGACTACCGGCCAGGATTTGGCGCGTAACTAGCCTTGGACGGATGATTTTGGAGTGGGAGTTGTCTTCGTACCGACGGTTGGTGCGGCTGGGTGAGGGGCGGCTCTAGACGGCAAAAAACAGCCCGGTGGGGCCGTTTTTTGTGCGATGTCGGTCGTGACTATTTGGCGGATTTGGCGGTGTCGACCACGGCTTCAAAGGCCTTGGGGTGGTTGACGGCTAGCTCGGCCAGGATTTTGCGATCAAGGGTGACGCCGGCTTTCTTGAGGGCGCCCATGAACGCTGAGTAGGAGAGGCCGAACTGGGCTACACCGGCGTTGATGCGGGTAATCCAGAGGCCGCGCAGGTCGCGCTTCTTGTTGCGGCGGTCGCGGTACTGGTACTGTAGGGCCTTGAGCACGGCCTGGCGGGCCTGGCGGATGCTGGAGCGGCGGACTAGGCTGTAGCCTTTAGTCTGTGCCCGTAGTTTCTTGTGTTTGGCGTGGGAAGTTACACCTCTCTTAACGCGCATTGTAGGTTCCTAACATTCTCTTAATATTGGCGGTATCGCCCGGCGCAATCTCGAACTCCTTCACGTATTCGCGCTTGAGCGAGGATTGCTTCTTGGATAGCATGTGGTTGCGGAACGCACGGCGCCGCATCAGCTTGCCGGTGGCAGAGAGCTTGATGCGCTTGGCCATACCTTTATGTGTCTTAAGCTTTGGCATCCTTCTTTGGTCCTAAAATCATATTTAAATCACGACCGGAGAGTTGGGGTGCTTGTTCCTGGGCGGCCACGTCTTGCATCTGTTCCATGACTCGGTCGAGAATGGCTCGTCCGAGCTCCGGGCGGGTGATTTCCCGGCCGCGGAAGAGGAGACTGATTTTGACTTTGTGGCCTTGATCGAGGAACTTTACAGCCCGGTTCAGCTTAACTTGTAGATCATGCTCACCGATCTTCAAACCGAGCCGCACCTGCTTTACCTCAACCTGCTTCTGATTCTTCTTGCTTTTAGCAAGCTGTTTCGTCTGCTCGTAGCGATATTTTCCCCAATCGAGGATTTTTACCACCGGAGGTTGGGCGTTGGGAGCTATCTCTGCCAGATCCAAACCCGCTTCAGCTGCCGCATCGAGTGCCTCCCTGAGGCTAACAACGCCAAGCTGAGAACCGTCGACATCGACCAAACGTACTGTTTGGGCGGAAATCTCACGATTCAGGCGGATTTTGTTTATCTGGAAGTCTCCTTGAAAAGCTCTTGGGTACTATAGCAGTTTGAGGCTAAACGGTCAACGTTTTTAGATTAGCTGCGAGTTGGGGACACTGCGTTTTTGAAATCAGCCACCACTTTTTCGGTGATGAAGCGTACGCGTCGGTCGGTGAGACGGATGGCGATGGGGGTGCGGCTGGTGACTTTGCCGTCCACCATAATGCCGGTGGGGGGATCGGTCTCAATTACAACGCGGTTGGCTAGGAAGCGGGTAGTGGTGTGCTCATCACCGAGGGCGCCTTGAGCACGATTGCGTAGTGTGCTCCAGACCATCTGGCCGAGCTTCAGGGCTTGGCCGGGACGGTCAGATAGTGAGACGATGAGGCGGTTGTCAGCTAGCGGGTTGAGGAACTTTTGGTTGGCGATAGAGAGAGTAAAGAGGTCGCATTCGAGCTTATATTGGCCATCGACGTCGATCTTGCAATGTAGAGAGCTGTAATTACGAGCGTGGCCCAGGCTCTGCTGGAACTGGCCGATGCGGGCTCGGAGTCCGGTGAGGTCGGTGTCTACTTGCTTGTCGAGGTCGGTTTCGAAGCCGAGAGTGAGGGTGGAGAGGAAGAATTTTTGGCCAGCGGCGATGAGAGAGTAGGGGGTGAGTCGGCGGGCGGCGAGGGCTTCGCAGGCCTGGGGCCAAGTGACAATGCCGAGTTGGGTGGCGACCCGGTTGGTGCTGCCGATGGGGATGATGCCGACGGCTACGTTGTCGTGGTCGATGCCGTTGATGACCTCATTTACGGTATCGTCGCCGCCGACTGCTACGACCGTGGTGTGGCCAGCGGCGACAGCGGCCCGGGTGAGCTTGGTGGCGTCGCCGGAGCCGGTAGTTTTGACCCACTCACCGCTAATACCAAGTTGCGTTAGGCGAGTGCGAAGCTTGTCCTGGAGGTTCTTGACCTGTCCGCGACCAGCAGCTGGATTAACGATGTAGTAGTACATGGTCCCTGTTTTATTCCTTGTTGCCACGGCTGGGTTTGCGAGGGGCTGGACCCGCTGGCTCTGGAGGCTCGACGCCATCGACGGCGATGTCGGGGTCAAGGCGGGGTGGGGCTTCCATGAAGCTACGACCAGAGAAGACGCCGCCGGTTGCGATGGAGAGGCCCAGGCAGCGGATGTCGCCCTCCACGTGGCCGGTTTCGCGAATAACGGCTTCACCTTCGGCGTTGATGTTGCCCTTGAGGCTGCCGGCGATCGTGACGTTGGAACCTTGAATGTCAGCTTTTACGATGGCATTGATGCCGAGGGTGACGTTACCGGCGGTTTTGATTTGGCCGTCCAGGGTGCCGTCGATGATGATATCGGACTCGCTTTCGAGATTGCCATGTACTATTACGCCTGTGCCGATTATGGTTTCGGCGCCGGCTACTCCGAGCGCGTCTTCGTGGGTTCTACGTGCCATTGCTGTCTCCTTGGTTAATCGATTTGCGGTACGCGCTTGGCGGCCTGGCTGAGGGCTTGCTGCTCTTCGGCCGACAGAGTGTACTTGCTCTTGCCGTAATCGACAGGCTTAACGTACACTCTCGTACCCTGGCGGCCGTGAATACTCGTGAGAACGTAGCCGGAGTCGTGGGCATCGAGGACGGCCAGGCTGAAACTTTGATCTCCGCCCGTGTCGCCGAAGGGATTGAATCTCACGATGGAAATTTTTTGTGAGGCGAGACTGTTAGTGACGGCCAGCCGCTTATATTCGGATTCGAGTTCGCCTAGTCGGTGGTCAACCTCGCTAACGCGATTCATATGTGCGGTAAGAGTGTGCTCGAGTGAACCGGTTTCCGTGCCTCCCAGGACATCATTAAAGCGGCGTTTGAGAGCGTACTGGCTCCGCAAAGCCAACGCACCAATGATGAGAGCCAGTACGGCGATTACCAGGACCAGAAGAATCACAAGCACATCCTTTCGCTAACCATCAGTATATTTGGGCATTACCTCTGTCGCAACGGCTGGTGAGTGCGTGGCCATATCTGAGCTGTGCTACAATATCCGCGATGGCTAAGAAAAAGAACCAGCCGAAGAAGCATAAATTTAAGTACACTGACGCGGTGCCTGCGGAAACGGCTATGGTGCCCGCTAGCCCGGAGGCTTTGGCTGATGCGGTGACTGTCGCGCCGACGAAATCCCGCCAGGCTGCTGTGGCTGGACCTACTCGTGATTTCAGTTACGTGTCTGTAGACTTAGGCCGGATTGCGGTATTGGCGGTGGTGCTGGTGGGACTAGAACTAGTGCTGTGGCTCCTGTTTACGCATACTGGGGTCGGAAATACCGTTTACAATCTCGTTAACGTTTAGTGCTAGTCGCCGCTCTAGGGCTTGCGGCCGCGGGTGGGGTCTATATTGTAGCTCCCCAGTGAAGTGGATTAATTCAATATTTTTACAGTTCGCCAGATTGGCAGGGGTCCTGGCGACTTTTAGTACTCGGACATAGTCGCGGGTTGAGAGGCCAAGCTGTCGCATGGCCGCAGCAGCTAAGCGAGCAGTTTCGTTGTTAATCTTACAATATAATTGCATATCGTGATTGGTCATATGGCCATTGCAGTGAGCCTCGCTAGTAGATAGACACTCGGTTTGGCGAGCCCGACTACCGTTAGACAGGGAGGCCGTTGGTCATGTCGCATTCGGAGACTAGCCGGCCATCGACGCCATAAGTAGCAGGGCAAAGATTCGTGCATGAATCGGAGGTCCTTTTCTACGGAGGAGATAGTATAAAACAAGAACGAAAATGAACTAAACCCTGGAAAGTCAAAAATAATGTTGTTAACAGTTATTAACTTTTGTATATTGATGGAACTATGAATGAGCAGCTGATATCACACGTTGAAGAGTTAGGGCTAAGTAATAAGGAGGCCCGGGTGTACTTGGCCTGCTTGACCCTGGGGCCGGCATCGGTGCAGCGAATTGCGGAGCGGTCCGGGATTAAGCGAGTGACGACCTATGTGATTCTCGAATCATTGGTGGGACTGGGTTTGATAAGCCAATCGACGAAGGGTAAGAAGACTTATATCGTGGCCGAAGACCCAATAAATCTGGAGCGGCTGCTGGAGAAGCGTGAGCACGAGCTCAAAGAGCAGAAACATAATTTCGAGCGCATCTTGCCCGATCTGCAGGGGCTGAAGACGCTACCGAAAGATTCGCCGATGGTGAAGTTTTACGATAGTGCCGATGGTATTCGGACCATTTTGAACGGTTTTTTGGAGCAGGCGCGGCGGCCGGGCGTGAACACAGTGTACGGGTTTAGTAACCTTGACCTGGTGCTATCGCATTTTCCGGAGTTCCGTGAGGGCATGTCGAACCCGATGCGCCGGCGAGCTGGCTTGCATAGCCAATTTTTGTACACGTCGGCGAAGGGGCCGATTATGAAAGAGACCGATAAAATCCAGAATCGTGAATCGCGGTGGTTGCCACCGGAAAAGTTTCCGGTGGTGGGAGACTTTACACTGCTGGGCGATCATATATTGATGTTGTCTTTAGGGGCGACGCATCCGATGGGGATTACGATCGTGAGCTACGAGATGGCTGAGGGCATGCGTTCGCTATTTTCGGCAGCCTGGGAAGCGGCGGCAGCTTACAACTAAACCTTGCCCTGATACCAGAGGGTGGAGTATTCGGGGGTGACGGGATTGATGATTACGCCCGTGCCCAGTTCGGCTCCAGCAAATTTCGTTGTGTGTGGCTCAACTTTTAAAACAAAATGATGGTTTTGATTGTCGAGGGATTCTTGCAAGAAATAGTTGAAACTAATATTTGCTGAATCTAGAGTAGCTGTTATTTTTTTGAGAATTACTGCAAGAGAACGCAACTCACCGACGTGTAAGTTCGCAAATTGGGTTTCGTGGCGGCGGGGGATGAGCCAGGTTTCGAACGGGCAAGAGGAGGCGTAGGGCGACAGGGCGATGAAGTTCTTGTCCTCGTGTATGATGCGAACGCGCTGGCGCGTTTCCCATTCTAGGATGTCGCAATAAGCACAGCTGCGCTGGTCGTCCCAGTAGTGGTTGAGGGCGTCACTCTCACGTTCGATCTTGGGTGGAATAAGGGGCAGGCCAAGGATCTGGCAGTGTGCATGAGCAATGCTGGCGCCGGCTAGCGGGCCATCATTTTTGAATACTAAAACGTAACGGACACCATCGAGGGCCTTGAGGTGTTGAAGGCGGTGACGGTAGGCTTCAAAAACTTCCTCAATATGCGAAACGGGTAATTCGGAGAACTCGAGGTTGTGGTCTGGTGTATTTATTACAACTTCCTGCTTGCCAAAAGCCTTGGGATTATCGAGTGAGAGCGCTGAAAAGGCATTATTAATGACCTTTACGTCCCAGACTTTGCCTCGGGGTGACTGCCAGACGGAGGCCTCGGTGTTGTGGCAGAAAGGACAGGTGGGATTAGGGACCTTATGGGGCTCGGAGTTGTGCGAAAAACTGTCGGGTCGAAGATT
The DNA here is from genome assembly GCA_036488585.1 of Candidatus Saccharimonadia bacterium. Taxonomy (GTDB): domain Bacteria; phylum Patescibacteriota; class Saccharimonadia; order UBA4664; family UBA4664; genus DASXHH01. The sequence continues at coordinate 2,123 of DASXHH010000006.1, read as the reverse complement.
ACGTTTGGGCGCTATAATCACGTAGCTCTCGAGGAAATAATGCTTGCGTAGCTCAGAGCTGAGGATGGCTGGGTTCGACTTGGTTGGTTGATTCACGATGTTGTTCAATCGATTCTTGGTACAAGCGTAACAATTTTGCAGCCTGCTTTCCAGGCGTAACCTCGGCGGAGAGCTCGATACTACGCTTGGACATACGCTGATGTAACTCGGGGTTGGCTAGGATTTTTAAGACTTTGGCGGCAAAGTCTCGGGCAGAGTTGCGCGCGAAGTAGCCGTTCTGGCCGTCGATTACTACCTGGGAGATTCCGTGATCGACCATAACGATGGGGAGACCGGCGCGGGCGGCTTCATTAATAACCATGCCCTGAGTGTCGGTGAGACTGGGGAATCCAAAAACGGAGGCGACCTTGAGGATCGCACCCAGCTTTTGGTGGTCAATGAAGCCGGTGAAAATGATGCGATCTGGGTAGGGGGTGGCAGCGGCTTGGCGCTTGAATGAGTCGATGTCATCGCCCTGGCCTACAATCACGAGTTTGGCATGACGATTTTGGCGGCCAATGGTGGCAAAGGCGCGAATAAGTAGGCTGACGTTTTTCTCGGTGCCGATGCGGCCAACAAATATGATTGGCTGGTCGTCGGGCGAGAGGTCGAAAAGTTTGCGTACGTGAGAGATCTCACGGTTTTTCGTTGTAATTTCATCTACCCCCGTAGGCATAACTTCGACACGAGAGGTGGTATGCCAGCTGAGTAGTTGCTGCTTGGTCTTTTCGGACGGAGCGATCACCAGGTCGCAACGGTTGTGAATCATTGTGATCATTCGCACCAGAATTTTTTGATTCCAGCGGTCAATGTTGCGCTCGGGAGTGATGGAAGAGAGTGCCTTGCGATAATCACTCATGCCACCACCGGTAATTGCTGGTACTAGGAATGAAAGGGCAATCGTGCCCGGAAGCGTAGCTCGATAATGCTTTACGTACTCGTAGAGGTCGGTGTGGTAGGTGGTGGCGAGCGGAATATGGTTGTGAATGGCGTAGTAGGCGCCAAAGAGACCGATCTGGCCAGGAGTTTGGAAATGGATGATGTCGAGATTCAGCTTGTCGATCTGGCGACTGATTTGAGGAGGGAAAAAAAGGCTGGAGAGGTTGTCTTCCCAGAACAGACCCTTTACGGCTGGGAAGCGAATGATGCGGCTGGAGCGTTCTTTATAGCGCCAGGAGGGACGAGGTGCGAACACGTACACCTCATGGCCCAACTTCTCGAGTTCCTGGCGAAAGCTTTCCGTAGAAATCGAGACGCCGTCGATTTGGGGCACGTAACGGTCGGTGAAAAGGCCGATTCTCATGATATGTATTCTACAGCAAAAGCTGTATGATGCGGGTAACAGGGACAGGCAGATGAAAATAAACGTTGTTTCAGAGTCGGCATTCACGGTGCAGGGGCATGGTGTGCACACGGCGTTTACCGAGACTATTCGGGCACTCAAGGATTATACGAACTGCGAGGTGGAAGCGAACGGCCGCGCGGCGGCGGACGTTGTGCACATTCATACGGTGGGGCCATACTCGCTGGCAAAGCTGTTGTGGGCACAGGGGGCGAAGGTGGTGTCGGCGCACGTGACGCCGGATTCGTTTGTGGGCAGTCTGGTGGGAGCGAAGTATTGGTATGGGTTGGCCAAATGGTACCTGTGTTGGTACTACAATCGGGCTGATGGCGTGTTGGCAGTGAGTGAAGAAGTAGTGCATGAATTGAAGAAAATGGGCGTGAGCAAGCCGGTGTACTTAGTGCCGAACACAATTGAGACTCAGGAATTTGCCTCGAATGCCGAGAGGCGGTCGGAGGCCCGGAAGCGGCTGAAGGTGCCGGCGGATGCGTTTGTGGTGATCGGCAATGGTCAGGTGCAACCGCGTAAGCGCATCGACACATTTGTGAACGCGGCGCGGGCAATGCCCGAGGTTCGGTTCATGTGGGTCGGGGGCATGCCGTTTAAGAAGCTGGCGGCTGATTCCGGTGAAATGGAAGCGGTAATGCATAATCATCCGGACAACGTGCTGTTTACGGGGTTGGTGAAGCGCGAGGAGGTAATGGATTACTACCGTGCTGCGGATCTATTCTTTTTGCCCTCG
>DASXHH010000019.1:0-75070 GCA_036488585.1 Candidatus Saccharimonadia bacterium | reverse complement strand
GTGGCCAACACTACCCCTAGCGTGGGCGTGAACGTAACACCGACCGGAGCCGGGTTTAACGGGGCTGCGGCTACTAACTACAACACGGCCAATAGCTTCCGGTTTGTTTCGGGCGAGACGGTGGCGAGCTCAAGCGCTGTGAGTAATGCCCAAAAGTTTACCAATTCGTACATAGTTAACGTGCCGGGATCGCAGCCGGCGGGGCTGTACGCGTCGACTATGACTTACATTTGTACGGCGACTTTCTGAGATGAAGATGGCGCTGCGACGTCTAGTTGTAGCGGCCCTGGTACTGACTCCGGGATGGGCCGACGCAGCTGGTTTGGCGCCTCGCAACATACATGTCGGCAATAGTGGGCCGACGGTGGTGACGAACTATGCCGTGAGTGCTACGACGGCGACGGCGGCGAATATTGGCTCGGTTGGGTTTAAATTTTGCACGACGGCGACGGGTGCGTGTGTAGTACCAGGGGGTTTGGATACGACGACGGCCGCGCTGATCGCTCAGAACCCGGCTGGGTTCACGATTGTAAATACGACCAACGGTGCGCCGTATATTACGAATGGTGCGACGCCGAATTTCGGGGTGGGGACGTCCATGACTTATACGCTTGGCAACATCACCAACCCGAGCACCGCTAATCTTAGCTACTACGTGCGGATAACTACATACACCGGGACTGACGGGGCTACGGGTGCGGTGGATACCGGTACAGTGGCGATGAGTACGGCTCAGCCGGTACAACTGACGGGTGTGACGCCGGAGATATTGGTGTTTTGTGTCGGGATTACGATTGGCGCCGATTGCACCACCGTGAGTGGAAACTCGATTGATTTTGGCGACTTTTCGCCGACCGCTACACGTACTGGTACGAGTGTGATGCAAGCACAAACCAATGCGGCCAACGGTTACGCGGTTACGGTGAACGGAACCACCCTGGCGTCGGGAGTTAATACGATAGCGGCGTTAACTTCACAAGCCGCGAGTGCTTTAGGCACGAGCCAGTTTGGGTTGAATCTAGGCGTAGCCGGCGGCGGGAGCGGAACCGTTAATGCAAACTATAACAATGGCGCACTCTACCGGTTTAATGATGGTGATCCGGTGGCAAGCGCGGCGCTACCTACCAATGCCAATACGTACACCTCGAGCTATATCGTAAACATTGGTGGCTCGCAGGCGGCAGGCGTTTACACGGCTACGATGACCTATATTTGCACTGCTAGCTTCTAAGGCGGTTGCGCTTCGCTTAAAGAATGCATTACACTGAAGGTAATGCGTAAGTGGTTTGTGAGAACGCTGATTGGAGGGCTGCTGGCTTCGGTGGCGGTAGTGCCGTTTGCCTGGGCGGCGCCATCGCAATCGCCGGCTGCACCAGCTAACGGTTCGGCGGGGCAGGGGCTAGAGATATCGCCACCTGTGATTGAGCTGTCTGCGGATCCTGGCCAGACTGTAACTACCGAAATTCGGGTGCGAAACGTCACAAAAGGTGTGTTGATCGCTAAAGGTAGGACCGATGACTTTGGCGCTGGTAGTGATGAGAGCGGCCAGCCAAAGCTGTTGCTGGACGAGACGGGTGCGACGCGCTATTCGCTTAAGTATTGGGTGAGTGGTGTGCCTGATCTAACGCTTGCCCCGCAGGAGCTAAAGACAGCGACGGTAACGATTAAGGTGCCAGCCAACGCAGAGCCGGGTGGCCACTTTGGGGTGGTGCGGTTTACGGCGGTGCCGCCGGAGTTGCAGGGAACAGGTGTATCGCTATCTGCCAGTGTAGGAACATTGGTTTTGCTGAGGGTGAGCGGGGCAGTGACCGATAACCTGAGCGTGGCGGAGTTTTCGGCGGGGCAGACGATGAAGGATGCGAAGACAGGTGCGATCAATTGGGTGACCAAGACGTTCTTTGAGCATGGGCCGGTGGACTTTTTGGTGCGGCTGAAGAACGGCGGAACGGTGCATGAAAAGGCGCAGGGCTCGATTACGGTGAAGGATACGTTTGGGAAGAAGGTGGCGACGGTGAACGTGAACGTGAATGGTGGGAACGTGTTGCCGGATAGTATTCGGCGGTTTCAGCAGACGCTAGACCAAAAGCAGTTATTTGGGCATTACACGGCGAGCTTGGCGATGACATACGCGGGTGGTAAGGCACTGAATGCGAGCCTAGCGTTTTGGGTGATTCCCTGGAAATTGATACTGCTCCTGATCGTGGGTCTAGTGGTGCTGATCTGGCTGCTGAGGCTAGCGCTACGGCGGTACAATGAGCACATCATTGCTCAGGCTAGGCGGCGATAGTTACAGCTCTTGCCGCTTATGGTAAAGTAGGGTTGTAAGCCTGAAAAAACAAATATGCTAGCGCACAAACATACAGGCAAATTGCGGCCGCATCGGCATACGTCGTATGCGGGTTTGGTGTTTATATTGGTCCTTGCAGGCGTGTTGCTCGTGGGCATGAGTTTCGCGGCGGAGGCGGCGCCACCAGCGGTGAATCCGCAATCCGGGTCGGTGGGATTGAGCGGTACGGTGCGGGGGCCGGCGCCGAGCACGGCAGCTTCGATTTTGACGCCGGCTAATGGATCGAGCACTTCGAGTATTCCGATTACGGTGTCGGGCACGTGTCCAGCCGGGACGTTTGTGAGTATCAAGAAAAACGGGGTGTTTGCCGGGGCGGTGTCGTGTCAAGACGATGGCACCTACAATTTGCTGGTGGACCTGTTTGACGGAGCCAACTCACTGGTGGCAACCGTGACTGATGCGTTGGGCCAGAACGGGCCAGATTCGGCGGCGATTAGCGTGTTTTATAATGCGCCATCGCTGGCGTTGCCGGGTGGTACTCAGGGCAAGCAATTATTCTTGCAGACCGACACGACCGTGCTTGGTGGTGACCCCGGTCAATCGTTGGCACGGACAGTGACGATTGTGGGCGGCGTGGGGCCGTACGCGGTGAGCTGGGACTGGGGTGACGACGCCACCAGCTTGTCGAGCCAGGCGGCGGATGGTGCCGTGACGGCGAGTCATATCTACGACCGGCCTGGCAGCTATCGGGTGATCGTACGCGTTACCGATAGCCAGGGTAACAGTGCGTACCTGCAGTTTGTGACCGTGATAAACGGGCCGGTGACGGGCTTGGGGGCGTCGAAGACGGGCGGCTTGGGTTCACTGTCGGGCTCGTTGGTGGCGGCCTGGCCCTTATTTGTGTTGGCGGTGCTGATGGTGGGCTTCTTTTGGCTCGGTGAACGGCGGGAACTCGGCAAATTGCGGCGCCGGCATCTGGTGGGTGGCTAAAGGCGTATCCAACCGTAAGCGGGGTTTGGTATAATGCGCTTGATATGAGTGGCGTGAGGTAGATGGCCAAGATAATTGCGATTGCGAATCAGAAGGGCGGGGTAGGGAAGACCACTACCACGATTAACCTGGGTGCGTACCTGGCAGCCGCCAAGAAACGGGTGCTGGTGGTGGATTTGGATCCGCAGGGGAACGCTTCGAGTGGGTTGGGGCTGACACGGGATGAGCTGTCGGGTGATTTGTATGACGTGCTGCTAGAGGGCATGGACGCAGAGGCGGTGACCCGCGAGTCGGGCGTGAAGGGCCTGGATATTTTGCCAGCCAGTCCGGTATTGGCGGCGGCTGAGGTGGAATTGGTGGCGGTGCCGCAGCGCGAGTTTAAGCTGAAGCAGGCGATTGAGCGATTGGACTATGATTATGTGCTGATTGATTGTCCGCCGAGCCTCGGGATTTTAACTGTGAATGGTTTGGTGGCGGCACACGATCTGATAATTCCAGTGCAGGCCGAGTTTTACGCGCTGGAGGGCTTGGGCCACTTGGTGCAGACGGTGCAGCGGGTGCGCAAGGGGTTGAACCCAGACTTGGGTTTGATGGGCGTACTGGTGACGATGCACAACGGTCGCACAACCTTGAGTACACAGGTGCATGAAGAGGTAAAGCGGCATTTTCCGGATACCACCTTTGACACTATTATCCCGCGCAACGTGAGGCTGGCGGAGGCGCCGAGTCACGGCAAACCGATTATGCATTATGATGGCTGGAGTAAAGGTGCGCGGAGTTACAAAGCCTTAGCCAAAGAGGTGGAGCAGCGGGCGCAAGTATCAAAGCGAGCAGGAGTGAAAAAGTAGATGGCTGTAAAACGTGGTTTGGGACGAGGATTTGACTCGCTAATTCCGACACCGGTAGTAGAGACAGAGTTTGATGTAACTGCCAAAGTGGACGAGAGCGGTAAGCGGGTGAGCGGTGACATGGTGCTAGAGGTGGCGCCGGAGCTGGTGGACCCAAATCCGCACCAGCCGCGCAAGGTGTTTGACGCTGAGGCGTTGGAGGCGCTGGCCGCAAGCATTCGGGTGCACGGGATTTTGCAGCCGATGGTGGTAACCAAGCAGGGGAGCCGCTATGAACTGATCGCGGGTGAGCGGCGACTGAGGGCGGCCAAGATTGCCGGCCTTGATGCGGTGCCGGTGATCGTGCGCACGATGGACGAGCAGCAGAAGCTAGAGGTGGCGCTACTCGAAAACATCCAGCGCGAGGATTTGAATCCGCTCGAAGTAGCGACAGCTTACCGCAAGCTGGTGGATGAATTTAACCTGAGCCTGACTGATCTCGAGAGCAAGGTGGGACGAGATAAGACTACGATTTCGAACACTATGCGGCTGCTAAATTTGCAGCCGAGTGCTAAGCAGGCGTTGGTGGAAAAGAAGATTACTGAGGGGCACGCGCGGGCTGTCCTGATGCAATCCGATCCCGAGGCGCAGGAAGTGATTCTGAAAATGGTACTGGAGCACGGCTGGAATGTGCGGCAAACCGAGACGTACGCGCGGGATTACCGGAAACCACAGGGCAGCAAGATGGCCGTGAAGATGCGGATTATGGCGGAAAACCAGATTACCAAGAGCATATCGGACTATCTCGGTGCAAAGGTGGTGATGCAGCGTAAGGCTAAGGGTGGGCGAATATTGATTGATTATTATTCGGACGAGGAGCTGGAACGGATTTATCGCGCCATTCGGCACGACGGATAATTTCGTGGCCCTTTAAAAAAAGGAGACCAGTGGGTCTCCTTTTTAAGTATGGTAAGGGCATTTAGAGGATGCGGACCTGGTCTAGCGGGAGGAGACGTAGAACGGCGTTGCCGATGATGTAGCTGGAGGGTAGCTCGCCCCATTCGCGGGAGTCGTAGGAACCGCCAGGGGTGCGGTTGTCACCCATGACGAACAGGTTGCCTGGCTGCACTACCTCGTCGGTGTCGATGAGCGTCTGAGTGTCGGATTTCTCGTAGCTGGTGTCGGGATTGAAGCCTCCCGGGTGCTGCTGGTTGTAGATGGTGACAGTGCCGTTCTTGATGACGATATGGTCGCCCGGTTCACCGACAACGCGCTTTACGAAGACTTTGGTAGGGTCTTTGGGGTAATGGAAGACGATAACTTGTCCACGAGAGGGCAAGTAGAGGGCGGTTTTGTTGCCGAACGTTCGCTCTAAAAGAATTTGGGTGTAGCCGAGTTTAGAAATAATGAGGTAATCGGTGTCGTGGAGTGTTGGGACCATGCTGGTACCGAGCACGTGGTAGGCTTGAAAGACGAAGTTGTGCAAGATGAGCACTACCGCAATGGGGAAGATAACCCACGAGAAAATTGCGCCCATCATGCTAGCGAAGCCACTGGCGATAGTAGTAAGGGGGGACGATTCTTTGCTCTCGGCCGGAGCCGTTTCGGGCGACTTGGGTGTGAGGATGCCAGGCAATTCGTCGACCGGATTGACGGGAGTAGAGCCGGGTGCCGGGGCGTCGAGCGGGTGTTGTTGAGGTTGGTTGGAAGACTGGCCGGGGAGCGGAGACTTTGGCAGAATATCGCTCGCGGGACCGGTGCTTGTATTGGGCTGGTCCGACGGCGCGGGTGGGGTCGGTGTTTGATTTTGGTTGTCCATTGTGTACGAGTATACGGTGCACCTGAAGTCGGCACAAGGGTCGGGGGATTCAGGTTCTGTGCGGGTGGTGTTCGCGGTTGTGTGCCCATGTTAATACTGGTTATACTTGGGCGTGATGAGTAAGTTTTCCTCCGGGAGCAGTCGTTCCCTAGACGGCCCCGTGCGGCGGCGGCCAGTGAGCCCAATACAACCGAAGCCAACCTTGCAACCAGACGGGGCGGGGTTGGTGCTGCCACCAATCGCGCCAGGTGCTGGGGCAGCGGAACCAGAGACTGGGTCGTTTGTATATAAGAAGCCGCGGCGACTACGCGGAGGAATGTGGCGCTGGGCTCGACGAGTAGCGCTGGGTCTGGTGGTGGTTGTACTGCTAGTAGGGGCGTGGTTTGGGTTCACGGCCCTGAACGCCGCCCGTAAGATTATCTCCAACTCGCATGGCGGGGCACCGGCTCTAGCGGGAATAATTGACCCTACCAAGCTGAAGGGTGAGGGTGACGGTCGTATTAATGTGTTGGTGCTGGGCATTGGTGGCGCTGGGCATGATGGTCCAGATTTGTCCGACACCATCATGGTGATAAGTATAGACCCGCGCACTAAGGACGCGGCTATGCTGTCGGTGCCACGCGACCTGTATGTGAAGATCCCGGCGGTGGGTAAGTATTCCACGCATTATGCCAAAATTAACGAGGCTAACTCCGATGGCGGGCCGACTGAGGCCGAGAAAGTGGTGGAGAATGTGTTGGGCGTGCCGATTCATTATTATGTGTTGATTGATTTTTCGGGCTTCAAGCAGGCGATTGATGCGGTGGGTGGGGTGGACGTGAACGTACCTAAGGCGCTGAACGATCCTTACTACCCATGCGACGATGGCACAAAGTACGCTGGCAAGTACTGTGCAATTTCCTTCAAGGCAGGTGAGCAGCACATGACGGGAGCACAGGCGCTGAAGTATGCCCGGTCGCGCGAAACTACCAGTGACTTTGACCGGGCGGCTCGCCAGCAGCTGATCATTGGGGCGCTCAAGAACAAGGCCATGCAGCTGTCGACACTCACTAATCCGCTCAAGCTTACCGAGCTGATTAACGCTGTTGGCAGCCACGTGAAGACTGACTTCCAGCCGAATGAGATTACCAAGATGGCGTCGATCGTGAAGAGCATTGATCCGGCGAAGGTGACTAACAAAGTACTAGACACGGTGGGGACGGATTCGCTGCTCGTAGACGCCTCAGGCAAGATTGACGGCGCGGGCTCGATTGAACTGCCGCGTAAGGGGAACTTCGACTACACCGATATTCAGGACTTTGTGAAGAATATCTTTGTGGATCACTACATTACGGATGAGAATGCTAAGGTGGAGGTGCAGAATGGCTCGGGCTTGGCTGGAGTGGCAGCGCAGGTAGTGAAGAGCCTGAAGGCAGCGCATTATAATGTGGGTGACCCGCTGAACGCGACCAATCATTACACCAAGACCGTAATTTACGACTATACTGGCGGGAAGAAGCCTTATACCATAAACTATCTGGAGCGGCGGTTCGGGGTGAAAGCGCAACGGACTAGTTCGCCCACACCCGCCACTGACGCCTCGGGCAATACGCTCCCGGTGCCCGACATAAGGATTATTTTAGGAAGTGATTACAGTTCGTCGACTACATCTACCGGTAGCTCGCAATAGCGGGCAATTCAGATGGCCAGGGCTAGTGTTGGCCGTGGCCGAGGCGGGAATGATACTATATTTAGCCCAACGGCACGGGTGGTGGGTGGTGGCGCTCGTCTTGGTGTGGGCGATCGAGCTCTGGGGTGAGCAGCCGGGGGTAGCGGTGAAGGCTGGTGGCCGGACCGCAGAGGTGGTGCGACGGCTGCCGGCTATATTGATGGGCTCGAGTGTGGTGCTGCTGGTGGCGGTGACGCCGCGACTTGCAACACAGGTGGCGGTGACGCTGGGCTTTGCGGCCTGGCGGCTGTGGTGGAGCACGGCTGCGGCTGAGGTCCGGTACGGGTTGGGTAATTTACTGCTACTACAGGCGATGATGTTTGAGGCGGTGTTTTTGGCGGCCGGCGTGTGGCGGCACAGCCTGCCCGAGTGGCTGTGTGTGTTATTGGTATGGGCCGGTGCGTATTTGTCGGTGTTCGCTGCACTTGACCGGCGGGGCGAGCGGTCCGCCGCGGTGATGGCGGCGACTTGGGCGCTGGTGGCGGCCGAGGTGTCGTGCGTACTTTTGTTGTGGCTGTTTATGTACACGCTGCCGGGAGGTTACTTGATTGTGCCTCAGGCGGCGCTGGTGCTGACGGCGCTGGCATACTGCTTTGGCAGCGTTTATGCCTCGCAGCGGCAAGGCAGTCTGAGCCGGGCGCGTTTAACTGAGTATTTGCTGATCGGACTGATCCTAATTGCGATCGTAATTACTGGTACGCCTTGGCGCGGCACGCTGTAGCGACTTTTTAAGGTTATTCTCAGTACGGCAAGCGACACTGTAGAATAGTTATTGCAATCATTTAGAGGGAGAACCATGCCTGATTTGGAAGCTGAACATCACGTTAGGCGCGAGCAGCAGGAAGACGAGTCGGTGCAGCCGGCGCCGTTTGTAGCCATGAAAGGTTGGAGACGGCGAGCGGCCAGTTCGTCGTTACCGCAACGCGTGGCGGTACTGGCACTGGTGTTTGGGTTGGTCGGTGGTATGGTGGGCTCATATGCCTTCATTCGGTACTTCGCGACGGCTATCCCGACCGATAAGAAACAGCTGATTGTGCAGGAGAACTCGGCCGTGGTAGACGTGGCCAAGAAGGTATCGCCGGCGGTGGTGTCGATTACCTCGAAGACCGTGACTAGCGGTTTTTTTGGCACCTCCCAGCAGGTCGAAGGGGCTGGTACTGGCATGATCGTGGAATCGAACGGCTTGATCCTAACTAATCGCCACGTAGTAGATGATACCAGCGCCAACTACACGGTGGTGATGAGCAACGGTAAGAGCTATCCGGCGACGGTGGTGTCGCGGGATTCAGTGAACGACCTGGCATTTGTGCGGATTAGTGCGAGCGGTTTGCCGACGGTGGAGCTGGCCGATTCCGGTACGGTGACCGTGGGGCAGGGAGTGGTGGCGATCGGTAATGCGCTCGGCCAGTTCCAGAACACGGTGACTGAGGGCATAATATCGGGGTTGTCGCGCGGGGTGACGGCGGGAGACAGCTCAGGAATTACCGGGAGCTCAGAGCAACTGCAGAACCTGTTCCAGACTGATGCAGCCATTAATCCCGGAAATTCCGGGGGTCCGTTGGTGAACCTGGATGGCCAGGTGGTGGGTATTAACACGGCAGTGGCCGGACAGGGCTCGCAGAACATTGGCTTTGCGATCCCGATTAACGACGCCAAGCCTCTGATCTCGAGTGTGGAGGGCACTGGTAAGATCGTGCGAGCTTACTTGGGCGTGCGGTATGTAGCGCTCGATCAGCAGACCGCGCAGGCCAATAACTTGCCGGTGAGCGATGGTGCCTGGGTGCAGGCGGCCGACGCCCAGAACCCTGGCGTGATATCCGGTTCGCCGGCAGACAAGGGCGGTGTGAAGGATGGAGATATTATTACTAAGGTAAATAACGACAAGATTGACTCGACCCACAGCTTGCAGTCACTGGTTGGTAAATACAAACCGGGCGACAAGGTAACGCTAACCGTTATGCGCAATGGCCAGACCCAAACTCTCGGTGTAACGCTCGATGAAGCACCCGCTGGGCAGTAAGCTTCAACAACGGAAATTAGGATATACTTTTTGAGCAACCGCATCCCCAAAACACAGAGGAGGGGCCGTGTTGGTCGAAGGTTGCGATACCTGCCGGCTGTTGAAAACCGGAGGTGCCGAGGTAATTTTCCAAACCGAGCACTGGAGAGTAGTACTAGCTCCTGATCAGGGTTACCTGGGGCGGGCATATGTTACTCTCCTGGATCATCGGGGGAGCCTGCCTGAGTTGACCATATCCCAGATCGTGGACTGGCATGATGTGGTCATTCGGTACGAAGGCCTGGTCTCGGAGGCGTTTGAGGCGGATGTGTTCAACTGGGGCTGTCTGTTGAACAACGCTTTCCAGGCTGCGGATCCCAGGCCTCACGTGCACTGGCACGTTAGGCCACGCTACAGCCGGACGCCATCGGTCGATGGCGTAGAATATCCAGATCCGCAATTTGGTTACCATTATGATCGTCGACACCAGAGGGTGGTGACGGCCGAAGCGCTGGTTTCGATCGGAGACATGTTGCGCGAATACCTGTGACTTGGCAGTACGCTAGGTCCAGATTGGCCCCCTCTAATCGCGGAGGGGGTCAATTTCGCTTAAAGCCGAGGATAAAGTAGCCCTGCTCGATGGGGGTGAGGTCGAATTTGGCGGCTTCGGCGATGAGAAGCTCGTGCTGCCAGGGGTCGGATTCGGTGAAGAGGTAGCCGCCCGGGTTTAGGTGCTCAGGGAGGCCGGCCAGAAAGTGGCGGTAAAGATCGAGGCCGTCCGGGCCGCCAAACAGCGCGACGGCCGGCTCGCGGCGGACTTCCGGCATGAGATCGGCGTCATTTTGCAGGTAGGGTAGGTTGGTGACTACGGCGTCGAATGCCTGGCTGGCGAGGGCGGACCAGAGGTCAGAGACGATGAAATGGAGGTTGACCCCATGCTTGGCGGCGTTGCGGCGGGCGACGCCTAGCTCACGATCAGAGATTTCGGTGGCGGTGATGTCGAGGTCGGGGCGGTGTTTGGCGATGGCGATGGCGATGGCGCCGGAGCCTGTGCCAATGTCGATGAGGCGCGAATTTTGAGATGCGTACTGGATGGCCCATTCTACCATTTGCTCGGTTTCGACGCGCGGGGTGAGGACGTCGGGGGTGATTTCGAAATCAAGACCATAAAATTCGCGGGTGCCGGTGATGTGGACGACGGGCTCGCGGTTAAAACGGCGGTTAATGAGGGCGTTGAACTGCTCGAGCTGGGGCTCGTCGAGCTCGATGTCGTCGTGGGCGAGCAGCCAGGCGCGGCCGCGGCCGAGCACGTAGGCCATAATCAACTCGCTGTCGAGACGGCTGCCGGAAATTTTGGCCTGGTCGAGGCGGGTAACGGCGTGTTTGAGGGCGTTGCGGACGGTCACGCGGAGGCCTGCTCGAGCTTGAGACGGATATCTTCGGCGCGCAAGGCCTCGAGCATGTCGTCGATTTGGCCTTGCATGAAGCCGGGCAGGCCGTGCTGGGTGCGGCCGATGCGGTGGTCGGTGACGCGGTCTTGTGGGAAATTGTAGGTGCGGATTTTTTCGGAGCGGTCGCCAGTGCCGATCTGATTAAGGCGAGCCTCGCGACCGGCGCGTTCTTCGGCTTCGCGCTTAATGGCGAGCAGGCGAGAGCGCAGCACGTTCATGGCCTTGAGCTTGTTCTTGAGCTGGGATTTTTCGTCTTGGCAGGTCACGACTAGGCCGGTGGGCAGGTGAGTAATGCGAACGGCGGAGTCGGTGGTGTTGACCGATTGTCCGCCGTGACCGGAGCTGCGGTAGACGTCGATGCGGAGGTCGGCTTCGTTGATCTCGATGTCGGTCTCTTCGGCTTCGGGTAACACGGCCACGGTAACGGTGGAGGTGTGGATTCGGCCACCGGATTCGGTTTCGGGCACCCGCTGTACGCGGTGCACGCCGGATTCGTATTTAAGCCAGCCATAGGCGCCATCGCCCTTCACTTCGAAAATGATTTCTTTGTAGCCGCCAACCTCGCTGGGTGACTCCGAGATGAGCTCGATGTGCCAGCCCGGTTTGGCCTCCATGTAGCGAGCGTACATGCGGTAGAGCTCACCGGCGAACAGGCTGGCCTCATCGCCGCCGGCGCCGGCGCGAATTTCGACGATGGCGTTTTTGCTGTCGGCGGGGTCTTTAGGGGCGAGCATGATCTGGAGATTTTTACGATGCCCATCAAGTAAGTCGTCAAGACGGATTACTTCTTCTTCAGCTTCTTCTTTTAGATCGGGGTCTGATAGGAGCTCCTTGGTATCTTCTAACTCCTGCTCTCCGGCATGAATCTGGCCGAAGATCTTTAAAACATCTTCGACACGATTGAGTTCTTTAGTCTTTGCGATGTAATCGGAAGACGAAAAATCGGTAGTAGCAGCAAGTTGTTGAGCTAGCTGCTCCTTAGCTTCTTTGTAGCTGGTCTCGGTTTGGTCCATAGTGGTTCCTATCGGCGTAACAAAAAACGCCCATGATAAGAGTTTATCAGAGCGTTCTTTGAGTGTGGTTAAGCTTCGGTTTCGGCAACGGTGGCTTCAGCCTTGGCGACCTCGGCTTTGGCCTGCTTGTCCTTGGTGGCGGCAGCGCGCTGCTCGGCGTGACCAGCGGCCTTGGCTTGGCGGGCCTTGAATTTGTCGACGCGGCCGGCGGTGTCGATGAGCTTCTGCTTACCGGTGTAGAACGGGTGGCAGTTGGAGCAAATTTCCACGTTAATATCCTTCACGGTCGAGTGAGTCGTGAAGGTGGTGTTGCAACCGTTGCAGTGAACGGTGGTTTCAAATATTTCGGGGTGGATGCCGGTTTTCATAACTCGAAGATTGTACCTTATCTTGGCGGGTTGGTCAATGCTCCTTTTGAGCGTGGGTATGAGGTTGCGGGTAGGGGGCATTTATGCTAATGTAATGCGGCTAAGTAACTAACGATACAGCTTGGGCACAAATCCTCCCGCTCGGGAAAGCCCTTGCAACGACGAAAGGATTCTATATGGCAGACGTAAGTCTGAAGGAACTACTTGAGGCCGGAGCTCATTTCGGCCACCAGACTCGGCGCTGGAACCCGAAGATGAAGCAATATATCTACGGGGCTCGCGGCGGTGTACACATTATTGACCTCACCAAGACGGGTGTGCTCCTGAAAGAGGCGACCGATTTTGCGCGTGAGACCGCGGCGAATGGAGGCAAGATCCTGCTTGTGGGGACTAAGCGCCAGGCGGCACCGGTGGTGCGCGAGGAGGCCGAAGCGGCTGGCATGCCGTTTGTGACTGAGCGCTGGCTCGGCGGCATGCTCACCAACTTCCGCACTATCCGTAGCCAGGTGCAGCGGCTGAAGAAGCTCGAGGCGGGTTTGGAGAGTGGTGACTTTGCTTCGAAGTACAACAAGAAGGAAGTGCTCGATTTTACAAATGAGGCGGCTAGCTTGAATCGGATTTTCGGCGGTATTAAAGACATGGATAGCCTGCCAGGCGCCGTGTTTGTGGTGGACGCCCCGAAGGAAGGCATCGCCGTGGCCGAGGCCCGCAAGCTCAATATTCCGGTGATCGCGATTGCAGATACTAACTGCGATCCTGATCTGATTGATTACCCGATTCCCGCTAATGACGACGCGATTAAGGCGGTGCGTGTGATTACGCACCAGATTGCCCAGGCTGCGGCCGAGGGTGCAAAACAGTATTCGAGCAAAGCCAAAGAAACTCAGGAGGCGTAACTAAATGGCAATTTCGGTTGAAGACATCAAGAAGCTGCGCGACGCGACCGGCGCCGGCATGATGAAGGCCAAGGAGGCCCTGGAGGCCGCCGGTGGCGACTTCGACAAGGCCGTGCAATGGCTGCGTGAGAAGGGCGAGGCTTCGGCTGCCAAGAAGTCCGAGCGCGAGGCTCGCGCGGGTGTGATCGAGGGCTACGTGCACTCGGGGCGCATTGGCGTGCTGGTGGAGATTAACTGCGAAACTGACTTCGTGGCCCGCACCGATGACTTCAAGCAGTTTGCCCGCGACATCGCGATGCATGTGGCGGCGGCCAACCCTGAGTATCTCAAGCCTGAAGACGTGCCGTCCGAGGTGGTGGAGCGCGAGAAGGCTATTTACAGCAAAGAGGCCGAGGGCAAGCCGTCGGCCGTGGCCGAGAAGATCGTGGACGGTAAGTTGGCCAAGTATTACGAGCAGGCCTGCCTGCTAAACCAGCCTTTTGTGAAGGATCCGGATGTGTCGGTGAGCAAGCTTACCACTAGTTTGGTGGCCAAACTGGGCGAGAACATAGTGATCCGCCGCTTTGAGCGGATGGAGTTGGGCGCCTAAGCCTCAAGTTGGGCATAGAATAGAGCTATAACAAACGAGGGCACATGGTAAGAACGTTAGTAGACGCAGCCGGTCCCAAAATGGAAAAGGCTATCCAGCACTTTAGCGAGGAGCTGAAGACGTTGCGCACTGGTCGGGCTTCTGTGAGCATGCTGGATGGCGTAACGGTGGAGGCTTATGGCACGCCGCAGTCTCTGAAGGCGGTAGCGTCGGTGAGCGCACCGGACGGTCGAAGTTTGGCGGTGGCGCCGTGGGACAAGAGCATGATTGGCCCGATCGAGAAGGCTATCCGCGATAACCAGACGCTGGGGCTAAACCCCTCAAGCGATGGCAACGTGGTGCGCATGAACATCCCGCCCATGACTGAGGAGCGTCGCCGTGAGGTGGTAAAAAGCCTGGGTGGCAAAGTGGAGGAGTGCCGGATTACGCTGCGCAATATTCGTCACGAGGTCTTGAACGAGGTTAAGAGGATGGAGAAATCCAAAGAAGCCACTCAAGACGACGTAAAGTTTGCCGAAACAGAGTTAAACAAGAAAATCGATCAGTACCAGAAGCGCATCGACGAGCTGGAAGCTGCTAAAACTAAAGAAGTCATGGAAGTTTGATCCGTGAGTTTCGTGACCGTACCGGTGCATTTAGGAGTTATTCCGGATGGTAACCGGCGGTGGGCTCGGTCTAGAAACTTACCAGCCCTTGAGGGGCACCGGCGGGGTGTCGACGTGGCCAAGAAGATGGCTATAGCCGCCTTCGACAGGGGGATTAGGTATTTTACGATCTTCGGGTTTTCCACGGAAAACTGGCAGCGGGCCCAGGAAGAGGTCGGATATTTGATGGACCTGTGGTACGGCTTGCTGATAAATGAATTTGGTGACCTAGAAAAACGCGGAGTACGATTTCGGTTGCTGGGTTCACGTGATGGGTTGTCGAAGCGGCTGGTGAAGGCGATTGACGATACCGAAGAGCGCACCAGGGGCAACAAGCACGGTACCCTGGGGCTGTGTTTAAATTACGGCGGCCGGGCTGAGCTAGCTGACGCCTACCGGTCGCTGATGCGAGCCGGCGTAACGGCTGACCAGGTGGATCCGGGTATGATCGAGAAGCATCTGTACGCGTCGGATATACCGCCGGTGGATATGGTAGTGCGCACGTCGGGTGAGCAGCGGGTGAGTGGTTTTATGCTGTGGCGGATCGCATACGCGGAATTGTATTTCGTGAAGAAGCATTGGCCAGATTTTACGGTCGAGGAATTAGATGCAGCGCTGGCCGAATATACCAATCGTCATAGGCGGTTTGGAAATTAACTTATAACTGAGAAACAGTTTCGGTAGAATATTGGTAATGATGATCGCGATTGTAATTATTTTACTGTTTGCATCACTCGTGATTCTGCACGAGTGGGGCCACTTCTATGCCGCTAAGCGGTCGGGAGTGGAGGTAGAGGAATTTGGCATCGGGTTTCCGCCGAAAGTGTGGGGGCGCAAGGTGAAGGGCACGCTGTACACCGTGAACTGGCTGATGCTGGGCGGATTTGTACGCTTGAAGGGCGAGGACACGGCCGATGAGCGGCCGGGTACATTTGGCGCAGCCAGCTTCGGCGTGAAGGCTAAGATCTTGCTGGCAGGCGTGGGTATGAACCTGTTGACGGCGGTGGTGATTTTGTACGTGTTGTGTCTAACGGGATTGCCAGGGCTGGGTGCGGGGTTTGAGCCAAAGTTCGTGCACGCCAGTTATGCCCAGCCGAAGCAGTTGATTTTAGCGGAGGTGGTGGCCGGCTCGCCGGCGGCCAATGCCGGACTTAAGCGTGGTGACTACGTGCTGCGGGCGGGTGGTCAGCAGTTGGTGACCGACGAGGACTTGCGCAAATTCACCAAGGACAACGCCGGGCGTCAGGTGACGCTACACGTGCGGTCTAATGGTGACGAGCGCGATGTAAGCGTGAAACTGCGGGGGCCGAATGCTTCGGATGGCTATTTGGGTGTGGTAAGTCAGCAGGTGTATAAGCTGCGATACGATCCATTTTCGGCCCTGGCGGCGGCGGTATGGATTGCAGGGGCGCTGTTTGTGGCGACGATCGTGGGAGTGGTGCAGCTGATTGTGAACATACCGGTACTGCTGGTAGGGCTGTTCTCAAGCTCGGTGCCACAGGCGGCGCAGGCGGCGTCGGGGCCGCTTGGCATAGTATTTATTCTTAAGAGTATTTCGGCGTTGGGTTACGCCTATATCTTCCTGTTTATGGCTAACATTGCGGTAGCGCTGGCGGCCTTCAATGTGCTGCCGCTGCCGGCGTTGGACGGTGGGCGGCTGGCGATTATTGCGGTACAGCAGGTGACGAAGCGGCGGATCAGCCCCGATACGGAGGCCAAAATTCACGCCATTGGGTTTATGGCGCTGATTGCGCTGATGCTCGTTATTAGCGTGTACGATTTGAGGAAATTCCTCTAATGTTTAGCGCCTGGTGGCGGAAGCGGAAGGAGAAGCGGAAACGGGACCGAACGTTGCCGGAGCATCTCAATGTGCCGTGGACGGTGCGCGATCTGGTGGTGTTTGTGGCGGCTTGGTTTGGCATTCAGGTGGTGGTAATGTTGGCGCTGTCGTTGCTGGGACCGGTGTGGTCGCCGGCAGCGCATTTCGTGGACCTGGCTACTAAAGGTGATATCGGGGCTAGCTTTGCGCTGGATTTGCTGGATGCAGCGGTAGGCTTTGGCTTGGTGGCACTATATCTGAGGCGGTATCGGGTAGGCTGGTCGGCGGTGGGCTGGCGGCGCGTGAATGTAGTGCGGGCCCTGGCGTATTTGGGGTTGATCTTAGTGGCGTTTATCGTGCTATCGAATATCGCGCTAGATTTGGTGAGTGTGCTGGTGCCGAGTTTTAACCCCAACCAGGCTCAGCAAAATGACTTTGTTGGGGCCGCCCATACCCACCAAAGCCTGGCGCTGGTGGCATTGGTGCTACTGCCGCCGGTGCTAGAAGAGACGATTTTCCGGGGATTTTTGTTCCCGGCGCTGGCTAAGAAATGGGGCCCGGTCTGGGGTGCGGTGGTGTCGTCAGCGGTGTTTGGGATCGCGCACGCGCAGGCCAACATCAGCATTTATACTTTTGTCTTGGGATTGATGCTGTGTTACATGTACCTGAAGCTCAAGAGTATTTTCCCAGGGATGGCGCTACACATGCTGAATAACTACTTGGCCTTCATTGCGCTGAGTGGGAAATGATGTTAACGTAGCCGCAAAGCGACGAAGGGGTACCCCGCCCTGGAGCTGCCGGTGATGAGCCGAGCCGGGACCCGCCGTAATACGGGAAATTAAGGCCTCGCCCCTGGGCGAGACGAAGGCAAGATGGTACCACGAGACACCTCGTTCTTGCCAAACGTTTTTTGCGTTTGGTGGGAGCGATTTTTTAATGGAGATAAACATTATGCGGATGTCACAACTGGCTAGTAAAACACGCAAAGACGCGCCGAAGGATGAGGCAGCGAAGAACGCGCAATTATTGATTCGGGCAGGATTTATTTATAAAGATGCGGCTGGGGTGTACGCCATGTTGCCGTTGGGTCTTAGGGTGCTGAACAAAATTATTGGTATCATTCGGGAGGAGATGGATGGCCTTGGGGCGCAGGAGGTGCTGATGAGTAGCCTCCAGCGGCGCGAGCTGTGGGAACAGACCAACCGCTGGGACGACGAGCAGGTGGACGTGTGGTTTAAGACTAAACTGAAGAACGGTACCGAAGTGGGGTTGGGTTGGAGCCATGAGGAGCAGATGACCGAAATGATGCGGGAATTTGTGTCGAGCTATCGAGATTTGCCGCGTGGGGTATACCAATTTCAGAACAAGCTGCGTAACGAAACGCGGGCCAAGAGCGGGATTATGAGGACGCGCGAGTTCATAATGAAGGATATGTATTCGTTTTCGCGCGATGAGTCTGAGCACGAAGAGTTTTATAAGCGGGCGCAGGCTGTGTACACGCGAATCTTTGAGCGGCTGGGATTGGGCGAGTGGACGTATCTGACGTTTGCATCGGGTGGGGCATTTGCTCAGTTTAGCCACGAGTTCCAGACGCTGACGGAGGCTGGCGAGGATACGATTTATATTGACCATAAGCGCAAGATAGCGATCAACCAGGAGGTGATGACCGAGGAGGTGTTGGAGCTAGTGGGAGTGAAGCGGTCGGAGCTGGAGGAGGCCAAGGCGGCTGAGGTGGGCAATATCTTTAACCTCGGCACGAGTAAGAGTGAGCCGTTGGGGCTGCAGTTTACGGATGAGGACGGCGTGGCGAGGTCGGTAGTAATGGGCTCTTACGGCATTGGCCCGGCTCGGGTGATGGGCGTGATTGTGGAGCGGTATGCGGACGAGAAGGGCCTGGTGTGGCCCGAGAAGGTGGCGCCGTACAGTGTGCACATGGTGCGGTTGGGTAATGACGAGGCAGTGGTGAAGGCGGCGGATAAGCTGTATGACGATCTAGGTGCTTCGGGCGTGGAGGTGTTGTATGACGACCGCGACGAGTCAGCGGGCGCTAAGTTTGCCGATGCCGACTTAATCGGTGTGCCGGTGCGGTTAACGGTGAGCAAGAAGACGGTGGCTGAGGGCTCGGTCGAATGGAAGGCGCGGACGGCGGCCGAGGCGCATTTGGTGAAGCTGGGTGAGGTGACCGCTAAGCTCAAATGAGCTCCGAAAAATGCGGAAGCCCCGACGCCTGGTATGGCGTCGGGGCCTTTGTCGGCCCTGGACGGGCCGAGCACATGCCTGTGGTGAAGTGATTGGTTGGGGCTGTTACTCGGTAACTATGTCCGTCAGCGGGGTAGCGTTGTGTCCGTTGCCGTTGTGTCCGTTGCCGTGGTGGCCGTTGGTCAGGGCAGCCAGCGCGAGGGCTGAAGGGCCGTGAGCTGCTAGGGCCTGACCGAGCTGGGTGGCCTCGGTGACGTTGTTGGAGTTGACTTGGAACTCCACTAGTATGATGCCCAGTTCTTCGACCTCTGGACCCATGTTGGTGAGCACCAGGTCCTCGTAAGACTCGAGGGACACCTTGACGTTGTTGGTCAGGGTGCGCAGGTAGGCTCGGCACCGTTGTCCGACCAGGAATTCGAGCTGCTCGGCCGTCAAGATGGCGTCGTAGACACCCTTGGGGGTACAGATTACCCGAAAGACTAGGGTGGTTTCGATGAGCTGCCAGTAGTTCTCTTTGACCTCGCGTGTCATGGGCTTCAATTCGTGGGTGCGCCGCCGGATGTCGATCTTGCAGAGCTTGTCCGCGTAAGGTATCAACAGCCGAAAGCCCGGCCTAACGAGTTTGGGCGTACGCTCCTCACGGGGCTTGAGGCGCCACCGCCTGCCTTCGAGCCGCTCAAATTTGCGAACGACCCGGCCGCAGCGATACTTGAGCGCAAGCTCACTTTGGCTAACGAAGTCGTAGCTCTTGAAGACTGTCGAGATGACAGCTGCCGGCAGAAGCAGGAACTTGAAGAGGGAGCCGACCAAAGCGCCGCCCCCGAACTGGCTTAGAAGCGACATTCTGGGTGCTCCTATCTGTCGAGTAACGTGCAAAGCACCGTCACTTTATACCATGGTATGACGCTTAAGGCAATTAGATGTGAGCTTGTTTAAAGATGGGCTTGCAGGAAGTTAAGAGAATTCTTGAGAAATTGTTGTCGGATGGTGGGGTCGGTGTATTGGTGGTCGCCGCCAGGATAAATGTGGAATTCATGAGGGATGTGGGCGGCGCTTAGGGCAGTATCGAGATGCTGTGAGAAGGCGAGCGGCACGACGGTATCGGCCGAGCCGTGGTTGATTTGGACTGGGCAAGGGACGGCGGAGACGTAGTTAATGGCGGAGGCGTCGTGCCAGAAGGTCGGGTCTTGCTGGGGGCTGCCATGCTGGGCGATCACCTGGTCGCGGACGGGCGGAATGTCTGAGGGAACGGGGCTAGGCCAATGGTAGGCGATGTCTTGGAGCGAGCCAACCACGCCCGAGGCAAAAACGGCGGCCTTAATGGGCAGGCCGTGGGTAGCAACCAGGGCTCGCAGCACTACGTGGCCACCCATGCTGTGGCCGAGTAAGGCGATGCGGTTGGAATCGGCTTGGGGGAGCGAGCGTAGGGAAGCAGCCAGGTTGAGGATATCGTAGGTGTAAGCGGGCGAAAAGTGACCGCCTACCGCAATGCCTTCGGAGTGGCCGTTGCCGCGGTAATCGGGTTTGAGTACGAGATAGCCTTGGGCGCAGTAGGCGGCGATGAAGCTAGCGTAGTCGGTGCCAGTGGTTTGATATTGGGTGGGATCAATATAGCCGTGGGCCAGGATGAGCACGGGGTAGCCACCAGCGGGTGGGGGAGTGGGCGGGCGGGTTTCGAGGGCGAAAATTTTATAACCGTCGGAATGGTACGACACCACGGCGGTGGCACAGCCGCTGCGAGGGGCGAGCTGTTGCTCGACCGTGATGGCGCCGGGCGTGAGTGGATGGGCGCGGATGGCGGTGATGGCGAGATCGCCGGCTGGGCTGCTGGTGGAAGCTGTGGGGGTAGTGGTACGGACCGGTGGAACGGCGGGATGGGGGTGGTTTATGGCGGTGAAGACAGCAAAGGCGGCCAATAGTACTAGGGCGACTAGTACATAGCGCTTCATCACTCCACACGGGTCCAATCGTTCACAAAGCGACGAAAGACCTCATAGTAGCGGGCTAAGTCGGCCAGATCAACCCACTCGGGCGAGGTATGGTAGCCACTGCCAGTGACTCCTACGTTGACGATGGGAATGCCTTTCCAGGCAAACCAGCGGGCGTCGGAGCCGCCATGTGCATGATGGTCGGTAACCTCAACGTCTGCGACCTCGAGAGCGAGAGCTTTGTAGAGTTCACCAGCGGCATTGGCGGGGATTTGGCAGGGAGCGGAAGTGTTGATTACACTGGCACTCACCGAGGGGACGGCGGCTTGGGATTCGATGATCCAGGAGTTGATGTCATCGATGGAGGTCTTGGGGGTGAAGCGGATGTCGACTTGAGCCTTGGCGGTGCCGGGTACTTGGTTGACGGCCACTCCTCCGGAGATCATGGAGAGGTTAATGGTGGAATGGTAGTGATGAGGATCGCCGCAAGGTTCTGCAGGAACGAAGGTGCGCAGGTGGTCTGCGAAGCGCATGAGTTCGTCGATGGCATTTACGCCCTGCCAGGGGCGGCTAGCGTGGGCGGCTTGACCAGTGGCGGTGAGTTCGAGCCTGGCGATGCCCTTGGCGCTGACCTCCATTTTCCAGGGAGTGCTGGAATCGGGAACAAAGACGGCCTCTCCGCGGTAGCCAAGGTCTTGCACGAGCCAGCGGGCGCCGTGCGTGCCGCCGATTTCTTCGTCGGTGGTAATCATAAGTCCCAGGTCATAGTGCTTGAGGTTTGAGCCGAGCTCTTGGAGCAATGCAATGAAGCAGGCGATAGCAAATTTCATATCATGGGTGCCGCGTCCGTGCAGGCGACCGTTACGCACGCTGGCTACAAAGTCGCTGGGCTCGCCGCCGACTACATCCATGTGGGCTAGGAGCCATAACTTGGGGGATTTGGGATTGCGGGCGGCTGGCGTGGTGGCGATTAGGGCTGGGGTGCCATGGTTTTCGAGCCGCTGAATCTTTAGTGGTAGGCTAGAGAGCTGCTCCTCAACCCAATCCAGGGCAGCGCGGTTGGTGGAGCTATCGTCTGAGACGGTGGGGAAGCGGACGAGATGCGTAAGCAGGTCGGTGAGAATATTGGTATTGGTAGCAGTAGATGGCATGGGAGTCCTTTTGTTTAGTTTAGAAGTTAACAAGAATATAGGCTAACAGGAAGGGTGGCCGTTTTGGTGATGCATTATGACTGATGCAAAAACGGGAAGGGCCTTGTCTGGTTCAGATACGGGCTGCTAGACTGAGTGGAGTGACTAGCGCTTGCCCATGATTAACCGAGTACTCGGACTGTTGTCGCATGATATTGGAATTGACCTCGGCACGGCCAATACTTTGGTGTATGTGCGGGGCAAGGGAATTGTGATAAACGAGCCGAGCGTGGTGGCCATGAACGTTAAGACCAAACAGGTACTAGCGATCGGGGATGAGGCTAAAAAGATGGTGGGCAAGACGCCAGCGTCGATTGTGGCGACGCGGCCGTTGGTGGACGGCGTGGTGAGCG
Source organism: Candidatus Saccharimonadia bacterium (assembly GCA_036488585.1). Taxonomy (GTDB): domain Bacteria; phylum Patescibacteriota; class Saccharimonadia; order UBA4664; family UBA4664; genus DASXHH01. The sequence continues at coordinate 52,990 of DASXHH010000019.1, read as the reverse complement.
ACTTTGAAGTGACCGAGCAGATGCTTAAGTACTTTATTAATAAAGTACATCGCGAAACCTATAGTATTTTTCCACGGCCGCGGGTGGTGGTGGGAATTCCGAGTGGCGTAACCGAGGTGGAGAAGCGGGCGGTGGAAGATGCAGCTACGAACGCCGGCGCGCGCCAGACTTTTTTGATCGAGGAGCCGATGGCGGCAGCGATTGGGTCGCGGCTGCCGATTCAAGACGCGGCGGGCTCGATGATCGTTGATATTGGCGGCGGGACGACTGAGGTGGCGATTATCTCGCTGGGCGGGATTGTGGCGAGCCGAAGCTTGCGGATCGCGGGCGATGAGCTGTCGGACGACATTATTCAATACGCGCGCGAGCAATTTAACCTGCAGATTGGGGAGCGTACAGCCGAGAATATCAAAATTGCGGTCGGATCGGCGTACCCAATGAACGGTCTAAAAGAGGTACCGATGCGCGGGCGCGATTTAGTGACGGGTTTGCCGAAAGAGATCATGATCTCGCCGGAACAGGTGCGGCAGGCGCTCTCGAAGAGTGTGCGTGAGATTGTGGAGGCAGTGAAGATTACGATCGAGGAGACACCGCCGGAGTTGGTGGCAGATATTATGGAGCGCGGAATTTTCTTGGCAGGCGGTGGTGCATTGTTAAAGGGGCTCGACATGATGCTGTCGAGGGAAACCAAGATGCCAGTGCATGTGGCGGAGGACCCACTGACGGCGGTGGCGCGCGGAACGGGTTTGGTGCTCGAGGATATCGACGCGCTCAAGGACATACTCGTACCGACACAGTTTGGGAAAATTCCGCGCTAGGCTTTAAGGGCGAAATAAGAGTTTTATCTTAAAAGTGGTCTTGCTAGACTGGGAGTAATGACAGACAGAGTCAACTTTGGTGACAAGGCTAATCGTCGTATTTGGATAACGGTGGGCGCTGGCATGCTCCTGGCGGTGGCAGGAGTGCTGGGCCAGCTGGGACCGCTGCGGTGGGCGTACGAGCACTCGGTGGTGCCGGCAGGTGCGGGTTTGGCATCGACGGGGTCGACGGCGGCCGAGGCACTGGGCAACCTGGGCAAGGTGAAGGATTTGGCGAGGGACAATCTGCGGCTGGAGCAAGAGAATGCCGATTTGCGCCAGCGGCTGGCCGCCGATGCCGAGACGCGTCGCGACAATGATTTGTTGCGTCAGCAGTTGGGACTGGAGGTGGCGGGTGCGCCGCGTCAGGTGGCGGCAGAGGTGGTGGCGTTTCAGCCGGATTCGTATCGGCAGTTCGTAACCATTAACAAGGGCGCGGGATCTGGCATTAAAGCAGGAATGGCCGTGCTGAGCGGGGGTGAATTGATCGGAACTATTGCGGATACGGGGAACACCACGGCGCGTATCATGCTGGTAACGGATCCGGACTTTAAATTAACGGCTAAAGACCAGGATACCGGCGCAACCGGGATCGTGCGCGGACAGCTGGGCAGTGGGTTGATACTGGACAAGATCGGCCAGACTGACACCGTGAAGCCGAGCGATACCGTAACTACGACGGGCTTGGGCGGGTTGGTGCCGGCGGGGCTGCTGATAGGCGAGGTGCAATCGGTGAACACGCGGGCTAACGTGGTGTTTCAGACGGCGCAGGTGGCGACCAATTTGCAGGTGTCGCAGCTACGGTTTGTGTATGTAGTGTTGGGGATGTAGCGGATGAGGAGAGCGGGCTTGGTGGTGCTGGCGATTGTGGGCGTAATTATGCAAGTGAGTTTGTTGCCGGCGCTGAGACCGCTAGGAGTAGTGCCAAACCTGATGTTGGTAATGGTGACGCTGATTGGGCTCGAGGGCACCGCCAGCACGGCGCTGGTGGTGGCGGTAGCCGGCGGCGTGGTGTTGGACTTGTCCAGCGGAGCGAATTTCGGCTTATGGATCGCCTTGCTGGTGCTCGCGGCATTGGCGGCCGGACTGGTGCACCGCGCTGGCATTGAGCTGGTGGGCTCGGCGGTCGCTAGCGTGATTGTGGCGGTACTCACAGTGGTGGAGACGGTGGTGATAGTGCTGGGCCTAGCCGGAAGCGTGTCGAGTTGGCCGGTGGGATTGTTAGCCGGGCGCCTGGTGGCGGAGCTGGTGTTAAACTTGGTGCTAACGATTGGTTTGCAGCCGCTGGTACGGTACGTAATGCCGAAAGCGACGATGGGGGATATAGGTTAGGCCATGCGGAAATCGATATTCGGCTACTTAGAAGATCAGGCGTTGTCAGAAGGTTTGCGGGTTAGTCGCAATCTGGCCAAGCACGAGGAATGGACTGAGGCCATATTGCCGGCCGATGCCGAGGCTGAGGGTCCGGAGGGTGTGACTGACCGTCGCCCGCTAATGGTGTTTGGTGCTGTAGGGGCGGCGGCATTGTTGATCTTGGCGGTAAGATTGTTTTCGCTGCAGGTAATAGCTGGCGACCATAATCTGGCGCTGGCCAATGGTAACCGGATTCGCGAGAAGGTGGAGCGGGCGCCGCGGGGCATGATTTACGATCGTAATAAGGTGGTGCTGGCTCGTAACCAGGCGAGCTTTGATGTGACGGTGGTACCGCAGCAGCTGCCAGCGACGGCGGCGGCCCGGTCGGCCGAGTACGAAAAGGTGGGTGCGCTCATTGGTATGTCTGGGAGCGATGTGGCGGCCAAGGCTGAGGTGACGTGTAAGAAGCCTGAGCCGGGCTGTTTGAAGAGCCCGGTGCCACAGCTGGTGGCGGCGGGGATCGATCGTGACAAGGCGCTACTGCTGGACCAGGACAGCGATGCTTTGCCCGGCTTTTCGCTGGACGTGAACCCGACTCGCCAGTATACCGATAATAATTTGTTGTCAGCGTTTTTGGGGTACACCGGTCGGGTGGACCAGGCGGATCTTGATGCTAATCCAGACTATGGCCCCACTGATTTGATCGGCAAGTTGGGCCTTGAGAAGCAATACGAGGATGTGCTTAGGGGTGTGAACGGCGGTGAGCGTTCGGAGGTGGACGCTACGGGTAAGCCGGTGCGGGTGCTGGCGAGTCGCGATCCAGTTCCAGGCAACAATCTGGTATTGTCGATTGACGAGGGCTTGCAGCAACACCTAGCGGATGCGATCAGCAAGCAGATGCAGGCCTCGGGCTCAAAGCGGGCGGCCGGCGTGGCGGTGAATCCTAAGACCGGTGAGGTACTGGCGGCGGTGTCGTTGCCAAGCTACGACAACAATAAATTCAGTCAGGGAATTTCGCAGGCCGACTATCAGGCGCTAGTGAACGATCCCGGCCAGCCGCTGTTCAACAAAGTGATCGCCGGCGGGTACCCATCGGGATCGACGATTAAGCCGCTGGTGGGAGCGGCGGCATTGCAGGAGGGGATTGTGACCACCAATACCATCGTTACCGACACCGGACAGCTAGACGTGGTGAACCCGTATAACCCGTCCATCCACTACATCTACAAGGGTTGGGAACACACAGGGCTTGGTGTCATGAATCTGTTTACGGCCATTGCCCAATCGTCGGACATTTATTTCTACACCATCGCGGGTGGGTTTACGAACTTTACACGCTATCTTGGGGTGGATAAGCTAACGCATTACTATCAATTGTTTGGGTTGGGCGCCAAGACAGGCATTGATATTCCAGGTGAGGCAAAGGGCCGGGTGCCGACGCCAGCCTGGAAGAAGGCATTTTCCGGCCAGCCCTGGTACACAGGTGACACCTATAACATTTCAGTGGGACAGGGAGATTTGTTAGTTTCACCATTGCAAATGGCAATGGCCGTGTCGGTGATTGCCAATGGTGGCACTTTGTATAAGCCTCATTTGGTTGACCAAATCACCGACCAGAACAACCAGGTGGTGCAGCAAATAGAGCCCGAGGTAATTCGGAAGGGCTTCATAGACCCAGATAACCTGGCGCAGATACGCAAAGGTATGTTGATGACAGTAGAGGATCCGGCGGGTACGGCCTGCTGCTTGATTAAACAGCAGGTGCCGGTGCAGGTGGCGGCCAAAACCGGTACGGCCGAGACCGTGGTGCACGATGATGGTTCCGGGGCGGCCAATCAGAGCAAGGCACATGCTTGGTTTGAGGCTTTCGCCCCGTATAACAACCCACAAATTGTGATTGTGGTGGTGCTGGAGCACGCTGGTGAGGGGGCCGTGTATGCGGCGCCGGCAGCGCGCGAGACGTTGGCTTGGTATTTTACACAGGGTGCTGGCAAGGCGATGGTGGGCCATTAGTTATCCACAAGTGGTTTTCAACAGGTACTATCTGATGCTGGTAGTTTTGTGGCTAACTCAAGCCAAATAATGCTGTTGAACAATAGTAACTCTTGACGCTTTGGAGGCCTTGTACGAACATATTAGAGCGAAACTTTCGGCAGCCGTTTTAGAAAAATAACTTTCATCGATGCAGCGCTATTTCTCGGAATTTCTTTTCCGAGGTTTTTTTCACCCCACAGATAACGCTTACGTTCGAGAAGGAGAGTAGAATGAATAGCACAAAAAATGAGTTTCACCTGACGGCCGATGGCTTGCAGGCCCTAAAGGACGAGCTCCAAGAGCTTACTACTAGCAAGCGTGGTGAAATAGCTGAGCGCCTCAAGGAGGCCAAGGCTGATGGGGATTTGAGCGAGAACGCCATGTACGACGCCGCCCGCGACGAGCAGAGCTTTGTTGAGGGACGGATTTCGGAGATTGAGCACATCCTGAAGCACGCAGCGGTTATTTCCAACAAGAGTTCGAGCACGGTGTCGCTCGGTTCGAAAGTGCATGTGGAATTGGAGGATGGGGAGGTGGAGTACGTAATCGTGGGCTCCACCGAGGCCAATCCGGACAAGGGCTACATCTCGGACCAATCGCCAATCGGCCGGGCACTGCTGGGCAAAAAGAAGGGCGACGAGGTAGCGGTGGAGGTGCCGTCGGGTACCATGACCTACAGGATCAAGAACATCGCTTAGTTTAATCCGATTTTCGGAAACCCAGGGCCGCTCTCGCTAAGGAGCGGCTTTTCGGTTAGAATGGGCGGCATGAATGCAAGCGAGAGCAATTACTGGCTGGACCAATTCGCAGATAAGGTGGTGGAGGCCTACCCCGAGGGCGAGATTCTAGTGGAGAGTGGAAGCGCGCCGTCGGCCTCGTACCATATCGGCCATTTCCGCGAGGTTCTGACCGGTGACGCCATCGCCTGGGCCATCCGGCGACGGGGGCGTAAGGCGCGGCATCTGCATGTGGTCGATAATTTCGATCCGTTGCGTAAACGCTACAGCTTCTTGCCGGAAGAATACGAGAAGTACGTAGGCTGGCCGGTGTGTCTGGTGCCCGATCCGGAAGGCTGCCACGACTCTTATGCCACGCACTTCATCAAGCAGTTTGAGGCTTCGGCTGCGCGCATGGGGGTAGAGATGGAGGTGTTGTACTCGTACGAGGGCCAGTACCTGACCGGCAAGATGGCGCCCTATATCGAGCAGACGATCGATCACATGCCGGAAGTGCGTAAGATCTTCAAGGACGTTGCGCACCGAGAGCTGAAAGAGGATTGGGTACCACTGCAACTTTTAAGCGATAACCAAAGCTTCAACGAATGGCGATTTGTGAGCCTGGACAAGAAGGCTAAGACGGTGCGGTATCGGCGCGAGGACGGGCTGATGGGCGAGATGCCCTATAACGACGGGCGAGTGAAGCTCAACTGGCGGCTGGACTGGCCGGCACGGTGGGCGTTGCATGGCGTGATGGTGGAGCCGTTTGGGCGGGAGCTCGGGACCAAGGGCGGTGCCTGGGATACTGGCGTGGAGTTTTGCCGGCAGGTATTTGGCACTGAGCCGCCTATGCCGTTGCCGTACGACACAATTAACCTGGTTGGCGAGACCAAGAAGATGAGCTCGTCGCTGGGCAACCTGGTGACTCCAGACGAGGCGCTCAAGCTGATGCCACCGGAAATTCTGCGGTACTTCGTACTGCGATCGCTCCCGAAGCGGATCGCGTTCTTTGATCCGGGGCTGGGTCTGTACAATCTGATAGATGAGTTTGCCAAACTTGAAGAAGCAGTTAGCGAGGGGCAGCATCCTGAATTTGAGGACGCCTACAACGTCGCGACGGCAATCAAGGGCGAGCGGTCGGTGGCGCGGATCGCATTTAACCACCTGGTGGCGGTATATCAGACGGCGCAGGGCAAGAGGGATGAGGTGAAGGCAATTTTGGAGCGTACAGGTTACGATGCCGTGGTGAAGGAGCAATGGCCAGTGGTGGAGCGGGAGCTGAAGTTTGTGCAGCGTTGGCTCGAAAAATATGCTCCGGATAGCGTGAAGTTTACGGTGCAGGGCAGGCTAGGTGAGGTAGAACTGAGCGATGAGCAGCGGGTGTTTTTGGGTCGTCTGGCCGAGGCCGTGGAGCAGGAGCGCGAACTTGGTGGCCAAGGCATGCATGACGCGATTTACGCCGCGGCCGAGCAGGCAGGACTAAAGGCGGGGCAGGCGTTTCAGGCGATTTACCGTGTGATCTTGGGGCAAGACTCTGGACCTAAGGCGGGGTGGTTTTTGGCCTCGCTCGACCGCGACTGGCTGATTGGTCGGTTGCGTGAGGGCTCGTCGGCCTCGGCCGAGTAGAATTTTCCCCAACCCGAAGCTAAGATAACTTACAGACAGAGGAATTTTGCGATGATTGATATCCGTTTCTTGCGTGAGCATCCCGACACCGTTAAGCAGGCAGCTCGTAATAAGAACGCGAAAGTTTCCGATCAAGATATTGACGAGCTGATGAAGCTCGATGAGAAAAGGCGCCAACTGCTGACCGAGGTTGAGGATTTACGGCGCGAGCGCAACAAACTATCGGAAAGCCTAAAGAAGGGTAAGCCCAGCTCCGAGCAGGTGGAGAAAGGGCGCCAACTGAAGGAAAAGGTGGTTGGCCGCGAAGAAGAATACAATAAGGTTGATGACGAATATTTGCGAATTCTGAAGTTGGTGCCAAATATTCCTACTGATGACGTGCCGGTGGGGGCGACCGAAGATGAGAACCAGATTGTAAAGACAGTTGGGGAGCAACCCAAATTTGAGTTTGAGCCTAAAAACCATTGGCAGCTGGCGGAGGCCAGGGGCTGGATCGATAAAGAGCGGGCGGCTAAGGTGGCCGGGGCGCGGTTTACATATCTAAAGGGTGATCTGGTGCGGCTGCATCGGGCGATGATTAGTTTTGCCATGGACGTATTGACCGATGAAGCGGTGCTGAAGCAGATTGCTGCTCAGGCGAATCTAGAGGTAAGCACGAAGCCGTTTATGTTAGTGCTGCCGCCACTGTTGATTCGGACTGAGCTTTATGACGCCATGGATCGATTGGAGCCACGTGACGACCGCTACAAGATAGAGGGTGATGAATTGTGGCTTCAGGGCAGCGCCGAGCATGTGCTGGGGTCAATGCACGCGGGGGAGATTATTCCCGAGAATGAGCTGCCGATTAGGTACGCCGGGTATGCTACTAGCTTTCGGCGTGAGGCCGGGTCGTATGGCAAAGATATGGAGGGTATTTTCCGGCTGCATCAGTTCGATAAGCTTGAGATGGAGAGTCTCACGACCGCGGAGACGTCACGGGATGAGCATTTGTTCATGGTGGCAATACAAGAATATCTAATGACACAGCTTGAATTACCGTATCAAGTGATATTGAAATGCACAGCCGATATTGGTAAGCCTAACGCACGCGGGGTCGACATTGATACTTGGCTTCCAGGACAAGGGAAATACCGCGAGACACACACGGCGGATTATATGACTGATTATCAGGCCCGCCGGTTGCAGACCAGGGTGCGTAGGACAAATGGTGAGATGGAGTTGGTGCATACCAACGATGCGACCGTATTATCTCAGCGTCCCTTGATTGCGATTCTTGAAAATTACCAGCAGAAGGATGGTAGCGTGAAGGTGCCTGAAGCGTTGGTAAAATATTATGGAGGGGAGACATTATGATCAGATGCGAGATCACAGCCCGCAACTTTGAAGTAGATGAGAAGATGAAGGACTACGTCGAAGATAAAATTGGTAACTTGGAAAAGTACTTACCCCGGCGTGTCCGGGGTAATTTGTCGGCGGCGGTGGTGCTAGCAGATGACGCCAATGGCCGGGAAGACAACCGATTTGTGTGTGAGGTGGTTATGACGGTGAATGGCAGTAAGATGGTGAGTCGCGAGGGGACGGTGAATATTTACGCGGCGATCGATATCGTGGAGGCAAAACTCCGGCAACAGTGCCACAAGTACAAGGAGAAGCTGATGTTGAAGCCGCGGCGGTTGCGGATGATTATGCGACTGGTTGGCCGTAAGAGCGAGACTGACACGCAGACGGCAACGGCTGAGCAGGAAGTGTTGGAATAGTCGGGGAGTGGGCGCGACTTTTCAGGCGCTATTCAGGGTAGGGGAGTAGTGTTAAACTGGTCTCGTAGGGCCTAACTGGCCTTTTGTTTAGCTTATGGCATATACGTTATTGAACAAAATTTTGGGCGACCCGAATGTGCGCGAAGTGAAGCGGGCGCAGGCGGTGGTGGCGAAGGTGAATGCGCACGAGGCAGCGATGAAGAAGCTGTCGGACACGGAGTTGCGCGAACTGACGGCCAAGTTCCGGGAGCGCTTGGGCAAAGGCGAATCAATCGACGGGTTGCTGCCGGAGGCGTTCGCGGCGGTGCGTGAAGCGGCCGTACGAGTGGTGGGTATGCGGCATTTTGATGTCCAGCTGGTAGGTGGTTTTGTGCTTCATAGTGGCAAAATCGCTGAGATGCGGACCGGTGAAGGCAAGACGCTGGTGGCAACCGCACCGACTTATTTGAACGCGTTGACAGGCAAAGGCGTACACGTCGTGACAGTGAACGATTATCTGGCGAGCTTGCATTCTGGCTGGATGGGGCAAGTGTACCTGGCGCTGGGCATGACCACTGGCGTGATAGTGCACGAGTCGGCGTACATTTATGATCCGGAATATTCGAGCGAGGAGCACGGCGACGACCGGTTGAACCATCTGCGGCCGGTGAGCCGGCAGGAGGCGTACCGGGCGGACATTACATACGGAACGAACAATGAGTTTGGGTTCGATTATTTGCGCGACAACATGGTGGACGACCTGGCGAAGATGGTGCAACGACCGCTACATTACGCGATCGTGGACGAGGTGGACTCGATCTTGATCGACGAGGCGCGCACGCCGTTGATAATTTCGGCACCGGCTAATGAGGCGACGGATAAGTATTACGAGTTCGCGCGGTTGGCCAATACTTTGAAGCCCGAGACAGATTACACGATCGACGAGAAACTGAAGGCGGTGTCGATTACCGACGAGGGCGTGGAGAGGATTGAGCGGGCGCTAGGCGTGGATAACGTGTACGAGGCTGGCCGCATCGACGAAGTGCATCACATTGAGCAGGCGGTGCGAGCGCGAGCGCTGTACTTGCGCGACCGGGATTATGTGGTGCGCGACGGTGAAATTATCATTGTGGACGAGTTTACCGGGCGGCTGATGCCGGGCCGGCGGTGGAGCGAGGGCCTGCACCAGGCGGTGGAGGCTAAGGAAGGCGTGAAGATACAGCAGGAATCGCTGACGCTGGCGACGATTACGTTCCAGAACTACTTCCGGTTGTACGAGAAACTGGCCGGCATGACGGGTACGGCGAAGACGGAAGAGGAAGAGTTTGGCAAGATTTACCAGCTGGACGTGGTGGTAATTCCAACTAACAAGCCGATGATTCGCCAGGATATGCCGGATCGGATTTATAAAAGCGAGGATGGCAAATTCCGGGCAGTGGCGCGAGAGGTGGCGGCGATGCATGCTAAGGGCCAGCCGGTGCTGATCGGTACAGTCTCGATTGCTAAGAACGAGCTGCTGAGCCGGTATTTGAATGAGTTAAGCGTGCCGCATACGGTGCTGAACGCCAAGAATAACGAGGCGGAGGCGGCGATTGTGGCGGCGGCTGGTCAGCGCGGGGCGGTGACGCTCGCGACCAACATCGCCGGTCGCGGGACAGACATTGTGCTCGAGAAGGGCGTGGACATGCTGGGTGGCTTGCACGTGCTAGGCACGGAACGGCACGAGAGCCGGCGTATTGACAACCAGTTACGCGGCCGGTCTGGGCGGCAGGGTGACCCAGGTTCGAGCCAGTTCTACGTGAGCTTGGAAGATGACCTGATGCGCATATTTGGCTCCGATAGGATTGCGGGCCTAATGGATACGTTGGGTCTTGATGAAGAGACACCGATTGAGAACAAGCTGGTGAGCCGGAGCCTGGAGAGTGCGCAGAAGAAGGTGGAAGGCCACAACTTCGATACTCGCAAGCAGCTGGTGGAGTACGATGACGTGATGAACAAGCATCGCGAGGTGATATACAGCCGGCGACGCAAGGCGCTGCGAGCGGATAGCTTGCACGATGAGATTTTGGAGATGGTTCGGACCGAGGTGAAGGCTATGGTGCAAGCACACACCAACGATCGCACTGGTGAAACGGATTTCACTGCTTTGAAGGAGGCGGTGAGCACAATTTTGCCGCTGAGTGAAGAGACCATCAAAACTTTGGAACGCAGCCACACGACCGAGATCGAGGATTTGGTGATGGGCGAGGCCGAGTCGCTATACGACGCGCGCACCGAGCAATTTACGCCGCCGGTGATGCGGATGGTGGAGCGGTTTACGTTTATAAATGCGCTGGACCGGTTATGGATTGAGCATCTTGAGGCAATGGATAGCGTGCGGGGCGGAATTGGCCTGCGGGCGGTGGGTCAGAAAGATCCGCTAGTGGAGTATAAGCGCGAAGGTTACCGGATGTTTAAGCAACTGATGGGGTTGCTGGAGGCCGAAGTTGCCACCACCATCTTTAAGGTACAGGTGACGGCGCAGGCGGCTCCGGTAGACGCGCCGGTGGAAACGGCGCTCACCAAGGCGGCGGAACAGGCGAGTACTAACGCGCCAGTGGACGGTGTGAGCGCGCCGGCGACGAGTAGTGGCTCGCGGGCTGAGCGGCGGTCTCGGGTAGCGGTGGCCACGGGCGGTACCAAGAATACCAACAAGAAGCGCAAGAAACGACGGTAACAATGTCTCAAGCGGTGAGGGAGTTTATGGACCGCTGTCCGGCCCGCGTGATCGGGGTGACCGGGACGAAGGGCAAGAGCACGACTTGCGCGTTGATTGCGCAGATTTTAGGTGAGGCTGGTTGGCGCACCTGGACCTTCGGCGACACGGGCCGCTCACCGATGGATTTTGTGGATAAGGTGCGAGCCAGCCATTTGGTAGTGTTGGAGCTATCTAGCGATGATTTGTTAGATGCGGACACAAGCCCACATATTGCGGTGTGTGTGGAGCTGATGCCGGGTTATCACGATTCGCACCGCAACCTGCGTGAAGCCGTGGCGGCGCAGGGCAACATTTTTTGGCGTCAGCAAGTCGATGACGTGGCGGTGTTTAATGCGCGAAACGAGTTTTCGGCGCAGATCGGGCAGTTATCACCGGGTCGGCACACGCCGTATCTACAAGCTCCGGGTGCGCGAGTGAACCACGGGCGATTGGCGATTGGGGACGTCGATATTTGCTCCGTAAGCGATTTGGTCGTGCCGGGTGAGCATACTCTGGCCAACATTTGCGCCGCTGTAACGGCGGCTTGGGATCTTACCGGCCAAAATGCGTCGGCGGTACAGCGAGCCGTGCAGAATTTTCGAGGTCTGCCGCACCGATTGGAAATGGTGAGAGAAGCGGATCGCATATGGTACGTGAATGATTCGAGCTCGGTAATTCCGGAGTCGGCGGCGGCTGCGTTGAGGTCGTATGGCCCACCAAAGGTAGTGGTACTAGGTGGTGCGGACCGACCGGTGGATTATGGTGAGCTGGCCCTGGAAGTGGCCGGCAGCAATGTGCGGTTTGCGGTGCTTATGGGGGAGGCGGCTGGCAAGCTACAGGTAGCACTGGAAAAGGCAGGGTTTAAGAGAGCAATTATGGGGCCGCGGACCATGGCAGAAATTGTGGTTTCTGCCCGGGCATTGGCCCAGCCTGGCGATGTAGTATTGTTGTCTCCCGGCTGTCCGGCGACGGATGGGTTTCGGGACTGGAAAGACCGGGGTGATAAGTATAAGGCGCAAGTGTTGGCCCTGGCATAACCTAAACGGAGGCAACAGTATGAAGCATGGTGTGACCGAGCATCACGTGACGGGTGGAGGATCGGGGTTGTTGGTGAATGTGCCGGGCAGTGATGTGGTAAGCCTGCAGGTGCGGTTTAATTCGGGCTTCCAGTTTGCCGACCGCAAGGTGTACGAGGTACCGCACGTAATGGAGCACTTGCTTTCGACAGTTACCCAGAAGCATCCGGGGCCGAACGAGTTTTTCATTGAGGCGCAAAAGAATGGGGCGTACGTGAATGCGCACACCAGCGTGGATATTAACGGATACGTGTACGAATGTGCGGACTTTGAGCTGATGCGGATATTGGATTTGATGGAGGAGCAGCTGACGGCGCCTTTGTTTACCGAAAAGCCGCTCGCGGCCGAGATCGGCAACGTGCGAGAGGAGCTAACGCGCAATACCACCAACCACTCCACAGTTTGCTCGGTGCAGCTGGCGGAGCAGGCTTTTCCACATTTATGGCTGAATTATGATGAGCGAATCGGACAGCTACCCAAGATAACGGTTGATCACGTGCGGAAACATTATGAGCGCACGCATTCGAGTGGCAATGCGCGGTTTTTTGTGGCCGGCAACTTTAGCGATGGGGGAGAGGCAGTGGTGCGGCGGCTGGACCGGATATTTCAGCAGATGCCGAAGGGCGAGCGAATGGATCGCAGTCGGGAGATCGGCTTGGGATTGAAGCATCCGGTAGTGGCGCATCGCGACATTAAGCAACTGTATTACCGGGCAGTGATGTATTTTGGCGAGTTGACTGAGGCGGAGCGACGGGCCATGACGCTGCTTCGGCTAGTGCTGGTGGGGGGCATGGGTTCGCGAATTTTGGGTGAGGCTCGGCGGCGGGGGCTGGCCTACGCGGTGAGTGGGGCTGGTCACGCAGAGCCCGGCAATAGCTCGTTTGGCTTTCTAGGCTATGTGACGCCAGGAAATGCAGACACCCTGTTTGAGGTGATAGGGCGGGGGTTTGATGAGGTGCGGAAAGGGGATTTGGGCGACGTCGAGCTGGATGCGGCCAAGGATTTGTTGGTGGGGTCGATTAAGCGCTCCACTCAGACGCCAGGCGATCTGCTCGGTTGGTATCTGGAACCGTACGATGAGGCAGGCGAAATCCGGGACTTTGATCGTACCATGGAGCTTATGCGCGGGGTGCGGCCGGATGAGGTGGTGGCGGTGGCGCGCAAGATGGTGGATGCTGGTCGGCAGGGATTAAGCTTTCTGGGTCCGGTGGACGAGAGGGTGGCCGAAGGGTACCAGCGGGAGTTGAAGCCACTGGCGGGTTGACTATTTTCGACTTTTCTGATATATTAGCGTAACTTACGAGCAGGACTCTGTCGGTTGATGTATGCCGCCCATGCATCGCCGGCAGAGTCCTGCTTGGCAGTTTACGCATATGCTTGCAGCAAAGGGTAAATACCTCATACTGAAGGCATATTTGAGTGATGGATTTTTGCATTATAAATATGCACAGGGAGCACGAGAATGTTGAATATGAGAGACATGAGTCAAAAGATCAGCCGTCTGGCAGGTGCCGCCGCGATTGTGATGGGTTTGATGCTGCCAATGTCGGCATCAGCAGCCGAAAGTCAAAATTGTGACGCTAACGCCGTGATTTGGTGTGGGGCAACTACGGTTTCGACCCTGCAAAGCCGGTATGCTCACGGTGATGGTCATAACAGTGCCTCTAGCATTCAGCATATTTACGCGTGGTTCGGTATTACCAGTGGGGCGATTAATGGTATGAGTTCAGACGCACAGAACGGTACGGTTACAAAGTCGGGTGATGTGTTTGTAGGAAACCAATTGGTGGCGACCGGTGCAGTTACTGGAGGCCGCCAGAACATTGCCGGTAGCACTCAGGAATCTTGGGGAGGTACAACTTTCTTCGCTCGTAAGCCTAGCGTGTCGTTCCTGGACAATTCGCTCAGTGCGTTTGTGGTGATGAAGAACGGCCAGTTCCAATTTGCCGTGATGAAGTCCTGCGGTAACGCGGTGAAGGCGACCCCGATGAGCAAGCCGTCCCCGTCTCCGACTCCGTCGGCTACGCCCACGCTAACGCCTATCCCGACCGAAACCGCTACACCGCTGCCGTCGGCTACGCCCGAAGAGCACGAGGTGGTTCCGACACAGACGCCGCAAGTGCTGAGCGAGACGACGCCGACGCTGGTTCAGACTGGTCCCGCGACCGCCCTGGGTGGTGCAGCTGGTTTGGCCGGCATCACTTACGCTGGCCGAGCCTATCTACGCAGCAAGAAGTCGCTGCTAGGTGCCTTGCGCAAGCGCGATCGCCAGTAACACGGGCGGGCCTGCGGGCCCGTAACGTGTAATTGACGCCGGTTGCGGTTTGCGACCAATCAGTAAGACCCCGCTACATGCGGGGTCTTACTCTGTTTGTGGATAACTTTAAACTGGACAGTGGGTAGTAGTGGGTCATATACTGGTTGCAGTGGGTTGCAGTGGGTAGCACTCACCACGGTAGGATCACAAATTGGACTTCTTCGAACGAAAACTAGACGACAAGAACCGGCTCACAGTGCCAGCGGAATTGCGTCACGAGTTCGAGGGAGGAAGGATGATCATAACGCGGGGTTTTGCAAACTACCTGCATCTGTACACTGAAAAAGTTTGGAACGAAGAGATGGAAGTAGCGCTCAAAGGCGATATTCTAGATGAGCGCACGGCCGATCTTAACGTTCAGTTCCGGATGGGCAAGACGACTACTGGCATGGATGCCAAGCAGGGTCGGATTACCATCGAGCAGCACCTCCTGGACTACGCAGGAATAAAAAAGGAGGTGATGGCAGTGCGAGCCGGCAAATACTGGCGGCTGACTGCGAAATAATTTCGTTTTCCTTACCAAAAAGAAAGAACCTTCAAAAGTAAAAACAAACATTTTAAAGGCAGCTATTTGGCAGTCAGCAAAACGGTACTATAGGTCGCCGTCCTCGAAATGGCCTCGAACCTCTATCGTAAACTCCACCTCACAACACACACTCTTTTTAAGGAATTATTGTTCAATCTCGAACAACGATTCCTTACCACCACAAAACTCCAATTTCCGCTTCGCGCGGACAAAAACCAAAACGTTCAAACAAAAAGCTGACTGCTGAATAGGTGACCTTGAAAATGCCAAAAACTCCACACCAACCAGTACTATTGCCCCAGGTGGTCCGGGTACTCAACCCCCGGAAGGGTGAGTCGTATATGGATGGGACAGCCGGGTACGGCGGTCATGCGGTGGCAATTATGGAGCGGATCGGTCCGGATGGCAGCGCCATCTTGGTAGACCGGGACGCCCATGCTACGCAGGCCTTAGCCGATCGGTTTGGGGATGCGGCGGAGATTATGCACTGCAGCTATCTGGAAGCGGCCAACCGGCTGTTCGAAGACGGCAGGCTAGTGGATATGATTCTGCTGGATTTGGGAGTATCGTCACCACAATTTGACAATGCGGACCGAG
Source organism: Candidatus Saccharimonadia bacterium (assembly GCA_036488585.1). Classification (GTDB taxonomy): domain Bacteria; phylum Patescibacteriota; class Saccharimonadia; order UBA4664; family UBA4664; genus DASXHH01. The sequence continues at coordinate 37,415 of DASXHH010000019.1, read as the reverse complement.
GCTTTAGCTTTAAGGCCGACGCGCCGCTCGACATGCGCATGGATCAATCTCAGCCGGTAACAGCCGAAATGGTTGTAAACCGGTCGAGTATGCCTGAGCTGGAGCGGATTATCCGGGAATATGGCGAGGAGCCGAAGGCCCGGGCGGTCGCCAAAGCGATTATCGCTATGCGCCCAATTACTACCACGGCCAAATTAGCCCAGGTGGTGCGAAAAGCAGCGCTTGGCGGTGGAGACATCGATCCTGCGACCCGGACTTTCCAGGCCATACGGGTTGAGGTCAACTCGGAGCTGACCCAACTGGCGGACGCGCTGCCGGTGCTAACAAAAATTTTAGCGCCAGGTGGGCGATTAGCCGTGATTAGCTTCCATTCGCTGGAAGACCGCATTGTTAAACAGTTCTTTGATACCGAATCGCGTGACTGCATATGCCCGCCGAAGCAACCAGTTTGCACTTGCGGACATGTGGCTAGTGTGTTTAAAATTACAAGTAAGCCGGTTACGGCTGATTCGGACGAAATTGCTATCAACCCGCGTGCCAGGAGTGCTAAGCTCCGCGCCGCCGAAAAAATAAACAAAAACAAAAGGAGGGACTAAATGTCCATCAAAGTCGAAGGGCGCTCGCGCCGCGTGACCGTTAAGGTTCGCGTTAAGAAATAACCGGGTCTCGAATGGGGCCGGGCTTTTTTATGGCCCGGCCCCAGATTCCGGTTGGTCCGTACCCCAGGTGAAGGGTTAAAATCACCAACCAAAAACTCAAAAACGACAAAACATAAAAACAAAAGTTAGGAACTCGCGCTATGTCCACCGCTGTAATTACGGCGCGCCGTAATCAAAATCTTTATCGTCAGCCCACAAAACTTCAGTTGGGGCCGACATCCGCTACGTTTGTAGTGATTGCACTTATTAGCGTACTAGCGCTGTTGTATTTGAACCAGATCACGAAGACTGGGGCATTTACGTATAAAATTACCGACCTTACCACTCAGCGTGACCAGGTACTGGCGGATAAGCGGGATATGGCAGTGGAGGCCGGACGGTTGCAGGCGATTAGCTCGATTAAGGGCTCGGCTGACACGGCTGGGATGGTGCCGACAACTCAAGTTTCGTACGCCAAGTAAATCGCGCCAACGCTTCAGATAAGATAGGATGAGGGCATTATGGCGAGGGCGAGCGACACAATAGAGCAGCGCAGGAGGCTAGGGTACTTTACGGGAGTACTGGTTTTTTGCGGTGCGGTATTGTTAGTGCGGATGGTGGATTTGCAGGTAATCCAGCACGGCCGCTACTCTGCCCAGGCCTCGAGTGAGCATACCCGGAAGTATTCGATTCCGGCCAGGCGCGGTGAGCTATATGTGCATGATGGAGACGGTACATCATCCATCGCTCTCAACGAAACGCTCGAGCTCATGTATGCCGATCCTCGCTATGTGGGCGACAAGCACGAAGTGGCCCAAAAGTTGGCAGCCGTAACGGGTGGTTCGGCGGCTGACTATGAGAATCGGCTGAATCACGGCATTGAATACGCCGTGTTGGCTGATCGGCTGCCGAAGGCCGTGGCAGCCAAGGTGTCAGCGCTGAAATTGCCGGGCATTGGCCTGGTGGACCGCGATTACCGCACCTATCCAGAAGGATCGCTGGCGGCTCAGGCGATTGGGTTTGTGAACGCCGATGGGGTGGGGCAGTACGGAATTGAGGGCTATTTGGACAATCAACTGGCCGGAACGCCGGGGCAGCTGGCAGCTAAGACCGACACGCACGGCATTCCGATCGCGACGGCCGATAACGTGGACAAGCAGCCGGTGGATGGCACCAGCTATGTGCTGACGCTTGATCGCAATATCCAGGCGATGGCCGAGCAAGAGCTGGCGGCGCAGGTGCAAAAGGTGAAGGCGAAGTCTGGCAGCATTATCATTCTCGACCCGTCGAATGGGGCGGTGAAGGCCATGGCTAACTATCCGTCGTATGATCCGAATCGCTATAGCGATGTGACGGACTACAGCGTGTTTATGAATCGGGTGACGTCGAGCCAGTTTGAACCGGGATCGGGCATGAAGGTATTTACGATGGCGGCCGGTTTGGACCAGGGCAAGGTAACGCCCGATACTACCTACGATGATCATCTATGTGATGACATCGAGGGTACTAAGGTGTGCGATGCTGCGGGCGACAAAGCCGGCAACAATAAAACTATGACGGTGGTGTTGCGCGACTCCCTAAACACCGGCGTGATGTTTGTGCTGAGGATGTTGGGCGACAACACGTCCAAGATTACGCTGGCTGGCAAGAAGACACTGTTTGACTATTTCACCAAGCACTTTGGGTTTGGGGTGCGAACTGGCATTGAGCAGGCCAATGAGGCGGCTGGGTTCGTGCCTCAGCCAAGCACCAACGACGTCACCTATGCGAACATGACGTTTGGTCAGGGCATAAGCGTGACGATGGCGCAGATGGCTGAGGCTATGGCGGCCATTGCCAACGGCGGCAAGTTGTATCAGCCGCACCTGGTGGACGCGGTGATGGCCGCCGATGGTAGCACTCAGTCGGTGAAGCCGAAGCTGCTAAGCGATCACATTATGTCGCCCCAGGCTATTAGCAACCTGAATCAGATGTTGCAGGTGGTGGTGCAGCACGGCTCCGGATTTATAGCCGGTAACATGAACCCGGGTTACAAGATTGCCGGTAAGACCGGAACGGCCGAGATCCCGAAGCCCGACGGCACCGGCTATTTGCCGAACGCCAATATTGGCTCGTTTATTGGGTATGCGCCGGCTGACAATCCCAAGTTCGTGGTGATGGTGCGGATAGACCAGCCGTCGATCCAGTGCGATAGCGCCTCGTGTGGGTTCGCCGAATACACGACCGTACCGGTGTTTGGAGATGTTTGCAAGTGGCTGTTTAAGTACTACGGGATTCCACCCAGCCTATGATCGGCATTATTTTCTACCGATTTACTCAATCCGGCTATGCTTTCATATCTGAAAATTCGGCTTCAGATATGGTAAAATAACACGAGCAAATTATGGCACTCTTCCCAACTATCAACTTCATCCACGCCCAGGAAATTACATCGCTATCAAGGATTGGGTCGATGGCGTTTGGGGCTTTTGTGCTGTCGATGGCGTTGGTGCCGTTGTACACGCGGGCTGGATTTAAATATAAGCTGTGGAAGCAGCCGAGCACAAACGCACTGACGGGCGAGAAGGCTCCGATATATATGAAGCTGCATGCCGCTAAGCATAAGCGGAATATTCCGACCATGGGTGGAGTAGTGTTTGTGGTGGCGGTGGCGGTGATTACGTTGCTCTTTAACCTGTCACGTAACCAAACGTACCTGCCGCTGTTTATTCTGGTGGCGGCCGGGGCGGTGGGTTTGTTTGACGACTACTTGAACGTGAAGGCGACGGGCTCGGCGCTGGGCGTGGCTGGCATGCGGGCCAAGATAAAGTTCTCGCTGATCTTTGGGATTGCAGTGATCGGGGCGCTGTATTTTTACCTGAAGCTGGGCTACAACATGATCCACGTGCCGGCAGTAGGTGACTTCAGCATTGGCTGGCTGTACGTGCCGCTGTTTATCCTGGTGGTGGTGTCGACGGCCAACGCGGTGAACATTACAGATGGTTTGGACGGACTGGCGGGTGGCTTGCTGGCGACGGCGTTTGGGGTGTACGCGGTGGTGGCGTATTTTCAGGGAAATTACGGTATCTCGGGATTTTGCGCGGCCATTGTGGGTGCATTTTTGACCTATACCTGGTTTAGCATCTACCCGGCTCGGTTCTTTATGGGCGATACGGGAGCGTTTGCGTTTGGAACCACGCTGGGTGTGATCGCGATGCTCACTAACACTGTGTTCGTGTTGCCTATAATCGCGGCCGTATTTGTGGTGGAGGCGGGTTCGAGCGCGCTGCAGATCCTGTCTAAGCGGATCTTCCATCGCAAGATTTTCCTGTCGGCGCCGTTGCACCATCATCTGGAGGCGAAGGGTTGGCCAGAAACCAAGGTGACTATGCGATTGTGGGTGATCGGCCAGGTCGTGGGTGCCGTGGGACTGGTACTAGCATTGCTTGGTAATAAGGTGCACTAGACCATGATGGAGGGTGCAGCGTGAATTCAGTGGGAGGGCGGTCGGTGCGGGCGCATCACCCCGATTATGTGATCGCGCTGATTATTACAGTACTGCTGGCGATGGGCCTCGTGATGATGTACTCGATTAGCCCGATATTAAGCCATAAGCTTACGGGTAACACTGACCGCAATTATTATTTTGTGAACCAGATCAAGTACGTGGTGCTAGGTTTGGTAGCCTGGGTGGTGGCGACGGCGATCCCATATGCGAAGTGGCGGGTGTGGGCGCCGAGGCTATTGGCGCTCGCGATTGTAGGGTTGGTGGGGCTGCTGGTGCCAGGGCTGTCGCATAGCTCTAACGGTGCCACCCGATGGATTGGCTTTGGCTCAGTTTCGGTGCAGCCGGCGGAAATTCTAAAGCTCGCGCTGATTTTGTATCTGGCGGCTTGGTTTGAGCGGCATCAAAAGGATATTGGCTCGCTGTGGGATGGCGTGCTGCCCTTTAGTATTATGGTGGGCGCGGCTAGCTTCGTGATTGTGGTGTTCCAGCGCGACATGGGTACGATGATGGTGCTGGCCCTGGCTACTATTGGCATGTACTTCGCGGCTGGCATGCGGTGGCGGCACTTTGGTGGGCTCATGGGGGTGAGCGCAGTACTGGGCTGGGGCGCGGTGGCGGCCTTCCCGCACCGACTAAGTCGCCTTACCACGTTTTTGGATCCGGGCAAGGACCTTACCGGCCAGGGTTACCACATAAACCAGGCATTGATCGCGATCGGTTCCGGTGGTTTTTTGGGACTGGGGCTGGGGCGGAGCATTCAGGTGTACGGATACTTACCGGAGGCTGCCAACGACTCGATTTTCGCGATAATCGCCGAGGAGTTTGGGCTGATTGGGTCGCTCGCGATCGTGGTGTTGTTTGGTCTATTGGTGTACCGCGGGTTGCAGGTAGCACGTAATGCGCCAGACATGTTCGCGCGGTTGGCGGCGGCCGGTATTAGCCTATGGTTGATGTTCCAGGCTATGATAAACATAGGCGCAATGCTCGCGGTGCTGCCGCTCACCGGTATTCCGCTGCCGTTTATCTCGTATGGCGGCACTAGTCTGGTAATTTCGCTGTTTGCGGCTGGTATTTTATTAAACATTTCCAAATTTACAGTAAGAGAGGCAAGCGATGCGAATAGTCGTCAGCGGCGGGGGGACGGCCGGGCATATTTCGCCGGCCCTGGCAACATGCGACGCGTTAAAGTCGCTCGATAGATCAGTCGAGCTGCTGTACGTGGGTCAGGCCGGGGGTATGGAGGAGCGGATCGTGGCGGCCTCAGGTCTTAAGTTTAAGGCCATCCAGGCGGGCAAGTTTCGGCGCTATCATTCGGCCAGTATGCTCGAGAAGGTGATGAACCTGCACACGCTGGCACCCAACGCTAAAGACGCGTTGAAGGCGGCTTGGGGAGTGGGGGGTAGTTTGCGGTTGTTGCGGTCGTTTAAGCCGGATGTGGTGTTTATAAAAGGCGGTTACGTGGGCCTGCCGGTGGGGATTGCGGCCAAGATATTGCGAATTCCGTATGTGGTGCACGAATCGGATGTAACGCCTGGATTGACCAACCGCGTGCTAGGGCGCTGGGCGGAGAAGGTGGCGGTGGGATTCCCGGTGAAGAGTTATCGTGATTTTGACCGCTCGCGATTGGTGTTTACCGGTAGCCCGGTGCGGTCGGAGGTGCTAAGGGCTGACCGAGCGGAGGGCCAGAAAAAATTTGAGCTGACGGGTGATTTGCCGGTGTTATTTGTGACTGGCGGCTCAGGCGGGGCGGCCCAAATTAATGATGTGGTGATCGGCGCACTGCCGGGTCTGCTTGAGATGTGCCAGGTGATTCACCTCACGGGCGAACGCGAATACGCGCGAGTGCAATTTGAACTGGGGCGAGCCGGTAAGCTGGAGCATCAGGATCGTTATCAGGTTCATGGCTTCCTGATGGCCGAGATGGCGCTGGCGCTGGCGGCGGCGGATTTGGTGGTGGGACGGGCCGGGGCCAACACGATTGCGGAGCTGGCGGCGCTGGGTAAGCCAACCGTACTAATACCGAACTACGAAATGGCCGGGCATCAAGTGGAAAATGCCCGGGTGCTGGCCCGTTCCGGTGCGGCGCGGGTGCTGGATGGCGCCAAGTTAACGCCGGAGAGGTTAGTGGGGGAGGTGAGGAGGCTGCTAGAAGATGATGAAGAGCGGGAGCGATTGGGGCGTAGTATCCAGGAGTTTTACAAATCGGACGCTGCTAAGGAGTTGGCGCGACTAATCTTGGACATTGGTAGGGCAGGGGATAAGGGCGAACAACAGCCGAACGCTCCGGAGGCCGGCGAATGACCGAGCGGAGGGTGAGGACGGTAGGACGCCAAAGCTGGGGTAGGGGAGAGCCTTTGGGGAGGTCGATGCGGCGAACGCCCAAGCGAACCGGACCGAGTTTGCTACAAAAGCGGCTACTGTTACTGGTGGCGCTGGTGCTCGGTGGCAGTTTTTTGGTCCTGAATTTCTTTAAGATCACCCAAGTGGCGGTAAGTGCAAATAGTAGGGGAGACCAGATACAGACAGAGGTGGAGAAGCTGACACATGAGTCGTGGAGCCAGGGCAACTTGCTGACGCTGGACGAAGGGGAGCTGGTGTCAAAATTACAACTGGAGGATGCGCAGATTCGATCGGCGGTGGTGTTGCGAAATTGGCCACACGGCCTAAAGGTGAGCGTGGTGTTGAAGCAGCCGAGTATGGGTTGGTTGAGCGGCGACCAGCACTACCTGCTCGATAGTGACGGTACGGCTATCGGCGTATTGCCGGCCGACTCGTCATTGCCGGTGGTGAATGATGGCAGCAACCTACCGGTGGCCATAGGCAAGCAAGTGGCGAGCCCACGGTTTGTGGCCTTTGTGACGCAGTTGGTGCCGGCACTGAGGGCGAATGGATACCAGGTGACCAGCCTCGACATTAAGGACACTACCTTTGATCTGACTGCGAGTACAAACAAGGGCTATAAATTAATCTTTGATACGAGTAGACCGGTAACGGATGAGCTTAATGATTTGAAGTCGGTGCAGGCGCTGTTGACCGCGCAAAAGACGGCGCCGGCGCAGTACTTGGACCTGAGGATTGCCGGCCGGGCTTACTGGAAATAGCCGCCTCTCCCCTAGTCTAAGTTCGGTTTTTGTACAAAAGGTTTTAGTAAGTGGTTGCAATATTGGCGGAGTGGGTCTTTCTTTATCGCCAACAAAAAGAATAGGGGTAAAACCGGCGATGAAATTAAAAAAGTTAAAATTTGACTAAACAGCTGTTTTAGCGCTAATTTGTACGTTTGCGACGCAAAATATACATTGTGCGACGTTACTTAATGTGGGCTCAAAAGGTCTTACGATACGTCTTTGTTTTGGCTTGCTCGAGCCAGAACCTTCTATTTACCCTCGTTTGACTCTTGGTGGGGGCGTGGATTTTGTTGCCTTGTGCTTTGCCTCTGTCTGGAGCTTTTGGTGATGGCACTCCCCTGCCGCTAAAAAGCGGCTAGGGGAGTGGGGTACTAGCGGAAGCTGATGGGTTCGCCGGGCTGAATTGCGCGACCGTCGTTGTCGGGGGCAGGTGAGTGGACGGGTGAATGGGTCGGTTGGGCGTCGGGGGCATAGGCGTGCGGATGGTTGCCTCCTACTCCGGCCGGATGGGTTCGCCTGCTATCTCCCCCGCTCTGGGTTGGCCGATGTCCGCGGTCACGATCACGGCTGCGGTCGCGATCTGAGCTGCTGTTGTTCCGGCGGTCTCCTCCCCTGTTGTCTCCCCTACGCTCGGGTCCGGCTGCTTGGGTTGGTAGGTTGGGGTTGCGGAGTCCGCCCAAGAATTCCTTGTTCGGTTTTTCTTCGGGCTCAGGTAAAGCGCCGGCGATACCGGGTCCGGCCCCGACGGCACGGGCACCGGCGTCGCCGGCCTCAGCGGTGCGGGCGCGGATATCGGCTTCAACCTCGTCGCGGCGTGAGGCGACGGTTTGACGCGTGATTTGTACAATGCGATCGGTGAGGTCGAGTTCGGGATCAGGCATGCGCAAGGTGGTACCAGAGAACGGGATGGCTTTCTCGCCGTTAATGATCATAGAGATGAAGATGTTTTGGTTGTGCAGGCGGGTGATGTCCATGGCTTCAAATACGGGCTCGTAATACTTACTGAGGACGGCCGAGTCGCCGGGACCGACGCGGAAGGTAATCATGGTACCGACGTTGCCAAACACGGCGTCGCGCACCACCTCGGGCATTTGGGTGATGTACTGGTTGGCGACAGTGAGGTTGAGGCCGTACTTACGGGCTTCACTGAGGATGACCGCGAATGAATCAGTGGCGAAGTTCTGGAACTCGTCGACGTAGAGGTAGAAGGGCCGGCGATCGTCGACGTTGGCGATGTCGGCGCGGGACATGGCGGCCAGCTGTACCTTGGTGACCATGAGTGCACCCAAGATGGCGGCGTTGTCTTCACCGACTTGCCCGCGCGAGAGGTTGCAGAGCAGGATTTTGCCTTCGTCCATGATATGGCGGATGTTGAAGGCGCTCTTCTTCTGGCCAATAATGTTACGTACCAGCGGGTTGGCAACGAAGGCACCCACTTTGTTGAGAACTGGCGCGACGGCTTCGGAGGCAAATTTGTCGTTCCAGGAGGCAAACTCTGTCACCCAGAAGCTCTTAACCACGGGGTCTTGGATATAGGAGATAACCTTCTTGCGGAAGCCCTTTTCGTTGAGCATGCGCGGGATGTCGAGCATGGTGCATTCAGGGTAGTCGAGCAGGGCCAGTAAGGTGTAACGCAAGATGTACTCAAGCCGCGGACCCCAGGAGTCGAACATACGTTTGAGTACACCCACGAGCTCGGAGCTGATGTGGTCTTTCATGGCTGGGTCTGAGACCTCCATGGGGTTGAAGGCCATGGGGAAGTCGCGGTCGGCGGGGTTGAAGTAAACGACGTCTGCAAGTCGGTGCTCGGGGATGTATTTCATGATGTCAGTACAGAGGTCGCCGTGCGGATCCACAATAGCGAACCCGACGTCGTGGTAGATATCCGATAGCGTGAGTAGCTGCAGCAGGAACGACTTGCCAGCGCCGGTTTGACCAATGATGTAGAGGTGGCGGCCGCGGTCACGCCGCTTAATGCCGAATTTGAGGTTACGGCCACGGAATTTGGATAGGCCGAAGAGGCTGATCTCTTCGGGATCGGTGATGCCCTCCACCGGCAGGTTTGACGGCGGCTCAGAAGTTTTGGCGGTGGTCCAGACCATGTTGGGCGTCTCCACTGTCTTGTGAGGCAGGTGGTACAGTGAGGCGAGCTCCTCGATGTTGAGAATGTAGCCAGGTTCGAAGAACAGCCGGGCCTGATAATCTTCGATGAACTCTGGCGAGTTGTACATTTTGGTACTTGTGAAACCGTTGAGGTTGGTGGTGTTGAATTGCTTGAAGCCACCAACGATGGCTTGCATACGTTGCTTGGCGCTGGCCTCGTCGGGACCCAGATAGGCGATGCGGATCTTTACTTGGTAGCCTAGTTTGCCACTCTTCTCCTCTACCGCTTTTAAGACGGCTTGCTGGCCCACACTGAGCTCCTTCTTTTCGGCGGTTTTTTTGTCGAGCGGTGCGGGCGGTGCAAACAGCGCCATCACTAGGTTGGTAAGGATATAAATGGGGACTTGCAGGAACACATTGGCGGCCTGTGTCCCCCAGTCGGGCTTGGCGCCCCCTTTCATGGCCTCAATGTAGCCTTTGCCTTGCTCGTGCCAGGAGTCGTCTGCGGGGCGCGCCAGGATTTGGATCCAGCACTCCTCCCCTACCTGCTCCATTTTGGCGAGTACCCCGGTGATACCGGCCAGCGGGTCCACCTCAAACGAGGCGAAGGTTTTGATCGGCATGACGGTGTCTTTGGTGAGGCCGAGTTCGGTGCCGTAAATTACCCGCCCATCAACGGGCGCACGCGAGTAATCCTCCGGATTCTCTTTAATCTGGACGGTTGGATATTGGGCGTAGATTTGGCTTTCGACGAAGTCTTTAAGGTGTTTGGGCGTCCAGACGTAAAACTGAATGGAGTTTTTACGCGAAACGATCTCGAACGAGACGTGTTCCTGGATGGAGCCTTCTTTTTGTAGTTCGGCCCGAGGGCGCAAAATGCCGTGCAGTGAGGCGAACATCTGCTCGGCCGAGAGCTCCTTTTTCTCGTTGTCTTTTGGTACTTCAACGAGCAGAAGAATGTTGTCGGTAGCATTTACCCACTTCTCTTTGCGGCGGTACTGCCAGGTGGAATAACCAAGCACAGCTACCACCACGACCCATCCATAGTATTTAAATAGGATGAGCCCAATGATTTGCAGTATCACAAAAAGCGGGCTGAGTAGATTGCTGAGGTTAATAGCTAGACCCTCCCTCTACGCCTATTTTATACGACTTTAGCGAATATTAATCTTTGAGTTTGTAGGTGGCTTTGGCGGTGCGTTGGAACTGGTCTTTTTCCTGCAAGTTCAAGATGATGGTGGTGGTCTTGACTTGACGCTTCATGAGTACGCGCCGGACGATCTCATCCTTATGGAGTGGTTGCTCCTCGCGCAAGACGCTGGCGATGATTTCGGCGACGGTGCCGGGCGCGTAGCCCCACTCGGCCAGAGCGTAGATACCACGACCGATAAGGATGAAACGATCGTCTTTGATGAGCTCGTTATGGACGGCCTGTACGGTAACGTCGCGCTTGTTGGTGCCGAGCCCGCGGACGTGCTTAGCGATCTCCGAAAAGTGCAACGGTCGGCCGTGGCGGCTGAGAACCAAGTAGGTCTTGTCGCGAATGCTCTTGGGATTGACCTCTGGCCAGCTAATGAGGCCCCACTTGCCGTCAAAGAAGGCCAGGCGCTTGGAGACGCGCATGAGCTGCTCCAGGGTGGCGGCGTCGAGCTCTGAAGGCAGCTTGGAGCGGACCTTGGCGAGTGTAATCGGTTTGTTGTGATCTTTGATGGTCTTGGTGATCTCGGCCAGTAGCTGGGCAACCTGCGAGTGGCCATAGACGGGAGTCAGGGCGACGGCTTGGCGCAAATCGTCGTCTTCTTCGATTAGCTCGATGCCCGGGGCCAGTAAGGCTAGAAATACGATGTATGGGATGTCGTTGTCGGAGGCGCCAAGGATGGCGGCTACATCGGTGGTAAGTAGGATTCCGCCAGCGGGGGCAACAACCTCGCGCAGCAGCTCGCCTGCCCGGCTGATCTCGAGTGAACCCGAGGCACGCATCTTGGAGATGGCGGCTTTTTCGATCTGACGGACGCGCTCCCGAGTGATATCAAAATCACCACCGATCTTCTCGAGCGTCTGGCGGCGGCTGAGTCCAAACCCAAAACGCCGGGCTATGATCTGGCGGTCACGGTCGCGGCGCAACTCTTTCAGAATTTGATCAACGGCAGTCTTGTAGTCGTAGTTGACGATAGATTTTGTAGTAGTTTCGTGGCTCATTACTCAGAGATTATAAAATATCAGGCATTTGGTGTCAACGAGGTTCAATATCCATTGGCCACCGGGTTGAGAGCTCGTTTGGGCCATGTAATGTTATAACAAACTTTCCAGTTTGTAAACCCAAATTGTTGTTAGTGCTTGGTGACAAAATTATCGCGATCGGCCAAGACGTCGGCCATTTCCGGCCTGGAAGCGGCGACTGTCAGGTTGGCCTTGAGCCAGCCGGCGGCACTGCCCGAATCCAAGTAGGCACCCTGAGCTCGTTGAACTACGATTTTGTGGTCTTTAGCGGCGGCGGCGACCGCGTCGGTGACGTACAATTCCCCGCCGGACTTGGAGTTAACCTTAACAGCCTTTACGTATGGGATCATCTGAGGGGTCATGATGTACTTGGAAATGTTGATCATGTTTGAGGGGGCTTCACCGGCGGCCGGTTTCTCGACGAACTCGCGCAGGTATTCCCACTCCCCTTCTTGGGCTACTTCAAGTACGCCGTACTTGTGCAGCTCCTCGTCTGGGCGCTCGAGTGACATTATCGCTCCGACGGCTTGGGCGGCTGAAAATGCCTCCACTAAAGCCTTCATGTCGGAGCCACCGTCGGTGCGCCACAGAAAATCGTCACCCGAACAAACTACGAATGCTTCGTCTTTGGGTAGGTGCGGTATGGCCACTTTAAGTGGCGCGCCGGTGCCATAGCCGGCCGATTCGGGTTGTTCAACGAAGGTGAAGGTGGCTTGGCTGTGGATGTCACGCAGCTTTTCGATGGCGTCATGTTTGCCAAAACGCTCCAAGTGGCTCTCGAGCACGGTATTGCCCACGTAGTAATCCTGGAGGGCATGCGAGTTGGGCCGGATCACAAAGATAATTTGGCTAATGCCGGCAGCGATACAATCGCTCACTACGTAATCGATGACTGGGCGGTCCAGAATTGGCAGCAGTTCTTTTTGAACGGCAGCGGTGACTGGGAGCATACGGCTGCCGAACCCGGAGGCGAAGATGACGGCGGTAGTAACTTTCATGGCTTAACCTAACCTTTCTAACTAAAGTAAATACGCATAATTAAGCGAGCGACCTTGTCGGAATCATGCCGGATGAGCGTGCGCTTAAGCAGGTCGCTGCCTGGTTGCTTGGGCTGAGTCTTGGAAATGAGCGGCTCGCCGATAGCCTGGTAATGCTCACTAGCAAGAGCGTTGGTGTTAAATTCCACCGGCTCGCGCTCCCCTTCCAAGGCATACTTGTCGAGCAGGTATTTGCTGGGTCGCTCGGTGTTGTAGATGACGCAATCGAGCATAGGGGCGCCGGCGTAACGTTCCACTTCATCGGCGAAGTCTTGGACGGAAAAGCCGGCGGTTTGGTTCGGGCGGGTCATAAGATTGCAGACGTAAATTTTGCGCCCCTTGGCCCTGCAGAGGGCGTCGGGCATGCCTTCGATGAGCAGTGATGGCAGGATCGATGAGTATAGCTTACCGGGAGCGATTACGATAAGGTCGGCCTCGGCGATAGCCTGCTTGGCCTTGGGGTTGAGGGTGGCAGCCGGCTCGAGCCAGAGCTTGTGGGGTGCGCCCTTCACGAACAGTCGCTCATGGGCCGGTCCCTCCCCGATTTTGTCCTCGCCGCGGATAATGCGGCCGTCGGCGGTTTCGAGTATGAGATGGACGTTGTCAGTGGTGGCGGGTATGACCTGGCCTTGGATCGACAACACTTCGCCGGCCACCTTTACAGCCTCGGGCATGCTGCCGGTGACCTGCTCCAGGGCCGAGATAAACAGGTTGCCAAAAGAGTGCCCGCTGGCAAATGAACCCTTGGGGAAACGATAATTGAACAGTTCGCGCAAATTCTTCGATACGTCGGATAGGGCCACTAGTGATTGCCGAACGTCACCGGGTGGCAGGGCGCCGAGCTCGTCACGGAGCACGCCAGTGCTGCCGCCATCGTCCACCATGTTAACGATGGCGGTGATGTCGCCTACGTAGTGCTTGAGGCCTGATAGGACCGTGAAGGTACCGGTGCCGCCGCCAATCACAACTACCTTGGGACCTCTGCCGCTTGCCATGGCTAGAAGGCGGCCAGCTGCCGTCGCAGCTCCTCGCTCAGCTCGGCGATTTTAATGCGAGTTTGCTTCATCGTGTCGCGATGACGGACGGTGACCGCTTGGTCTTCGAGGGTGTCGAAGTCGACGGTGACACACAGTGGCGTGCCGATTTCGTCCTGACGGCGGTAGCGTTTGCCGATGTTGCCATTGTCGTCCCAGGCCACGGCGCCAAATTCGCCCTTCACGTCCTTAAAGACGGTGCGGGCTTTGGCAACCAGCTCGGGTTTGTTTTTTAGCAGTGGGCTGACCATGACTTTTACCGGAGCGAGCTCGGGATTTAGCTTCAAAACGGTTCGGGTTTCGCCATTAACATCTTCTTCGTGGTAGGCATCGCTCAAAAACGCCAAGAACATGCGGCCCATTCCGACAGATGTTTCCAGGATCCAAGGGATATACTTCTCCCCCGTTGCTGGATCGCTGTAGGACAAATCGGTGCCCGAGAATTTTGAATGTTGAGTTAAGTCATAATCGGTGCGGTCGTGGATACCTTCGAGCTCATCAAAGCCAAGGCTTGGGAAATTGTATTCGATGTCCCAAGCGTCAGCGGCGTAAAAGACTAGATTGTCGTGCTGTTTTAAGCGTAGGTTTTCCCGCTTGATACCCATGCGCACATACCATTCCAAGCGATCTTTTTTAATCTGCTCGTAGCGCTCTTTATTCTCGTTGGGTCGAACAAAATATTGCGTGTCAGCTTGCTCTAGCTCGCGGGTACGGAAAATAAAGTTGCGCGGTGATATTTCGTTGCGGAAGGCCTTGCCAATTTGGGCGATACCAAACGGAACTTTGGCCGGAGTCGTATCGACCACATTCTTAAAGTTTAAGTAGATGCCCTGGGATGCTTCGCCCGGTAAGTAAATCGGTACGGCATTAATATCGCCCGTAAAGTCGCCCATGTTTGTTTTTACCAATAAGTTGAACATGCGTACGGGACCGAAATTTTTCGAACCGCATTTTGGACACTTTAGCTTGTCGCGATTGGCGTCGAAAAGTTTTTGCAGCTCGGCTTCCGACATTTTTTCGTCGGCCTTGATACCAATTTGTTCTAGCTCTTTGTCGACACGGATACGAGTATTACAGGTTTTGCATTCCGCTAGAGGATCGGCGAAGCCGGCGGTGTGGCCGGAGGCCTCCCAGACCTTCGGCACTTTGAAAATTGCGGAATCGAGTCCAAAAAAATCGTCGCGATCGTAGATGTGCTCTTTCCACCAAGCTTTTTTGAGGTTGTTTAGGAGCTCGACACCGTACGGGCCGTAATCGTACATGCCGGCCATGCCGCCGTAGATATCGGAACCCTGGAAAATAAAACCGCGCCGTTTGGCGAGCGCAACGAGAGTATCGAGAGTGGTGGGATTGGTTTTGGTCATAATTTGCTTTTAAAACCGTAAGTTGTCTAGTGAAGTGAGCTCATTATAGTCGTCTTCACTCATTCTTCCAAGACTTGTCAAGTATTTGAGGTCCGAGCAATAGCACTCGTAGATGGCGTCATAACGGTCGGATTGGCGGTCGGCCAGGATGCGTAGGGTGGCGATGGAGTCGGTAATGTAAGCTTCGACTTCTTCGTCAGTCATGACCTCGCCTTCAGTTAGGTCGGGGTTGGCCGCGAGACGACGGGGCGGCTCCATTCCGGCGGCTTGGTAGTCGGCGAGCTGCCAGGCGAGTTCGGACGTGGATTCGGGCATGGGGACCTTGTTGATTACGCCAGCTATTGTACCAGATAGGGTCGGAAGGCGCGTCCTAGATGGTGCTCGTAGAATTGGTCGCAGAACTCGAGGGTTTGGGTGGCCAGGGTGGGCGCGTCAGCGATACTGGAGACGGTGGCGTAGGGGTAATCGGACAGTAGTCGCCAAAGCTTGATGGCGGCTTGACTGATGGGGCGGGCGGTGGCTGATGCATCAGCGGCGCAGGTGATGCCGCCGCGGGCGGGATCGAAGTAGTAATCGGTGGAGGCATCGTGGCGGCCGCACAGAGTGCAGGCGGTGAGCTCCGGCCGGTAGCCTAGGTTGTCGAGTAATCGCAATTTGAACCACAGCTCGAGGGTTGGGCTGGCACCGGAGTTCTCGAGGGCGTGCACGGCCTCGCGCAGGGTTTCGTAGAGTTTGTAGCTCCCCTGCCCTGGCTCGGTGAGGCGATCGGCGGCGGTGGCCATCACAAAGGCTAGCCCCAGGTCGATGTGAGCGGTACTGAGGCGGTGCGGATACCAAATGAGCCGAGCCGAGGTGACGACGTCAAGGTTGCGGCCGGTGGCGAGCATGAGGCTAACCTCGCCGAATAGTTCAAGGTGTCCGGCTGCGCGACTTTTGATTTTGCGCACGCCTTTGGCAACCGCGCTGACCTTGCCGTGCTCGGGGGTTAGGAAGCGCACGATCCGGTCGGCCTCCCCGAAGTTGGTGCGGCCGATGACGATACCGGTGGTTTGGTAGGTGGGCATGGTTTGATTATAGTAGTTGGTCGAGCGGGATCTCGATCCGATGGTCGTGGATAATAACGCCGCGGGGGTCTTTTTGGGATTGGTTAACCCAGATTTGCTCGGGAGTGGCGTGGTAGAGCTGCTGCGGTGCGCCGCTGGAGTAGGACGAGAGGTCTGCAACCGGGTGGCCGGACGATTTGTAGGTAGCATAAGCTTGTTCCAGGTCGGGCTCCCCTACCGGCTTGGCGCGTGCTTTGATGTACAGACCGCCGCCGTGCTCGGGGTTGAACAGTACCAAAAAGGCTTGGCCGGTGCGGTCAATGTTGTGGGAATGAAGTGAACGTGGGTCTGACGACCAAATACCACGGAGGCGCTCGTCGAACACCATGAATACTGGCGAGCAATGCGGCGAACCGTCGGTGTTGACGGTGGCGATAGCTACGTGGCGGGTTTCGCGCAGTAACACTTGCGCTAGGTCGAGCATGCTAATCGGCTTTGCTGGAGGCTGAGCCGGTGGATTTAAGCACCTTGACCGCCTTTTGGACCACTTCGTCCGGCGTGTGGTGACTCTTGATGAGGTAGTCGTTGACGCCGAGGGCCTTGGCCAGTTCCTGGTTCATATCGACTTCTGCCTGGCCCAGGTTGGTAAGCAAAATTACCGGGATCTGGCGCATGTCGGGCTGCTTCTTGATCTCTTTGAGCACATGGAAGCCGTTGAGTTTGGGCATGAGGATATCGAGCAAGATGAGTTCGGGGTGGAATTCCTTAAGGATGTTTAGACATTCCTCACCGTTGGTAGCAACTCTGACTTCGTGGCCTTCCAGTTCAAATTTGGCCTGGTACATTTCTACCAGGATCGCGTCATCTTCTACCAGTAAAATCTTTGCCATGTGCGACTCCTTTAGGCTAGTTTAACAAATGATATTTTTCGGGCAAACTTTATTAGTTAAGAATTAGTTTAGAAGTGGAAGTTGTTTGGCAATGGGGAGGGAAAAATGGAACTTACTTCCCCTACCCTCAATACTGGTGACCCAGATACGCCCCCCGTGGGACTCTACAAGGTTCTTGACGATGTAGAGGCCTAAGCCGGTGCCGCCGGCCTGAACTGACAGCGGGTTGAAGATGCGGCCGAATTTGGTGAAGAGGCGGTCGATCTGGTTCTTGGAGATGCCGACACCGTGGTCGGAGACGGTCGTGATGAGTTCGTCGTCTTGGATTTTGAAATCGACCTCCACGGTAGTGCCAGGCATGGAATACTTGATGGCATTATCCACCAGATTGAGCACAATCTGGTGGAGGCGGGTTTCGTCCGCTAGGACAAGCGGTAGGCGCTGGCGGCGGCGGACGTTGATCATGATCTGGTTGGCGGCGCCTTTGCCTGCTAGCTCGGATACTACTTCTGAGATTACGGATTCCATGGCTACAGGCGAGATGGTGAGGTTGATCTTGCCGGATTCGATGTAGGTGGCGTCCATGAGGTCTTCCACTAAGTCGATCATGCGCTGGTTGGATTGGTAGACGCGACTAAGGTAATGGAACTGTTTTTCGGATAACTGGCCGAAATCGTTTTTGAGCGTCATGGAGAGGAAGCCCTTGATGGCAGTGAGCGGCGTGCGGAGCTCGTGGGACACGATGCTAATGAAGTCGCTCTTAATCTCTTCCACTTCGCGGTCTTTGGTGGTGTTGCGGATGATGGCGATGCCAGAGGTGATACGGCCGGCATCGTCGAAGATTGGCGAGTAGCTGATTTCGGTCCAGATGCGGTTGCCGGTGCGGTTGAGGATGAGCTGCTCGCTCTTGGCGATGGTGACGCCCTCGCCCAGCACTCGCTCGAGCGGATTAGGGCTGTTGGTGACATCGTCGGGGCCGACAGTCTGGATGATTTTACTGAATGGCTTGCCGATGGCTTCGGCGGCTAGGTACTGCGTGATCTCGGTGGAGGCCGGGTTAAAGCCGACGATGGAGCCGGAGCGATCGAAGATCACAATGCCTTCGTCGGTGAAGCGGAAGACGGCCTCCCAGCGCTCGCGGCGGGCGTTGACGTCGTGGTAGAGGTTGGCGTTCTCGACCAGTACGGCCAAACGGGTAGCTACCAGGCGGGCTAGCCGGGTTTCGTGTTCGCCGAAGGGCCGTTCGTGCCGGCCTACGAGCAGGGATCCGAGCGATTTGGAATGGTGCGTTATGGGTACGGCGAGCTGATGGTAGGTGATGGCATCGTCAGGCCGTGATCGCACGGCGTTGCGGGTGGCGAGGGCTTGCGCGGCCGGGTGGGCCGAACCTAGCTCGAGTGTGGGCTGATCGTCGGGTCCGGGGCTGGTGGTTTGGCGTCGGATTAGCTGCTGCTCGATGGGGTCATAGAGGTAGATACTGACCGAGGTGCAATCGATGAGCGAAGCGGTTTTAGCGAGGTATTTTTGGAAAATGTTAGACACATTAAAGCCCACGATGCCGGATAGTTCGGCCAACTGGGATAGCTCGCGGAGGTGGCGTTGGGCCTTGGCCGCCATCTCGTTGGCCTCGACGGTCTTTTCGATTAGCGGAGTGATGTCACGGGCAGTGACTACAACGCCGGTGACCTGGCCGGCGGACATGACGGGACTGAGGGCCATTTGGATGTGCCGGCCGCGGGTCTCGAACTGGCCATATGAGGTGATGCGTTTGCCACCCAGCACCTCTGAGAGCATATTGCTTGGTGGACGGTCTATGGTGAAGTCCTTACACAAGTTGAGGATGTCGACAAAGTTTTGGCCAGCCAGCTGCTCGTCGATGTTGAAGAGGCGCTTCCATTCATCGTTGTGCTCGATGACCCGACCATTGGCCTCGACCATCATGAGTCCATCTGAGATGTTACTTTGAATGATCTGGAACTTCTCTTTTTCGTGATAAAGGGCCGTGATGTCGCGAATGTTGACCAAAATGCCGACTAATTTGCTCTTGGTGTCGCGGTACGGCGTGGTGACGGCTTCGTAGTGGGAGTGTTCATGGCCGGGGGAGGAAAAGTCGCTGCGGCTAGTTTGGCCCTCGAGTGCGGCATTGAGGCTGTGCTCAAATTTACCTGGTTCATCAGCGGTGAGCTTGGCGCGGACCAGTATTTCGTCAGGCGGCATAGCCTTGTTGAGGCGGTCCTCGGATAGCTTTAGGAGGGAGCCGGCGGCGGCGTTGTAGTAGCGCAGGCGCTTGTCGAGATCGAACACTAGTAATCCATCGCGCATGAGCTTGCGGGTCTGCTCGATTTCGAGTGAGGCTTTTTGGAGGTTGGTATGGAGGGTGGCGTTGGCGAAGGCTATGCCGGCTTGCTCGGCTAGGCTCTGGCTAAAACGGAGCTCGGAGTACACAAAGTGGCGGGGGGTTTTGGACACCAGGCCCAATGCGCCCACCGGCTGGCCGCCCGAAAAGATGGGTGCTAGTAGTACCGACTTGATCCCCTCGCGGGCGGTGGCTTCTTTGTCACCCGAGAACGGGGCGTCGGAAACGTCGTATAACTGTACGGGTGTGCCATTGCGCAGGATGCGCTGAGCCAGCTTGGAGCTAGCCTTTATGCGTAGCTTGGCGGCGTAGTCGGGGCTCATGCCAACAGATTGGTCCACATAGTACTCGCTGCCGTCGGGGCTAACGAGGGCGAGGGCGGCAGCGTCGGCGTGGAACAGCTTGCGGGCGTGGCGTAGCAGCGTGGACGACACTTTGTCAAAGTCGAGCGAGCGGGTAATGGCCTGCGTGATGCGCTGGAGAGCCATGGTTTCGGCTAGGTTCGTTTTGACGGCCTCGGCTAGCTGAATGGAGCGCAGGGTGGAACAGCCGCAGCGCATGAGCAATTCGAGGATAGCTCCAGACTCGCCGCGAAGTACAGGTGGGTTCCAGAATATGAGGCCGCCCATATGTTCGCCGTCTACTTCCAGTAAATAAAGCCTGGGTTCTGGTAGGTCTAGTTTGCGGGCAATTGTGGTGACATCTGAGTGTTTGGGCCAATCGGCGGCCATGGCTGTTGGTTGGCGGGTGTTGGCCGATAGTCCCGGGTATTTGACTTGCCCGTGGAGCTCGGCCGGTAGAGCGTGCTCGTCGACATAACTCGGCAAGCCAGCTACATCGTACGAGAACGCCGTTACCGGGCTGTCGGTGAATGACGTTAGGGTAGAAGTTAGCAGTTTTAACAGGCGTGCGGGCGTCCCGGCCTGCTCAAGGTCGCTCATGAGGCTGTTGAGTTGTGCGACCGTAAGGTTTTTGTCTATTACCTCAGGCTTGCTATGTGCCATCCGTAGCACCTTTCTCCCATCAAGTTAGCATCATTAAGATGGGCCGCTCAAGCATGAGACGGATGGATATGCCGTCGATTAAGCGCAACTTTAATTAATTTTTGCTATTGACTAAGGAATGATTTTTGACTGGGCCAAGATCTGGTTGAACTCGTTGGCGTATTTGCTGTTTTCATTGATGAAAACTAAGACTTTGTCCCGGACTGGGATGACTATTTCGCGAGTGGTTTTTTTGTCGGAGAATTGGCCGGTGAGGTCGTAACCATGAAGACCCGAGATGGTAATATCGGATTGTTTAAGGGTACCCTGCTTAACATAACTGGTAAATGCGTTCATGTACTGGTCGGAACCGCGTTCGATAAGCTGGACACGGGCTGCCATGAGCTCGTCGGTGGCGTTGGTGCGACGGATAAAGTCGGGGTTAAGGGCTAGGCTCACTTGGGTGCCACTGGTTTCCTGGTCGACGTAGCTACTCCAGTCTTTGGGGAACGCGATCTGGAAGGAGCCGTCTTCGACCGGTGCCACGTAATCACGGAACGGTGATTCGCCGGCAATACTGTAGGCTTCGTCGTCGGCCTTCTTTTGGGTGGCTTTGGCGACGTCAGCGGCGGCGGCTTCTTTGGCCTGGAGGTTTTTAGAGGCGGTGCTGGCAGCGTTGAATTCCACGAGCGTCATGCCGGCGAAGACGACGGCGCCGAGGCCGAGCAGGACAATCAATACGATCATGAGCGGGCTACCGCCGCCTCCGGACGTGCCAAAACCAGCGCCGCCGCCCGAGTTGAAGCCAGGCAGCTTGGTTAGCGGACCCATCGAGGGCGTGGGAGCTGCAACGTGCGACGAGACTGGCAGAGGCCCGGGGGCGGTTCCGGCGGTTGGGGCGGTGGGCTGTAGGCCCTCAGGGGTGACGGATTGATTATCCATATTATGCTTATGCTATAACTTTACGGCTAGTTGTTCAAGCTGGGGGCTGCTATCTGGGTGCCGTACTCGTAGACGAAGGTATTGCGGGTACGGATGAGGCTGGGTTTGTCCGGAATTTCGAAGGCATAAGAGATTAGACGGGTGGGTTGGTGGATTTGGTTGGCCAGGTGTTGATCGAGTTTGAGCATGTATTTGGGCAAGAGAAAAACATAAACGACGTCGGCGGGCGGCAGCTTGGTTTGCCAGAAGTCGGCCAAGTGAATTGTGATGAGGTGACGGTAACGCCAGCACACCAGGCGCGAGATGGCGATCATGATAGGGTTGATCTCGTAGCCGATGCCGCGGATGCCGCGGGCGGCAGCAGCGCGCAGCAGGCGGCCGTCGCCTGAACCGAGGTCAATGAGGGTTTGGCCGGGCTTGAGATCGGCCAAACTGAGTAGCGCTTCGCTATCGCGGCGCAGGATGGGTACATATGGGGCCCCCACGAAGCTGGCGATGCTAAAGGTGGCCGCGATGATGATTAAGACTAGCAGTATGAGCACGATCTTACCCGAACAGGTCGGTTTGATCGTCGGTGTCCGGGCTGGGCTCGGTAGCGGTGGACGCTGGGGCTGCTGCTGGGGGTGGGGCTGAGAAGCGCTGCTTAATCTTCTCTACCCGGTTCTCGACCGAGGTGAGGTGGTTCTTGAGCTGGCTCGCTAGCTCCATGCCGCGCTCGAATTTCACCAGACCCTGGTCGAGGTCGGCGTCGCTTGATTCAAACCAGCGGGTTATGTCTTCCAGTTCCTTGAGGGCTTGCTCGAATTCGAATGGTTTCGTGGACACGGGCCTATCTGATTACTGGTGTAATTGTAGCATGTGAAGAATGTTAGAGCCTATTCGCTAACGTTGGCGCGGAGTGATCCCCGGGCGAGTTGGACGTCGATGGACTGGCCGGCCTGCGTGGCTTTGGGGTCGCGCAAAATGCCGCCGTCATGGCGCACGATGGCGTAGCCGCGATTGAGTACGGCTTGCGGGTTGAAACTGTTTAGGACCCGGGCCAGCGTGACGAAGCGATGGCGACGGTCGGTGAGGACGACGCGCTCGAAGGCTTCGAGGCTGCGCTCCAGCTGTTGTACGCGCTCGAGTGGCAGGCGTAGGTAGGCCTCAAAACGGGCCAGCGAGCGGTCGATGCGGCTGCGGCGGTCGGCGGTGGCGGCATGGAGTAGTGATTCGCTGCGACTTACCAGGTGCTCGATGTGGGCAGCGATTTCGCGCCGATCCGGAACCACTAGGCGTGCGGCATCGGTGGGGGTGGCGGCACGGACGTCGGCGGCAAAGTCGGCCAGCGAGAAGTCCACCTCGTGGCCCACTCCCACGATGATCGGCGTGCGGCTGGCGGCGACCGCGCGCGCGACGGGTTCGGTAGAGAACGCTATCAAGTCCTCGAGCGAGCCGCCGCCGCGGATTAGCACCAGTGTGTCTGGGGGTTCACGAAGCTCGTTAAAGTACTGGAGCGCGCCTACGATCTGGTCGGGTGCCAGGTTACCCTGCACGGCAACGTCGGCTAGTATCACCTCCACGCCGCTCCACCGAGCGTTTAAAATCTTTATGAAGTCGGCGTAGGCGGCCGAAGCGCCGGAAGTAATGAGGCCAATACGGGCGGGGAATTTTGGTAGCGGTCGCTTGCGGGCTGGGTCGAACAGGCCCTCCCCTTCCAGTTTCTTCTTGAGCAGTTGTAAGGCTCGTCGCAGCTGGCCCTCCCCTGCTATCTCCACGCTCTGGACGGTCATACTGAATTTGCTTGAGCGGTTAAAGATCTTAGGATAGCCGGTGACGCGCACCTTCATGCCGTCTTCGATTGGCAGTTTAAGCTGATGCACCATCATGAAGCAGCTGAGAGTGCTCTCTTGGTCTTTAAGGTCGAAGAAGACGAATTTGCCACGATTAACGTTAAACCCAGAGACCTCGCCCTCCACTACCACTTGAGGATAGGCAAACTTTAGCGTCTCGTTGATGATGTTAAGAAACTCGGTGACTGATATGACTTGTGGGTTCATGCGGTTCTCTCTTTGAGATGGCGGCGATAGAAGAAGAAGCCGATGGGCAGGAACATGCCCATATCGAGGATGCGGTATACAAGGGTGACTGCGAACGAGAGCGCAAATGGTACGCCCAGAGCGGAGAAGGTGCCGATCATACCGGCTTCGTAAACACCGATGCCATTGGTGAAAATTGAGGTGATGCTAACGATAATAGCTAGAGCGTAGCCGGTGATGACAATGCCGGGGTTAACTGGATGGCCGAAACCCAAAAACACCGAGTAAACAGTGGCGATTTCGGCGAGGTTGCCGGCGAGGGTCCAGCCGACGAGGGGGCCCCAGTGGCGTTTTTGATGGAGCAACTCGGCGTAGCCGCGGTAGAAGTCGTCTAGAAAGTCGCCGAGTTGGAAGTCCCGAATGAGGGCGTGGTGGCGGCGTAATACTCGGCGGCCGAAGGTGTTAATGCTTTGCACTATCGGATTTAGGATGGCCTCGAGGCGTTTGCGCTCGGCAAATACCAGTAGCAGTGTGAGGCCTGTGCCCAGGATTAGGAACATCAAAAAGACGATTAGACGCACCGAGACTTTGTTGAGGTCGTCGGTGAAAAACAGCATGACAAAGCCGGCGCTCAGAACTGCCCAAAATGACAAGAAAGTGAAGCCGTAGCGGCCGAGTTGCGCTAGGGCGGCCTTGCCGGCTGGTACGTGGTAGTCGCGTAGGGCTTCGGCCAGGTAGGTGGCACCGGATACACCGCCGGACGGGAGGGCTTGGTTGGCAAAATTGATGCCTAGGGCAGTCTCATACAGACGGCGCAGCGGCACTTTGAGGTCGGAAATTCGCAAGAAGGCCTCGTAGTATCGGGCGTTGCAGTAGTAGCTCACTAGTTGTATGGCGAGCACCATGGGGACAACGTACCAGCGGACACTTCGAAACGCATGCAGAACTTTCGTGGGATGCCCGAGAGTAGTGGCGATGACAATGACGATGCCAATAATTCCAAGCAGTATCAGGAGACGTCGGAGTTTCATGTTTGCATTATAGCTTAAGATGTAAACCTCTTATGCTAATGCCGCCGGAGGGGGCGGCCCCTCTTGGACGGTGAGCGCCTTGAGCGCTGATTTTTTACCAGAGAGGACAGTGGTATCCCTCTCACTATGCGGGCGGGCAGGTGCCAGTGTGATCGACACATGACTCCCTGAATGGGGTTGGTGACGAGGTCGCTCTATGCGGCCTCGTCACCTGAAGCAGTGTCCTTTCCCTCGAGAAGTCTGCCGCGTGCGGCTAATCGTTTTCCGCTCACGCCGCTGACGCGGATTTGATTAGTCGCTTACCGAGCGCGGCTAAGATGCTCGGAAGACGGCTTGATCACCTCCCCGGCCGGCGGCCGGTGGTGATGGGCATCTTGATGTTCATGACTCCTCCTCGTGGGTCGACTTTTTCGTTAACCCGCACGGGGTGTACCGGGCGGGAGCCTGTGAAGCAGGTGCCGTCAGTGCCCGTCGCGCAGGTTAAGTTTCCCGGTGTTTAGGACATCGTCGAGTACTCTCGACCGGCCAATTACGGGCTCAGAGGCGCTTCCACGCTGTCCTCTGGCCATGGCAGCCGCAAAGCCAGGTTGCGGCCGGGAGGGGCTTGTGGTGGAAACGTGGGGCGCGAAGCCCGTGTGAGCGGCCGAGAACTGATCGGCCATACCACCGGTGCGGGCTGGCTGTCGCCCGCCGCGAGGGCTACTGTTGAGGCGTTCCGTGCCTCGGCGCTGGGGCTTTTTGCCGGATCTACTGTTGGCAAACTTCATTCGTGAGAATACCTCTCTCGTGCTTTCAAAGAAGCCACCCGGCGGGCGGCTTACTGATCGCTAAAAGGCGTGACACGGGTTGGTCGTACGGTGACGATTAACCTGTTGGTCATACCCCTCATGCTTGTATCTTAAAGAGAATATGGTTTATCCGTCAATTCCAAAGCACTTAAAGAGATTATTATTTTTAAATATGCTAGAAATCCATCAAGGTACTTGCTATAATTACTTAATTGTGTCGTCGTTTAATTACATTGCAATATTAGGTCGGCAACCGGAGCTTGGGTTGGTGGAGCTGGAGTCGTTGCTAGTTGCCGAGAAGGTGCGGCCATTCGGGAGGCAGGCGGCACTATTGGCGGAGCCGGTGGAGATTAACTTGATAGGTGGCGCGGTGAAGGTGGCCGAAGTGCTGTACCGAGGTGAGTCGCGGCCTTTGCGAGAGCTGCCGATCGATCTCGGGGCTTTGCCGGTGGGTGGCTCCAAGACGCCGTTTGCGCTGAGCGCGTATGGTCTGCGAGTGGAGCCACGGGAGTTGAAGGCTGCAGGACTGGAGCTTAAAAAGCGACTGCGAGAGCGTGGCTCTGTAAGATTGGTGATGCCGGCTCGGGGATTGGCGGTGTCGGCGGCGGAATTGGCGCACAACCTCGTGCTGGAAGACGGGTTCGAACTACTGGCGGTGACGGATGGCCAGGAGCTGGTGGTGGCTCGCACCGTTGGTGTCCAGGATATTGATTGGTATTCCAAGCGTGACTACGATCGGCCGGCTCGCAGCGCTAAGGTGGGCATGCTGCCGCCGAAGTTGGCACAGATGCTGGTGAATACAACGAGCGCATCGGTGGTGGCCGATCCATTTTGTGGCACCGGGGTGGTTTTACAGGAGGCGCTACTAATGAACCGGCGGGCTGTGGGCTCGGATTTGGCGACGGAGATGGTGGTGGCGGCGCAAGCGAATTTGCCGTGGCTTATAGAACAAGCCGGTCGGCCGTTGCCAGACTGGAGTGTCGAGCTTGCCGATGCGCGCCAGGTGGAGTTGCCGGAAGGTTGTGCAGTGGTGAGCGAGGGGTATCTGGGGCCAAATCTTATTCACTCCCCTGCTCCGGCTGATCTGGCCAAGATCCGGCCTGAGTTATTGGATTTGTACCGAAGTGCGCTGGCTAATTTTGCTCGACAGTTGCCGAGTGGCGGTGAGGTAAGCATTTGCGTGCCGGCCTGGCGGGTCGGCAAACACTGGGAGTATCTGGGGTTGGTTGACGAATTGCCAGCTTTAGGATACACTTTGAAACGTTTTCAGCACGCCCACATTCCCCTGCTCTATGCCCGGGAAGATCAAGTAGTCGGGCGGCAGTTGTTGTTACTAAGGAAGAAATAAGATGTCTCACGTAAAAGGTGGCGGTACAGCCAAAAACCTACACGACTCAGCGGCCCAACGACTGGGCGTAAAACTGTTTGGCGGCCAGTTTGTGCGCTCGGGTGGTGTGCTGGTGCGCCAGCGCGGTACCCGCATGGAGGCCGGCGAGGGTGTGGGCGTGGGTATCGACCACACGCTGTTTGCTATGCGCGACGGAATTGTGAAGTTCTCGACCAAGAAGGTACAGAAATTTACCGGCACCAAGGTGCGCCGGACCTTCGTGTCGGTGGTTAACGACAAATAGTTCCCTCTGAAGGGAAATAACCTTCCATCGGTTATGGAACGCCTCTTACTAGGAGGCGTTTTCGTTTTACGTATTGCAATGTTCTTGCGCTTTGGTATGCTGAGTTTATGAACAAAAGCCGAACACTAATACGAGATGTCGTTGAGCGGATTGAGCCATTTGACGAACAAGAAGGCGCAGTGGTGCGGCAGGTACTGGGGTGGCTGGACGAGGGTCGGGAGCTTTATAGGACGAGTAAGCCGGATGTGCCCCCGGAGCACTTGGTGTCGTACTTTGTATTGGTTGATCACTCGCGCCGGTCGCTCCTATTGGTGAACCATTTGAAGGCTGGATTGTGGTTGCCGATCGGCGGGCACGTTGAGCCGGGCGAAGATCCGCGTGGGACAGTTCTGCGAGAAATGGCCGAAGAGTTGGGGCCGAAGGCAGCAATGGTGGCAAGTGTAGCGATGATGCCGCTGTTTATTACGGCGACGCAAACTCGCGGTGCTGGCCGGCACACGGACGTGAGTCTATGGTATGTGGTGGCGGGTGACGAGCGGATGTGGCTCGATCCGGATCCGCGTGAATTTCGGGGGCACAGGTGGCAGAGTTTTGATAGTGTGCTGGCGACGGATATCGACATGCTCGATCCGGAGATGCACCGGTTTGTGCGCAAGCTTAAGGGCCGACTGGGTCTACCTGATTAGCTAAGCAGCTTCTGGCTCTGACAGACCGAGATGGAAGCGAATACGCTTCATGACATCGGCAATGACGGCTTGGGATTTCACCAGAAACTCGTCGGCGCCAAGATCCTTGGCGCGTTGGCGGTCGGATGGTTGGGATAACGCGGTGAGGATGATGATCTTGGTATGGCGGGTTTGTTTGGTGTTGCGCAAAATATCGAGGACATCGAAGCCCGAGATGCGGGGCATCATGATGTCGAGCAAAATTAGGTCGGGGTGATATTCGAGGGCTTCCTGCAGGGCCTCTTCGCCGTTGGGGCAATGACGGACATCGAAACCCTCGGCCTCCATGCGGACTCGATAGGCGGTAGCGAGAGCTAGGTCGTCTTCTACTAGCAGGATGCGGACTTTCTTGCTCATGTTTTAACTATATACTACTTTTGCTTAGAACAAGCTTAGTTGGAGGCTCGGGCGGCTGATTTGGCCGCGGGGGAAGCCGACCCGGTTTTTTGCTTGCGGTCGCGTTCCTTGGCTGCTGCCTGAATGAAGGCGTTGAATAGCGGATGCGGCTGGTTGGGCCTGGATTTGAACTCGGGGTGGAATTGGCTGGCCACGAAGAATGGGTGGTCCTTGATTTCGATTATCTCAACTAGGCGGCGGTCGGGCGAGAGCCCAGCTAATCGCAGGCCGGCTTTGGTGAGTTGCTCACGGTACTGGTTGTTGAACTCGAAACGGTGGCGATGGCGTTCCAGGATGGTCTTTTCGCCGTAGGCTGCAGCGCTGAGCGACTCAGGATCGAGCGCGCAGGGGTAGTCGCCGAGGCGCATGGTACCACCCTTGTCGGTGACGTCCTTTTGGTCGGCCATGATGTCGATGACAGCATGGGGCGTTTTGGGATTAACTTCGGTGGTGTGGGCATCTCGCAGGCCGGTGCGGCGAGCGAGCGCGATTACGGCGGTTTGCATGCCGAGGCAGAGACCTAGATACGGCACCTGGCTGTCCATGGCGAAACCTCCGGCCACGATTTTGCCTTCGACACCGCGGCTACCAAAGCCGCCTGGTACGACGAGGCCATCGTAACCTTCGAGCAGGCTGGTGTCGCCGTTTTCTAGGGCCTCGGCTTCGATCCAGCAGATTTCGGGCCGGATGCGGTTGGCCCAGCCGGCAGCCTTGATAGCTTCAAAGACGCTGAGATAGGTGTCTTCGTTATCCATGTATTTGGCGACCACGCCAATCTTGAGCGTGGTGTGATCGGGGTGTTTGATGAGGTCAACCAGGCGGCGCCAGTCGGTCAGCTTGGCTTTGCGCGCCTGCAGGCCGAAGTGCTTGGTGATGTACTCGCCGGTACCCAGTTCTTCTAGCAATAGTGGGACCTCGTATACAGACTTGGCCGTCGGCATGGGTACGATTCCACCTTCGTCCACGTCGCAGAATAGGCTGAGTTTATGAAGCACGCTGACGCTGAGCGGGCGCTCGGCTCGAGCTACTATCATGTCGGCGCGAATGCCGGCTTCTCGCAGATCGCGGACGGCATTTTGGGCTGGTTTGGTCTTGAGCTCGCGGCTAGCTTCCAGGAATGGCAAGTATACGACGTGTAGGTACATAACATTATTCCGACCTACCTTGCGGCGAAATTGGCGAATGGCCTCCAAGAAAGCCAAGGATTCGATATCACCGACTGTTCCGCCGATCTCTACTAGGTGGAAGTCGAAGCCCTCGCCGGCTTTTTCGATCTGGGCCACGATTTCGCCCGTGACGTGCGGAACAATTTGGACCGTTTTGCCGAGGTAGTTGCCGGCGCGTTCGCCTGCGATGACATTGGCGTAGATGCGCCCGTTCATGAGCGAGCTGCTCTGGGTGAGCTCTTCGTCCAGGAAGCGCTCGTAATGACCGAGGTCGAGATCGGTTTCGGCCCCATCCTTAGTGACAAATACCTCGCCGTGCTCAGCTGGGTTCATGGTGCCGGCGTCGGTATTGAGGTACGGATCGCACTTCTGAATGTTTACCGAAAAACCGCGGGCTTTAAGGATGGTCCCTAAAGACGCCGCGGTGATGCCTTTTCCGAGTCCTGAAATAACTCCGCCCGTTACAAATATGTACTTGGTTTGGCCTGCTTCCCCTGCCACGCCTCTCCTTTCAAAACGGCACGCTCTGTGCCTCACAACACTACTTGCTGAGTATCATAACCGCATGGAAGCCTGGGGGCAAGATTGAAAATTGGTTGTGGTTTAAGATTTAGGCTTGGTTATAGGTATTAGGGGCGGGATTTCTGAGAGTGTGGTAACTTTGTGCACCCATGGGAGCGGGCTGGGTTCGGGGCTCTTTTCGCGGCCGACAATCTGGACGGCAGTGAGCCCGGGATGCTGGCCAAGGGCGGCGAAGGTGGTGGCTGAGTTGTCGATGACGAGCACGTGAGCGTAGGAAGTGCCGTGGTGAACGATGCCCCCCGCGGATTCCCACTCACGCCGCAGCAGGTCGCCCTTATTATCCGGGAAAGCGCGAACTGGGATGTCAGAGGGGAGATTGGCGGCGCAGGCAACTTTAAGCTGCTGGAAGCGGTCGGCGCCGGTGGTCTCGATGACGATGGTGTAACCATGATCGCGAAGGTAGCTGATGAGCTTGACTGAGCCTGGGTACAGCCACCGGTTGCCCCGGAGGCTTTGGATGATCTGGTGCTCGGCTGCGGCGGAGTCGACGCCATGCTGAGACAGATGAGCAAAGAAATCATAGCCTTCACCGCCGGCGACACGCCCGGGACCGCCTGGTCGGCGGTCTAGACGTTCGGTGCGGAATTTGGCAGCCGTGATGCCCGTCACGCCGTAATGTCGTTCGAGTAGCTCGGTAACATTAAGCCAAAATGCTTCGGACTGGAAAATGCAGTGATCTAAGTCCAGAATGGCCAGCAGATTATTCATGGTTACGAGCTATTTTAACATTTGGAGGGCCTGGTCGAGCTGCGGGTCGCGACCGGCAGTGAAGTCGTCGGTGGTGAGGCTAACTTTGACGTCTGGGGTGAGGCCTTGCTTGTTTATGTTGACGCCGCCAGGAGTGTACCAGTGGGCTACAGTGACTTTGAGCTCGCCACCGTCGGGCAGGTTCTTGATTTCCTGGACACTGCCTTTACCGAAGCTCTGTTCGCCCTCAAGCTTGGCCACTCCGTTGTCGTGGAGGGCGCCGGCCACGATTTCGGAGGCACTGGCCGAGCCGCCATTAATGAGTACCACCGTGGGCATTCCTCGTAGGAGGCCGCCGTCTTTGGCAGTGAGAGTGTCGACGGTTTTGCCATCGGTGCGTTCGCTTACCACTACCTTTCCGGTGTCGAGGAACTGGCTGGCGACTGAGACGCCGGCGTCCAGGTAGCCGCCGCCATCGTTACGTAGGTCGAGGACAACCTTGGTTGCGCCTTGGTTTTTGAGGTCGCCGGCGGCCTTGTTCACGAGGTCGGCTGTGTCAGTGCTAAATTGCATGACGTTGATGTAGGCGATGTTGCCGTTCTTGAGGCTCCATTTCACGCTTGGTACATGGATATCGGCGCGGGTAATGGTGAGGTCAATTGGCTGGGATGCGTCTTTGCGCGCAATTTTGAGCGTGACTTTGGTGCCAGCGTTGCCCCGGATTTTGGAGACGGCTTCGTCGACACTCATACTGGTGGTGTCTTCGTTATTAATGCGGGCGATAACATCACCGGCGCGCAAGCCAGCTTTGGAAGCTGGAGTGTCGTCGATGGGCGCGATGACCGTGATGAGGCCGTTCTTCTCACCGATTTCAGCCCCGATCCCGGATAATTTGCCATTGAGTTCGTCGGAGAAGTCCTTGGCCTCTTTGGCGGTAAAGTACACCGTGTAGGGGTCGCCGCCGGCCGCTACTAGTCCGGCTTTGGCGCCGTCGAGCGCTTGCTGGTCGGATAGTTTGCCGTCGAAATCGCGCTGCATTAAGCTGTAAACCGAGTTGAGGCTGGAGAAATCGATGTTGTGCGTGAGCTTGAGGAACGGCATCGGCACCGTGCCGCTGAGGGCGTCTCCGGCGTAGAACGAGACTAGAGCTATGACCAGTACTGAGGGGATGAGGACGAGAGGGCTGAGCTCTAACTTTTTCAAGCCGAGGACCTTTCTGTTATGGGTTTGTTAGCGGAAGTGGATGAACTCGAGTGAGGATATGGACCATTCGTCGTAGCGGAAATGTCCGGCGTCGTCGGCATTCATGCTCGAGACGATGACGTCTGAGCCGACTACCTTTTCGACGATCATGGCGTGGCCGTAGTAGCCACCCATCCAGATAGCGACGTTACCGACTTCGGGGTTGCCATCGACGGCGATGCCTCGGGCGCGGGCGCCGGATGGCCACTGGTTGGCGTTGCCGAGGCCGTAGGGCACGTTGTGCCCACGATCGGTGGCGGCCCAGGCAGCGTACGAGACGCATTCGCGGGTATACATGCCCCAAGAGTCAACCATGCTGTCCTGTGAGGCGTTGCACCAGGCCGACGGGTAGCCGCCGTTGCCCTGGCCGATGTCGCAGGCGCCACCCGCGCCGCCTGAACGACCGACGAAATTGACGTGGCGGGAGGCGGCAGCAATGGCCGCGGCTTGTTGGGCACGCAGGTTGGCGATCTTGGCGTTGGAGTCCTTCACCTGTTGGTCGGCGGCGGCGGCGTTGGTTTCGGCCACGGCTAGTAGTTGGTTCATCTGGTTTTGAGTGTCGGAAAGCTGCTGGTGCTGCGAATGCTGGTCAGCCAAAATATTGGTGAGCTGGGTTTGCTGACTCTCGAGAGTCCGTTGCAGAGCCTCGATTTGGGTCATGGCGTCTTGAATTTTCTGCTTAACCTTGTCTTGGTATTGCTGCTCGTCGAGGAAGTCTGAGAAGTTGTTGGACGAGGCTAACATTTCGAGCGGGGTCACAGTAGAGTCGAGATAAAGCGACTTGATGGTGGCTGCCAGCACGGTCTTCTGCTGATCGAGTTGTGCCTGGTTTTGCGCGATGCTGTCGGTGACCTGGCTGTACTTGGCCTGGTTGTAGTTTATCTGGGCTTGCAGCGCGCCAATTTCAGCTTGTAATTCGGCCACTTTCGAACGGTAATCGTCGGCCTGGGCGTGCAATTGCGCTGCCTGGTTGGACTGAGCGGCTGCCTGTTGTTTTAAGTTCGCGATTTGGTCGTCGAACTGATCGGCGAGCGCTGGTGCCGACGAGAATAATAAAACCACCACTAGGCTTAGTGTGTTGGTTACGGTTCTGAAATGGTGCTTATCTAACATACGTGCTTGTCTTGCCCCTCCAAGGTATCTCTATGTTAGGCGTGACCATAATATCTGTCAAACCGCTTGCGGCTATTGACATTAATGCATATTAGAAGGATACTACGCAAATCCGATCCTACGCTCTTAAGAGGAGCAATATGGCGTATGTGGTAGAAGGGCCTGGCTTTAGTCTGTCCGACAGCGGCACGATTCGATTTTTCGACCAGGCCGGTCGAGTGGAGCGGCGTACCGACAAGTTTCTTGGCCGAATAACGGTAACTGATTGGCTAGTTACTATCGTTCCGATCGACGAAAGCGAGGAGCCGGTATGGTGGCCGGTGCAAGCAGAGGACTTGCGACCGCACCTTCGGCAACTCCTGACGGACCCCGAGGGCCATATGGTCGAAGAGGTACGAGTGAATCCGAGGTTTGCGTGTATTCTCTGGCTCCAGGGGGTGCTCGACGAGCGGAACCTGGATCTGGAAGGGATTAACATGATTCAGGAACGCCTACGTCTGGCTGGCTCGATCGAGGTTAACGGTCGGCCGCTGACGGTGGTAGTGGACCGGCAGCCTGGTCCACAGTCATGGATCTTCGGCTGCACCCGTGCCGGGACCGAGGTCTGCAAGCTCAGGTACGCCTGATCGATACCAATACGACGCTGCTCCGGTGACTCCCGGGGCAGCGTTTTTTAATGTCGACTAAGGAAGCGAAGTTAGAGCTTGAGATAGCGGCTCATGGCGAGAATGGATGAGAAGGCGCCGATGAGCACACCGATAACGAGCTCGCCAAAGATGACTAGTACTGGGTAGGAACGGAAGAAGTTGATGGTGGATTGGACGTCGACGTAACTGGCCAGCTTCGGGCCGCCCCCCAGTAGTAGGGCGTATGACAGACTGGATGCGATGATGGCCGCAATGATGCCATACAGAGCGGCTTCGAAGATGAACGGTCCGCGGATAAACCACTTGGTGGCGCCGACCAGCTTCATAATTTCGATCTCTTCGCGTCGGGTAAAGATGGCCATGCGGATAGTATTGAAGATGATGAGTGTGGAGATGACCACAAAGATGATACTCGCTACCAACTCAGTTGACTTAAAGAAGTTGGATACTCGCACAATACGGTTGATAGTATCCTTGTTTTGGCCGGAATAGCTGGGTGGCGCTGTAGGGTCGAGTAGCTGACTGAATTCTGGACGGTTGGCGACCGCGATGATGCTGTCGAGATGTTTCGGGTCCTTGGCCTTCACCGAGAACGAGGCGGGTAGCGGATTGCCGGCGTACTGCAGCCCCTGGATGAGGGCTTGGTTGCCCTTGTTTTTATCCTTGTAGGTAGCTAGAGCTTGGTCCTTGCTGACATACGTGACGGACTCAACGTTGACGTCGTTTTCTAAAGCTTTTTGGAAGCCATTACGTTGGTCGGGGGTAACGGAGTCTTTGAGGTAGAGTGAAACGTCGATCTTGTTGGTGACGCCCTTGATGGTAGAGGTGAGCGCCGAGTTAGAGATGAAGGATATAACGATTATAGTAAGCGTAATAGTCATCACCGCCGTGGCTGCAGTGGATAGCCAGGCGTTGCGAGTGAAGTTGCGAGTGCCGGTAGCGAGTACGCGCCAGAATTGCAGCATTATTTTCCGCCCTCCAGGGTGTAACGGCCTTGCTCTTCATCCTTAATGATGCGGCCACGATTAATGGTAATGACGCGTCGCTTGAGCGCGTTCACGATCTCTTTGTTGTGGGTAGTGAGCAGTACTGTTGTACCGAATCGGTTAATTTTGAGCAAGAGTTCGATGATTTCCCAGGCGTTTTTGGGGTCGAGGTTGCCGGTGGGCTCGTCGGCGATCAGGATTTTGGGCTGGCGAATGAGGGCGCGGGCGATGGCGACGCGTTGGCGTTCACCGCCGGACAATTCCCAGGGGAAGCTTTGCTCTTTGGAAGCCAGGCCTACGAGCTGGAGCATCTTGGGAACGGCGCGCTTGATCTCGCGGCCGTGAGCGCCGGAGACTTCGAGTGCGAACGCCACATTCTCCCCTACTCGTCGGTTTTGGAGTAGTTTGAAATCCTGGAACACCACGCCAATGCGGCGACGAACCAGCGGGATGTCGCGGGGCTTGATGGTGTCGTAATCGAGGCCACCCACAATAATTTTGCCCGAGGTATGGACCTCTTCGCGAGTGAGCAATTTAATGAGGGTAGATTTGCCGGCGCCCGATGAGCCCACGATGGTGACGAATTCTTTGGGCTGGATATGGAGGTTGAGGCCGCTGAGCGCAACTTGCTGATTGGGATAAACTTTGGTGACGCGGTCAAAGAGAATCATTTGAACTTAGTGTAGCATAAGGTCACGATCCGTAGGGTGGGCGTGCTAAAGCCGGCCCGTGGCCGCCCAGTTGGGTGGGCGGCTCGGTACCGGCTTATCTTAGGCAGTGGCGTGAAGCCAGCTGTTGATGCCCTGGGTGTACTCGCCGATGTACTCGGTGAAGTCGGCGTGGCCTGGGCCGTTGATCACCAGATGCTCGGCCTGGTTGCACAGGTGCTTCCAAGCCGGGAAGCACCCGGTGACCCAGCGGTCTGCGGTGTGCTCGACTATGAGCATGCGGGTACCGTTGAAGATGCCGGGCTTGAGGCCGCGGACTCCTCGTCGCAAGCGTCGGGCGCCGGTGAGAGCGGTGCAGGAGCCGAATTGCTGCCGTTGGCGCAGCAGCTCGGATTTGCTGCTCTTTGTGCCGCGAATGCGCTGGCTCCAGTGGTACTCCCAGAAGTAGTCAACGATGGGGCCATGATGCAGGATCTCGCAGGCGATTGGTAGCGCCCAGTGCGGCCACTTAACGTAGCGAGGATGTGCCATGCCACTGACGATGATGGCACTCTCTACTGGGCGTCCGGTGGCCGCCAGGTGCGTGAGCAGGTACTGCATCACCGTTTGGGAGCCGAGCGAGAAGCCGACTACCATCTGGCTATGGGTGCCCCGGCTTTGTAGGTGGCTGAAGGCTGCAGGCGCCGTGTTGTCGACTTGGGCGCCGTTCATCGCGAGAGTTACCCGGCCATGTCCCTGTAGATATGGAACAAGTTCACCGTATCGTCCCGGACCATCCCACAAGCCATGAAACATCATGATGTTGGTGGAGGGGGTGTTCGGGAGGGCCGGGAGGTCTTCGAAGGTTGGAGGTCGCAGTTGCTGCCGGCTGGGGGCGAGGGCGTGGTTGATTGCCAGTACAGCACCGGCTGGTATAGCCACTGAGCCGCTCGCTACCATCGCCAGCCGCCAGGGCTGAATTCGAATGGTACTCATGGCTGCTCCTTTTAGCGCCAAGTTGCCCGGAGGGCATATTGAATTGTTGGGGTACAACTTGAGCTTAATGTAAGGCCCAGATGTAGAGTTGTCTAGTCCGGTGCGGCAATGTTACTTAACAGGTAGGCATCGATGAACAGGTCAAGATCGCCGTCGAGGACCGACTGGGCGTCGGAGGTTTCGGCGCCGGTGCGGACGTCCTTGACCTTAGTGTAGGGGTGTAGGACGTAATTGCGAATCTGGCTCCCCCACTCGGCCGATTTGTCGCTGGCGCGCAGATCGGTGAGGCTCTTCTTGTGCTCGGCTTCCATGAGAGCGGTAAGGCGGGATTTGAGCACGGCCATGGCTTTTTCGCGGTTTTGTAGTTGCGAGCGTTCGTTTTGGATGGCAACCACGATGCCCGTGGGCAGGTGGGTGATGCGGACGGCGGAATCGGTAGTGTTAACGGATTGGCCGCCGTGGCCGCCAGAGCGGTACACATCGATGCGAAGGTCTTCGGGGCTAATTTCGAGCTCGGCTTGTTGCTCTATTTGGGGTAACACTTCGACGAGGGCGAACGAGGTTTGGCGCAGATTGTCGGAGTTGAAGGGGCTAAGGCGCACTAGGCGATGAACTCCAGCCTCGCTTTTGAGTTTACCGTAGGCGTACGGGCCGTTAACCTCGAAGGTGACGCTTTTAATGCCGGCTTCTTCGCCCGGGCTTTCGGACAAAACCTCGGTGGTAAAGCTCTGACGCTCGGCCCAGCGTAGGTACATGCGTTCGAGCATGCTGGCCCAATCCTGGGCATCGGTGCCGCCGGTGCCAGCGTGTATCTCAACGATGGCCGAGGCGCGGTCGTGCGGACCAGATAGCATGAGCTCAAACTCCTTGCCGGAGAACTCTGCGGCCAGACGTTCGTAAGTGGTAGCGGCGGACTCGAGGTAGCCCGGATCAGTGCCAAATTCGCGCAAGGCTTCAATTTCGTCGGCTACTTCTTTTTCGAGGCCGCGCCAGGTTTCAACATGCTTAACCAGCCCTGCTAGCTGCTGGGATTTACTGGCGGCTTCGCCAGGTTGGTTCCAGAAATCTGGACGCAGGGTTTCATTGGTTAAGGTTTCGGCCTCCGCTTCGGCCTGGTCGATACGGAGTTGGCGGACGGCACCCGAGATTTTGGTGGACAAGGTCTCGAATTTTTTGAGGAGTTCTTGCATTGGTACTAATTATAACCGGGCGGAGGTGTCTTGGGTGGTTTTGGTGTGGGGAACGGAGCTACTGTTGGCTGTGGTGAGGGGGCTGGAGGTGGTGCTGGCTGATCAGAAGACGAAGCGTCCGTGTTGTCGCTTTTTTTTTGCGGCTGCGGCTGGTCGGCGGTTTGAACTTGGGGGCTGGGCGAACCCCAGCTGGAGCAGTGCTTGGTGGGCATGGCATCAGACATGAAGGCCTCGGTAGTACTGGTACTAAAGCCGTCGGCTAGGCCACCGTCGGGGCAGACACTAGCTAGCGTGATGCCGGCTGGCACTTGGAAGGCCAGCGTAGGGGTTCCGGCGAGAGCACCCTCC
>DASXHH010000008.1:0-68556 GCA_036488585.1 Candidatus Saccharimonadia bacterium | reverse complement strand
CAGATACGAAAGTAGGAGTTAGTGATCTGATGTCAGTACATTTTGTACATGAATGTGGGTTCGGCATCACAAACGGATAAAAGTTACCCCGGGGATAACAGGCTTATAGCGCCCAATAGTTCACATAGACGGCGCTGTTTGGCACCTCGATGTCGGCTCATCACATCCTGGAGGGGGAGCACCTTCCAAGGGTTCGGCTGTTAGCCGATTAAAGTGGTACGCGAGCTGGGTTCAGAACGTCGTGAGACAGTTCGGTTTATATCCGGTATGGACGTTAGGAAATTTGAGAGGATCTGCCCCTAGTACGAGAGGACCGGGGTGGACGAACCTCTGGTGTATCGATTGTTCTGCCAAGGGCATTGTCGAGTAGCTAAGTTCGGTCGGGATAAGCGCTGAAAGCATATAAGCGCGAAACCCACCTCAAGATAAGATTTCCCAATAGACCCCAGAAAGACTATCTGGTTGATAGGCACTAGGTGTACGCACAGCAATGTGTTTAGCCGAGGTGTACTAATCGGTCGATTGACTTTTTTGCAGTGTTTGACTAGCAGTTTGTGGCCACTAGTTGGCTACCCATTCATATTCATTCGACCTGGCCACTCGTTTAAGAGTGTCGAGGTCGCGAGTCCACCAGATGCCCCAAGGGGTGGTGTGCGACCCGCGGCCCCGGTGCTTTTAGCGCGGGGGATACACTGGTTCCCATCCCGAACACCAAAGTTAAGACCCGCTGCGGCGATGATACTCGTAAGGGGAAAGTAGCACGGTGCCGGATTATCACAAAACTCTGCTTAATGCGGAGTTTTGTGCGTTTTACGGCACATTTTTGTATAATACGGTTATGTTTACCCCATGGATAAAACGTAAATCGCTGAAACGCGATATCAAGAGCAAACGCTTGGTGGTGGACGGGGCGCGGCCGAGCATGATCGCGCTACTGGCGATATCGGCGTTGTTTGTGGGGGTAGGGCTGTTTGTGATTCAAAAGAGCCTGGCAGACGATAGGCGGGAGTTCCCGTTGACACTGAGCCCGACTCCGACGGTGTCGGTGACCAGTTCGCCCACGCCGACAGTGACGACACCAGTCGTGCCAGCTACGCCGGGCAATAGGCACGAGCGATAGGGCTGATTAGGGCAGGGGCGGTCAAGCCGTAAAGCGCAGGTGATAGA
This sequence comes from Candidatus Saccharimonadia bacterium, assembly GCA_036488585.1. Lineage (GTDB taxonomy): Bacteria > Patescibacteriota > Saccharimonadia > UBA4664 > UBA4664 > DASXHH01. Next base: position 67,389 of record DASXHH010000008.1, on the reverse strand, counting down.
GGGCGATGCCGGAGGCGACGGCGACGTTGAGCGACTCTTTGCGGCCCAGCATGGGCAACTCCAAGATGGTGTCGGCTGCTTGTAAGGTGGAGGTGTCGATGCCGAGGGGCTCGTTGCCAAGAACGAGGGCGATGGGCGTGGTGGGTTTGAATTCGAGCAGATTCAGCGAGCCTTCAGCCTGCTCCAGTACGATAATGCTGAAGCTCGAGGCCCGGGCTTCACGGATAGCCGCCGCCGTGTCTGGTAGATGCCTCACGGGCACGGTGGTCTCGGCTCCGAGGGCGGTTTTGGCGATGGCGTGAGTGTTGGCGTCGGCGATGTGAGCCGGTCGGTGGTCGCCGGGGATGGCGGGGAAGGGCGTATAGCCACAGGCGTAGACAAGCTCGATGCTGCAAGCGTCGGCGGTGCGGAGGATGGCGCCGACGTTGTAGGTACTACGGATGTCGGCCAGGATGAGCCGGAGGGGATAGTTGTTCATGCAAACAACTCTAACAGACAACGCGAAGCATAATAACTATTGACAGCATAAGCCATTTGTGATAATCTGACGTCCGTAAGCAGTAGTTTAGCAGTTCTGCCAACGGTTTTTGTCCCTAATACAAGCTTTTTGGCAGAAAGGCTAAAGCTGACACGACCCGGATTTGAATACAATCTGGATAACTTAACGAGGAGTGTAGCTATGGCAGGAACCCAGGCTGGTGGCCGGAAGGCCGCCGCAACTAACAAGCAGCGCTACGGTCTCAATTTCTACGAGCAGATTGGCCGCAAAGGCGGTAAGATTTCTCGTGGCGGTGGCTTCGCAATGAACCGCGAGCTGGCCGTTGAGGCTGGTCGCAAGGGTGGTAAGGCTTCGCGCCGCACCAAGACCAATGCCGACATGGATTTGGCTGCTTAATCCGGATTTATCCGTGATCTAAAAAAGACCCAATGGGGTCTTTTTTAGTGCCGAAAACGCTTGGTAGGATTAGGCGGTGGCGGTGGTGTCAGGGATGCCGGCGGCAAAGCGGGAGACGATGGTGCGCTTTACGCGGCGATCTTTGCGCCAGTTAACAACCCATTTGGCACCGCAGGCGAAGCAGCCGTAGGAGTCACGGCCACGTTGGAGTGAGAAGTTGTTGCAATCGGGGCAGGTGGCGCGCTTGGTGAGCCAGTCGTCGTAGGAGGCGATGGTGGAGGCGATGTGGTCTTCGTTGATCCTGACGCCCACGGCAGGGGCGAGGTCACGGGCTATATCCCAGGCCTCCATCTCCATGCGGAGGAGCTCCATGTCGTACTTATAAATGCGGTGGTTGAGACGGGCGTGGCCGAGTTCGTGTAGTAAGGCCAGCCGACCGTTGTTGGTATTAATGCGGCGAGTATCGAATGTGATTGTACGAGTGTTGGGAGACCACATAAAATACCGGCCAGGTACGAACGTTTGATCTGAGAAATGTCGAAGAAAATCCAAGCTCACCCTCCTGTAGATTTGCTTAGTAGTTAATATAGCTCGGTGGTAAATTGCGTGTCGAGCATAAGCGGAATGGCTTAGTGTAAGCCTAACTGAGCGAACAGGCTAGCTAGATCGGTGGCGTCGGTTGGGGCTGGAATTCCGGGTGCTTGGCCATAGTGCGAGGTGGTGAGGGTGAGGGTGGCAGTGGCGCCGAGGGTCTTATCGGTGAGGGTGATTTTGAGCTGATCGGTGCCGTCCTGGCCAGAGTAAAGGTCGAGATGGGTAGTGAAATGTTTGAGGTCGTCGGACGAGAGCCCAATAGTATTATCGGTGCAGCCGGCTGGGGTGGCCTTTTGAGCAGCGTCCCAGAGGGAGGCGAGCTGGCTGCCGCTTATTGAACCGCTCACATGGGTGGCGCGCTCATTGCCTACTGAGGCCCAGAGGTTAACCCACGGCGAGGGTGTGATTTTGAGCTGCTTGATGGTGCGGTAGAGCTCCAGTTTGGAGGCGACGGTTGGCGGCTGGGTGTTGGCGCAAACGTTGTTGTAGATGGAGTTATCGAGGCTAGCGGTGTACCAGCGGCCCGCTTCGAGCTGATAGAGGTATGATCCCTGGCGGTAACGCACGGTTGGCATGTCGGGGCTGCTGAGGGCGAAGTAGAGCTTGCCGGCGAGAACGCGGGCGCTGCCGGAGTATTCGCGAGTGGCCCAGCTGCCGAGAAACTCGGTGCTGATGGCGGGCTGGCCGTCCGATTGAGTGTAGGTGCCGCTGAAGTTCATGTTGGTGTTCATGGGTGACAGGAAGTCTTGGCCGGTAAATATGAGGCTGCCTGTGAAGATAAAGGAGCCGGAGGCGAGGCGATGTTGGTAGGTCGAAACGGCGGTCACAGCTGCTAGCGCATACACGCCGATCAGTAGCAAGACCACGGCTGCGACTAGGCCGATGAGGCGGGGCTTGGTGAGCTGGGGCGCGGCGAAACGGGGCGCCTGGCGGCCGCGCTTGGTGGTAGCTGGGCGTTTTTTGGTCATGCTTGCATTATGGCATAGCGTAAGCGATTTGAAGCAGTGAAGGTGGTTGGTATTTGACTTTTGGAGATGGATGTGTTAAATTAGAACACGATCGTGAGGGTGATGAGTGGTGTTGGGGTTTTGCCTTTCCAGATGCGAGTGCTCACCTCCTTGCAATTTGGTGTTTGGCCAAAGCCCCAACCAGCGCTCGTATCGAGTGCAGGCGAACATAGCCTGGCGTTGCTTGGGTCTCGGCTCCCTCCAAGGTGTCCATTCCTCGGCAACGCTAGGCTATTTTCGTGCTTGCTATTTTGTGCTTACGCTTGCATAACACAGTTTAATAGCGTAAAAGTGATACATTAAGGAGAGCGTATGAAGCGCGATACTGTTAAAACTTTTGCCGGTTTGGTAGTGATTGCCGGGATTGTAGTGGCAACGTTTGCGTATGGTAACGCCCAGCGCCAGAACCAGCTCAAGCATGACCAGGACGTGAAGAATCAGCAGGCGAAGGCGACCACGTTGCCGTCGGCCTCGAACACGCCAAAGTCGAGCACATCGACCGCGCCTTCTAGCTCTGCGTCTGCTAACACTGCGCCGGTGAAGTCGCCGACTGCTAACTCGATCCAGGGTAGCCAGCAGCAGTCCGGTTCGACCAGCGGCCAGGTGGCCAATGCTCAGTCGAATATTCCGCAGACTGGTGGAACTGGGGCGAGCGCTCCGCTGCCTGATACGGGGGCTCCGGTAGGTGGGGTCCTTGGCGTGACGGCCGTGATTGGTTCTGCGCTGGCGCTGCGCCGGTCCAAGCGCGCGTTGTTTGCTGCCGCTCGCCGCTAAAAGGGTTCGCGAACGCTATCCCTCTCTCACGGGAGCCGGTATCAGAATCAACACTCACTGCGCTTCGAATTTATTGCTTCAAAAAATGCCATCTTCAGGGTGTAAGACGCATTAGTGCGGTGGGGCTGCGTGTGTTTACGGCGAGCTTAAATTAAGGTAAAATATAAGTAATCACTCTTAAGTGCCAATTGAGAGTGAAATCTTTTTTTGAAAGGAGAAGTACGCGCCGCTTGGGACGCCTGATTGGCGTGGGCGCGGAAACTTAAACTATGGCAACAACTAAAGAAATAACGATGGAGGACTTGCTCGCCGAGGCTCCAGTAGCTGCAATGCAGGCTGGCGATGTGGTGGAAGGCACCGTGATTGCGGCTGAAAAGCACGAAGTATGGCTGGATTTGGGCGCGCGCGGCACCGGTTTGGTAGTGGGCCGCGAGATCGAGCACAGCCAGGACATCAAACCCGGCGACGTGATTTCGGCTTCGGTGCTCGATCCTGAGGACGACCGTGGTTACGCGATCTTGAGCCTCAAGAAAGTGGCGAAGGAGAAGGGCTGGGAGAGTTTGGAAGAGCGCTTCAACAAGGGCGAAGTCTTTGGCGTATCGGCATTCGATGCCAATAAGGGTGGCCTCCTGATTGAGGTAGATGGTATTCGCGGCTTCCTGCCAGTATCGCAGCTATCGGCTGAGAATTACCCGCGTGTGAGCGGTGCCGACAAGGACGAGATTCTGCATCGCTTGAACGGTTTGGTTGGCAAGCAGCTTGAAGTTCGAGTATTGGACGTCAACCGTCGCGACAACAAGCTCATTTTGAGCGAGAAGGCTGCCAAACGTGAAGACACCGAGAGTAAGGTTAGCAAGATGAAGGTGGGTGACGTTGTGGAAGGCGTGGCGACCGGCGTGGTTGACTTCGGCATCTTCGTGAACGTCAACGGCGTGGAGGGTCTGGTGCACATCTCCGAGATTGCCTGGGACCGCGTCGACAACCCCGCCAGCTACGTTAAGGTTGGTGACAAGGTGCAGGCTAAGATTATCTCGATCGATCGCGATAAGCTTAGCTTGAGCATGAAGCAGCTGATGCCCGACCCGTGGCTTAAAGATGCCGCTCAGTACAAAGTGGGCGACGAGGTGGAAGGTAAGATTACCCGCATCACTCCGTTTGGTGCGTTTGTGCAGGTAACGCCCGCCATTGAGGCACTGGTACACATTAGCGAGCTGTCCGACACCCATGTGGAGGACCCAAGCACGTTGGTGAAGCTGGGTGAAGCCAAGAAGTTCCGGATTATCGCGATCGACCCGGAGGCCCACAAGTTGAGCCTGTCCCTAAAGAGCCGCAAAAAGTCCGCCAAGGACGATGACGAGGCTGACGCGAAATAGTACCCCACAACGACAGTAATCCTGGGCCGCACATACCACTGAGACGCTGTCGGATTTGCCGCCGGCAGTTACCAAAGGTACAGCTGCATCGCTGGACCGTCCGTGACGGAGTCCTCATTTTGGACCCGACACGGACGGCTGGCGGCCGGGGGTACTATAGTTGCAGCGATAAATGTAGTGAATTGATAGTGAAGACAGTAAAGAGCAAGAAGAGAGCGTAGAGATGGCCGAAAAGACGTTAAAACAAGCACAGTTAATTGCCATCCCCGAGGTAATCGGGGTGGGCGAGTTTGCCGAGAAATTGGGCCTGCCGGTAACGCGGGTGATTGGTGAACTGATGAAAAATGGCGTGATGGCCACTATTAATGAGCGGATCGATTATGATACCGCTGCGATTATTGGTTCGGAGTTAGGTTTTGAGATCGAGGAAGAGAAACGGGAGGAGCCCGAGCGGCCGGCTGCCAAGACTAAGCTGGCCGAAGGTGAAGGTGCATCGCGGCCGCCGATTGTGGCGGTGATGGGCCACGTAGACCACGGCAAGACCTCGCTCTTGGATGCGATTCGTTCCAGCCACGTGGCCGAGAAGGAGGCTGGCGGTATTACCCAGCACATCGGCGCCTACCAGATTAAGCGTGGCGACCGCTGGATTACGTTTATCGACACGCCGGGTCACGAGGCGTTTTCGGCACTGCGGCAGCATGGTGCCCGAATGACCGACGTGGCGATTATCGTAGTGGCCGCCGACGACGGCGTGAAGCCGCAAACCAAAGAAGCCATTCGGCACGCACAGGAGGCGGGTGTGCAGATTGTGGTGGCGGTGAACAAGATTGATAAGGAAGGGGCCGATCCAAACCGCGTGCGCCAGGAGCTCTCGGAGCTGCAGCTGGTGCCCGAGGAATGGGGCGGCGACGTGCCGATGGTGGACGTGTCGGCACGGAGTGGCGAGAATATTGATAAGTTGGTGGACGTAGTACTGCTGGTGGCCGACATTGAGGACCTGCGCGCACGTCCGGATGGTCCAGCCGAGGGGCAGATCATTGAGAGCCATCTCGATCCGGGCAAGGGACCGGTGGCGACACTGCTAATGCAAAACGGCCAACTCGGGGTGGGCGACTACTTGGTGGCGGGTTCTACCTATGCCAAGGTGCGCAGCCTGGGCGACTTCCGCGGCAAGCGAATCCAGAAGGCCGATCCGGGTATGCCGGCAGTGGTGATGGGCTTCAAGGCCGTGCCGTCGTTTGGCGACCTATTTAGGGCGGTAAGCAGCGAGAAAGAGGCACGTGATGCAGCTGCGGCGGTGGTGCGCCGAGAGCAGGCCAAGTCGCTGGGTATTAAGAAAATTGATGCTTCGCAGTTGTCAGCGGCAATTTCAGCCGGCAACGTGAAGGAACTAAACGTGGTACTTAAGGCTGACACTCAGGGCTCGCTGGAGTCGCTGCTTGAGGCTTGCGAACAGTTGCGCAACGATGAGGTGGCGGTAAAGGTGGTGAGCTCGGCGGTGGGTGACATTGCGGAGTCGGATATTGCGTTTGCCAAGACGGCAGGTGCGCTCATGATTGGTTTTAACGTGAGTCTAAACTCGAACCTGAAAGCTCTGGCCAACCGCGAGGGCGTACATGTGCGATTGTATAAGGTGATTTACGAGCTGACAGATGACCTGCGCGATGCTTTGAGCCAGATGTTGGAACCTGAAGTGATTGAGACAGTGGTGGGTGAGCTCGAGATTAAGGGTGTGTTTAAGATCACCAAGACGCATGTGGTTTGTGGTGGCACTGTGACAATGGGCCGGATTGAGCCGAAACTGAAGCTGCGCATGAAACGGGGTGGCGAAGTGATTGGCGAGGGCACGCTCGACAGCCTGCAGAAGGACAAGCAGGTGGCCAAGGAAGCCTTTGAAGGTGAGACCTGCGGCATGAACGTGGCCACAGGGACTGCGATTGAGCTGGGCGATAACATAGAATTTTACACCGTTGAGACCAAAGCCCGGAGACTGTAATGACACAACGGGTTGCAAAGGTTGAGAGCCTGATCCAACAGGTGGTGGCGACGGCGCTGGTACAGCTGCTGGATCGTGATGCGGCGGCGGTGACGGTGACGCGGGTGGATGCGGCGCCGGACTTGCGGTCGGCGGTGGTGTGGATTGGGATGCTGGGCGACAGTGCGGCTCAAGACGCGTTGTGGGCTCATATTGAGCGCGAGCGTCGTGAGCTGCAGGAGGCGGTGGCTGCTAATATGACCACCAAGTTTGTGCCGCGACTGAACTTTAAGCGTGACACCGGCGGCGAGTACGCAGCCGAAATTGACCGGCTACTCAAGAAAATATAAGTCTGCTCATATCTGTTATGTTATACTCCAAATAATTATTGGAGTGGTGTGGTGTCGAACCGTAATCCTGGAGAAGTGAATGATAGTGGGGACCAGGAGCACTTAACGCACCAGCTAAATATTCCTGACGATTTAGAAGACAAGCTTCGGGCAATGGCCACGGCGAACGCGGCGGGAGAAACCGACGCACAAGAGGATGCAGAGCGGGAAGAGGATAATGCTCGGATAATGGGATTGGTGCAAGCACTTGGGTTGGTATCTCGTGATGAGATAATTACGCCTGAAGAGGCACGTCGGAGGCTCGCTGCTAATCAAGCGGAGCAGGCAGAGCAGGCGAGAGCGGCGATAGCCGGAGCTGGAGACCCCGAATCCCACACGGCAGAAGCTGCAGCCCAGACACAGGAGAGACCAGCGCGGGACGAGAAAGGTCGTCGGTTATACAAGAGTAAATTTGATCCTGATCGCATGGTGGCTCGTTTGCGGCCTGGAGATCGTGAAGAAATAGATCAGCTCCTGAAATGGTATTCCGATTTGATTGACCACCCGGACCTAACAGCAGAACAAGCTTTGGGTTTGATCATTGATGCGCGGTCCCAAGGTCTGTATAGGCGCGACAAAGATACGGGTGAGAGAACGATCCTTGTGCGCGATGAACAGCAGAGGAGCCGGGTTGCGGACTTATTCGGTGAAGGTACCGAAGATCTTGGTAGGGCTGAAGAGCGTTTACAAGAGCTAAGGACAGCAGAACGAGCGGTACGTGCGTCTGGGCAAGTTGAGCATTCAGGGGGAAAGCTTGAGGAATTGCAGGGTTTGGTCGGTGCGTTTGAGGAGCGGATAAGCGATTTGAAGGAGAGCGATTCTGCTACGCGTGAGGATTGGAAACAGATTCTAGATGACTTTATCTATGAGGGATTGTTCGAATATGGTGATCGGGGCTTGGTTTCAACTACTCAGAATCGGGAACTGAGGGAGAAGGCTTGGGCATTATTAAATGAAGCCCGCCGGGAGCACAATCATGATCGTACTCGGACCGCACCCAGGAAGAAGATTGCCACGGATGCCGCTGAGCCAAGTTCGGAGCCGGCTGCCAGTGAACCTACTCAGGCGAGCGCGGAGGGATGGGAGAGAACTTTGGTGCCACTGGTTAGTGGGAAGTCGCAGTTGCGACCGAGACCAAAAGGGAATTCGGGTGATCCCAGGGTTCAGGCCTGGGAGGTGGAGAATGCCTACGACAGTGATGATTATGCTGAGGGGCTGATGGTTGATGAGGCAGGGAGAGACGAGTTTAGGGATCCGGATGGTCTGATAAGGGAGGCCGCCGGAGGTCGCGGCCGATTGATTCGGAGATTATTCGACAGGTATTACCCCAAACCTAAGATCCGACAAGTAGAACCACCGATTACGGCGGAACAAGAGCCGCCGCAAGCAGGGGATATTTCTGAACAAGTTCAAGGGGAGTACAATCCCGATCTCGAGAAACAGATGGCGCAGGCGTACAGGCGTGATCCAGTGGCCTGGGCAGTGGAGAAGGTGCGGAGGCAAGAACAAAAAGAAATCGACAAGGAGCCCGACGAGCAGAAGCGGGAAATTATGAGAGGGCGGCAACGAGACCTAATGCAAAATGAGCGACGAAAAATGGAAAAAATTCTGGAAAATGAGAGGCGGGCCAAGGAGGGTCGACGACCGAGATGGTAGCTTGCGGATCAAGTTGCTCCATATCTGTTATGTTACAATGGCTTTAAATTAGGGGTAATTGAGTAGTGGCAACATCGCCGGAAGCAACAGAAATAGAAGGTGCGCCGAGGTATTCGGTCGACGAGTTGCGTGATCCAACAAAGCTAGGTGAAATACTAAAGGATTACCTACCAGCAGACATCCGAGCGATGGATTCGGCTGAGCTAGAGCATAAGCTCCAGGAAGCTCTGAAAGACGGATTACTGCGGCCCAAGAAAGTTGGTGGCGAGGCTCGCACTGTTGATGACACCTTCACTGACCAGCCGGAGCTAGAAGCGACTATACCAGATGCAGGAGTCCAAGAGGTTTTGAGGGAACTCAAGGATCGTAAGTTTGCTGTGACACTTCAAGATACCGAAGATGCACTAAATGATAATTTCACTAAACTGACACCTGGCTCCGACAAGGTTGATGCGATGAAGACGTGGTTCGAGCAGGCCTACCTCCAGGGCGATGTTACGCTAGTTGTAACTAAGGCGGCGATACCGGGCAAGCCGGCGAAGGGCACTGCGCCAGCGACTCCGGGGACGCCGGCGGAGTATGCTTGGCGACCTAAAAACCGGCGGGAGGAGGCCATTAAGCTGGCGTTTGACCAGGCTGCCACCACCAACCTCGCAGTCGGCCCAGAGCAGGATGCCTATAAGGAATTTCCGAAAGAGGCTGGTCAACATCTGGGAGAGCTAGACAAGCAGGCGAGAGAGCAACAATCCAAGGCTAAAGTTCTGTACGAGCAGCATCAGAAACGTATGGTTGAGGACGCCAGGCGTAGGATTGAGGCGGCGGACAAGCAAAAAGAAGACCAGGAACGCGGCCGTGAGCAGACTGCCCGCCTCGGCGAGAACCGAGTGGAATTTAAGGCGGGAACGCTGGTTGAGAATTTTGATCCCAAGATGCAGCGTGATCATTACGAGAAGACATCTTCTGGTAAGCGGAAGCTGGTGCGAGCTCAGGTTGATGCGAGCGGGCGGTTGTTGCGTGATCAGGAAGGGGTAGACTCGCAGATTCATGCAGATGCATTGCGTGAGAACGAGCGACTTGATCTGGAGCGGCAGTATGGCCGTGACCGGGCGACGCAAATAATGACCCAGCGAGAGCGAGAGTCGGGAATGAATTTGTCACGAGCTCAGAGAGCGCTGGATGCGGCGCATCTAGGCTGGCAAGGTCGTGAACCTGCCCTTCGGACATTGGCGCACGATTTATGGGAGCAGAGTGAACCGAAGCTGAGTGATTTTGGGTCCAACGGTCAGCGACGAGAGGTTGATCCGGATGTAGCGAGGGAAGAAGCGTACGCGGCTGATCGTGAGGCACAGGGTCAACGGGAGGTCCGTGAGCGCTACCAGCGGATGATTGATGCCGAGCCAGATATGACGATCAAAAAGCAGCTGCGCGAGGCCCAGGAAGCGGCGGTGAAGGCCGAAGTGACGCGGCAGGAGACTAGGACGGCGGAGATCGGGCAGATTAGGGCTGAGGCCATGAACATGGCGCCGGACATTTTGACGCGGGCACAGGATCGCGTGCACTGGGTGGGCGAAACTTTGCAAGGTTACAGCGAGGATGGTACTTACGACCCGCGGGCAATGGAGAGGGCATCGGCACGTCTACAGGCACTTGGTATACAGGAGGTGCGTGATCCTGTGACTAGGCGGATAACACAGGACGGCCGGCCATTTGTGGAGATGAATCATGGCCGGGTGCGGGAGGCTTATTACCGGATTCCAGGTAACGATAATGTGATTGTGTTTGAGCGCTATAACCGGAGGAACGGCGAGCTTGTTAGCCAGACGATTATGACAACCCATGATCCGATTCGATTGAGCCGGCTGGGGAATTTCCCGATACCGCCACGCGAGGTTAGCAAAGAGGTTGGAGAAGTGCGAGGCAGAGATGAGGCCATCCGGAAGGCACAGGAAGGTACGGGTATCCGGCGGGCTCTGAGAGCGACTAGGGATTACGCGGGGATCGCTGCAGGAACGGGTTTTGGTACCACGACTGGTGTGGTAGAGGGCGATAACGGACCATATGCTCAAAGAGGAATTGACCCGATACGGCGTAGAGCTATGCGCGGTCGAGAAGGTCGGCATGGCGGATTCTTTTACTGGTTCTGGAACCGCTAGTAGCGTCTATTCAACGGGAAGTGGGTGGCCGGCCAAGAATTCGGGGCCGGTCATTTCGCGTTTGCCGGCGGGCTTGAGGTAGTCGATGATGAGGCTGCCCTTGGCGGCGTAGACGGCGAGTTCGCTGGCGGGCGTTTTGTAGGCGGTGCCCGCAGGTCCATCCTTGGGAAACACATGGGCCTGCGTAATGGTGATTTCGGTGCCGGCGAGCTCGGCGCGACTGCCCGGCCAACCGAGGTAGGCGCGAATTTGGCGCTCGAGGGTTTCGGCGGGCTGGGACCAATTGATGCGGCCGTCGTCTTTGGTGATGAGACGGGTGGTGGTGGCCTGAGGGCTGTCTTGAGGGATCGGGACGATGGTGCCGCCGAGAATGGCGGTTAGCTTGGTCTCGAGGAGGTCGGCGCCAAGCTCGGCCAGCTGCTCATAGAGGCTAAGCCGGTTTTCGGTGCCGGCGAGCTGGAGGGTGGAATTGTCGTAGGTGGGACCCGTGTCGAGGCCAGTGTCGAGCTGCATGAGCGTGACGCCGGTGGCCGGGTCACCGTTTAAAATGGCGGCTTCAATGGGGGAGGCACCACGGTATTTGGGCAGCAGCGAAGCGTGTACATTGATAACACCTTTTGGGAAGAGGCGCAGGATGGAGGCGGGAATGATGCGACCGTAGGCGACGACGATGCCCGCGGTGGGGCTGAGGTCGCTCAGCTGATCTTCGATGTCGGATAGCTTACGGGGTTGAAACACGGGGATATGGCGAGCTTCGGCTAGGCGTTTGACGGCTGGGCTGGTGAGTTCTTGGCCACGGCCGGTGTGGCTGTCGGGTTTGGTGACTACTGCGACCACGTTCCATTCGGCGGCGAGTAGGTGCACCAGCGAGGGTACACTAAAGGCGTCGGTGCCGAAGAATACTATACGATCGCGGGTCATGAAGTGGGTGCCTCCGAAGGGTTAACCGGCAAGAACTTGCCGTTGGCCTGTAAGCGGTAGAGTTTGCGCGGATCTTCAACGCGGTCGGTGAAGACGACGCCGTTGGTGTGGTCGATTTCGTGTTGGAACACGCGGGCGAGGAAGCCGGTGGCGGTGAGTCGGACGGGTCGCCCGTCGAGATTGAGAGCCTTTACCTTTACCTTGGGGTAGCGGGCAACCGAGCCGTAAATATCTTTAACGCTGAGGCAGCCCTCGAGCTCTTCGGTGGGCTCGCCTTCGGCTTTGGCGATTTCGGGATTAATAAAGATGCTGAAGGATTTGTCTTCTTTGTTATCGAAATCATTGCGGACGACGATGATGCGGTAGAGTTTGGCCACTTGCACGGCAGCTAGTGCGGCGCCGAATTCGTGTTCGCGGCCGGCTTCCCAATCGAGCGTGGCGGCAATCATGTCTTCGGCGAGCTTACGCACCTCGGCGTCAATATGGCCGATGCGCTGAGAGCGTTCGTGAAGCTTGGGGTTGGGCAGGGTAATGATGTCGTTTGCGGTCATTGTTGCCTATTTTATCTGTTTGAACCGAAACTGTCTAAAATGTGTGCCTCCATGGCTTGCTTATAGCAGGTTGGCGGGGTCGAGATCGGCGGACCAATCAGAGCTGGGCAGGTGGGCGGCGATGTCTACCAGGGGCGAGCGCTGTTTGGATTTGATAGTGATGGTCCAGTGAAACTTGCCACTCTGGAGTTCGATGAAGGCGGGGGCGGGGCCGATAACGGCCAGGCCGGGACGGGAGCGCAGGCTGACTGCCAGCTGGGTGGCACCGGCCAGGGCACGCTCGCGCGAGGGTGCAGCGAGATCGAGCTTGAGCAGATAAACGTAAGGAGGGTAGGATAGGGCTTTGCGCTCGGCAAGCTCGGCGGTGGCGAAGGCGTCGTAGGAGCCCGTAGCAGCGGAAACGATGGCTGGGTGGCTGGGGGAGTACGTTTGGATGTAGATTTGCCCTGGCCGGTCGCCGCGGCCAGCCCGGCCCGACACCTGGCTGAGCAGCTGGAAAGTGCGTTCGGCGGCGGTGAAGTCGGGGAGGTTGAGCATGGTGTCGGCCGAGACGACGCCGACGGTATCGATGGCGGGTAGATCGAGGCCCTTGGCGATCATTTGGGTTCCCACTACGATGTCTAGCTCGCCGGCGCGGAGCTGTTTATAAACGGTTTGAATGTGGCTGAGGGTGGCGGAATCACGGTCTAGGCGGGCGATACGGGCGCCAGAGAACAGTCGCTCGGCTTCGGCCTCGATGCGTTTGGTGCCGCCGCCGAGTAGTTTGAGGTTGGCGCCGTTGCATTCGGGACAGACGGCTGGGCTGGGGCGGCGGAAATTGCAATGGTGACAGATGAGGCGCATGAGGTCGGCGTGGAAGGTGAGGGGCAGGCGACAGTGCGGACAAATGATGACGTGGCCACAGTCACCGCAGACTTGGCTGGAGGCGCTGCCGCGGCGGTTGACGTACAACAACGACTGGCGGTTTTGGGCCAAGGTGGCGGCGATGGCGTCAACTAACGGTTGAGTAATAAATTTGCTCAATCGGAATAATTGCTTATCACGCAGGTCGAGTATCCGGGCTTGGGATAAGGGAATATCGTTTGCTCGTTGTGTTAACTTAATGTGTTCAATGAGGCCCTCCTGGGCCAGAAAAAGTTCTTGCAGGCCGGGAGTGGCGGACCCCAAAATGATCCGCGCGCCGGTGTAGCGGGCGCGTTTGGCTGCCACGGTGGCCGCCTGGTAGCGCGGGTGCTGCTCTTGTTTATAAGTGCTCTCGTGGGATTCGTCGATCACGATGAGACCAAGATTGTGAAGTGGCATAAAGAGGCAGGAGCGCGGGCCGATAATCACGCGGGGCTGGCCGGCGGCGGTGGCGCCGAGGGCGGCCAGCCAGATCTGATGGCGTTTGGCCTCGGTGAGTTTGGAGTGGCTCGCTAGCACTTGGTCGCCGAAGGAGGCCTGGAATTGGTCGACGGTTTGGGGTGTAAGAGTAATTTCTGGAACCAATACGATAACTGAGCGTCCGGCGGCCAGGGCTTCAGCGGTTAGTTCCAGATAAACCCGGGTCTTACCTGAGCCCGTGATGCCCTGGAGCAAAAACGACGATTTGGAAGAGCCTCGGATGGTGCGGAGGGCGTTGGATTGCTCGGTCGTGAGGGTGAGCGGCGGTAGGCCGGCAGCGGATTTGGTGGCCGGTGTAGCGGTGGCGCGGCGAGTGCGGGTGAGGCCGGCTGGTAGCATGGTGCTCCAAACCATGCCGGGGCTCGCGGCGTAGTAGCCTGACATCCAGGTGGCGAGGTCACGTAGGTCGGCTGGGATCGGCGGTAGTTCGAGCACTCGAGTAATTGGTTTGGTGGCGAAGTCTGGTTTGGTGACGCACTCCAAGATTACGCCCACGAGCTGGCGGCGGCCGACTGGTACCTCGACGATGCTGCCTGGCTCGAGCATAGTCTCGAAATGATACGTAAAGGCAGTAGTGGAGCCGGTGTAGGCTAGGGGGGTTATAAGATAGAAATTGGGCGTGTCCATGGACCTATTATAGGGGGTGTCTGATGCTACAATATGCTTATGTATTTCCATGATCGCGCCCAGGCGGGCGATAAGTTGGCGGACGAACTAATAAAGTACAGGTGGGAAAACACTGCGGTGCTAGCCTTATCGCCCGGTGGCGCAGCAGTAGGGGAGCAGATCGCGCGGCGGCTTCATTGCACATTGTCGATGCTGCTGACGGCTCGTATAACGGCGCCCGGTGAAGATAGCCTCGTGCTTGGTACTATGGACCAGACCGGCATGTTTACTTACAACTCGATGATTTCCGCTGGTGAAATGGAGGAATATATGGAGGATATGCGCAGCTATGTGGAAGAGCAAAAGTTGCGGCGCATGTACGAAATGACAACCGTGGTGGGTGCGGGTGGTTTGGCGGATCCGGCACAGTTGATTGGGCGTAACGTGATTATCGCGACCGATGGTGTAAAGAATGGGCTGTCGTTTGATGCCGCTATAAATTATCTGGATAAGGTGCAGGTGGAGAAGAAGATCGCGGCGATACCGGTGGGGCCAGCCGATGTAATTGAACGCATTCATGGCATGGTTGATGAGTTGCACTACCTGTACATTCCCGAGAGCTTCTTTACAGTGAGCCACTATTATACCGACGAGGATAGGATCGATCCGGACACTGTAATTGATCGAATTGATAATATCGTAAGCCGCTGGGTGTGACCTGAATTGACGGCTTGAGGCGCTATCCGATATAGTGCTTGGCAGATATGAGTTTACGACTGAAGTTTATCCTGATTTTGGTGTTGGCGGTCGTGGCGGTGACGCTGGCATACCCACGTGAGGACGAGATTTTTCAAGCGTTGCATTTGGAGAAGAAGAACTCGCATGTGTTTGGTGTACGACAGGGCTTGGACTTGCAGGGCGGCGCGCAATTGGTGTTCCAAGCGGATTTCAGTAAAACCCCGGCATCGCAGCGCCAGACGGCGCTTAACTCACTATTGGCGGTGATGACAAAGCGGGCTAACCCGAACGGCACTAGCGAAATTGAAGTGCGTCAGCTGGGTAGTGACAAGGTGAGCATAAGCCTGCCGGGTGAGCGCGACGTGAAGGACGCGATTGATCGGATCGGCAAAACTGCCAATTTGACGTTTGTGGAAGTAGACCAAAGCACCGGTCAACAGATTCCGACCGGTATCGACGGCAAAGACGTTGATTCAGCCTACGCCGACTACGACCCGACTCGGGCTCAGCCGGTGGTGCATTTGCAATTGAAATCTGGAGATTCAACTAAGAAGTTTGGGGATTTGACTACCAAGCTGAGCCAAAGCGGCAACTTGCTTTTAGCACTATTGGATGGCCAGCCGACGTTTGGGCCGGCCCGGACGGAGTCGATCACGGATGGTAACGCGATATTGTCCGGCAATATGGATGTGAATACAGCCAAGAAGATCGCTGACGAGATCACGGCTGGGGCATTGCCGGTGCCGGTGACGTTGGTGGAACAACGGACAGTGGGGCCGACGTTAGGTAAGGAGAGCGTGCAGCATTCGTTGGTGGCTGGCATTATTGGTCTGAGTGTAGTGGCGCTGTTCATGCTGTTCTACTACCGTTTAGCGGGCTTGCTGGCCGTGCTAGCTCTGTTTATCTACACGGCGATAACACTGACGCTGTATAAACTAAGTGTGTTTGTACCGGGTTACACGATTGTGCTGACGCTGGCCGGAATTGCGGGCTTTATCTTGAGTATTGGTATGGCAGTGGACGCCAACATCCTAATTTTTGAGCGGATGAAAGAAGAGCTGCGAGCCGGTAAGAGCTTTGTGGCGGCAGTGGAGACGGCGTTTGACCGGGCTTGGACTAGTATTCGGGATTCGAACGTGTCTACGCTGATCACCTGCATAATCTTGTATGTGACCTCGAGTGCCACGCCGATTATTCGTGGCTTTGCGGTAACGCTGGGCATAGGAGTGCTTATCAGTATGTTCACCGCGGTGGTGATTACACGTACATTGCTGCGCGTGACGATCCGGCAGCGGTGGGGGCGCAACCCTAAGTGGTATGGGGTGCGAGTGCCGGAGGAGGTTAACTCATGAACTTGATTGGTAAGCGCAAAATCTGGTACACAATTTCGCTAGTTATGATCGTGCCGGGGGTTATTTCGCTCATTCTGTATGGATTGCGGCTGGGAATCGACTTTAGTTCAGGGCAGCTTTTGACTGCCCGAGGCGCCGTGACCATAGGCCAGGTGCAGAAGGCGGCTACCGGTTTGGGGCTGCAGGACATTCAGGTGGTCCCAAGCGGTGGCGACACTGAAATCAGGTACCGCGACCCTGCGCCACAAGGTCAGCATGAGGCCGATCATCAGAAGCTAAAGGCGGCGCTCGGCAGTCAGCATATCGAGGAGCTGTCATTTGATTCGGTTGGTCCGACAGTGTCGAGCTCGATCGCCCGTAACGCTGTCGCCAGCCTGTTTTTGGTGTCGCTCGCCATCGTGTTGTATGTAGCGTTTGCGTTCCGTAACGCTCCGCCACCGGTGTCGCCCTGGAGCTTTGGTTTTATGGCCATCGCGGCTTTGCTACACGACGCGTTCTTTGTGCTAGGTGTGTTCTCGCTACTTGGGCATTTTCTGGGAGTCGAGATTGATGCGTTATTCGTGACTGCTATTTTGACCGTCATCGGCTTCTCGGTCCATGATACGATTGTGGTTTTCGACCGGATCCGTGAGAACTTGCGCAGGGACAAGGGCAGTTTTGAGCAGATCGTGAACAATTCTATTCTTGAGACCATCGCGCGGTCGATTAACACCTCGCTGACAGTGCTGCTGACCTTGCTGGCGCTGCTGCTGTTTGGTGGCCAAAGCATCAAGTTGTTTGTGCTGGCCCTATTGATTGGTATTGCGTCGGGAACCTACTCGTCAATCTTCAACGCCTCGCCGCTGCTTGTAACTTGGCACAACTACAAGTTGAAGCGCATGGAAAAGGCGCGTCTGGCGCCCAAAAAAGCCTAATAATTGCATGATCTGACTGGGCGGGAGCGGAATGTCCCGTTGTCAAATATGAGTCCTGTTGTAAAAAAGACTTGCATTCCGCTTGCGGTCGGGGTAGAGTCAAATTAACAACAGCCCCGCGGGTCGTTGTTAAAGAATAGTGTTAAACAAAAACCAATGCTTGAGCTTTTCATAACGTCGAAAACCCGGCGCAAAATCATAGTCATATATACCAAATATCCCGACTTCCGGATGCACGTCCGGGGCCTCGCTAAAATGATCAAAGAGGACCCAGGCAATGTGCAGAGAGAGCTAAAACGGCTCGCGGATGTCGGTTTTGTGACTGTGAAGATCGAAGGCAACTCTAAGGTGTATGCCGCGAATCCAAAATTTGCGTTGTACCGCGAGCTGCAAGGTTTGGTGTTGAAGAGCCAGGCGCGGAGGGGAAACAAAAACCTGTGAGACGGATTATGGAAACCTTAGATACGATTTTGGCTCGCCAGCGCCGGCCGATTTACCGCCCGCGCGCATTGAGCCGGGTGCCGGAGCTGCCGATTGGCTTTGTGCCACGCAGTGATCCGAACTTCTATTTTTTGAGCCGTAAATTTTAGGTCTGGATTGTTGGACGGGTTGAAAGCGCTGACCGCCTGCGGACGGTAGACTGATGGGCTTGGTGCTATAGTATCAGGTATGACGCCTGAGGTTGGAACAACGAAGACGCGGGTAGTGCCGGAGATTGTCGCCAAAATTCTGGCAGGCCGAGGGATGGCGCCGGAAGACATGGCGACTTTTTTGTATCCGGATTACGAGCGAGATACCCATGATCCGATGTTGATGACCGACATGGCGGCGGCTGTGGAGCGAATTGTGCTGGCAGCCCAGCGGGGCGAGTCTACGGTAGTGTACGGTGATTACGACATTGATGGCATTACGGCGAGCGCGGTGGTGCTGGAGGCGTTCGCGGCTATCGGACTGCCAGCGCGTAGTTATATTCCGGATCGATTTGAGGAGGGTTATGGCATAAATCAGCAGGCGCTGGAGAAGCTGAAGGGCGAGGGCGTGCAGCTGGTAGTAAGCGTGGATTGTGGCATAACCAGCGTGAATGAGGCCAAGTGGGCGCGCGAACACGGCTTGGATCTGGTGATTACCGATCACCATTCAGTGCCAGAGGTGATCCCAGGGGCGGTGGCAGTCGTGAACCCCAAGCGACCGGGAGACCACTACCCGTTTAAGGAATTGGCGGGTGTGGGGGTGGCCTTTAAGCTGGTGCAGGCTTTGCAGCGTCGGCTGGGTAGGCCGGAACTCGGCCAGGAGAAGTGGCTACTGGATTTAGTGGCGCTGGGTACAGTGTGCGATGTAGTGCCACTGGTGGGTGAGAACCGGGCGTTGGCGGCATTTGGGCTAAAGGTGATGCGCAAGACGCGGCGCCTGGGGCTGAGGTCGTTGGCGGCGGTGGGTGGTGCGGATATCACTAAAATTACAGCGCATCATCTGGGGTTCGTGCTGGGCCCACGTATGAACGCGGCTGGCCGGCTGGAGCACGCCGCTCGCAGCCTGGAGCTAATGCAGACGGCTGATGGTGGGCGGGCGCTCGAGATTGCCCAGGAACTCGACGCTATGAACCGCCGGCGCCGGTCGGAGCAGGATGCGATTTTTAAGGCGGCGCATACGCTGGCGGAGCAATATGCCGACCAGCCAGTGTTGGTGTTAGCGGATCCTGACTGGTCGCATGGCGTGGTGGGGATTGTGGCTAGCAAGTTGGTGGAGAAATGGCACAAGCCGGTGTTGGTGGGCCAGGTGTTGGGCGAGCAGGCCAAGGGTTCTGCTCGGAGTGTTGGTGGGTTCAATATGGTAGAGGCATTACGGGCTAACGCGGAGCTTTTGACTAAGTTTGGTGGACACTTTTACGCGGCCGGGTTTACATTGCCGACTGAGCGATTAGATGATTTTCGGGCGGGAATGTGTCGGTATTTCGAGGACAGCCGGGCAGGGGATTACGAGGTGCCGGAAATGGCGGCGGACATACAGCTCGAAGGCTTGGATGGCGTGGGCTGGCCGCTGCTTGAGGAACTGGATCTACTGGAGCCGTTTGGGAACAGTAATCCACGGCCAATACTGGAGCTTGGTGGCTTGTCAGTGAGTGAGTGTTCACGTATCGGTGTGGACGGTAAACACCTGCGAATAAAATTTAGCGACAATAAAGGTGGGCATTTAGCCGGGATTGGTTTTGGCTTATCAGAGCAATTCTTAGACCTAAGAGCCGGACAGTTATTGACCGTTCGGGGTGGCTTGAGCAAAAATGAATACCTTGGTAGTGCAAGCTTGCAAGTGCAAATTAGTGACCTGATATTATGAATAATTTAGTTATGCAATATGAACACCAACGTTACACGGATGAGCAGAATGAAGCCATAGCGCGAGCGTTGGAATATGCCAACACGGCTCATAATGGACAGCGGCGAGCGAGCGGCGAGCCATACATTATTCACCCGATTGCGGTGGCGGAAACGCTGGCGGAGTGGGGGCTCGATTACGAGGCGGTAATGGCGGCGCTCTTGCATGACGTGGTGGAGGACACTGACGCCACACTAGATCAAGTGAAGGACGAGTTTGGGCCGAAGGTAGCAGAGCTGGTGGATGGGGTGACCAAAATGCGGTTGTCTGCGACGCCACGGCCGGCGGCGGGTAGTGCCCGGCTTGAGGCTAGCAACGAGAACCTACGCAAGCTGTTGTTGGCGACGGCCAAAGATCCGCGGGTAATATTGATGAAGCTGGCTGACCGACTGCACAACATGCGCACGCTTGGATACTTGCCTCCGGAGAAAAGAATGGTGATAGCGCGTGAGAGCCTGGAGGTGTACGCACCACTGGCCGACCGTTTGGGAATGGGCCAGCTGAAAGGTGAATTGGAGGACCTGGGCTTTAAGTACTCGAGGCCCGAAGAGTACGCCGACCTGGAGCGTCAGGTGCGGGTGACGGCTAAGAAAGCGGAGCGGTATCTGGCAATTTTGAAGCGGGCGATTGCACAGCACCTGGAGGACGGGGGAGTGAAGATGCTGCATATTGAGGGGCGGCAGAAGCATTACTACAGTATCTACAAAAAACTGGCGAAGGTGGGCGGCGACCTGGATAAGATTTACGATCTGATTGCGGTGCGGATCATTGTTCAGGATGTGGCGGCGTGCTATCAGACGCTGGGTATTTTGCATCAGCAATATAAACCGCTGATTTACCGTATTAAGGACTACATTGCGGTGCCAAAAACCAATGGCTACCAGAGCCTGCACACCACGGTGTTTGCGGATGAGGGACGCATTACGGAGATCCAGATTCGCACGCCACTGATGCACGAGGAAGCGGAGCATGGTTTGGCAGCGCATTTCTTCTACGATCTGCGCAAGACCAGTAAGGATCATGCCAATCGGGTATCGCAGGCGGTGCCGGAGAAGCTGCGGTGGGTAAACAAGCTGGTTGATATTCAGCAGTCGACGGCCTCGGGGCAGGAGTTTTTAGATGGGGTAAAGCTTGAGTTATTTAACAATCGGATCTTCGCGTTTTCGCCTAAAGGTGACCTGTACGATCTGCCCGATGGTGCCACACCGCTAGACTTCGCGTTCTCGGTGCACTCGGGGATTGGGCTTCGGGCACAGGGTGCGAAGGTGAACGGCCGCATGGTTCCGCTTGATTCCAAGCTTGAAAACCGCGATGTGGTGGAGGTAGTGACCCGCCGCGAGCCGGCGCCAAACCGGGATTGGCTGGGGTTTGTGGTGACGGCTCAAGCTAAAAACCGGATTCGAGCGTGGTTTAGAGCGGAGAGTCATGACGCAAATGTGGCGCAAGGTCGGGCGGTACTGGAGGCGGAACTATCGGCGGCATGGAGTGTGCGGCGGCTCGAGGATTTGCCCAAAAAGGCGCTGCTGGAGGCGGTAGACGCACTGCATGCCCGGACCGCGGAGGATTTGTTTGCGCTGATTGGTGAGGGAGCGGTGAGCGTAAATCAGGTGATCCGCCGACTCATTCCGGATGCTGCCAAGCCGCGTGACGTGGCGGTGGTGAAGCGCACCGAGCCGACCGGCCGGGTGCTGGTGGAGGGCGAGCAGCTGCCCTACACGATGGCTCAGTGCTGTGGGCCGGTATTCCCGCAGCCACTGATCGGTTATGTGACGCGCGGGAAAGGGGTGACGGTGCACGCGCTGGGTTGTCGCAATGTGCCGCATGACGTTGAGCGATATGCGTCGTGTCGCTGGGAAACGACCGACCGGACCGACGAGTGGATCGTGTGCCGAGTGGAGGTAAAGGTGGCTGATCGCATTGGACTGATTTCGGATGTAAGCCGGACGATTGCCGACCGGAAGTTAAATTTGGCAGGCATGACTACGCGTCCAGATCCCGACCAAGGTACTAGCACGGTGAGCTTTGGGGTAGAGGTGCCGGATTTGTTTGTGTTGGCCGATCTAATACGCCAACTAGAGCGGGTACAGGGTGTAATGCAGGTGCAGCGGGTGCAGTAAGATTTGCCCTGGTGTAGGTCATCATGCTACATTCTGGTGAGCTAGAAGCTTGTAGCTTAGGGTCTCGAAAAGCAAAGGAGAAAGAGTGGCAAAGCAACAGTTCCAGACTCTACGCGGTATGTATGACATTCTGCCGGAACGTGCTGCCCAAATTGATTACCTAACCGGTCAATTTCGGGCGATAGCGGAGGCGGCAGGGTATGGACGTGTCGACACGCCCTTGCTTGAGGACACGGCTCTGTTTGAGCGCGGCGTGGGGACGGATACAGACGCGGTATCGAAGGAAATGTACTCATTTAAGGATCGGTCTGAACACGATGTGTCATTGCGGCCTGAGCCGACGGCCGGCATTGTGCGGGCCTATGTTGAGAACGGCATGTCATCGTGGCCGCAGCCAGTGAAGTTGTATTTTTACGGACCGCTATTTCGCTATGACCGTCCGCAGGCTGGGCGGCAGCGGCAGTTTAACCAGTTTGATGTGGAAGTGTTGGGGGATGCTTCGCCTAGTGTGGATGCGCAGGTGATTATGTTGGCCCAGCGGTTCTTTAAGAGGATTCGGCTGAGCAATCTGACGCTGCAACTAAACAGTATCGGTGACAAGGAATGCCGGCCTAAGTATCGCAAAGCCTTGGTGGAGTACCTCGAGGCTAACATCAAGAAGTTGGCCGAAGTGGACCGGGAGCGGGTGAAGAGCAATCCGCTGCGGGTGCTTGACTCTAAGGAGACGGCAACTCAAGTGGTGCTAGCGGATGCGCCGCAGACGCTGAATTACCTGTGTGAGGCTTGTCAGAAGCACTTTGCGGGGGTGTTGGAATACCTGGATGACTTGGGGGTGGCGTACGAACTGAACCCACTCCTGGTGCGAGGCTTGGATTACTACACTCGGACGGTGTTTGAATTTTTTGGTGAACGAGAAGGCGCACAGTCGGCGGTAGGTGGCGGGGGTAGATACGATCTGCTGGTGGAGCAACTGGGCGGCCAGCCTACGCCGGCGGTGGGCTTCGGGTTGGGGCTTGAGCGGATGCTCATAGAGCTGGAAGCAGCTGGTGCATTGCCGCAGCCAGCGGTGGCCAAGCGCGTGTACGTAGCGAGCTTGGGTGAGCCGGCGCGGCTGGCGGCATTTCGGTTGATCGAGCAATTGCTGGACGGTGATGTGGCGGCGGTGGGTGCGGTGGATCGTGACGGCATAGGTTCGCAACTGGCGCGGGCCGACAAACTGGGTGTGCCGTACGCGATCATTATTGGGCAAAAAGAGGTGCGCGAGGAGACAGTGATATTACGCGACATGGCCTCCGGTGCGCAGGAGGTGCTGCCGGTAGGCAGTATTGTGGCCGAGCTTAGAAGTCGGTTTGGTTTAGCAAAATAATTATAAAAACGGTTGCGGACCGGGAGCTTTTGCGTGTGCAGGGGCTCCCGGTCCGTTTAGATGTGGTTAACCAAGAGGCTTCCATTGCGAATAGCGCTAGTAAGGCGCAATATTAATGCTAGATAGCTGGAGACGATGATGACCGCGATTATAATTATTATTCTGGTACTGCTCCTGTTTGGGCTACGAGTTGTGCAGCAGTATGAGAAGGGCGTGGTGTTTAGACTTGGTAGGGTGCTACCGAATGAGAAGGGGCCGGGACTTAGACTGATTATTCCGTTGATTGATGTAATGCGCAAAGTGAATATGCGCATTATTACCATGCCGATCCCGTCGCAGAATGTGATTACAAAAGATAACGTGTCGATTGATGTGGCGGCGGTGTCGTACTACCGGGTGGTGGACGCGACCAAATCGCTGGTGGCGATCGATAACGTGATTATGGCTATAAATCAGATCGCCCAGACCACGGTGCGTAACATTGTGGGGCAGCATCCGATGGACGAAGTGTTGTCGAACACGAACAAGCTCAACGAATTGGTGAAGCAGACGCTGGATGACGTGACCGGTCAGTGGGGTGTGGACGTGAGTAAAGTGGAGCTCAAGGACATTCAGTTGCCAGACAGCATGCAGCGGGCGATGGCGCGGCAAGCTGAGGCGGAGCGCGAGAAGCGGGCTAAGATCATTGCGGCGGATGGTGAGTTCCAGAGCGCAGAGAAGCTGGGGCAGGCGGCCGACATTATTAACGCTCATCCGATTGCGCTGCAGCTGCGTAATTTGCAAGTGCTGACAGAGATTGCCAGCGACAAAAACTCTACAATCGTATTTCCGGCTCAATTTATGGACACTGTTAGTAGTGTGAAGGACTTTCTGGCAAAAGAGAGCAAGTAGTTTAGGCGGAGGCAGGGCATGGGCATTTATCAGATTTTGGTGAGCGCCTACAACCAGATAATTTCGGTCTTCCCGCCGGTACTGCAGTGGCTGTTGACGGTGGCATTGTTGGTAGGCGTGGTGGTGCTATTCGTGCATCTAATACGTAGTAGCTGGCTGTTTGTGCTGCTACTGGTGTTATTGCTGCCGGTGTTGTTTCCGCTGGTGTGGTCGGTGTTTTTGGGAATTTGGCACTTTTTGCTATACCTGCTGGTGCAAGTAGGAGTGCGGGCGCCTGCTCAGTAATGGCTTAGAGACCGAGACGGGAGTAGATGCCGGTAACGGTCGATACGTACGACCAGGAGTGATTGTAGTTGTAGAGGGCGCTGGAGTACTGGCCGCGAGTGGCACCGCCGGCTGCTAGGTAACGGCCGGCCGTGTACACGGCGTCGGTGACGTTGGTGATGTCTTTGGTGCCGTTGCCATCACCATCGACGGCGTAGTGGTTAAAGGTGCCGGGCATGAACTGCATTGGGCCTTCGGCACCGGCGGACGAGGTGCGAGAGGTACTGCCGCTCTGGCCGGTTTCAACTTTGTGTACCGCGGCGAGTAGTTGCCATGGGGTGCCAGTGGCGCGCTGTACGCCCAAGTATAAGGCGGCGTAATCGGGCTTGAGGCCGGCTGCGCTGAGGCGGGCGGCTACAGCGGCGGTGTCAGCCGGCTGCTCGGTGGGCGAGGTGACGGAGGCGGTGGTGACAGTGGCGGGATCGGCCGGCTGCAACAGGGGCAGGGCTGGGGGTGCGGCCGTTGGCACTGGGGTGGCCGAGGAGGCGTAGGCCCAGGATGGCGCAAAGGCGTTACTGTGCTGAACGAAACCACTGAAGAACTGCGCGACGTTAAGTGTAACGGCGAGAAGCGAAGAATAGAGAATGGTTGTTTTTAGATTGACGGTCATGCGAAAAATCCACCTCCGGAGCGAATCGAGCATTCTGCGCTAAAAGCGCTTATTTGTCAAGCAAAAGGGGGTTGGCAAAGGATTTGGTATACTGGACGACATGAATGACGAATGCTTGTTTTGCGGGATCGCAAATGGTGACAAGTCCAAATTATTTTGGGAGAACGAGGTGGTGGCGGCGTTTCAGGATATCCATCCTAAAACACCGGTGCATATCTTGGTGGTGCCGAAGCGGCACGTTCTGAATTTGGACGAATTGGATGACCAGGAACTGGCCGGCCAGCTGCTGATGGCCGCGCGGGAAGTGGCCGAGAAGGCTGGGATCAGGGGTGGTTGGCGCTTGCAGGTGAACAACGGGCGACCAGCAGGCCAGGTGGTGGAGCACCTGCATTTCCATGTGATGGGCGGCAAGCAGCTAGCCTAATAGCTTGCTTAACGGCGACATATCTGGTAATCTAGCTAGGCTTTAATTAATGTTCCAATGCCTTAGGAAAGGAGGTGATATCGTATGCTTCAAGTAACCCGCAAAGACGACAAAGAGTCGTTGGAAAACCTGATCCGTCGCTTCAATAAGAAAGTGCAGCAGTCGGGGGTACTGGGTATTGCCCGCCGGGGCAAATACTTCGAGAAGCCGCTGACCAAACGGGCTCAGCGTGAGATCGCCATCCGCAAATCGGCTCGCAAGGCCGCCAAGGCTAAGGCGTATCTGGGTCGTTAATGACGGCCCGCTCGAAAGAGTCCCCGGTATTCCGGGGCTTTTTCGTTGGAACCAAACTGGATTTGTTAGATAAGCGAATTAACCGTTACAATACGGGTGAAAACAGGGATTTACGGTGACAATTGTCGAACAGTTGACAGAGGACATGAAGGCCAGCATGAAGGCTGGCGATGCCGACCGCACCGGAGTGCTGCGGTTGCTGCGGGGTGCGCTCAAGAACGAGCAAATCAAGGTAGGGCACGAGATCGGCGATGACGAGGCACTGAAGGTGCTGCAGCGGGAGGCTAAGCAGAGGCGTGATTCCATTGACGCATACCGGAGAGCTGGTCGGACCGATTTGGAGGAACACGAGGAGGCTGAGCTAACGGTGATTTCGGAATACCTGCCCGAGGTGATAGGCGAGGACGAACTAGGCAAGGTGGTTGACGAGGCGATGGCCGAGATTGGTGCCACCGACGCTAAACAGATGGGTGCTGTGATTGGAGCGGTAATGAAGCGAGTGGGTGCGCGGGCGGATGGCGCAGCGGTGTCGAGGTTGGTGCGGGAGAAGCTGGCATCATGAAGCAGGTTGAAACAGTCGCCAATTCTCACGCTGACGACCACACTGAGCGAGTCCATCCCTATGCGCAGTCAGGCTTACTTAAGGGCATGATGCACGCCTGGCATGGAGTAATGCACGTGTTTCGGCACGAGCATAATGCGCGACTTCACTTGATGTTTGCGCTTCTGGCATTGTTAATAGGGTTGTGGCTGGGGGTGAGCGACGCCGAATTGGCGGCGGTGTTCTTTGCAGTGATATTGGTGTTCTTGGCGGAAATATTTAACACCGCGATTGAGCGTACGCTAGACTTGATTGATCCAAACGAGAACGCCCAGGTGAAAATGATCAAAGACATGTCGGCGGGCGGGGTATTGATGGCGGCCGTGGCGGCAGTAATTATAGGCGTGGCTATTTTTGGACCGTTGCTGGTGGAGAAGCTATGGGCGCGTTAATTGTCTTGATGGGACCTACCGGTGCCGGCAAATCGGTACAGGGCGATTTACTGTCTGCAGATCTAGGCGGCGCTCATTTATCGAGTGGTAAATTGCTCCGGGCGGACGCGCACGCGGCGGCCAAATTGGTGGATGGTCGGTTGGCGCCGGCGGATGAGGTGCAGCGCGTGGTGGGTGAGGCTATGGCCAAGATACCCCAGGACCGGCTAGTGGTGCTCGATGGCACGCCGCGTACCGACAGCGACGTTCACTGGCTGGACGAGAATCTGCCGAAGCTGGGACGGGAACTGAGTTGCGTGGTGTTGATTGAACTTGATATCGAGACGAGCATGAAGCGGTTGGGGTTGCGAGGTCGGGAGGACGATGCTCCGGAGGCCGTGCGAGAAAAATGGCAGTTGTTTGAGGATGTGACGGGACCGGTGGTGGAACATTATCGCCAGCTAGGATTGCTGGTGAGGGTGGACGGTCGAGGCAGTATTGAAGAGGTGCATAAGTTGATGAAGACGGCGGTGTCGAAGGTTGTCTCGGTATGATGAACCGAGTGAAGACTGCGATCGAGATGGAGCGGCTCAGGGTGAGTGGGGGTATTCTGGCCGAGGTGTTGCGACGACTGGCGGCGGCTCTCGAGCCGGGCCAGACCACTGGCTATTTGGGCGAAATGGCGGCTAGGGAGCTGAAAGCTCTGGGGGGTAAGCCCACCTTTTTGGGTTACCAGCCCGATCCCAGTGCGCCACCGTATCCGTCTACAATTTGCATCTCGGTGAATGATGAGGTGGTGCATGGCATTCCGGGTTCACGTGTGATTAGTGAGGGCGACTTGGTGGGGCTCGATTTTGGGGTTAATTACGAGGGTATGTTCACTGACGGGGCGGTGACGGTGGTGGCCGGTGGGCAGTCGACTCCTGCCCAAGAGCGGTTATTGCGGGCAACCCGGGAGGCCTTAGATGCGGGTATTGCTCAGGTACGGGCCGGTGGGCGGGTCGGGGACATTTCACATGCCATCGAGGCTCGGTTGCGGCGCGACAAGCTGGGCATAATTGAAGAGTTGAGTGGTCACGGAGTTGGCAACGAAGTGCACGAGGACCCGCTGATTTTG
Organism: Candidatus Saccharimonadia bacterium; assembly: GCA_036488585.1. GTDB lineage: Bacteria > Patescibacteriota > Saccharimonadia > UBA4664 > UBA4664 > DASXHH01. The sequence continues at coordinate 39,620 of DASXHH010000008.1, read as the reverse complement.
AACGTTGGTCGGGCCGGGAAGGGGCCGCGGCTGGAGGCTGGCATGTCGATTGCGATTGAGCCCATGGCCACGTTGGGCTCGCGCGAAATTTACGTGGATAGAGACGGCTGGACTATCCGGACGGCCGATGGTAGCCTGGGCGCACAGTTTGAACACACGGTGATTGTGACCGAAGGCGGAGCCGAAGTAGTTACTCGCTAGGTCTGTCTGAATAAAAAATGTACTCAAGAATGTTGCCTGTGACAAGCATGGCAGAGGGTATATACTAACGGTGTTCAAAGATTGCGCAACCTCTGACACAAGAACTATAATATGATGCAATAGGGAGCACTAAGGCGCGTGGCCGCGAGACAACAAGAAGAAATTTATATCGGATTGGATGTCGGCAGTACTAAGGTGTGCTGCATTGTGGGCTTGCATGAGGAAGGGGCCGCCTTGCCGAGTGTGATTGGCGTGGGCACGGCTCCAACTAGCGGCATGCGCAAAGGAGTAGTGGTCGACGTTGAGGAGACGGTGTCGTCGATTACGGCGGCAGTGGATGAGGCCGAGCGGATCTCCGGCGTGGCGATCGATCGCGCCACCATCTCGATTGATGGGGCGCATGTGGCCAGCCAGAACTCCAAGGGAGTGATCGCTGTTGGTCGGGCTGACCAGGAGATCATGGTGGACGATGTAATGCGGGTGGAGGAGGCGGCAGCGGCGATTCAGCTGGCGCCAAATCGCGAGATCATCCAGATTTTTCCGCGTTCGTACTCGGTAGATGGGCAGGAGAATATTAAGGATCCGGTGGGCATGCACGGCGTGCGACTGGAGGTGGAATCGCACATTATTACCGGATCGGTGCCGGCGATAAAGAACCTTGACCGGAGTATTCATCAGGCAGGAATCGCGATTCAGGGTCAGGTGCTGGTGCCGCTGGCGGCAGCGCGAGCGGTGCTGACGAAGCGCCAGAAGGAGTTGGGCGTGGCGTTGGTTGATATCGGCGGCGGTACCACGGGCGTGGCGGTGTACGAGGAGGGCGATATCCTATATTCGAGCGTGATTCCAGTGGGTGCAGGCCACATTACTAATGATCTGGCGATTGGACTCAAGACCAGCATTGATACGGCTGAGAAGATTAAGCTGAAGTATGTGCGGGCACATAACTCCAAGGCTGCGCTGGCAGAGAAGTTGAAGATTGATGAGCTCGACGAGGATGAGAGCATTATTACGCGCAAGGAGCTGCAGAAGATTGCTGGGGCGCGGCTGGACGAGATATTCCAGCTGGTACGCGCGGAACTGCGTAAGGTCGGTAAGGATGTGATGCTGCCCGGTGGCGTAGTGCTGACTGGTGGTGGCGCGAAGATGCCGGGGATCGAGGAGATGGCTAAAGAGGCGCTCCAATTGCCGGCAGTAGTGGGTAAGCCCGAAGGATTTTCGGGGATTGTAGACCGGATTAATGATCCGGCGTTTGCCGCGCCGATTGGTTTGATGCTCGAGAATATGAGTAACTCGCAAATCGAAACGATGCCGGGAGACGGCATTGGACAGACAGTGGATAAAATTAAGCGCACGCTGCGAAATTTGTTGCCGTAATTTTGAAGCTGTGGAAAACTTTTACTCAGGTTGGTAGCCTGAGTTTTTTATTTGTGCAACGAGGGCTTGGTTTTGTGCTATGAGGCAAGGCTTTGCTAGCGGTCAAAAAGTCGAGTTTCGTATAAAGAAATTGTACAATGCAAAGCCAAAAAAATGTTGAATAAGAAATTTGCATTGTTTTTGGGGCCTGTTGTATATTCGGCATGTACTCGCAAGAGCATTATGCGCGGGTTCAGGTGGTAAGGAGCGTCAAACATGGCCGAGATTCTGCCCGAGGTTGATACTTCAGCCCGGATAAAAGTAATAGGATGTGGCGGTGGTGGAGGGTCGGCGGTGAATCGCATGATCGAAGCCAAGCTGCAGGGCGTGGAGTTTGTGGTCATTAATACCGATGCCCAGGCATTACTGCATTCCAAGGCTCGGCATAAAATTCATATTGGTCGCGAGACCACGCGTGGCCTTGGTGCGGGGGCTGACCCCGATGTTGGCCGTAAAGCAGCCGAAGAGAGCGAGAAAGAGGTTTATGAAGCCGTAAAGGGCGCAGATATGGTATTCCTGACCCTAGGTGAAGGCGGCGGTACCGGTACTGGGGCAGCACCACTAATCGCCTCAGCAGCCCGGGAAGCTGGTGCATTAGTGGTGGCCATCGTGACGAAGCCGTTTACATTTGAAGGTGAGCGACGGCGTCGAAGTGCGGACACGGGCATTGTTGAGCTCAAAGATAACGTTGATACTCTGATTACGATTCCGAATGACCGGTTACTCCAGATGATTGACCGCAAGACGTCGCTGGTGGATGCGTTTGGAATAGTGGATGAGGTGCTACAGCAGGGCGTCCAGGGTATTTCGAACCTGATTACGATCCACGGTTTGATTAACCTGGACTTTGCCGATGTGAAGGCCATTATGGCAAACGCTGGGTCGGCGCTAATGGGCATCGGGCGGGCGTCGGGCGATAACCGCGCTACGCAGGCGGCTCGGCAGGCGATTGATTCGCCGTTGCTCGAGACCAGCGTAGAAGGTGCACGGGGCGTGCTGTTTAATATCACCGGCGGCAAGAACATGACTATGCATGAGATCGACGAGGCGGCTAAGACCATTACGGACGCCGTGGATCCAGACGCCAACATTATCTTTGGCGCCGTGCTCGATGAGAATATGGATGATGATCTACAGATTACGGTGGTGGCTACCGGTTTTGACGCTCATCAGCAGGCGGTGAGACGCACTGAGACTACAGTTGAACGCGAGGTGCCTGTGCGTACCGTGGTGGCTGAGCCGGTGCCGCAGCCGGTGATGATGGAGCCAGAGCCGGAACCGGAGCCAGAGCCGTATTACCCGCCTGTAATGCCCGCGCCACGCCAGCCGTTTATTAACGAGCGGCCGCAGGTGGAGCCAGAGCCAGATGTGGTGCCGATCCAGATGCCGCAACCGCAGCCCGCGCCGCCGCGCCGATTTGCGCCACTGGCCTCGATTGAGCCGGAGGACAATTCGATGGAAGAGGAGCAGGTGGAGCCAGTTTACGAGACACGGATGGAGCCACCGACACAGCAACCCCGCAGTGCGCCGGTGGCGTCGGATGCCGAGCTGGGCTTGCCGCTTGAAGACGATGACCTGGACGTACCAGCTTTTATTCGTCGCAAAGTCGATTAATGATATATTGCTTTTGAGCTTTCAGTAGTTACGCTTGGACTTTGAGGAAGGTGATGGTCTTGGCAGTGTCATTGGACAAGTTTCTGATGGCCGCGGAACGGTCCGTAGAAACTTGGCGTCGTCGCTGGGTGCGTCCGATATTCGACGCTCAGATTAGCGAATTGGAGGGTGCCATAGCCGAGTTTGCCTCAGCTTGGCTGCCTATCCAGTGGCCCCGGGAAAGTGCCCAGGAATGGAGCAGTCTGGGCCCGCTGCTCGATAACTGGGGTTGGCCGCTCAAATTCCGAGGCGCTCCGATCTTGCGAGTGCATGGGTCCAACTTCGATGAAGTCGTGGGCGAGCTGAGGGAATTCCTGAGCATGCCGCAGGCCTCCGACTACGAGGCGGTGGTAGCTTTCTCCCGGATACTGCTTGAGATCAGGCAGATTCGAGGGCGAGGCTACCGCTACGGCTTGCTGTCGAGGGGCGTCAAATCTGGCGTCGCGGAGGAGATGACCGGTACGTCGGTTACTCTTGATGCGGCCCAGGGCCTAGTGGATCTGGCAGCCCGCTCGCTGTTGCGGGCTGCCGAAAAGGAGCTAGCAGTAGCCGTGGATCCGTCGGAGGTGGCGTTTGCCAGACTGGTGCATGCGGGTTGGTCGCGGCAGGGTACACCCGACGGGCAGTTCAGAGAATTGCTCGACGGCGACATCGAGGCGCTCGACATCCTCATGTGCTACCCCGATGGGCCACCTGCCTGGTTCAAACCGTTCGAGCCTCCACATATTCCGACCTGGCGGGCATTGTCCGCGATGGCTCTTGGAATTATCGACAACGAGTCGCCGGCTACCTGTTGGCCCGTCTGGTCGTGTACGATCTCCGAGCCACAACGAGTGGCGGCTTGACTACTGGGGCGAAATGGCTGGTCCGGGCAGAGTACTGTCTGGACCAGCCATCCTGGCTTGGCCGGGTGCTATAATTAGTGCTAATGGTTGTCTACGTCATTTATAACCGCGATACGCCCGCCCAGCGCCAAGCCGAAGACATGGCCAAACGGTTGGAGGAGGCTCAGCTGGAAGTTGAGCTGCTGGACGCTGATAGCGCGCGTGGGATTCAGCTGGTCGAAAATTACGATATTATGGGTCGGCCGGCGGTAGCGCTGATCCGCGAGGACGGCAGTCCGGTACAGATTTGGCAGGGCGAGGAGGGTTTGCCCACCCCGACCGAGGTCGATTATTTGGCTCACGGGTGAGCCGGAATGGTAGCATAAGGCAATGATCTGGCTCGTGGCACTGAAATTCGTCGACATATTTGTGTCGGTGTTCAACATTTTGTTGATCGCGCGAGTGGTGTCGAGCTATCTGCTCAGCCCGCAGAACCCGCTGTATGCGGCATTGATTAACCTAACGGAGCCGCTGTTGGTGCCGATCCGGCGAGCGTTGCCGCAGAGCGGCATGGTGGATTGGGCGCCGCTGGTGGCGTTTTTCGTATTGCAGGGCCTGCAGTACGGCGTGCATGCATTATTGGGAGGTTAAATGGCTAAAGTAAAATGTAGTATCTCGGTCTCGGTTGATAATTGCGTGGCCGGGCATCGTATGACCGAAGAGCACCCGTTTGGCGATATGCAGCCGGAACTGCTACATAATTGGCAGTTTGATGAAGCCGAGCAGGGCAAGCACACCGCTGAGCTCAAATCGCTGACCGATGCCGGTGCCTTTATAATCGGCCGCAACATGTACGGTCCCATCGGCGCCACCTACGATAAAACCTGGCGCGGGTGGTGGGGCGACAACCCGCCATATCATGCGCCGGTCTTCGTGCTTACGCATCGCGAGCGCGAGCCTATAGAGATGGAAGGCGGCACCACATTCTACTTTGTGACCGATGGCATCGAGTCGGCGCTGCGCCAGGCTCGAGAAGCCGCTGGCGACCGTGACGTGGCGATCATGGGCGGTGCCGATACCGTCAACCAATATCTGGCGGCTGGTCTGATCGACGAACTGTGGCTCCACATAGCGCCGGTAATTTTTGGTGATGGCAAGCGGTTATTTGAGGATGTTTCGACGCAGAAGCTGAAGGTGCTGGATGTCCACTCAACCCCGGTTGTTACGCACGTGCGGTACGGGGTGAAGCCCTAAGCATAAGCGGATTATTTACCCACTTGAAACGCTAGGCGCCTTCCAATAAATGTGGTATTGTATACCTACAACAAGCTAAAAGCGTCTCGAAAGAGTGAGCGGCTATCAACCGCGAAAGCTGCAGGAAGAACGCCAGCTGAAGGGCAGGCAAGTAGAACCCGACGTAATAGTCTCGGACGTTAAGCGAGAAGAATGAAGTGTCCATCTGGAAAGCAGGGTGGTACCGCCTGAAAAGGTCCCTGCGCAAGTCCGGATGGTTTTTGTTTTATGAGGAGCAGTTATGAAGAAAGCCCCAGTAGCCGATTTTCCTGCCTTTGAAGCCGAAATGCTTAAGGCTTGGGAGAGCGAAAAGACGTTTGAGCAGAGCTTTGAGCAGCGTAAGGGCGCCAAGCGGTACTCGTTTTATGATGGACCGCCGTTTGCTAATGGGTTGCCGCACTTTGGGCACTCGCTGGTGACGAGCATTAAGGACGCGCTCGGCCGGTATCACACCATGCGGGGTGAGTACGTGGAGCGGCGCAACGGTTGGGATTGCCATGGACTACCAGTGGAATTCGCGATCGAGAAAGAGTTTGGCGTGAGCGGCAAGAAGCAGATTCTGGAGCTGGGACTGCAAAAATTTAACGACGCCTGCCGGGCGAGCGTATTCAAGTATAAGGGTGAGTGGGAGGAGTTTTTCCGGCGGATTGGGCGTTGGACAGATACGGAGCATTCGTATCAAACCATCGACACGAGCTATACGGAGAGCGTGTGGTGGATGCTCGGGAAAGTGAACGAGAAGGGCTTGCTGTACCGAGGCTACAAAAGCATGCCGTACTGCCCGCGGTGCGAGACGCCATTGAGCAACTTCGAGGTGAACGAGGGGTACCGGGATAATGTGCCGGATCCGAGCCTGTACGTGAAGTTTAAGCTGGTGGGGGAGGACGCGTCGTTGCTGGGTTGGACAACCACGCCGTGGAGTTTGCCGGGCAACGCGGCCATCGCGGTGAAGCCGGGTGCCAAATACGTGTACGTGAAGGTGACGCGCTACGACGGTGCGACCGAGACGCTGGTGTTGGCCAAGGAACGGCTGGGGGCGTTGAAGGACGACCAGTACGAGGTGGTGCGGGAGCTTGAGGCCGAGGAGCTTGTGGGCAAGCGGTACGAGCCGTTGTTTAAGTTAACCGACCTGAAAGAAAACGACAATTTGTTTAAGGTGTGGGCATTTGACGAGGTGTCGGTGGAGGACGGCTCGGGTGTGCTGCATGTGGCGCCGGCGTTTGGCGAGGCGGACTTGAGCCTGGCCGAGGAGCACCATATTCCGGTACTCACGACAGTGAAGCCGGATGGGAAGCTCACTGACAATGTACCGCTCAAGGACGTGCGCGACGTGTTTTTCAAGGAGGCCGACGAGAAGATTATTGAGCACCTGACCGAGGTCGGGGCGGTCTACGAGGCGCTGACTTTTGCGCACACCTATCCGTTTTGCTACCGGTGCGATGGGCCGCTATTGTATTACGCGATTAACACCTGGTTTGTGGCTGTGTCAAAGATTCGGGATGAGTTGTTGCGGACGGCGGCCGATATTAACTGGCAGCCGGAGCACATTAAGCGCGGGCGGTTTGGAAAGTGGCTGGAGGGTGCGCGCGACTGGGCAATTTCGCGCAACAGGTACTGGGGCGCGCCGTTGCCGATTTGGGTAAATGTGGCCGATGCCAACGATTACCTGGTGGTAAAGAGCCTGGACGAGCTGGTGGAGCTGGCGGGCCTTGAGGGTAAGCCAGAGGATCTGCACCGGCCGGGTATCGACGACGTGGTGATCGAGAAGGATGGCAAAGTTTATCGACGGGTGGAAGAGGTGTTTGACTGCTGGTTTGAGAGTGGCTCGATGCCGGTGGCCCAGCAACACTACCCGTTTGAAAACGAGGCCGTGTTTGAGGACAGCTTCCCGGCGGATTACATCGGCGAAGGCTTGGACCAGACCCGGCTGTGGTTTTACGTACTGCACGTGCTGTCGACGATTGCGTTTGGCAAGCCGGCGTACAAGAACGTGCTGGTGAACGGCATGGTGATGGCGGCGGATGGCCAGAAACTCTCGAAGCGGCTGCGAAATTATCCGCCGGTGGAGGAGGTGTTTGCAGCCGAAGGGGCCGACACGCTGCGATTCTATCTGCTCGGTAACGATCAGGCGGTAGGTGCCGATTATATGCGGTTTAACCGCGATGCTATGCGGGACATTCAGCGCAATGTGTTTGGTACATTATGGAACTCGTATTCGTTTTTGAGCATGTACGCGGAAATTGATGGCTGGCAACCGAAGGGCAAACTGGTAGCACCGAGAAGCGATAATTTGCTAGACCAGTGGATCGTGGCGCGGCTCAACCAGACGGTGGCCGAGGTGACCGAAGCGGCTGATGCTTACCAGCTGGCGCGGGCGCTGCGGCCGGTGCGGGAGCTGGTGGACGATTTATCGAACTGGTATGTACGCAGGAGCCGCCGGCGGTTTTGGAAGAGCGAGGACGATGGCGACAAGCAGCAGGCCTATGTGACTTTGCACTACGTGCTTTGTAAGATTGCACAACTGCTGGCGCCATGGAGCCCGTTTGTGGCTGATAAGTTATGGCGCGGTCTGACCGGAGGCATGGACGAGGCCAAGTCGGTGCATTTGAGCGATTGGCCGGAGGTGGGCGAGGTGGACGAGAAGCTGCTGGATGACATGGCTCGAGCCCGCGAGTACATCACAGAGGCGCTGGCTCAGCGTGGCGAGCACAAGATTAAGGTGCGGCAGCCTTTGCGCAAAGTGACCATTCCGGCTCTGCCTAAAGATCTGATGAGCATTGTGGCAGAAGAGGTGAATGTGAAAGAGGTGGTAACTGGAAAAGGCATCAAAGTGACGTTGGACGTGGTGATTACGCCGGAGCTGCGGGCTGAGGGCATGATGCGCGACGTTGTGCGACACGTGCAGAACGCGCGAAAACAGGTAGGGTTGGAGGTGAATGACCGGATTGTGTTGACTCTCCAGACCGCCGACCGGGAGCTGGCGGAGGCGGTGCAGGCGCATGCCGAGACGATTAAGGCTGAGACGTTGGCGGTGAAGCTTGAGACCGAGGGTGCGGACGACCAGGTGCCGGTGAGGGTGAACGGCGCCGAGCTGTTTGTGGGAGTAAATAAACACGGCGATTAGTCCTGGGGAGCCGGTACCTAAATGAGCAGCGGCCCTTGGTTCCGGGAGTGGAACCGAGGGCCGCTTGGTGGTCAGGTGGCGCGAGGTGCGCTACTTGGCCGCGGGGGTCTAGTGGACTAGAGGTGGCGGGTGGTGGTGCGGAGGGCTGACCCGTGGAGCGGGCCGCTGTCGAGACACGGATGCAGCTCAGGCTGCATAAGGGCGGCCTGGCGCCAGGCCGACGACCTGTCGTCAGTCCTGGTCGGTAGTGCCTTCAGTGCCGCATGGAAGCGGGTGCTCGAGGTGTCGTGGATGGTGAGCCTTCTGCGGATACTGCCGAGTAGTGTGAGCATCAACCGCTCCTCGGGGTTGAGTGACTACGGCGGTTACGGGGCCGGCGGTCGATAACAGGCCGGCGGCCGGTAACCTGGCGTCCTTTGCCATAAAGGTTATACCACACTGACCTTGTAAGGTCAAGTATGATAGGCGTACAAAATGGTGGGCTCGTAGGATAAGATAGGGGGGTAACTGAGGCCCGGTCGGCGGCATGTTTAGATCGCGTTTTTGGAAGAATTTCGATTGGATAGTGTTTGGCGTGATGATGTTGCTGGTGGCGTTGGGCCTACTGGTAATCTGGGCGACGTCGTTTAAGGCTACCAAAATTACCGGTTATACCGACGTGGTGCACCAGATCGTGTTCGCACTAATGGGTTTGGGAGCGTTTTTTGCAGTGGCTCGTAGCGATTACAGGGCCTGGTCAAAAGTGGTGTGGTGGTTGTACGGCGCGATGGTGGCGTTGCTGGTGCTGGTGCTCGTGACCTCGCACGCGGTATTGGGCGCCCAGCGGTGGGTTTCGCTGGGGTTCTTCCAATTTCAGCCGTCAGAGTTTGCCAAGCTGATACTGATTGTGGTGTTAGCAAAATTTTTCGCGCAACATTATGAGCAGCTGGAACGGCCGAAGTACCTGGCGCTGTCGTTGGTGTATTTGGCGGTGCCAATGGCGCTGGTGATGAAGCAGCCGGACTTGGGAACGGCGCTGGTATTGGTGGCGATTTGGCTGGCGATGGTGTTAGTGAGTCGGGTGCGGAAGCTGCATCTGTTGATTTTGGCCGGTGTGGCCGCGGCGCTGCTGCCGGTGGGTATCAAGATGCTACAACCGTTTCAGCGGGCGCGGCTTGAGACGTTCATTAACCCGACTTCCGATCCTCTGCACACTGGTTACAATGCGGTGCAGTCGACGATCACAGTAGGGTCGGGGCAAATTTTTGGGCGAGGTTTGGCGGCTGGTTCGCAAAGTCAGCTCAACTTTTTGCCATCATTGGCCCAGCACACCGATTTTATTTTCGCGGTGCTTAACGAAAAGATGGGATTCGTGGGGGGTGCGCTACTGTTGCTGCTATTTGGAGTGCTGTTGTTTCGTGGAGTGCGCATTGCATACACTTCGCAGGACCGGTTTGGTATGTTCTTGGCGACTGGGATTTCGGCCATGCTGATGTTCCATGTATTTATTAACGCCGGTATGAATATGGGGATCGCACCGGTTACAGGAATCCCGCTGCCGTTTGTGAGCTATGGCGGCACAAGCCTGATTGTGGGCATGGCAGCGCTGGGTTTGCTCGAGAGTGTGGCTGTGCGTCGCAAAAAACTACAGTTCGAGGGCTAAAAGAGGTACAATTTGGCACGATCCATTCGCTACGATCTAGCGAGGAGAAACGAATGGGTAGTACGCAAATACAGGTCACCGGGATACTGAATATCTCGGTGCACGAGGGCGCAGATCCGACAATGGAGGAGATGCTGCGGGCTGCAGCCGAACACCAGGCAATACTCACGGCGCCGATATTGGCACTGCTGTTTCCCGATAATCCTGAGATGCAGGAACGGTGGGACCAGTATGTCGCCACGGCTGGCCTTCGGATGAGGTTGGACTTCGACCGTATGCTGGGCGAGCTGGAAGCCCAAGATCGCCAGGTGATCGCCGAGTACGTCACGACACACGAGGACAAGGTGTACCTGGAGGTAAAGCGGGCAGATCGGCTGCAGCGCCTGATTCGGGCGGTGACAAACCGGAACGTCCAGCAGACCTCAGTGGCGCTGCGGAAACTCGCATTCATTGGCGAGCCGTACCAATCGCAGCTCTGGGACAACGAGCGGGGACTGAACTTGACCCTGCTCTACGACCTGCTCACGGAACCTGATAACTCGCTCATTCTGGCGGCGATCTACCGCATACATGACATGGGCGAGCTACGAGCGCAGTGTCTGCGTCATTTCGTAATTGCCTGCCGGCAACGAGGGGTGGTATAGCATGGAGGCTAGTGTTCGACTCGACGCCGAGCTGGTGATCGAGGGTGACCCCAATGATCCAGCGGTGGCCGCGATGATGGCGGCCGTGCGGGAGCACGCGACCATCACCGTGACGGGTGTCAAAGTTTCGTTCGGAGATGGTCTCTACCAGACGTTCTGGGAGGCAATGACCGCCGGACGCAATATTAGGCTGGTGGTGCCGGCTACTACGGGCAGCGCTGCCGGGCCCGGCGAGAAGGCCGATCTTAGCACAGCGGTGGTCCGGCGACCAGAGGACGGGCATGCGCTATTCCCGGAGTTCGAGGAACGGGGTGCCCTCACAGCGTTCCTGGAGGCCTTGGGCGACGAAAATGCGCCGGTGACAGCCTCGGGGCTCGATCACGTGAAGAAGGACGCCAACGTTAGCGGAAAGTACCAGGTATGGACCGAAGGCGGCGCCTTTGACCTGACCGCGTTCGTGGAACTGGCGGAATCTGCTCGAGCCGGGGCATTCTGGCACGACTGCCTAGATGCTCGCAATGTCGGTCTCAAGAAGATTCAACTCATGCGTGAGCTGGCGGTTCGCCTCAGGCAGCGTGGGGTGGTGTAAGGACGCCTATGGCGTGAACGAAGTGGGTCCGAGTGCAGCCTGATTGGTTGCATTCGGACCCCGAATCTGTTATTATCTCGTGGTTACGCAAGTTTTTAATGAAAGCACGCCCGGGCGCAAAGAACGTACGGGCACGAAAGGGGCTTTGAATAATGCAAGCAGTGATCGCTTCCGGCGGGAAGCAGTACATGGTAGAGAAAGACCAGACGCTCGAGCTCGAGTTGCTGGGCGATGTCAAGAAGGTTGAGTTTGATGTGCTGCTCTTGATTGACGGCGATAAGGTGCAGGTGGGCGCGCCATTCGTGAAGGATCTGAAGGTGACCGCTGAGTTGGTGGAAGAGGTGAAGGGCGAGAAGATTAAAGTACTGAAGTTCAAGCCCAAGAAGCGCATTAAGCGACTTACCGGCCATCGTCAGCACTACGCTCAAGTGACGATCACCAAGATCGGTTAAAAAAATAGGCCTCCGGGCCTATTTTTTTGATGGTGGAGTGAAGAGACCGGGGGCCTGAACTGGCGCCGTCATTATTTGACAGCCGAAAGTATATTCCGTTAGGCTACGGGAAGACAGTGACTAACATAAAAATGCAAATGCAGAAATCAAAACTGAAATATGTTGTGGTCGTGCTGGCAGCCCTGGCGGCAGAGTTGTTTGGCCCGGCTCTTAGCGGTGCGGCGCATGCGAATGCGCACCAGCCGGCTGCTCAAGTCGAATCAGTTTCGCGCTAATTACTACTGGATGACCCAATAATTGAAGCTGAAGGGACCGGTGGCGGTGCCGGCTGCCCCAATGGTGAAACTGGAGGCAGTGAGGTTTGTAAGGTAAGGCATGGCCTTGGCGCTGTTGGCGCCGACGGGCGTGATGATAATGGTGGGCACAACCGGGAAGGCGGTGTGGAAGGTGATGGTAACGAGGTCTCCGGGGGCAGAGCCGGTGACGCCGGTGACAGAGCCGGCCGAGTCGTTGCTCTCGACGCCGATTTGGCCGTTTGAGGCCGAAGGGGCCTGACCGCCAAGACTGAAGTGGCCGTTGATGTTGAGCTGTGTAACGGACAGGGTGCCGACACTAATGCTGCCGGCCGAAAGTGAGCCGCCGAAGGAACCGTTGCCGGTGGCCGAGATGCTGCCTTTATACGAAGCGCCGGCGTTGAAGAGAGCGGGGGATTGGACGGTGAGCGGGCCGCCTACGGTGAGTTGGCCACGAGTGTTAACTACGCCAAGCGTGGAGGTTTTGTCGACATTGAGGTCGCCAAGATTGGTGGTGCCGTCGACTGAGACTCCGCCGGTGACTTTGAGGTCGGAGCTGACGGCGACGCGGTTTTTGAAAAGCGAGGATGAACTAATGGTGAGGACCTCAGCTGAGCTGCCGGCGGAGTTGCCCTGGAAGAAGGTCTGGAGCTTGGAGAGGTCGGACTGGCTAAGGTTGGTGACCTTGGGAGTAGCCGTTGGGGTTGGGGCTCTACTCTTGGTGAAGTAGATGTAGCCGCCAATGATGATGGCTCCGGCCACCACGGCGCCGCCAAAAGTGAGTAGGGTGGTCATGATGTCGGCCTTGCGGTAGATGGTGGTGAGCGAAGCTTTGCTCTTGGCTACCGAGTGGTGGGTTTGGCCAGGCGTGAGCACGGTAGGGACGGTGCCGTCGGACAGCGGCTCGGCCTGGATGCGGCTGTTGGGGTCGGCGGCCGGTTTGGTGCTGTCGCCGGCCACGACGGTGGGCGCGGGGGACAGGGCGGCCGAAGATGGGGCCTCGGTTTGGCCGTTTTTGGCGTTTTCTTTGGGTTTGGGCTCGTCGGCCATCAGAAACTGCGCTCACACAATTAGTCTTTTGTATCATACCGCTTGTGGTTGGCTGGAGCAATTGACTCGAACCACTGTGAAGCATAAGCTTGATATATAGGTATGTGAGGTCCGATAGATGGAATCGTCGGGTAAATCTTTGGCGGCTGTGCAGAGTTTGGGTTCGGCGTTGGCGCTGTCATTGGGGGTGGCACTGGTGTTTACGGTGGCAGCGTCTGTGTTTGATCAATTTCATCAAGTGGCGGCGGAGGAGCTGAATGCGCGCGAGGCTTCGGCGATGGTGGTGGGAAACGCGATGCAACGGGTGGACATTAAGGATTGGGGTGTACAGCTATCGCTGCCACTGGGAACAGGCTCATCCTTGCTGGAGTACGCGGTAGAAGGGTCGGATAGCATAGGACTTTCAACGGCGGCGCTCGAACATTACGGTTCAAAGTGCTCTGCTGGACAGAACGCGGCAGGGGCGTTGGTGAGACTAGCTACGGGTAGTGCCGGCGCTAAGTTGGCAGAACGGCAGGGGATACTGAAAGGCTCGTTTGGCGGTTATGACTATGTGTACGAAACTCCTGCGAGTGCTTGTGCGGGGGTGGATCAGGCGGCTGATATGGCAGTGCAAGAAGTGATGATTATCGAGGGTTACGGTACGCTTTCGAGCGAGTAGTGGGCGTGATCTAATTGTGTTAGTATCCAGATAATGCTTGTGTTTCCGAGGTTGAACCACAAATTAAGTGGGCGGTTGTCGGATCATCGCGACACGTCGTATGCGTTACTAGTGTTTATGTTGCTGGTGGCGGGGTTGTTTTTGGGCAGCATTACCCGGTCGGCGCTGGCGGTGGATCCGTCCGTACTATGTAGCGAACAAGACAACCAGAATTCGCCGATCAACCCGGGGGTCCACAACGCCTGCGCGGACAATAACATTAACGTTAATGCGGTGGTACCACCGCCGCGGCCGAGCAAGCCAGCGATTATTACGTCACCGACGGGTGGGCAGAGCTTTAGCACGAACCCAGTGACGGTGACGGGAACCTGTCCGGCAGGAGCTCTGATTAAGGTGTTCACCAACGGGATTCTGGTGGGCAGTGTGATTTGTAGTGCGAGCGGACACTTTACGGTGCCGGTGGACTTGGTGATTGGGCGCAATGATCTGACGGCGCTGCCGTTTAACACTATCGATCAACAGGGACCAACAGGTAACACTGTTACCGTGACGCTGAATGAGCCACCGGGTGGTCCAGGATTTTCGACGGAGCTGTTGCTGCAGTCTGAGAACTACTACCGGGGGACGACGCCGGGGCAGGAAATTACGTGGCCGATAGAGATCGTGGGCGGACAGGCGCCGTACGCGGTGAGCGTTGATTGGGGTGATGGCACGACCGATCTTATTACGCGCCTGGCGCCGGGGCCGTTTACGGTGAAGCATACGTATCAGAAGGTTGGGACCGGATATTTGAACACGTTTCCGCTGATTATTCGGGCGACCGATGGGGCTGGTCATACGGCGTACCTACAGCTGACCACGATTGTGAATCCAGCTAAGGGGGCGACCACCTCGGGCAGTGGCGCGAGCAACAATAACAGCGCGCTTAATAAGCTGATTGTAATCTGGCCGATTTGGATCGTGTTGCTTCTGATGATTATTTCATTCTGGCTGGGCGAGCGGCGTGAGAAGCACATTATGGAGAAACGATTGGCGGCGCTGGCATGACCGATGATGAGATGCGGAAGATGGTGCACCATCTGGCGGAGTTGCACGGTGTGACTCCCGAGCATTTCGTGAAGACGGTGGCGGAGGGTAAGGAGCCGGAGGATGGCCATAATCGGGAAGTGGCTGAGGCTGAAGTCGAGGAGGGTGAGGGCCGCCGGCGGCGGCTGTGGCGGCCAGGAGTGTGGGTGACGCTGGGGGTGGTGGGGGCGGTGTTTGGGTTTTGCATCGTGTTTCTACTAAATTTTGTGAACGGTGCGGTATCAGCTGGGCCGGATCAAAGCAAAGTGTTGGGTGAGGCTAAGGCCAGTATTGCGCCGTCATCGTCGGTACTGCCGTCGATTAAAGGCTTGCACATCTCGTTTTCGTATCCGCAGACGTTTAGCGATTCGCGGCCGGTGCGGGATATTAAGGCCGGCCTCGAGGGCTACGTTCTGCTTCAACATGATGGGTCGGGTGCACAGATCGCGGTGACGGTGTCGAAATTGCCCAGTGGTCAGTTGCAGGATGATTCGGGGTACCTGTGGCGGACAGCTGTGAGCAAGGATTATGAACCCGCGAGTCCGACCAAGGTACTGGGTGAGCCAGCCGAGATAATGGTGAAGAAGGATGGCTCGGAGCACACTCTGTATTGGGCGCATGCTGGGATGCTAGTGACCGTGGCAGTGACAAGTACCTCGGGTGGTGACTTGGCGGGCTACCTCAGGACGGTACAGGATAGTCTGTGGTGGCAGGGATGAAAGGGGCACTGATAAACGTTAGCTTGTTGCTGTTAGCGTCGTTGCCGGCAAGTAGTAATTTCAAACTTAATTCTTATGGGTTTGGGGGTGGCGGCACAAGCAACTCGGCCTCGGCGAATTATCGAGTGAACGGGTTAACCGGCGAGCAGGCAGGATCTGGCAGTAGCGCGCATTACAAGGTGGGAGCAGGTGAGAATTACGTGAAACAAGCCAACGTGCCAATAATTACGATTTCGAATGATGCTGAGTGGTATGACAAGCTTAAAGTCATAATTGATCCTCAAAATAACCCGTCGGATGCAAAGTTTGCGGTGGCTATTTCGACCGATAACTTTACCACCACCCAGTATGTGAAGAGTGATTTCACCGTGGGGTCGACACTGACGGGGGCGGATTATCTGACCTACGCGGCTTGGGGTGGTGCCACTGGCGCAATGCTGAGGGGGCTAAACCGGAGTACGGTTTACAGTGTGAAGGCTAAGGCGATTCATGGGTCGTTTACGGAGACGGATTATGGACCGCTGTCTTCGGCATCGACCGTCGATCCATATTTAACCTTTGATATCGATACCGCGGCGACAGATACCTCTACAAGCCCGCCGTATCAGATAAACTTTGGAGATTTGCTGGCGGGTTCGGTAATCACAGCTACCAACAAGCTCTGGGTGAGTTTGGCGACCAATGCCGACAACGGTGCCATGGTTTATGATGGTGGCCAAAATGGTGGCCTGTTGAGCGGCTCTACCGGGCATATGATCGCATCGGTAGCGGGCGATCTGGCGAGTCAGACTGAAGGCTACGGCCAGCAGGGTGTGTCGGCGACCCAGACTTCGGGCGGTCCACTGTCGGTCGCCAGCTTGTACGGACTGAGCGGAACCAATATTGGCGCGGTGTACCAGCATTTGCAGGAACTCTTTATTACGCCCGGCCCGATTCATGGTGGGCGCGGATCGGTGGATATGTTGGCCAAGAGCAACTCACTCACGCCGGCCTCAGCTGACTATACAGATTTGATGACGGTGGTGGCGGCGGGCGCATATTGAGCTTAAGCTCGCGTTTCTTCTGGTGTTGTGGAAAAAACTGTTGTAAAAGTTGTTGACACTTATGATGGTGCTGGTTAGACTTAAGCTTAAGAGTTAACAAAACCAAAAAGTTATCAACACACAGAAAAGAATGAAAATACTCAAGCCAACATCAAGACAACTGATCATCTCGGCCATAGCGTCGCTGATAGTCTCGGCCTCAATGCCTGCAATTCCAGCCTTTGCTGCTACGCCGCAGTTTGCATCAGGTCTTGTGAGGTTAAACCGGCTACACAAGAACTCGGTGACTGGCGGTACGGTGTGCGTGAAGACTCCAGCGAGTGGCGTAGGCGGTGAAACCTATGTCGATATCGGTTTCCCCGTTCAGGCAACCGTGACCACCACTAACTTTACCCTGAACGCCACGACGACCAACTGGACGGTGACGACCCATAGCGCTAACGGTACTACGACCTTTGCCGACCCGGACGCTTTGGATGCCCCGAATGGAACTACGTCTTTATACTACACGTCGGGTGCGGCTGACTGGCCCGGTGTGACCTCGATTGCAGCGCACGCCCATAGTGTGGATGCGACGAACAAAATCGTGCGGTTCGATTCAACCGCTCTGGCAGCCAACAAAGTTTACTGCTTCGATTTTGGCGCGGCGCTGACCCTGCCTGACACGGCTGGATTTGACGAGTCGACCCCGGGCTACATTGCCACCTACGACAACACCGGTACTGCTGGTACTCCCGGCTCTGGTAACGTCATAATGCGCACCAACTGGGCCACGCAGATCTCGGATGACACCGGTGGGGCTACCCCCTTGAGCAAAGACCAGATCGTTGTAAACGCCATCGTGCCCCCGCTGTTCCAATTCGACCTGAGTGCGACCACTGATAGCATTCCGGCGGCTGGTAACTTGAACTACCAGGTAGTGAACACTTCGGGCGGTGTTAACGCCACGGTCCACACCAACGCCAAGAATGGTTGGGTGATATGGTCGAAGAGCGCTAACAATACCAATGGCTTGATATCGGCTTCGGCAGGTGGTGTAGCCGCAAACGCCAACATACCCTCGGTCCCCTGGAACACCGGAGCGCCGACGGACCTCGACAGCAACGCTACATCTCCGAACTTTCCAACTGCACCACTGTACGGCATGTCAGTTTCACAAGCCTCAGCTGGTGGTCACTGTACCATCGCGGTGGCACCGGAATACAATACCGGCACCCTGGATGGCACTCCAGCAGCGCACGACCAGTATGCCGGCGCCATGACCGCTAACTTCCAGCAAATTGCGAGCTGTCCTGGCGGAACATCGAACGGTGGTGCCATCAGCATCAAGGAACGCGCAGCCATCACGGTGGACGTGCCAGCCGCTACGGACTACACCGACACCCTCACAGTTGTGGGAGCAGGTAACTTCTAGGTCAATAGACTGGGCCAAATCTCAAAATAAAGCATAAGGGGCTTGATAGCTGCTTATGCTTTTGAGATAATTCCTCCATACTTGTGATGGAGTGTGCATGCGGCAGCGCCGGTCAGTAGGACTGCGAGTTTGGTTGGTTGTGGCTACCATTTTGACCCCTTTAGTGTGGGTGGGTGGGGCTCAGGCCGGTCAACTTCAAGTAGCTCTAGTTCGGTTGGACCGAATGGCTAAGAGCACGAACACCGGGGGCACGGTGTGCTTTAAGCCGGCGAGCGCGGGTTCGACATCGAGCGTGGTAATCAAGTTCCCGACATCGTTTACGCTCGCTACCGGAACTGGAAACTTTGTAGCTAACACGACTGCCGACCCTGACAGCGTAGGTTCTGGTAACCTGTACTGGCCGAGCGGGGCGTCAGCACTCACAAACGTGCAAAACGGTGATGGGGATAACTCGGCGAAGACAGCCACTTTTGCGGTATCTCCGGCCATGACACTGACTGTTGGTACTCTGTATTGCTTTAACTTCAACTTAACGGACTCGTCGGTGCTGGTTACCGGGTCGACCGTGTCTGGTAGTCTGGGGGGAAATGTAGCGACGAACCTCGATAGCGCCAACATCGCATTTGCAGTAGTCGATACCGGCCAGGACCAAATTAACGTATCGGCGGTGGTACCGCCAATCTTCCAATTTGATCTGGGAGGCACTACCGATCCCGTACCTCATACCGGCAACTTGGATTACACAGCGGTGAACGAATCGCAAGGTATTTCCGTGACGGTGCACACCAACGCCAAGCAGGGGTGGGTGGCGTGGGCGAAGTCGGCCAACCAAGGCTTGCAGTCGACGAGTATTGGAGGTTCCACCGGATTGATAGGATCCGTGGGGTGGAATGCGGCAGCACCAACGCATTTGCAGCCGAATGTTTCGAGCAAGTATGGACTCGCAGTGACGATCGCTGCTTCCGGTACCAGTACCTGCACAATGGGGGTGGCGCCGGAGTACAATACCGCTTCGGTTGATGGTTCGCCGCTGGGCACAGACCGGTATTCTGGAGCGGCCACGGCTAACTTCCAACAGATAGGGCAATGTGCGGGCGGCACTTCAAATGGAGACGCCTTGCTACTAAAGGAGCGTGTTGCGATTACATCCGTTACA
This sequence comes from Candidatus Saccharimonadia bacterium, assembly GCA_036488585.1. Classification (GTDB taxonomy): domain Bacteria; phylum Patescibacteriota; class Saccharimonadia; order UBA4664; family UBA4664; genus DASXHH01. Next base: position 20,384 of record DASXHH010000008.1, on the reverse strand, counting down.
CCAGCCGCCACCGACTATACTGATACGCTAACAGTGGTCGGGGCAGGTTATTTCTAGAAGGAGAATTACAGTTATGGGCAATATAAAAATGTTAGGTGCTTTATTTTTGGCGGTGGCGATGGTAGTGGGGCCGGTAACGCCGATTTGGACCGGGGTGGCTGAGGCGGCGAAGGCTACCGCAACACCGCTGACACGGCCAACCGCACCGCTCAGGCTAACTACCTCGCCCTTGCCGATTGTTCTCAACACGAAACCCGGCCAGAGTGCGAGCACCGACATCAAGATCAAGCAGTCGGGTGGTGATACCGAGCAGCTGCAGGTAAGCTTGATGAAGTTTAGTGCCACAGGGGAGACGGGCCAGCCAAAACTTAGTGATCGGGGGCCGGGAGACGATTACTTTGATTGGGTGACGTTTGATCGGCCGACATTTACGGCGCCAAATGATGTTTGGCAGACGGTGAAGATGACCGTAAACGTGCCTAAATCCGCGGCTTTCTCCTATTATTACGCGGTGGTGTTTAGCCGGGTGGGTGACACAATAAAGGTGGGAAATGGACAGAGCGGAATTGCCGGTGGCACGGCGGTACTGGTGATGATGAGCGTGGACAGTCCTGGCGCTAGCCGGTCACTTCAGCTGGCAACATTCAGCGTGGCACACCGAGTGATGGAATTCCTGCCGACTGATTTTACGGTGCGGTTAAAAAATAACGGCAACGTCTTTGTGCGTCCCGGTGGCAACATATTCATTTCCCAGGGTAATAAGCAGGTTGGGTTGGTGACTGTAAACTCAGAGCTGGGGATGGTGCTAAGCGGTAGCACGCGGGCCTTTAGTGCTGAGTGGAATTATGGATTCCCATATTTCAACGACGTAAAAATTGACGGTAAAAACAAGATAGATAAAAAGGGTAATCCGGTGCGAGTGCTAAATTGGGGTCTGCCAGAGCCCGATAAGACATCGGCAATTTCATCAGGTGAGGATGATTTTATTGCAAAGCAAAGCCGTAATCCCTTAACTAACTTCCGATTTGGTGAGTACACGGCGCACCTGTTAATTACCTATCCTGATAATTTTGGGCATGATGTGCCGATGGAGAGTACGCTGACATTCTGGGTGATACCGTGGCGGATGCTGCTGGTGGTGCTGGCGATACTGTTGGTGGTCGGATTCGGACTGTACTCGAGCGCGCGGCGGGCGATGGGCTGGACAAAGGTGGTGCGCAAGTTCGGCAAGCGCAGATGAAGCGCCGTGTAAGTAGGGGGCTGGCGCTGGCCCTGGTGGGGGCGGCTTGGCCACAAGTTGGTTTGGCGGTTGGTGGCGGCTCCGGGCTGACAATCTCACCAGTGTACCAAGAGGTGAGTCTGGGCCAGAACCAGGCGAGCGCGCAATACACGGTGATGTTGACGAACAATTCGGCGGTGAGCCAGACGTTCAGGTTTGAGGTTAAGGATTTTGGTTCGTTGGACGAATCGGGAGGAGTGGCATTTTTAAACGATGCGACGAGCGATTTCGAGAAAGCTCACGGACTTACTAACTGGGTATCGTTGGACAAGCACGATGCCACGGTGCCGGCCGGCGCCACGGTGCAGATTGGGATGACGATTGATAATGCGCAGTCGTTGGCGTCGGGCGGCCACTACGCAGCACTAGAGGCAGAAGCGCAGACCGCCCCGACGGATGCGGCCAAGAATTCGCGAGTGGGTATTACGCAGGTGTTGTCCTCGCTTCTGTTTTTGCTGAAGGATGGTAGCGCTCCGCCAAATTTGAGGCTGGTGGATCAAACCCTGGGGGGCAGGGGAGCCCTGAGTCTGCCAGTTAATGTCAATGAACGGTTCTTGGACGACGGGGCAGTGCACGTGGTGCCGCGGGGGACGGTGACGATCCAGGACCCGTTGGGCCGGCAGGTGATGCGAGGCGCGCTCAATGAAGATTCAGGAATTATTTTGCCGGGAAGTTTTCGGCGGTACCAGACGCCCTTGGTCCAGCTGGCCAACGCCTGGCTGCCGGGCCGGTACACGGCGACCACGGTATACCGGTACGACGGCACGACCACAACGCAATCGGCGCGGGTGAGCTTCTGGTACGCCGGCGCCTGGTGGCTGTGGGCGGTGGCGGTGCTGTTATTGGCAATGCTGGGACTCGGAGTGTGGTGGCTCGTTAGCGGACGACCGAGATGGTGGCCCCAGCTTCGGCTTGGGGGGCGGTAAGACGGATGGTGCCGTCTGGTAGCTGCGAGATGTTGTAGCCGCTGGCCCAGAGGCCAACTGCCTGGCCTGGATCCACCGGGATGGCGGTGAGGTAATCGCCGCCGGTAATGAGGAAGCTGAGGTCGGCGTAGTGCTTGGAGGTGCAATCCTGGCCGGCGCTGGTGCAAATGGGTGTGTCGGTGGCAGGGAGTTTTACAGGAAAAGCGGTGTGGTCGGTTTTGTATTGGGCCAGCGCTTGGGCCAGCGTGTTCAAGTCGTTTTGACGCACGGTATTGCGGCTGTGCGGCGTGTTGGCAACGTCAGCGGCGAGGCCGGGCCCGGTGTGAGTGGCGATCATGCCAGTGCCGAGGAGGACTCCGAGAACCACGCACAGCGTGAGTTGTTTGCCAGATAGTATCATCGATTTTTAGCATAACAGGTTAAGCGGACAGCAAAAAGAGAGCGGCGCTACGGCGCCGCTCGAGGGGTAGGGTGTTTGTGTTAGTACAGCTGGGCGTGGCTGCTTAGCGCGAAGAGCGCTGGTTGTCGGAGTTGCCTTCGGCCTCTTTGCCCTCTTCGATCAGCTCGCGGACGCGCTGGCCGCCCTTCTGTCCAATCTCCTCGTAAAATTCGCGGCCGTGGCTTTGACTGGTGGCTTCACCGCCGCGGCGGCCGGCCTCATTTACGCTCATCGTGCCCTCTTGGTTCTGGTTGCGCTTGCTAGTTGCCATAATCTTTTCCTCCTTAGTGGTTGAAAGTTAGCTATAGTTATTTCTTCTCGTTCTCGGCCTCTTTGCCCTCTTCGATCAGCTCGCGGACGCGCTGCCCGCCCTTTTGGCCACCCTTGTGGCCGATCTCCTCGTAAAACTCGCGGCCGTGGCTCTGACTGGTGGCTTCACCACCCCTCTGGCCGGCTTCCTGTACGGTCATCTGCTTGTTGGTCTTGTCCTTTGCCATTATTCGATCCTCCCTACTTGCTTTAGTATCTCCGCGGGGTTGTCGTACTCGCGGTCTTCGATGCGGTCCAGCACGGCCACGACGGCCTGAGTATCCGGGCCTTCGCCCTGCCGGGCGTGGGATACCACCTGGTTCTTGTTGGCGGGGAAGTGGATGCCCTTCATGTGCTTCATGATATTGGCGGGTCCTTTACCTCCCACTCCGCGGGTCATTACTAGGCCTCCTGGCGGCCTTTGGACTTGCGTTCAACCTTCTCGCCGAAGTCCTGACCTTCCGCGTGCTCGCGCTGGTGACCTTCTTCAACCAGCTCCCGTTCGCGTTGTCCGCCCAGGCGTCCGGCTTCTTGGACAGTCATGTCCTTGGACTTAGATGGTTCTTTGTTGGTGTCGGGCATATCCTTACCTCCTTTCTTCTCTGATAAGGAACACCCGGAATAATAGTCAGTGGGCAGATACGGTGCATTGGCGATTGCCAAGAAAATTGGCGCGGCAAGCCCCAGGTATACGGAGGTTAAATGTTTGTTAAAGGCCAGAAATTGGCATGGAAAAGGGGAGAGCGGTCCCTGTTTGAATTTACAGCGTAAGAATAGTCGCCCGTTTCGATTGTCGGAGAACTGCAATAGGTAATTGCACGGGACATTTGTGAGTTGTGCTAAGAGGTGGTGGTGCCAATCTCAACGGGCATGTTGTGGATTTTACCTTACTCAAACTACTTGTGTTTATACCTGATTTGAGCTAGAATTTAAGCATAACTGTTGTGAAGGTGTGAGCGACCTCTATCGTCTGATCAGGCGCATAGGCAGGGTAGCCGGTACAGACCGCCGGATCGCAGTAACCAGGGCCCTAGCGGTGACTGGTGTTTTTGGGGTCTTACTGAGCGGACTGGTGGCAGTGATGCAGCCGGGTACGGCCGTGGCGGCGATTAACAACCAGATTAACTTCCAGGGCAAGCTGGTAAACACCGATGGGACCAATGTACCGAACGGCACCTACAACGTAGAATTCAAGCTTTATACCGGTGGTAACGGGTGCGTGAGTGGCGGGAGTTCTCCATGTGGTGGCACGTTGCAATGGACCGAGGATCACGTGTACGGCAGCGGTTCGCCGGATAACCGGGTGACGGTAACGGATGGCGTGTTCCAGGTGGACCTGGGCTCGATTACGTCGCTACCGGCGATTTTTAACAACAACACCATCTGGCTATCGATCAATCTGGGTGGCACCTCGACTGCGGTGACGTTTGGAGCTGCTGGCGGCGATGGTGAGATGCTGCCGATGATCCGGTTTACGGCCGCACCGTATGCGATGAACTCGAATCTGCTGGACGGGTTGGACTCGAGTGCGTTTGGGCAGCTACAGACAGTGGGTTCGGAGAGCGCGCAGACTGGTTCGCTGGCGGTGACCGGTAATGTGATCGCAAATACTAGCCTGCAAGCGCCGCTGGTGGATACGACTACCGGGGTAGAGCTCGACATCGGTACCGGTATGGCCAGCAATATCAAGATCGGCCGCACGACCACGCCGTTTGTGATTCAGGGCAACTCGACCTCGACACTGACGGCGACTAACGGTATCAACACGACGACAGTTGGGTTCACCACGCCAACGCATAACAATACGATTACGTTCCCGGATGCGGGTGGCACGGTGTGCACCACGGTGGCCAGCACTTGTAGTGCGACTTACCAGGTGGCAGGTAGTTACTTGGCCAAGAATGCGGCTGATACCTCGCAGTTTGCGGTGACGGCTACGAACTATCTGTATGGTTTTAAGAACACCAGCTCGGCGGTGGCGAGCGGGGTGCTGTCGCTCGACAACCAGACCAACACCGGCGACGCGCTGTACGTGACAGCCAGCGGCAACCCGGGATCGGGCAACGCGCTGATCGTGGCCAATAACACGGCCAGTAGCCCAAGTGGCAACCTGATTGATCTGCAGTCGGGGAGTGTTAGTAAATTTGCGGTGGATTCGAGTGGCAATGTAACGCAAAATGGCGGCTCAAGCACTACCGATACAGTAAACGGCCAAACTATTTCGGCGGCAGCAAACTTTACCGGCACCGTCACTGCGACCACGGCGTTTTATGGCCCACGGCTGGATACTGCCAGTGCTGGTGCATTGACCGTAGGCAATCTAAACGCCAACGCCATCAATCTTGGCAACACTACCAGTAACATCGCGACCACCATCAACGGTACGGCGTTGGTGCAACCGACCAGTGGTCATGATTCATCCACGGCTTTTCAGGTGAAGAACGGCACTGGTACCACCGCGGATCTGGTAGTGGATACGGCGAGCGGTCGGGTGGGCATTGACGGCGCTTCGCCGAGTGCGACATTAAGCGTGCAAAACGCCAGTGCCAACTCAACGGTGCTCGATGTGCAAGATTCGGGAGGTTTCGAGCTACTGAAGGCTACAGATGCTGATAAGGTGACGTTGGGTAAGGCGCCGACTGGGACGCTAGGAAACGGCACGATTGGGACGGCTGGTGCTTCGGACTATGGTTTGCTGACGGCTCAAAAGTTTACTACCTCTCCGACAGGGGCAGGTTCAATCGGGAGTATGTCTGTGTACATACACTCGGGAGTTACCGGTGGAGCCCTTGGCCAGATGGGTATTTACGCCGATACCAGCTCGGGTTGTTCGCCGAACCCAGATTGTCCGTCAACGCTAATCTCCTCTACTGCACAGACAGGACTGACAGGTAATTCCTGGAACGCGATGGCGATTTCCGGCGTGACGCTGGCGGCTAACACTACCTATTGGCTGGCGTTTTGGACTAACGACTCGACACTGAGCGATGAGGCGTTGGTGAACCCATCTGGCGCGGGGTCGCCGTTCGTATTTAATACCCGGGCGTTTGGCGGTAGCATGCCGGCGTCGTTTGGTTCGGTGACCGGGGCGGGCACCTTCTACGATACGAGCTATGAAGCGTCTATTTATGCCACTTATACGGCATCTGGATCGGCATTGACGTCCGATTCAAGTTCAAATGCGGTAGACCTGGGGTATAACACCGGTTTGAATTTGCAGGGGCCAAATGCATACATTACTAATACGCAGGGCTATACCAATAGTGAGTCGTTTGGCTTAAACGCGTCACTATCGGGGACTCAGGCCGTGGCGGCTGGCGACAGTGCAGTAGCGGCGGCGCAGGGCGCGGCTTTCGGCTATTCGGCAATAGCGACTCAGTACAGTACGGCTGTTGGATACGGTGCCAATACTACTGGACCGGGTGGGGTCGCTTTGGGGTATGGCACGGCAGCGGCTGCATATGGCGTGGCAATAGGTGTACACGCCAACGCGGCCGCTAGTAGTATTGCCATTGGTACAAGTGCGGTGGCTGGGGCTAGTAATGAGCTGGTGGTGGGAGGTTCGACTTCATCCGGTTTTTACGTTCAGGATGCGTATTTTGGATCGGGTGTGACGGATGCTTCGCCGACTAGCATTGCGCTGCACGCGACGGGAGGTACTGGAAGTAATATCGCTGGGGCCAGCTTTACGATAGCCGGCGGGATCGGCACCGGTACTGGCAACGGTGGCGACATTAACTTTAAGATTGCGAAGCCTGGCTCTACTGGCTCGTCAGCCAACTCGTTGTCGACGGCTGTGACGATTAGCGGCGTGACCGGCAATTTGATCGCCAATAATAGCGTGACAGTGGGATCGACTGGCTCGTCGACCTTATTTAAGAACAATGGTGCCACGCAGAATGTAGTGTGCGCGTACACGGGCGCGTCCGGTACATTATCTTTCACCTCCCCTAAGAGCGTGAATGATTGTACGACGTTTACGATTACCGATACAGGGACGACCACGCTTACATCTGCATCTATTGGTACACCAACGGCGGGGGCGGGTTCGATCATTTACATCAGCAATCTGGTGGCTTCCACCAGTGCGATAACGGTAGTGGGTCAGTCGGTGCCGGTAGGTAACATCATCATGCTGATCTATGATGGCTCCAACTGGACGACGACGTTCAATTCGGCCGGTAGCGTAGTGAAGCTGCAGGATGCCTATAACAACTCGGCCGGTGCGCAGCCAAGTATTTTGGAAACGTTGACCAACAAGGCGGTGACGGTGCAGTCGGCGATCTCGTCGGGCATGAGCGCGGGCCAGGAATTGTTTGGAGTACGGGCGGCACAGACGGGTGATACGCTGGGGGCCTCGATCTTGACGGTGACGAGCTATGGATTGGGCATAAATGTGGGCGGGACGGCGACCAACCCTGCGGTACAGAGTGGGATAGATTTGCAGTTTGGGGTTGGTGCCGACCGGGTGTTGGCGGTGGATGACCAGACGGCGACCAACACGGCTGGCAACAAGCTGACGGTGCGGTCGGCGGCCGGCAATGGCACTGGCGCGGGTGGTAACCTGGTGTTGGTGGCTGGAGCCGGCGGTACAACTGGCGCGGGCGGTGTGGCATCTCTGACCGGTGGCGCCGGTGGTGGCGGTAACACGGCCGGTGGCGACTCGAACGTCGTGGGTGGTGCCGGAGCGGGGACCGGCAACGGTGGTACGGTCCACGTGACCGGCGGTGCGGCGGGCTCGAGCGGTGCGGGCGGATTAGTGGTTATCGCGGCGACCAACGGCGGCTCCGGTGCTGCTAGTAGCCAGGGCGCAGGCGGTAGTATTACACTGCAGGGCGGTAACGCCCTGGCCAACAACAACGCTGGCGGAAGCATTTCGCTGACGGCTGGGACAGCGCATGGCACGGGTTCGCCTGGTATCGTGAGCCTAGGCTCGCCGGTCTTCAATTCGAATAGCGAGAGCTTTACTCAGTCCAGCAGCCCCCAGACCTTCAACGTCAGCCAGTCCGATGTAGATACCTACGGCACGATCGTCGTGAATGTAACGACTGGGGCCTTTACGGGCGCTATCGTTAGCCTGCCGGCGCCGACCAATACCACACCGGGCCATATCGTTTTGGTTTCAGCGGCTTCTGGATCAGGGTCATTTACATTGTCTGCGTTCGGTATGACCTCGAGCGTGAACATGGGAGCCGGTAACACCTCGACTTTGATCTGGAACGGAACTAACTGGAGTGGTACCACTACTGCGTCCTCGTTGCAGCAGGTTTACGACAACACCTCAACAGCGCCGGCCGGCATTATCACCACTTCTGCCACCAAGAACCTGCTTTTCCAGGCGGGTGTTGGTTACGACAACGCCAACCTGTTCCAGATTGGTAACAGCTTGGCTGCTCCGGTACTGCACGTTGACACCACTAACACCGCTACGGGTGCCAACCTGGCCGACAACAGCGGCCTTGAGGGTACGGGTACGACCGGCTGGACCGCGACCGGAAGCGCTTCGTTGTTACGAAATATATCTGCCACTAATCTGGCATCGGGTACTGGATCTCTAGACATTAGCCTTACTGGGGCCGGCGGCGCTGACAACGACCTGAGTGGCACTGCTTTGTCCACTAGTCAGCTGTACAACGTATCGTTCAACATCAAGGCCGGGACCTCGGCGCCGACCAATGCTAACCTGATCGTGGAGTACTACAGAGACGCCACTAACCTAGACGCCACTTGCACCACCCCGGACAACGGCACCATTACCACCACTGGGTTCTTCAAGTGGACCTGCTACTTCACAACCTCTGCGACCGCGAAGACTACAGCCAACCACATCCGCATACGTGCAGCTGATGCTACTACGCGCCACCTGTACATCGACAACTTGTTTGTCGGCGCCCAAAGCACTTCGGGTTCGTTAAACACTGGTGAGCTCCAGGTGGGTGGTCCCTTGAGCCAGGGTCTCACCATCTTCCAGCTCGACTCTTTTGCCAACGATCCGGTCGCGGGTGCTGTGAACCAGAACATGCTCGGTTCCATGTACTACAGCACTACGCTTGGCCGCATCCAGTGCTATGAGAAGGACGGCTGGGGTTCATGTGGTGCTGCACCTGACTCGAACCTGATTCTCGAGCCCGAATACGCCGGCGCTGTGTTGAACCCGGGTGTGGGTACGGACACGCACATCGGTACCATGACCGCCAACATCTGCTCGAACGCCCAGGGCATCAACGCGACCTTATGCGCTAACAGTGGTGAGGAGTTCAACTACTACCAGTGGACGACTTCACAGGTGTCTGCTCAGACCTATAGCATTTATGTGAAGTACCAGTTGCCGCCGACCTTCGGCGGGTTCCTGAACTCGACTACGCTGAAGATGGTGGGCCGGGTCTCGTCGACCACCGATGCAGATGTCGCGTACTCGGTATTCGAGAACAGCGGTGCTGCTTGTGGGACATCCACTAATGTTACGACTTCCGCGAACACGTGGCAGACAGTATCATATGCAACCGATCCTAACACCTGCGGGTTCTCACCAGGAGACATCATCATTTTCCGGGTTGATATGTCGTCCAAGAACAACGCCTTCTCATACGCCGGGCGGATCACCTTCAGCATGAAGGGTAAGTAGTACACTAGATACGTGTTGAATGTGTTGAAAGAGATTCCAAAAAAGTGGCGAGTGATCGGGGCAGTCCTGGCGCTGTTGCTGGTGGTGGGTTTTGTGAACCTGGTGGGGGAGGTGGCCTCGTTGTTGCATATCCATCTGCCGAGCATCTCCCTAAATAATCAGAAGGTGCAGCAGGGCACGTTGACAGTGGTGAAGGACGCGAGCAAAGCCAGCTTTACTTTCTGGGTGCCGGCCGCGAGCCCGGATTGGACTTTTGATCCCAAATCGCCGGTGTTTGATGCTTCGAGGGGGGTAGTGGACTACCAGATGAAGTTAACGGGTGGCACGATAGTGACGATTAGCCAGCAAGTGATGCCGGATGAACTCAAGCCGTGGGACACGTCGGCGAAGTTTAATCAATTTATTAGCCAGTCGAATGTGACTATGAGTGAGCCGGCAGGGAAGGGAAAAGCGTATTTCCGGACTACGCTAACGAATGGAGTGCCGGCGAATGGTGCAGACACGGTGATTTATGCGAACGATGACATTTTGATGTTTGGGCAAGCAGGAGAGATCCTGTCGTACGACAAGTGGGCCAAGTTGCTGGCAGCTATGATGCCGGTGAGCAAAGCCCAGTAGCGTTTGATTCTGAGACTCTGAACCATTAAGCTTATGGTAAGGAGTTGTGAGTGACACCTAAGCTTTGGCTTGAAGGATTTGTGACACATTTGCTCCCTGCTACCTGGCCTCAAAATGGCCGGTGGCTGGGTTGGGTTAGGAAAAATGTGCGACAGGTGGACGTGCGCAAACCGTTGCATGCCCTGGTGATTGGTGTGACGGTCGGCGGCATGGTGGCGCCGGTGCTTGGGTATATGCAGGGCGAGGCGCGGTACCATCTGTTCGACGACGAGACGAAGGTGATGACCCACGCGAGCGACCAACTGGGTGGGCAGCTCAAGTACGACCAGAAGGACGACGCGGTGTACTTCAATAAGGATGGCCAGTCGCCGGCGGGCGACGACGGTATGGTACGCGTGGGCAGCGATAGCAAGAAAGAGCCGTACTCGGCCAAGCTCCCGACCAAAGCCGACGCGGGTATCAAGCTCACCGATACGCAGCACCAGGTGTCGGCGACGATGACGCCGCAGTACTCGCTGATGGACGGACGCAAGGTGGGCAACCGGGTGTTGTACCCGCTCAGTGACAACCCCGGAGTACTGGCACTTACCCCTAAGGGCAACGGGGTGAAGGAAGACATCGTGCTCGACCGGACAGTGGGTGATCGGGTGAAGTACGATTACCAGTTGAAGTTGGACGACGGTCTGCAGGCGCGGCTACTGGCTAACGGGGCCGTGGGGGTGTTTTCGGGCGATCCGGCACTGTTTGGAAACATTAGTTTCTCGACCGATAAGGACCGCGCGAAGGTGATGGACGCGCGCAAGAAGGCCGATAAGACCTACCTGATGTTCGAGATCCCGGCGCCCGTGGTGAATCAAGCGGATGGTGGTACCCACGGCGTGAAGGCGCATTTCGTGCTGAACGGCAACACATTGACCGTGGTGGCGACCGGGTTCTCGAAGGCGGCATATCCGCTGAGCATAGACCCGTCGTTCGTGATCACCAGCACGTCGGACTTCTTGCTCGGCAAGGTGGAGGATAACCTGACTCTAACGACCCCCAGCGGCACCGACGGTCAGCTGAATCGCGCGCCAATTACGGGCGGTTTGGTGAGCTCGTGGAACACAGCGGTGAGCGGCAGTCTGCCGACCGGCTGCTCTTCGGCTGGCGCCGATTACAACTTCGGTCTAACTGCTTATAACGGCTACCTTTATTTGGCCGGAGGCGGTGACGGTTCGGGAACCTATGTGTGCTACACACAGATTCAAAGCAACGGAACGTTGGGCACCTGGAATGTGGCGACTAACCACTTTACTCTTGGTCGCACCGGCACGGCGCTGTTGGGGTTCAACGGTTACCTGTATGTGATCGGAGGTGAGAACGCTAACGGTGGTACGCGGTACAAGGATGTGGAATCCGCGCAGGTGGGGAGTAACGGTGATATTCCCAACGCCTGGTCGGATATTTCGGGTAATGCCATCGGTTTTGCCCGGGCGTACATGGGAGCGGCCGAGTACAACGGTTACTTTTATGTCTGCGGTGGCGCGCTAGCCAAGAACAATGGTACGCTCACAAATACCTGCGAATACACCCAGATCAACTCGGACGGGACACTGACCAAGCCGAGTGCCGGCTGTACATTGTCGGGGACGGCGACCAACTGGTGTACGGCTAGTAGCTTCACTACCGGCCGCGACCGGTTCGCGATGGTCTCGTACAACGGCTACCTGTATATTGCCGGTGGTTACAGTGGTTCCGTCCTCACCGATGTGCAGTACGTGACTATCCAGAACGATAACTCGCTTGCGACCTGGGCTACTACTACCGCATTTGCGAATGTACTTCCGACTGGTTGGCGGAGTGGGGGATTGGATGTGGAGGATGGGTATATCTATCTCGTGGGTGGGTGTGCCTCTACAGTGCCGTGCTCGAGTCTGTTGAATGGAACTTATTTTGCGGTGGTGAACTCCGACGGGACCGTAGGGCAGTGGGACACGTCCACGAATATCACTACGGCGCGGTTCTACAATAGTGTGGCCGCTTATAATGGTGTGTTGTATTCGATCGGAGGGTGCACCAGCGAACCAAACAACAACAACAACTGCTTTGCGGCGCTAGGGGATTCGCAATACGCAATTATCAACGCCACGATTAACAGTTCGGTTACCTACCCCGGTGACCTGAAGAGCCCCGCTTCGGGAGGTAGTGTGGCTACCGCGCGCGATGGTGCGGCAACATTGGCTTATGACGGCTACCTGTACGTTGCGGGTGGTTGCAATGGGACGAACTGTGGCACGGCGCTTACTAATGTCGATTCGGCGCCAATAAATGATGACGGTACGGTGGGGACGTGGACAGCCCAGACCGGCTTGCCGGCGGTGAAGTATGGCGGTGCGCTGGCGGCATTTGGCGGCAAGGTGTACTTCCTGGGCGGGACCGGTTCTGGATCGACAGCCGGCTCGACAGCAGTTTATTCTGCGACGCCAAGCTCGGGCAGCATTACTTCCTGGACCACCGAGACCAATACGTTTTCGTCGCCCAGGTATTGGCTTTCGGCCGTGACATATCAGAATTACATCTACATTATGGGTGGGACCGGAACGGGTGGGCCTTTCAATACCGTGGAGTATACGCAGGTTACCGGGGCAGGGACGTTTGCCAGCCCGACGAACTGTGTGGCCAACGGCGGGACCCTCACCAATAACTGGTGCAAGGTCGGCAATACGTTCACGACGGCGAGATATGGATTTGGTGGAGTGGCCTACTATGGGTATTTGTATCTGGTCGCCGGTGTGGACGGGAGCGGCAACGCACTGAGCGATACTCAAAGGGCCGCGATAAGCAGTGCGGATGGGTATGTGGGAGCGTTTTCCTCTACGGGCCAGGCCTCATTATCGTCTACATCAGTAGGCCATAAGTTTGTGGGTGCGACAGTATTAAAAAGCGTTATCTATCTGTTTGGTGGCATTAATACTGCGGGTACACCCGCCGTGAGCAATGCGGTTTCGTTTGGCACCTTGGATGCGAGTGGCAACGTGACGGCCTGGAATACTAGTGCACGCACATTGACGACGGCGCGGTGGGGGGCGGGGGCGGTGAGCTCGGGGGGTAGATTATACGCGGTAGGAGGGTGCTCGGTAGTTACCAACCCGTGTACGACCTATTTGGCCTCGGCGGAGTATGCCAGTGCCATTAATGGCGGCACAGGGCTGACCAGTCTGGTGACCACATCGCCGGGGAACGCCTGGTCTACCGGAACAGCGCTATCCCCGGCGAGGTCGGACCTGATGAGCGTGGCGTACAACGGTAACTTGTATATTATTGGCGGTTGCACGGCATATACATCGGGAAACTGCTCGGCCTGGTCGACGGCGGTCCAGCATGCCACCATTAACGCTGACGGATCCTTAGGTTCATGGACAGCTACGGATAACACAGTAGATCAACAATTGGCCACCGGCCGGGCGCTGGGCGGTGCGATTGGCTACTCGGGCAGGATCTACATAGTAGGTGGCTCCACTCCGAGTAGTCCGTTTGATAATTCGGTGCTGTATGCGACTTTGAGCACGACTGGAGTGATTACGGGATGGACCGATACATCTGCTCAGAGCACCAGCGGGTTTCTGCCGACAGGAAGGAGAGCGTTTGGTATCTCCACATCCGGAGGTTATATGTATGTGGCCGGTGGTTGCACGGCGGCTACCAGTGGAGTATGCACAACATCTAAGAGCGATGTGCTATACACGGAAATGAGCGAGTCGGGTCCTGTGTTGTCGCCGGTGTGCAGTGACGGTACCCTTACCAACACTTGGTGCACAAGCAGCAATAATTTTTCTACTACTAGATTTGATTTGAGCGCTATGGGTTATGCGTCTGCTTTGTATGTTTCAGGAGGCTACGATGGCACAAATAATCTCGGTGATATCCAGTACGCCACATTGAATACGGACGGTTCGCTCCACGCCTTCAAGTATACGAACTACCAGGATCTGAATGGGCGGGCACGGCCGATGGTAGGGGCGAATGGGTTTATGTACTTCTTTGGCGATGAGAACTCGGCTACGGAGGTGCAGTTCGCGCCGATTAATGCTAACAATACGTTGGGGCAGATGTCCCGAGCGTCAAGTGTGGGAATGCCCAACGCTCACGCCCACGGTGCGGTAGCGTTTAACGATGGGTTTTTCTATCTGGTAGGTGGCTGCACGTTGAGCAGCGGGACCTGCTCGTCGGCCATAACGAATGTGGACTATGTGGGCCAGAAGGCCGAGGCGCGTAAGGGGCACTACTCGAAGATGTTCAACACCGAGGTGAACACCTCGCCGACGCTGGTGCAGGTGAACGGTACCGGTCAGTACGTGGTGACGATGCGCACGGCGGCGGTTGGTTCGACGACGTTTGGCGTGCCGCAGAACATCGTGCCGGACTATGCGAACAAGTTTTACTTCCTGAAGGCGCTAGATGGCTCTGGTACGGATGTGGGTATCGCGTTTAACTACTACATCTTTTTGACAATTGACGACCAATACACGGGGACATTCCCCGATACCGGAAGTGTGGCTACCGACATTAACATCTTCTACCACCCCAACCCGGGTCGGCGACTGCGGCACGGGGCGTCGTTTACGAACACAGGTTGTAACCGTGTGATCGCGAACGGTTGCTTGCTTGATACCGCGCAGTAGTATTGTTTTTACGGTTTTTGTTGGTAGCATAGTTTTAGAGATGAGGGGATACTGAAATAGAAGCGGGGGTGCAGGCAACTTCTATGGATGAGCAGATTAAGCACGAGTTTTCGGCGTTGGGGGAGCAGATACGTCAGGGGTTTGCGGCCAACGACCGGCAATTTCGGGCGCTCAAGACGCGGATTGCTAAGCTCGAGCTAGAGCTGAACGGCATGAAGCGGTTGGAGAACCGTCGGGCCGAAGAGATTATTGAGCTGAAGACTCATAAAGCTTAACGAAGAGCCACACTTCATGTGCAGCTCTTCGTTTGTTATTGCATTACAAGATAGTCGAACTGGAGGGTCTTGCCCGGTGGCGGATTTACGGCATGGACCTGGAAACCGGAACCGCCGTTGGGTATGACGTAGTAGCCGGAAGTGGCCGCGTCCGCAGTGAGGGGAGTGAGCTGCACGTGAACGGTGCCGCTGTAGGCAGCGCGGAAGGTGACTTGGGCTAGGGCGGAGCCAGGACCGGAGCCGGTGTTAACGTCGACCTGGCCCGTGGTGTCATTACCAGAGATGGAGACAGTGCCGCCGCCGCCGACGCTGAGGGCGGCGGCGGACGGGACGGTGCCCTGGCTGACCAGGTGCGAAATGGTGAGCGGGCCGGAGATGGTGATGCTGCGGACGGCAATGGAGGTGGCGCTGAGCGCGCCGACGCTGGCGTTGCCAGAGACGTTAAGGTTGGAGTTGACGGTGGTGAGCTTGTTGACGGTGAGGGTGCCACCGAAAGTGGTGTTGCCCGTAACGTTGAGGTTGGAGCCAACGTTGAGGCCGGAGGCGGCAGTGTTGCCAGTGATGTTGAGCTGGCTGAGCGTGACCGGTCCGTTGGCGTTGAGCCGGCCGCCTACAGTCAGATCGCCGGTGACATCGGCCTTGCCGCGGAAGAGCGCGTCGGCGCCCACGTTTAGCTTCTGGCCGGCACTGCCGAGATTGGCACCGATTTCGTTGAGCCTCTCGATGTCCTGGGATGAGAGAGTCTGGATGGTCGATTGCGGTTGAGCAGGGGATTTCTTTGACTGTGCGTAGTAATAACCGATAGCGGCACCACAGCCCGCCAGAAAAATAAACAGCGCGGCGATACTAGCGCCAGCGTTGGCACGGGTTTTGAGGGTGTCCCAACTCTTGTTCTTTCGTGGCTTGGGAGATTGATTATCGGGCGCCTGGCTGGGCGGCATTGGGTTGATACATTAATACGCCATTATTATACCGCTTATGGTCGAGTTGTCACGCAAGCGCAAGCGGATTGCACAGAGCGTCAAAATGCGGCAAGATGGGTGTAATGCGTGGATGGAGACGACAGCTTGTAATTGGTGCTTGCCTAGTGCTGGCGACGGCTGGCGGAGCGTTTAGCGCGTCGGATCCCACCATGACCTCCAGTAACTACAGCGCTACCGAGACCGAGGTGGGCGGCAACGGTTGCTCGCAGGTGTCTGGGGTATATACCTGTGGTGCATCGTCGAACTACTCACTAAACCCGGCCACCGACGATGGCGGCTCGAGTCTGGGTGAGGCGACGGTAGGCAACTCGGCTTCGAGTAACTACCAGAGCAATGCGGGGTTCGATACCACCGCACAGCCGGGCCTTATGCTTTCTATTAACACCGCATCAATTAACTTTGGCGTGCTCTCTACGGCTGTAGCGACTACTAAGACTGCTTCCTTTTCAGTGAGTGATTACACATCGTCGGGTTACGTAGTGCAAGCGATAGGTTCCACGCCTTCGTACAGTGGTCATAATCTTACTGCCATCACGACGGCTACATGTGGTAATGCGTGGGGTTGCGGGTCGGCTGTAGGAACTGAGCAGTTTGGTATAAACCTGGTAGCCGATCGGAGCCCGGTGGACCCGGTGCCGGGTTCCGCAGATCCGGCTTGTCAGGCTACAGGTTTTTGTTATGGCGTGGCAGGTGATGGCATCACCGGGACCTACGGCTCCACACGTCCCTACACAGTGGGTGGACTATCGGCAGCCTATCGATATGTTTCCGGTGAGACGGTGGCTTCGGGACCAAAGAGCTCCGGGGAAACCGATTACACAGTGACTTTTTTGGCTAACATATCGACGCTAACTCCAAGTGGTGGGTATTCGGGTAGCATGACACTGGTGGCTACAGGGACCTACTAGGTGGGTTCAGCCTCTGTTCAGGGTGTTGTAAAAAGTGATTGACTGTCACATAAAGCTTATGCTAGGCTGAGGGTAATTAGTGCAATAGCTTAAAAAGGAAAGAGTGTAATTATGAGGACGAGAGGAGAGATCCTTCGAGCCCACTATGCTGGGGTACTCAAACGGATAGGTGTATGGGCCGGATTGGCCTCACTGATGTCGACCATGTTTATTGCTGTGCCTGCGCAGGCGAGCACAATTCTTACATCGAGGTCGGCAACACTCGGCTCCTCGACTGCTGGGGCAAGCACGACAGTCGCGTTTAGCTTTAAGACGACGACGACCAACCTAATTAAAGCGATTATGATTCAAATGTGCACGACACCGCTGGAAGGCAGCTGTACAACAGACGGTACCTCAAGTTTATCGTCGGCGACTTTGTCGGCTCAGGGTGGTAACCTGACTGGCTTCGCAGTCGGTGCGGGCACGCCACCCGTGCCAACCGCCAACACTCTGTACATATTTAACGCTTCAGGTATCACTCCGGTTGTGGCGACGGCCCAGACCTTGACCCTATCGAACGTAACTATTCCGAATACGGCTAACCACGAGTTCTACTTCCGTGTCACCACCTATCAGAACTACAACGGTTCGGGCGGATTGACGGAAAACGATTTTGGTGGTGTGGCCGTGTCTACCGGCACGACGATGTCTGAATCTGCTACGGTTCAGGAATCGCTGGTGTTCGCCCTGGGCACGTCGGGTGCGTCATGCGCAGCCATTGCTGGTGGCGGTACCGTTACGATGACCAATGGTTCACCCATGGGTACGGCTACCGACACCTATGGCACCGGTAAGATGTGCGCTAATACCAACGCGTCAGCGGGCTATACAATTGCCTACACGGGTACGGCATTTGCGGGAGGCGGCTCCACATTCACATCTCCTGTTGCTCAGTTTACCGCTACGGCTGGTACAGCTAACTTCGGGTTTAACTTAAAAGCCGACACGATGCCGATTGGAAGTGTCGCGACGGGTGCAGACCCGGTTGGCGGCACTGGGGTATGTACTGTCAACGCTAACTATTGCACGGCCAACAAGTATAGCTATGATGCCTCGGGTACTCCTGTGACGATTGCCAACTCCGGTGCCACTCCAAGCGCAGACACGGTTTACACTATGAACTTCGTAGCGGAAATCGATAACACCATAAAGACCGGTGTGTACACGGCTACTCAGACCTTCATTGCGACTGGCACTTTCTAGGCAGGGTGTTGTAGAAAAAGCATTGTCCGCTTATAGTGCTTATGCTAAATTAATTCTTAACAGCGGCATAAAAGGGAAAGATAAGTAATATGAGAACCAGAGGGGAAATTCTACGAACCCACTATCTCGGGCTGATGTGCAAGGGCGCTAGGTGGGCGGCGTTGAGCGCGCTGCTGGCAACCGTGCTGGTGCCGATGGGCGCGAGTGCTACTGGTCAGTTAACGGCCAGGTCGGCGACGGTAACCAACTCGGCGGGGGGTGCTTCGACACCGTATTCGATTGGGTTTACGCTGTCGGGTTCGCAGACCTTGGGTTCGGTAAAGTTCGAAATGTGTGATTCACCGCTGTCTACTACCGCGTGTTCCGCTAGCTCTACTGCTGGTCAGGCTTCGAACGGAGCATCGTTTGGTTCGGCTACGTTTGCTTCGATGAGCTTGGGTTCGAGCTGGTCGATTGGAAGCCAGACCGGTGCTAGTACGAGCGGTACGAACCTGTGCTTAACCCACACTGCGGCATCTTTATCCGGTGCGGCTACGGCGGTGTTGAACGGTGTAGTTAACCCGGCCGGCACTAACCAACAGTATTACCTGCGAATTTCAACTTATACTGACACGGCCTGCAGTACGCCTGCATATCCCGGCGCGGACTTTGGGGCGGTGGCTTTGGACACTACGCAAGCCCTGACGGTATCCGCGAATGTACAAGAATCACTGACATTCTGTACGGGCACGACCTCGGCTCCGGCTGATTGCTCGGGTGAGACCGGTAGCCAAGTGAAGATCGGTACCGGTGCGGATAACGTGTTGTCCTCCTCGGCCCCGTCGGGTGCTATCTCCACGATGGTGGCCGCCACGAACGCTACGTCAGGCTACAGCATTACGTACTTGGCTGCTAACTTGACCTCTTCGAGTGACACGATCGGGGCAGTTGGCTCAACCCCCACGGCGTTCCCAGGGGCTGGTACTGCAGCATTCGGCATCAACCTGCGGGCCAACACTTCGCCGAGCGTTACAAACTCGGCCGATAAGACAGGATCTGGATCGGGCACGGTTGCGGCCAACTACAACACCGTCAACCAATTTGCCTTCGTGCCTTCGACGGCCACTCAGGTTGCATCAGCTAGTGCTCCGACTCAGGCCAACGTCTACACAGTGTCGTACGCCGCTCAGGCTGGCAACACGACCAAGCCAGGTGCGTTCTCGACTACATTCACGTACGTTTGCACCGGTACGTTCTAAAACACTCAAACCTTAACGCTTGAGGTCGCAGAAATGAAAAACAGCTTAGCCAAACTCAGCCTCATCGGACTTATAGCGTATATGGCGTTGCCAATGGCTGCCCAAGCGGCAGGGCAATTGACGGCTCGGAGTGTGACGCCGTCGACGTCATTGGGTGCGGCAACAGGGGTTACTTACACGGTGAAATTTAAAGCGGGTACGGCTGGGAATGTCGGGTCCGTTAAGTTTGAGGTTTGTGATTCGCCGGTTGAATCGACGGCGTGCGCGGGAACGGGTAATTCGAACGGGGCTTCACTGGCTAACGCTGGACTGACAGGCACTTTTGCTGGTACAAACTGGTCAACCCCGACTTGGACTAAAGGGAGCGGCGGAAACGCTCCGACCGGGCCCGGTGCTAGCGGTACCTCAGTGAAGTTTGCAGCCAGCGCACAGACAAGCGTGGCGACGAGCGATCAAGCTACGGTGACTTTAACCAACGTAGTTAACCCCACAGCCAATAACAAGGAATACTATTTCCGGGTTACTACATACTCGGATACGGCCTACGGTACAGAGGTTGATTACGGAGCCACCGCGCTTAGCACGACTCAGGGTGTGACAGTGAGTGGTTACATGCCCGAGTCCCTGGTGTTTTGTGTAGGGGCGACCGTAGCGGCGGATTGTTCGACTATTGGTGGTGGCACGGTGGACCTAGGGACCTTTTCACCGACCGCAACGAACACCGGGGCGAGCGAGATGGCGGCCAGCACCAATGCGAGCAGTGGTTATGCGATTACGATTAACGGTACAACCTTAGCGAGCGGCGGGAACCAGATTACGGCGTGCGCGGCCAACTGTGCTGCTACCACTGGGACGAGTCAATTTGGTACCAATGTAGT
>DASXHH010000004.1:0-129799 GCA_036488585.1 Candidatus Saccharimonadia bacterium | reverse complement strand
CCATGGTGGTTCCGGTCCGCATCCACGGACCGGAACCACCACTCACCTAAGCATTCAACACTCGTTAAAAGATTTAGGCGCCTAGGCCTAATCATCGAAAACCACCATATGCACACCAGCCTGAACTCTTGCCATCGCCTTAACCTCAGATGCAGTAGTGACTACGATGGCCCTCCAGCAATTATCTCAGAAATAACGGCTCAACAGAGCCGTTATTTTGTTATCGATTTACCATCCTATTTGTTATGATTTCTCCATGAGATTAACTGTCGTACGTCATGGCGAAACAATCGAAAATCGAGAACACATCATCCAAGGACAAAATCCCGGACAACTCACCGCTAGAGGTAGAGAGCAAGCCCAAGAAGTTGCGCAACAACTGCGTGTTAGGTTATTCAATGCTATGTTTAGCTCCGATCTTACACGTTGCGTCGATACCCTTGACGTTATACATGAGCCTCACCCTACAGTACCTACCTACCTTTCAACTAAGCTACGAGAGATTAGCTTTGGTGAGTATCAAGGAAAACCATCTATGTCACTTAACTGGCAACTACTAGAGGGGACCGCCTTAACCAAGAAAGCTCCAGGTGGTGAGTCGTGGACAGATTTAAGTGAACGCGTATTAGAGTTCCTGAATGAGATATACGATCAGCGTCCAGATGAGGATGTACTAGTAGTGGCCCATGGTGGCCCAATGAGGGTAATTCGTGCAGCGTTAGGAGTCTCTACACTTGAAAGTCTAATCACAGAACAAATCCCTAATTGCGCAGTCTGGGACTTAGAAATGACCGAGCCGGTAAACCGGGGTGTTGGGAATTATTATGGATGAAAAGTTTCTCGAACAATTTTATGAAGCCGTAGTGCTCCCTCGCTACGCCCAAGTAGTGTATACGCTTTATCGGGAAATCGAGCGCTAGGTAAGGGACGCCGTATGCAGCTCACGCCCGATGCCCCTTACGGCAGTTGCAACAGTGACAATTATCCGTGGCGATGCGGTGGCCGAGAATAGGTGCTAGCTTGCAAAGCTAACCACGGTGGAGTCATGTCCACCCCGCATCTCCAATTACCTATGACACCTCAAGACTACATCCTATCCAAACTAGATGATCTTGCCGAGCCTTCTGCTCAGCCAGTGCCCGCGAACGATTATGGGCTGCAAGAGGCCATTTTTAGAGCCGTCATGTCCAAAAAATTTCGTAAGTACTCGGCAAATGACACCCTGGTCGAACATGTTCGCGAAGCTATCCGTGTCAATGTCGAGCAGCGCCATCCCATCAACTTCACCTTCCTCCACGGCGCGTACAAACTTTGGCGGCTCAAGGAATCGCCCGAGGCAGACTGGGCCGAGCTCTTTGCCCTAATGTATTACACCCGCTGGGTAAAGGCCATCTGCGAAATCTATGAACCCGGCGTCTGGTTTGATTTCTTTGTGGATGATCTCATTGTGCCCAAAATCGATAATATTCCGCTTAAGGACATTCATACATACATCTCGAGCTACCAAGCAGTGATGGATTTTCTCAAACCCTATCAGCCCAAAAACCTCAAAATGACTATCACTCCGGTTGGCAGTCGGTTTGAGTCACCTGAGGCGTTTGACCAATCACTGACACGAAGTCTAGCGAAGCTCATCGCAGCCACCCCGGGCGGTTTGCCGCAGCTCACCGCCGAGCAACGCGCCTCTGTTGAGCTCAACACTAAGGTCACACTTGATCAGACTCGGGATCCGCTCTGGAAGGAAAAGGTCTATCACCTTCACAACGCTTATATGGCAACCAAGGCTGAGCCTGGTTATCACAAGAATCGTCCCGAAAAGATCCTAGTCTTTACGCAGCCCCTGCCGTCCGGCACCATGATTTCGGTAGGGACAACGAAAGACTCCGTCATGAAATTTTGGGTGGGTGCAGGCGTCCTCAGGCCAAAAGTCGACAGTTATCGGCAACTAATTCTTTCGCCTGCCCAGCTAGAAGAAACCAGTTTCGAGTTTGTGGATATGGAGATCCCCAAGCTTACCGGAAAGAACTTTAAGAGAATTCGGATTCTAAAATAGGTGAGGTTTCGGCAAACTGAACCGCAGATGCGATAGCCTTCACGGTGGTCCTACGGGAATTATTAACAAAATAACGGCTCCACGGAGCCGTTATTTTGTTATGTAGCTTTTTGCTATAGTAAGGGCCACATAACCGCATCGAGGACGAGCATGAAAGTTAAGGTTCAGGAACTCAAGGGCAAAGTAAATGCTGGGGTGGCCAAGCTTGGCTATAAGGGGGAGGAGGCCAAAATAATCGCCGAAACTCTGCTCTACGCGCAACTCCGAGGCAACAACCAAGGCATCACCAAAATCGCCACGGGCGGCGTGCCCAAAGCCGGCGAAGTCGAAGAATACCGGGTGGTCAAACGCAATAAGTGCGGCGCACTCATCTCGGGCGGCCATGCCATGGTTGCCACCGACAAGGCCGTAAAACTCGCCAACGAACTCGCGGCCGAGCATGGCGTCGGTATTGTCGGCTCAAACCACACCTTCACCTCCTCCGGCGCCATTGGCTACTTCGCCCGCAAGATCGCCGATGCCGGCTACATCGGTCTCATCTGCGTCGGAACACCCCCTTTCGTCGCGCCCCACGGCTCGTCTGTAGCCAAGCTCGGCACCAACCCGCTCGCCTATGCTTTTCCAACCAGCAAGCAATCCGTCGTCTTCGACACCGCCACCGCTGCCATGGCCTTTTTTGGCGTCATGGAGTACAAGCTCAAGGGTGAGCCACTGCCGGAAGGCGTTGGCTTCGATGCCGATGGCAACCCCACCACTGATGCCGCCAAAGCTCTCGACGGCTCCGTCTCGACTTTTGCCGGACATAAGGGCTTTGGCCTCTCGTTACTCGTCCAGCTTCTCGGCGGACCATTCTCCGGCGCGTCATTTGTGGACGCCAATAAAGATGAGGGTGCAGGCATGTTTGTTATGGCACTCGACCCCGGCTTACTTATTGGCAAAGATGCGTACCTTAAAAATGCCACAGAGTTAGTCGGGAAAGTGGCCTCGGCCAAGCCGCTCGCCGGCCAGATGGTATTGCTGCCGGGCGAGCGCGGCGATCAGCTCACCGACAAGGCAAACTCTTTGGACGAAATCGACATCGCCGACCCAATTTGGGATGAGCTCTGTTCATTCGTCGAGAAATGATGTAACCCTGCGGGCCGGCGCTGGAATTCCGTTGCGGTAGCCTCTACGATGACCCTCCAGTCATAATTCGCAAAATAAAGGCTTCACAAAGCCGTTATTTTTGGTATAACCTCGAAACGTGGAGTGTTTTGCTATAGTGGTCTCATGATGAAGTATGCCGCCATGTTACGAGGGATTGGGCCAGGCGACCCTAACATGACGAGCGAAAAGTTTAAGTCTTTCTTTGAGGGTCTCGGGTTTACTGGCGTTCAGGTCGTACTCGCTAGTGGAAATATTATATTTGAAAGCCCAAGCAACGATGAAGAAGCTTTGGCTGGGCGTATAGAAAAAGCTTTGCCGCAAAAACTTGGATTTAGCAGAAGCGTCATAGTAAGAAGCGAGTCAGAACTCCAACATTTGATTGATTCTGACCCGTTTAAGGGCCTTGAGCAAGATCATAACAAATCTTCTTACCTGTTAATTACATTCTTTAGGCATGCACAAACTATTACACTGGAATTGCCCCACACACCGAAGAACAAACCATACACTCTCTTGGGCCGTATAGCGAACGCTACGTACGGGTCCGTTGATTTAACTAGTGGCAAAACCCCAGACTATATGACATGGCTAGAAAAGCAGTTCGGCAAAGACATTACGAGTCGGACACCTAAAACTATTCGGCTGATTCTACTTCGTATGAGGAAAATATAGTTACGACAGCGCCCACGATAGCCTTCCCGACCCACGCAAGTTTTCTATGAACACTTCAGCGGCAAAATCGCACAGTGCTACAAAGTGGTACTATTTACTACGATGGCCCTCCAAAGCACTTATTCTTAAATAACGGCTCTACAGCCGTTATTTTTATTCACTACCGCAAAGCTTAGCTCGATATTACGGACCCAGCAGAGCTGGCGTCGGTTGGACTTCTACTCGTGCGGTACCGGCACCAGGAACGGTAATTGCCGGGTCAATCGTTTGCGAACCGCCAGAAGGCGTCTGCGCGGAGCCACCGCTACCTGCAGCGCCGCCCGAGCCGCCTGCTGCTGGATGCGTAGAGGTCCCCCCGCCAGCCGGGGATGAGGATGACGAGCCACCGGACGTGGATCTGGAGCCGCCGACTGTAGCACCCCCAGATTGCTGGACGACCGGGGGCTGCGAGCCGGATTGGGCTGTCGAATTGACACCTGTACTGGAACTTGTGCTGGATCCCTTGCCGGCCGGTTCGGTGGCTGCGGGTTTAGTGTTCAAATTGTGAGGCGCGAACATCAGCTGGGCGGTACCAATTATACCTAGCAGCCCGGCAATGGCGACGATCGGAAGCGCCGCTTTGCGCCAGTGCCTGTCTCCAAGACGGTCGGCTAGGGCCGGCTTGATACCGTCGACGTCAAACCGCCTGGGCGCTAGAGGAGTAGCCGGCATCATTTCAAAAAAATTGTCCTTTAATTCAGTGGCGAGCCTGTTGGTTTGATCACGGCTCAAATCCAGAACATGGGCGGATTTGCGCGGCTCTTCACCATAACCTCGCAAATCCAGGGTCGGCTGGTTCGACTTCGCTTTCAAATCAACCAATAATCTCTCGCTGAACTGGTTGGGGTACCTGCTCCTAGCGGAATTTTTAACTTTATTGTTCATGGGGGAGGATCCTGATTAGTAGACGTCCTCACCTTACGTTTACTGTTTAATAAATCATTGCCTGAATACAACATTGCCTGAATACAACTTGGAAACAATATTACCGAACCCGCCGCAAAAGCATTGTGCATTTATACAATATAAGCGTAATATTTTGGAAGTATGATGACACTCCAGGATAAATAACAGCTTTGCAAAACTGTTATTTATGTTCGTGGTCTCCACGGTGCCCACCGGTTTAGTCCCACCGGTTTGGTATAGTAAAGAATCTTAGTGAGAATTGGGCCGAAGAGCTGTCCGTAAGAGAGATAGATACAATTCTTGGATACCACTCTGCGGATTTCGTAATGTTTGATGTTCCACCCTTTTGTTTATCCGTAGTAGCTCTTAGTTTAAGGATGCCGTTAATAAGCAAAGTACTTAGGTGGCAAGCTTTGCATTTGAAAAACGTTTTGCAACCCAGGTTTCGAGTATTTCCAATTTGATACAATCTGAGTCTTAAACGGATATTCTTGATGCAACAGAAAGCAAGAAGCGCAGTCCTTATCATTAAAGACGACATGTTGCTTTTAATTGAGCGCACCAGGACTCCTGAGCCCATGTACTATGTATTACCGGGAGGTGGGGTAGAAGAGGGAGAGACACCGGAGCAGGCTGCTATTCGGGAAATGAAAGAAGAGTTAGGGGTTGATATTACGGTAGAGAACAAAGAAAAAGACCTCTCGCAAACCGCCCGAGAGACCTGGATTGTTAGGGCATCATTAGACGAAAGCGCTGAGCCAGTATGGATGGAAGAGCATAAGCAGACATCTGCCAACAGTTATAAGGTGGTATGGCTACCAATCACCCAGCTTAAGGGCGCACTAGTCTATCCCAAGGGCACGGTGTCTTTTATAAAATAGCAACCGCCAAGAGAGTATCTGCTGTTAAGCTGTGGACTAAGGCAGTTCTGGCAGCTTCGACGATGGCCCCTCCAGTGCAACGCTGAACAGCGTATAGACGAGTGAAATCTTACATCCCCATCAGATTACAGGCGTACAATGTGCTTATGAGTCGCCACGCCCAGCTAGCAAAAGATTTTTACCTAGCCTTCGCAAAGGCCGATCGTGACTTCGTAGATAATTTGTTAGCCCCAGACTTTACGTTCTCAGCTCCGCCGGATCCTCTTTTAGATCGGAATGGTTTCTTTGAACGATGCTGGCCAGGCGCTGGCAGTCGCAGCACCTTCAACTTTGTGCGCCTAATTGAGCACAGTGACGAGGTGGTGGTAACATATGAGGCAACAAAACTGGACGGAACCGCAGGGCGCAATACCGAAGTACTCACATTTGACGGTGACAAAGTCTGCAGATCCGAGGTCTACTTTGGGTGGGACGTTAAGTAGGAGGAGTTGCTGGAAGTCATAACCCAGCTATAAATAGCAGCGGACTAGCTTGTAATCGATTGCTACAGATGGCCTCCAAAGCACTTATGCTTAACGAAGCGTCGTTTTTGTTATGATAGCGGCATGAAGCTTGGCCAAAATGCAAAATGGATGTATGTTCTGCTGATAATTGCCGCAGTCAGTGGCGTCTTAGATGTTATTCTTCGAGCAGCCGGCCTGCATTCTAACAAGGATTACGCTGCGTCGATCGTATTAGTGGCTCTGGCTTGCCTATTAGCCTTGCACTCAAAGTGGCAGCTCGGGTCCAGAAGAGCCGTTTCTTTTTTCATGCTAGCTGCTTTAACCGGCCTGTTTTTTGAGATTTGGGGCTTAAAAAGCGGAACCTTCTTTGGCGGTCACTATACATATAATGGAGGCCAGCCCAAGCTTTGGGGCGTCCCATATATCATACCTATATACTGGGCAATATTCATTTACACGGCATACTCTATCACCAATGGCTTTAGGCGCTGGCTGGACCCTCAGGGGCCATCCGAAAAATCTTCATCATGGACTGCGTTGCTGGCACTCATTGCTCTTGATGGCGTGCTCACAGTTGCAATCGACTTAATTATGGATCCGGTCAAAATCAGGGAAGGTTCATGGACGTGGCTTGACCATGGCGCATACTTCGGTGTTCCACTTGGCAATTTTATGGGCTGGTTCATTGTCACAGTTGTAGTGACGGGAATATTTAGGCTGTATGAATATTGCAGACCCGGAAAGTATTACGCCGAGGCTTATTTGCTCCTGATTCCAGCAATCGGGTATGGCTTAATCGGGTTGGGCTTTGGAGTCAGTGCCGCTCTTTATGGAATGGAGGTAGTAGCCGGGCTAAGTGCTTTGCCGATCTTGATCGCCGCAGCCGATATCATACTTTACCTAAATCGCACACATAGGGTTGGCTTACAGAGAGCTCGGCTGCAATAGGGGCTACGATGGCCCTTCCATAGCAATTATGCTTAAAAGGACCGCCAGGTCGTTTTTTATTTAGCAAAGTTAGCCAGCACGGGGCCATACCCTCCATCGTAGACACCCAACTATTCTCGCCATATGATGTCTGCATGAGTGATCGCCCTGGACTTGTAAAGCAGTTCTATAAAGCATTTTCAGAGGTAGACCGAAATGACTTTGTAGAAAGATTGTTGGCTCCTAACTTCACATTCTCGGCACCGCCTGACCCATTTTTGGATCGTGCCGGTTTCTTTAAGAGGTGTTGGCCTCAGGGAGGCAACCTTAAGGACATTGAATATATTCGAGTAATAGAAAGTGGTAATGAAGTTATAATTACCCATGAATACACTAAGCCTGACGGTGCAAGGGGGCGTAACACCGACATAGTTACATTTGATGCACATAAAATCGTCCGTTTAGAAGTCTATTTCGGTTGGGACGTAAAAGATAAGTAGTTGTTTTGGCACCAACTGAGATTTCAGTTGCAATAGCGATGGCCGCGTAGCGCACATAAATAGCAGAATTAAAAATGAGCCCTGAGTCAAAAGAATCGTCGGCGGTCCGAGAGTTGGTACAGAATTGGGCAATGGCAGTTCGCTCGCGAGATCTGGATACGATACTAGCCCATCATTCTCCGGATATGGTAATGTTCGACGTTCCCGAGCCCTTTCAATTAATCGGGCTAGGGGGGGTACCGAAAAACCTGGGAAATATTCTTTGCCAACACCAAAAAGGGCGTGTTCGACATTAAAGAACTACATGTAGTCGCCGATGATCGGGCGGCCTTCTGCTTCGCAGGTATGCGGTGTGAAGATAAAGTAGGCGGCGTATTCATTCCATTAGACTTCAGGCTCACCATTGGGTTGGAGAAGGTCAATGGAGCGTGGACTATCAAACACGAGCATCATTCAGTGCCAACACGATAGCCTCCATGATGGCCCTCTATAGTACTTATGCTTAAACCGAAGGTCGTTTTTGCTTTTTTACTTTAGCTTTATAGTCTTTATAGTTAAGTTATGAAGCCGATGCCAGATACTATTATCAAGATTAACCTCGACGACAATAACGAATAAATCGATGAGTAAAGACACTAATTTGCGGGGTGAGCGAGCGTTGGTCCTTGGCGGCGGCGGAGCGGCCGGCAATGGGTGGGAGATCGGCGTCATCGCCGGCTTGCTTGATGCCGGGCTGGATGTGACGGATGCCGATCTGATCATCGGCACCTCGGCCGGAGCGACGACCGCGGTCCAGATCACTAGTACCAACCCGTCCAAACTGCTGGCCGAAGTTCTTGCCGCTCCGTCCCAGTTACGAACTAGTCCGGCCGGATCTGGCGGTGTACAGCGCCCGAATAGGTCGGCGGTGAGCCCTCTGGAAAAGATGAGCACAATCATCGCTGCAGCGCGGGACGTGTCTGACATGCGCCGCAGATTGGGCGCGTCGGCGCTCGAGCTGGATGCCGTCTCGGACGCATCCAGGCGAACGCAGTGGCGGGCTACCGTCGCCGCCCGGCTGCCCAGTCAGCAATGGCCGGAACAAACGGTGCAGATCACGGCGGTTGATGCCCATACCGGTGAACCGGCCGTGTTCGACCGCCACAGCGGAGTCGACATGGTGGACGCCGTCGCCGCCAGCACTTCCGGGCCGGGTGCCCCTCCCTACATCATCGGCGATCACCGGTACATTGACGGCGGCTACCGGCGCAACGAGAACGCCGATCTGGCGGCCGGATACGGGCGGGTGCTGGTGCTATCACCATTCGGCGGCAGATCACGGATGCCTCTAGACTGGGGCATGCATCTCGCCACCCAGAGCGACGAACTACGTGCCGGCGGCAGCAGAGTCGAAACCATCTTCCCCGATAGTGGGGTGCTATACGACTTGAACACCCGCAACTCGTTAGGCATGAATGTGATGGATCCATCTATGTGGGTGCCGTCTGCGCAAGTCGGTTACAGCCAAGGCAAAGCTCTCGCCGGCCAGCTCACCGAATTCTGGCGCTGACTCCTACGCTATAAGAAAAATCGCGCCCTTAACTGGCTCAAGCAGTTACTTTCCTCCAAGGAGGTTGATTGGATCGTCGCGGTGAATGCTATGGATACGCTTGCTCAGTTCACCAGCGACGGCTTCTACCCGGCCACCGAAATGATCTCCTTGCTGAAGATCCAGCAACAGCACAAATCTGCCGCGGTCGTTCGTCGCGCCACCAAACCGCTAACGAGGTTCGAATGATCTAGCCGTAACAATATAAGGCCCCTTGTCCATAATTCCGGCTGCAACGGCGAGCACGATGGACTCCATAGCACCTTTTGTTTGGGCGTTGGTTTGATCAGCTCTCAGCATTTAGCCTAAATTCAGAGGATTGCTGTTTCCGTATCTTAATGCCAAAAGGAGATTGTGATGCCTCAGCATAGTATCAAGGACAAAGTAGTGATCATTACGGGTGCAACATCCGGCATTGGTGAAGCAACAGGCAGAATGTTAGCCCGTGAAGGCGCCATTACAGTCCTGGCTGGACGACGAGAAGACAGGCTTGAGCAGGTGCGCAAAGATATTGATAAAGACGGCGGGCGGGCGCTGGCAATTACGACCGACGTCACCGATTACGCCAGTGTTAATAATATGGTGCAAACGGCGCAGGAAAAGTACGGCAAGATCGATGTACTGTTCAATAATGCTGGAGTGATGCTACTCGGGCCGGTAATCGATGCCGATGTGACGGATTGGCGGCGAATGATTGATACAAACCTGTACGGGTTGATTTGGTGTACGCACGCTGTACTTCCACAGATGGTGAAGCAAAAGAGCGGTCATATTGTTCAGACCTCGTCCGTGGCTGGCCGTAC
The DNA here is from genome assembly GCA_036488585.1 of Candidatus Saccharimonadia bacterium. GTDB lineage: Bacteria > Patescibacteriota > Saccharimonadia > UBA4664 > UBA4664 > DASXHH01. Next base: position 119,781 of record DASXHH010000004.1, on the reverse strand, counting down.
CGCCAATTTGGACAGTGCCGTTTACAATCTGACAAAATGGGGAGTAAACGGATTTACCGAGGGGCTGCGTAAGGAGCTGGTAGAGCACAAAATAAGAACCACACTAATAGAGCCCGGCTTAGTAGCGACCGAATTACGTGATCACATCACACATAAAGAAACTAAGCGACAGGTGAATGAATGGGCGCAATCGGTGAGGCAACTTGAGGCCGAGGATATAGCAGCTGCGGTACTTTACGCCGTCACCCAACCAGACCACGTTGACGTAAATGAAATCTTGATTCGCCCGACGGATCAACAGAGGTAATTGCTTGACGTGTAGTTGCGATAGCATCAAAGATGGCCCTCCAGGCCATTTTTGTTATCAGGCCATATGCTTTCTGCCCGCACCCATTTAGCCGGCTACTTACTACCAGAGCCTGACCCTAGGCGTTGAGCTACTTGCACAAGTCTCGCCGTAATAGGTTGGCTGGACGCTTACGTGTAATAAAGCTGCCGGTTAGGCCTATAAAATCGGGAGTACAATAGCCAACATGAAAGCGGATCTGCCTCCCAAAATACTGGGCTATATTGAGCGCCTCGAGTCGGACCACTCGGAGGCTTTGGTCGCAGCCTTCGACCGGAACGGATATTATCTTTACGCATCTCCAAACCATGAAGCTGTCATCGGCTTTACCGCCGAGGAGCTCACGAGTATGCATTTATCTCAAACCATCGAAAAATCTCAGCATCACGCCGCGTGGGTCCTGCGCACCATTTCCGTTTTGTACCCTGAGCCTCTGCGATTCTCAACTCGACTAGTGGCAAAATCTGGCGCCATCATCCCTATTTCCGGAACATTGCGGCATCTGCGCGACACTGGCGGCGATCGGTATTTTATATCATGCGCTAATCCCGCCCCCAAGCCGTAACAGTGCGGCCTGGCGGGCGATCAATATTTTAATTCTACTTCGTCGTTTGGCCGCCGCTACCTGGCGTGATGCCGTTCTGCTGCGTCCCGCCGGCACTACCGGGCTGGCTGCCCTTTAAATTCTGGACGCCGTTACCGGTGTTGGCACCGGGCGTGACCGTCCGGGAGCGGGCATTTACCGTCCCCAGCAAGAGCAGCCCCAGCAAAATCACTGCCGCTAACGCCACCCAGCCAATTACGCTACTGCTTTGTTCCCGGTCGGCATAATCATTGAGTTCACGCTCACGCCGCACCCGGGTACCCTGCATCGTACCAGGCATCGCCTCATAGAATTCTTCTTCGTCGCGTCGTTTTGTCATGAGTTACTCTCCGTTAGACGGCCATCAGACTATCAAAATTCCGCCACGACAGTATTTGTGCATTTCCACATTTCCATGACTTTTCGGCCAATTTTTTCGTTAAAATTACGGCTTAACGGTTCCGTTAGCCTGGCAGCGCGCGTCCGAAGTGCCGCTCACTCGCGCCGTAATGTCTACGAACCGCTCTGGAAAATTGCGACCGTCCGGGTAGGCAAAGTTGCAGTTTGGCAGGTAGGGGAGGCTGTACCCCAGATACGAATTGAGTACCAGCCGAAAAATATTCACGTCACTGGTGTTGTTGGCTGATACCGCCGATTGGTCCACCCCCGGCAGGCTAAACGCCGCCAGCACCCCATACTTTAGGTCCAAATTCTCTTGGCTCCATTTACGCATGTCCCCACCTAGCAGCTCGTCCCCGGAATCGCCCTGGTCATAGCTCTCATCGTTCACATTCAGAATTTGCGGCCCCTCATCCGACATTAGTACTATCACCGCCCGGCCATGGCTCTGGTCGTCAATCTGCTGCAGAATGGTCTTCACCTGGGCGTTAATGTATTTCACCGCACCCACGTATTTCTTCCGCAGCGGCTCACCGTTATTATTACCGTCCGGGGTTTGTGAGATCGACCCATCGGCATTGAAGTAAAACGGCGCTTCGTGCGGCACCAGGATATCTGCCATGATAAATCGGCCCCCAGATGGCTGACTCACCAAGTTCTTCAATGTGCTCAGCTGGTAGTGCGCCAAGTCCACGTCGCCCAGGTTTTGGTATCCGAGCACCGTGAATTTGCCCAGATGAATGCCCATTTCAAGTAATGACCCAAACAGGCTCTCGGTGAGCTTGTACTTTGGAAAATTATTCAGCACAAAGGTGTGGCCGAACACAGTCAGCAGGCCATTGGGCTGGTAAATCTGGTCGTCCGATCGCGAGGAATCGAATGCTTCGTACCAGTTGCCAATCTCTATGTACTTGTAACCCGCCGACTTCAGCGCCTGCGCCACCGGGGCGTCACGCGTCGCGTCGTTAAACGGTACCACGGTCTGCTTCGGCGCCTTGCTAAACTTTTGCACGATATCGTTTAGGTAATTCGCGCTCAGCGTTGAAGCCACCGACATGGCCGTGTAAGGGTAGTTCACCCGCTGCGTCGGGTTCACGTAGTAGCCCTTGCTCTTCAGGAAACTCATGAAGTCGTTGTTGTCAAAGCTGAACTGGTTTTTGAGTACATCCTGGCTGGCATAATCTTCCAGCACCAGGTAATAAATATCGGGCTTGGCCGACGATGCTTTGGCTGCCGCCGGCGCTGCCGCTAGTTTCGGCGCGTGGTAAAAGAACTGCGGCCACTCTTGCCCCAGCACCATTATCAGAGTCCAAAATTGCACTGCCGCCATGCCCACGATTGCCACCGCCACCGCTGTGGCGATGTCGCGGCTCTTCCACCCCAGCCTGTCCACTAGCCGGCTAACGCCCCGACCGGCCAGCGCCGCCAGCCATAGCACCGCCACCGCTATTACCACCGAATATACCGTGTTTTGGATTCCGCCGAGACTGATCGGCGTCAGCGCCTGCAGTATGGGCGATAGTCCACTCAGCCGCGCGTCAAATCCCTGCGCCATCACCAACGTAGCCAAAGTGCCCGCCACCACTCCAGCCAACCGGTCGCGCACCACTAGCCGCCAGACCGCCCCCGCCACCACGGCGCCCAGCAGTAGCGCGATCACCACTGGCAGCCCCAGATCTTGCATCGACACCTGGTAACGGTTATATAAAAAATTGCTTACGCTCGGCACTAGCGCCAGGGCGCTAAACAGGCCCCAGTACGGCGCCCATCGCCGAAAACTCCGCCAGCGTTGTTGCCAGCGCCCCCGGTTTGATTTCACCGCGCGTCCTTGCGCTGCATTAGGTACATAATGCGCTCCGAGCCCGCCACGTTCTGTTTCTCGCGTATCTCGTAGTACTCACCGAAGGCCTTTTCAAAACCCTCTGACGTGTATTCAGGGAAAATGTCCTCACGAGTTGCCAGCAGCCGCTTCACCTTCGAATCCGATTTCGGCACAAACTCAATCACCAGCCACGTACCCAATCCGGCAAAGTACTCAGCGATCCGATCGAACGGGAGATTGTTGGAAATGGCCAGGTGATGAATGAGTGCCAATGATAGCACCATCTTGGCCCGCGCCCGCTTGGCGAAGCTCGACCGTTCCTGATTGGCCCAGCCCAAATCCGGGCTGGGGTTGTGGAGGTCCACCAAAATCGGCAACAACCGCGTCTCATGGTTTTTCTTCACCTTCAGATAGTTGGCATCCACCGCCAGCGGGTCGATGTCGGCGCTCACCACTAGCGCACCAGCTTTGGCCGCGATCCGGCTAAAGGTGCCATCGTTGGAGCCCAGATCGAGCACCGCGTCCGGCTCCACCCGCTGCACAAACTCGCTGGTAATCTGCTCCTTGGCCTTAAATGACGCGTCGGTGTAGTTGGTGTTGTCGTAGTAGTCGCCCCACTCGGTTTTCGAAACGCTACTAAGCCGCATGGCTCGCACCGTTCGCTCCAAGCTGTCGATCAGACCAAGTAGCGATTCCCGGCTCACGCTTGCCGCCGCCTTCTGGCCGGTACCTTCATGCCTCCGCTGGAACCGAGCGTGCAAATGCACGTGAGTGGCCAACCCCAGGTTCAGGGCGGCCCGCGCTGGCAGCAGCTTTGCTGCCAGCGGCAGGGGAATACCGTCAATATACACGCGCATCAACTGCAACAAATCCGGGTCCACCCGGCTCATCAGCGCCAACGGCGCCAAAAAGTGCTGGCAAAACTGCCGGTAGGCCACCCAAGCATCGCCCGGCAGGTATTCATCAAACGACAATGTGTCGATCAAACGAGGCCGTCCCTCTACGAACTGCACATTGTAGGCCGTGGCGTCGCGCAAGGTCATGCCGGCATCAAGCGCCAATTTCTGCGCGCGCAAAGTTGCTAGAGCCGCGTCTTGCAACTGCGAAAACGACCACTCGTACGGGTAGGATATAAACGGTACCAGCTCAGGCCGTATCACCCTGTAGGCTCCGTCCGCGCCCACGCTACCCGGCGGCACTTCTTCGTGGTCTACTATGAGGCCGTCTTTTACTAGCTGTTTATGCAGCCCGCTAACCATAAGTTGGTCATAGGTAGCCTTGCCCGCCGGATTAATCTGTCGGTAGACGCGACCACCCGTCCAGAACACGAACCCAAAATTGTCGCGAAACGATGACGGGTCCTTTTGCAACAATTTTAGTCTCCGTGGTTGTCAGTCTTTGAGGTCGCCGGAGAGCCCTTCTTAAATCTTCCAACAATCATTTTGATCCGGTTTCGAGCGGCGTACGATACACCCATTACCGTTCCTATAACTGCTTGCAGAGCGAAACTGCCGGTGCCCGGGTCAACATATGCGAAAAATCTAATCACAGACCGATCCCTAACGTTTACAACTATCTATTATAGATTATCAAATGCTTCCCTGAGGATAGACTGAACAACTATAATATGCCCATGACTCCCGAAGAAGCACTCGAACTCATCAATGCATCCGAGCATACTTCTTACTCTCTCAATGCGCAATATTCTGGCGGCGAAGACCACGGCGCCTACCGGGTAGTGAACGCCGACGGCACTCGCGCGGTGCTCAAGGTTAACACCAATCCGCAATGGATCCGCCAGGTGGAGCGCGCCAAAGCCGCCACCACGCACCTGGCTGGGTTGGGCTATCCGGTGCCAAAATATCTGGTGACCGGCTCCACCGATCGCGGCACCTATTCACTGCAAAGCGAACTTCCTGGCATGAGCGCCGAACCCACACCCCCGGCCGTCACTAGCCTGCTGCAGTTCGTCGACCTGCAGAAAAACCAAGCCATCTCCGAAGTCCAGGGCCAAGATTGGGTCTGGTACTTAATGGATGTGGTATTCCGCGGAGAGTGGGGTTTGGTGCGCGCCCTCATGCAATTTTCCGGCGACAGTTCCGCTCTTGTCACCGACATCGAAAATCTTGTGCTCGGCCTCCAGGGCAAAATGTTGCCCAAAACCGACCTCGTGCACGGCGACATGGGTTACACACAGGTGCTACTGCAAAACGGCGTCGTTTCGGGCGTTCTCGATTGGGACCAGGCCGGCTACGGCGACGTTACTCAAGATCTAATGTCGCTGTGGTACTCACTGCTAGGCTACGCCGACTCGCGCGATCTCGTTCTGCAACACACGCTCCAGGTGTCCGATCGCGAAGCTGTGCGCATTCACGCGGTCTACAAAATGCTGGCCGATGTGTCCTGGCACATCAACAAGCCCGGCGGCGACGCCATCTCGGCCATCGCCCGCGCCCGCATCGCGATCGATCTTATCCGGCAAACCTAGACGTTTCAGATAAAGACGCTTATGATTGGGGCATCATGTCGACGTCAACCCAAAATCAACGCCAATCCAAAGTCGTAATCGTGGGGGGCGGCTTCGGTGGTGTTCGAATCGCGCACAAGCTGGCCAGGCACTCTAACCTCGACCTCACGCTTATTTCCATCGAGGACAGTTTCGCCTACTATCCGCAGCTCTACCACTCGGCCACTGGCGGCTCCCGCTCCGAGTCGTCAATTCCGCTCGCCGAGCTACTGGGCGGCCTGCCTGTGCGCGTTGTGCGCGACACGGTCACCAAACTCGACCCCGATCACAACACTATTACTACCGCTTCCGGCGCCAGTTACGCTTTTGATGAACTGGTGCTATCACTCGGCAGCATCACCAACTACTTCGGCATTGAGGGCCTCAAAGAGTTTTCCTATGGCATTAAATCCATTGCCGGCGCCGAACGCTTCAAACAGCATCTGCACCGTCAGCTTGTAGAGGAGAAGCGCACCGATCTCAACTATGTGGTGGTCGGTGCCGGCCCCACTGGCGTGGAGCTGGCAGCCGCATTGGGCAGCTACCTTCATCGCATCACTCGGCTGCACGGGCTAGATAAGCCTCAGTACAAAATCGATCTCATCGAGGCTGCACCCCGCATTTTGCCCCGCTCGCCCGAAGCCGTGAGCGTCCGGGTCCAGCGCCAGCTCGAATCACTCGGCGTTACCGTTATGACCGGCCAGACCGTGAAGGGCGAAACGGCTGAGGCGCTAACTCTAGGCAACAAAACGCTCCAAACCAAGACCGTGGTCTGGACCGCCGGTGTCGCCAACAACCCGTTCTTCAAAGACAACGCCTCCGCTTTCACAATTAATGAGCGCGGCAAGGTCCAGGTGGACGAGCACCTGCAAGCCCGGCCGCACGTGTATGTGCTCGGTGACAATGCCGCCACCCAGTTCTCCGGCATGGCTCAGACCGCTCTCTATGACGCCGACTATGCGGCTGCCGATCTTGCACGTGCTCTAGCCGGTCACCCCCGCCCCGCTTACAAGCCTAAAGCGCCGATCAGTGTAATCCCGGTGGGCGAGCACTGGGCAACGGCCGAGTGGGGGAGCCTCAAGCTTTATGGCATGGCTGGCTACATCCTGCGCCGCCTAGCCGATCTAGTCGGTTACGCCGATATCGAAAGCTGGCCTAAGGCAATCAAACTCTGGCTCCAGGATGGTCGCCGCGAAGACCTCTGCCCGATTTGTTCCGGCACCCCGGCCACCACCCCTATTGACAAAGTTAAAGCTACCTGATATACTCATCCATTACTTTGAAAAACCGGGCGTCGTTCGCCCGTAGGCGCACTCTCAAAAACCACCAAAATGGAGTTCGCCTATGGGCGAAAGACTCCTCGGCTAACGTCGAGGGAAACGACCTATCGGTCTGCTTTCACCCCAAATTCTTGCTCTGGCCTCCGGCCAGGACAAACCAACCCTCCCGCGACTTCGGTCGGCAATACCCATACAATAGCTTCGCGCCGGGAGGCGCTTCGCAATAATTCTTTCTCGCCAAGCCCCCGCATCTCGCATGCCGGGGCTTTTCGTTAACGTGAGCTACACACGGGTAGGCTCGCACTAAGCGCTTGGGTCGGCGTATAAGGGTATAATAACCATAAGCATGAATACCCAAACCGGCGGCCTCACCAGCCGCGAAGCAGCCAAGCGCCTCAAGCAATACGGCCCCAACACTTTGATCGAAACCAAGCATGCGTCGCCAGTGGTGGCCTTCTTGTCCCGTTTCACCAACCCACTGGTCATCATCCTGGTACTGGCCGCCGTGGTGTCGGCCTTCACCGGCGACCGCGTCAACTTTATCATCATCATCGCCATCGTAATGGTGAGCACCGTGCTCGACTTTGTTAATACCTTCCGCTCTGAGCGAGCCGCCGAGGCTCTCAAAGAGCGGGTACGGGTGGAGGCCACCGTCATGCGCGACGGCAAATGGGCGAGCCTGCCCTTGCGCACCCTGGTGCCTGGCGATCTAGTGCAACTTGCGGCCGGGAGGCTCATCCCGGCCGACGGCGAGGTCATTAGTAGCAAAGATCTGTACGCCAATGAGTCGGCCCTCACGGGCGAATCCTTCCCACAGCCCAAGCCCCCCAAAGCCCCCCTCTATCTCGGCGCTAGTATCACCAGCGGCGAGGCCACCATGCGCGTGGAACGCACCGGCCGTGGCACCAAGTTTTCGCACGTCGCCCACGCCCTCACTGCCGCCGACCAGCCCACCGAGTTTGACCGCGAAATCAAGGATTTCAGCCTGCTCATTATTAAAATCACTACGTTCCTGGTGATTTTCATCTTCGCGGTCAATATTTTTTTCCGCCACAGTCTGCTCGAATCGCTGCTTTTCAGCGTGGCTCTGGCCGTGGGACTCACCCCGGAACTGTTGCCGCTCATTATTACGCTCAACCTTACCAAGGGCTCACTCGCCATGGCTCGCCATGGTGTCATCGTTAAAAAACTCAGCTCCATCCAAAACCTCGGCTCCATGGACGTGTTGTGCACCGACAAAACCGGTACTCTCACCGAGGACCACATCGCGCTGGTCCGCCATTTGGATGGATTCGGCGCCGACTCACCCAAAGTTCTGCTTTACGGCTATCTTGCCAGTACCTTCTCCACCGGCTTCGAAAACCCACTCGACCGCGCCGTTAAGGCCTTCAAGAGCCAGGTTAAAGCCAGCGAGTACAAAAAAATCGACGAAATCCCGTACGACTTCGAGCGCAAACGTGAATCCGTAGTGGTGGGTCACCTCGGCCGCCGGCTGCTCATCACCAAGGGCGCTCCCGAAGAGATCATGCGCATCTGCAGTCACTACGTGGGCGGCCGTCCGTTTGAGGCCGTCAAAAGCGAGGTAGAGGCCGAGTACGAATCGCTCAGCGCCCAGGGATTCCGGGTGCTGGCGGTGGCCGCTCACCATGTGCCCGAGGAAAAACAATACGAGCCGGCCATCGAGCGTAGCCTCAGCTTTGTCGGCTTCCTAGCCTTCCTCGATCCTGCCAAACAGTCAGCCGGCCCCACCCTCGAAAAAATTCGTGACCATGGCATCGAGGTCAAAATCGTCACCGGCGACAATGCGCTCGTTACCCGCAAAATCGCCCAGGACATCGGCCTCGAAATCAAAGGTATCCTCACCGGATCTGAGATCGAGCGCCTGAGCCAGGTCCAACTCCGCGAAGCCGTCGAGCGCACCACCATCTTTGCTCGCGTTAATCCCGAGCAAAAACTCCAAATCATCCAGACTCTGCGTGCTAATCGCCACGTGGTCGGCTACATGGGCGACGGCATCAACGATGCGCCGTCACTCAAGGCCGCTGATATAGGCATCTCAGTCAACAATGCCGTCGACGTCGCCAAATCCACGGCCGCCCTCATATTGCTGCGCAAATCGCTCAGTATCCTCATTGATGGCATCATCGAGGGTCGCCGCACCTACTCCAACACGCTCAAGTACCTCATGATGTCGCTCGGCTCCAACTTCGGCAATATGTTCTCCATGGCCGCCGGTTCGCTCTTCCTTCCATTTTTGCCGATGCAGGCCACCCAGATCCTGCTCACCAACCTGCTCTACGACACCTCCCAGTTCGCTTTGCCCCTCGACGGCGTCGACGCCGACAGCCTCAAGCGTCCTCGCACCCTCAAAATCTCGGCGCTCAAGCAGGCCATGTGGGTCTTTGGCCCTTTAAGCTCCATTTTCGATTTCGCCACCTTCGCTGCCCTGCTGCTGGTGTTCCACTTCGGCGAGGCCTCGTTCCAAGCTGGTTGGTTTTTGGAATCGGTCGCCACCCAAACCTTCGTTGTCTATATTATTCGCACCCGCAAAATCCCCTTTGTGCAGTCGCGCCCCAGCCCGTTCCTGGTTATTTCCACCCTGGGCACCGTGCTAATCGGCTACGCCATCGCACTGAGCTCGTTCGGGAAGTATTTTCGTTTCGGTCCGGTTCCGGTCTCCGCCATCGCGGCCGTTATTGGCATTGTGGCGGTGTATCTGGTGCTGGCCGAGGTAGTGAAACGCCAATTCTACCGCCGCGTCGATCTCTAGCCTCTTGCTCTCGCCCCGCGCTTAGCTCATGCTGATACTTGGGTAGGTATAGGTGATTTATGTTACCTAAAGTTTTGCTCATAGAAGACGATGAGGCCATCCGCGAAATCTACGCCATGAAGTTTGAGCTGGTTGGTTTCAGCATTCAGGTCGCGGAAAATGGCCAGGTCGCACTCGGCAAATTATCTGATTTTGATCCCAATTTTATACTGCTAGACATGATGATGCCGGTAATGGGCGGTGAGGAATTCCTGCGCCGATTGGGCCCGCGCGTACATAAAACTCACGTTATTGTGTTCTCAAACATGGCCGGCGCCAGACAGCAAGACATAGTAAGGCGCCTCGGTGCCGAAGATTTCTGGGTTAAGTCCGACTATACGCCTGATCTGGTTGCCGAGGAGCTGGTACGGCGATGGCTGGCAGGGTAGACTAATACCATGAAACTGCTAGACGGCCGCGCGGCCGCCGATTTTATTAAACAGCGCCATGCCGGGCAGGTAGCCGGCCTATCGGTGCCGCCCCGCTTGGCCATCATTCGCTCGAGGGACAATGAGGCCGGCGATCTTTACCTCAAAATGAAGCGAGCGTACGGCGAAGACATTGGTGTGCCGGTGGACCTGTATGTGGAAACTTCGGGCACTATCCTCGGCCGCATCGATGAGCTCAACCGCGACAGCACCGTCACCGGCATTATCATTCAGCTGCCGCTCACCGATCCCAAAATCACCGCCATCGCTACCGCCGCCGTCGACCTCCGCAAAGACGTCGACGGCCTTGCGCCTGGATCGCCGTTTGAGGCCGCCACGCCGAAGGCAGTGCTCTGGCTACTGGCCGCCCACAACGTTGACCTGCACGGCCGCATCGTGGTGGTGGGGCAGGGGAGACTGGTGGGTAAACCGCTGGCCGACCGCCTCGCCGCCTCCGGCCATGATGTTGTGCGCTGCGATATCCACACCGAAGACCTTCCAGCTGCCACCCTCCAGGCCGAAGCCATCTTCACCGCCACTGGCCGCGAGCACCTCGTTAAATCAGACATGGTTAAACACGGCGCCGTGGTAGTAGACGCCGGCTCACCCGTGCCCGAACTCGACCCAGCACTCTATGACCGTGACGATCTTACCATCACGCCCAATCCTGGCGGCGTCGGCCCCATGACAGTGACCGCCTTATTCGACAATCTCCTCATCGCCGCCCAGCGCCGCCCGTAGCCAGTCGCGGATTAGCTTACTTTTTCGCCAATAGCGCCCGTACGCGCTCGGCTACTTCCTTTGGCGTCATCTCGGCCTTCACGATGTAATCATCGGCCGCCATCTTGTATACCTTAGTCGCAGTCTCGGTATCACCCATGTTTGTCAGCACCACCACCTTGGCCTCACGACCATTCGGCTGCGACCGCAGTTTGCTCAGCATGTCGAGCCCGTTCATGTTCGGCATCATTAAGTCGAGCAAAATTATATCGGGGTCAAACGACTCAATTAGCTCCAGGCCCGTCACGCCATCGCCGGCAGTCGCCACCTCGTAGCCCTCGTTCTCAAACTTGGTCCGGTACATCTGAACAATCGCAATATCGTCCTCGATAATTGCGACTTTGACTTTTTGGTTACTCATGTGCTCAGTATAGGCGCTTGTTACTTTACCGGCAACGCCAGTATCCGGTCCAATATCTCTTGTGCGCTCATTCCATGGCGTCAAACGGCTTAGCTACGAACGTGGTATGAGCACGTCGCTAAGAGGCCTTCTGTGCGAGGGGGCACTCAAGGGCTTCGAGGGCTTACCTATCCTGTAAAGTGCCACAGGTACTCCGCCGCCGGCCACCTCCGCCACCTTGAGAGCCGCAGCCTCGTCATCCACTCCCACTGAGTATGGTTGTGTGGTGTAACCAGCAGAAGTAATTTCTACCCAAGACCGTAGCAACCTTCTACCAGCCCCAAAGAGGGCCGAGGGGGTCATGCCAGGCGAAGTAAGCACTGCCACCTTCGGGGCTGTTGCAAACATAGACACTTCGCTTGAAGAAAACACCCACTGCATTAACTTCGACTTAAAGCTGCCCTTCCAGAACGCGAAGCGTAGGGCCATAACATCTATTGCCGTTAAGTTCATCAGGCCCACGCTCAGACCATCGGGTGCAGAATCATCAGTTCTGAGCCAATTCTTCAAATCTGAAACAAATCTCCTATTTGACCAGCCCTTCATGCTAGCCTCAAGGACAGCACCCTTCAGTAACTTTGGATCTAATAGCACGTTTCCTAGGTTCTTTAGCTTGACTTCAAGCTCTGGCGGCAAGTCTTCTTTTAGGTAGCTATTTCTATTCGTAACCCTTTTGTCTACCCACTTACTCAAGGGGTCGGCATGGCTATCTTTCGTGTCGTCAATTGTCACCATAGCCATGAGGAAATCCGTATCATGGCGGGTCAAAACCGCCTCAACTTTCACACTAAGATCAAAATTTGGAGCTTGCAAGGCCATTGTCTCCACGAAGGCACCCATTGTGAGATACGCGTCCTTATTGTTTGGGTCTTCTGGTAGGTCAGAGCTTTGAATGTAATGTAATTCGTATTTGTGGCTGTCTATTGGCTTTATTCGCCAGGGCTGCGCATTGTGTGCAGAGGGCGCCCGGAGGCTGGCATTCAATAGCTCAATGTGTTTTGGGTTTATATCGCTCGCTTCGTTAGGGTAACTATTATTCATTAAGCTCTCGTTCTTATCCGTAAGGGCTTATCAACCGGAACTTCATATACTCTATTGAGTATCTCTTGTGCCGTCAGGTCTTTGCCGTTAAAAGGCTTTCCGATGCCGATTTTAAAGCCATGCCAAGCCCCTCGATCGCGCCATTCAATATGTGCAGGGATTATCATCACCCGTGGGAGCTTTGCGAGCACTGCCACTCCATTGTGTGCGGGGTATTCTCCCTGAATCGTACGGCGTCCCTCGGGGAATATAAATATGCTTCTTCCTTTTGAGAGCTGTTCTGTGGCGTAGCCTAAGCCGTATGGGTACTTTGTGTGATATTTTGCAGGAAAGCAACCAAGTCCGCGCAAAACAGACCCCAACACGGGTATGTCCAATAACGGATTGTAGAGAAAGTATCTGAAGTCTCCGAGCCTTTTCCATGCGGAGTATGGCATCTGTGCACAAATCAGAAAAGGATCAATGCGACACTGGTGATTTGCAGCAACAACATAGAGTGACTTGGGGTCAATATCTCCCTCGTCTAGAGAAATGCGAGTAGAGTGGCTAAGTAAATTGCCAACTCCCTTTGATAACCAATAGCATAATAATGAGTTTGCGTGGATAATCCGAGCCGCAACATCGGAATCAAGCCATGTTACTTTCGGAGCGGCACGATCTGTGTCTATCACTTCATTCTTATATTAGTAGCTGCTATATTTTTACCATAATGCCATGTTAAGGCAAGCAAAAGGACTCTTAATGATCCGAAAAATTTCAAGGATGCTCGCGTACCGTCGCCTTCTGAGATCTGGGCACCCGAACCTGAAGGTGTTACGTGTAACCAAACAAACTCATCTTCACCAAGCAAAGCGTCTCCATGCCGAGGTGTATCTTGAAAACGGATATATAGAGCCCGGCCATATAGACGCAAATGGCACCATCTCTGTTGAGCATGACCCATATCAGTCTCACGCGACATATTTTGTTGTCGTGGAAATGAACGGTAGCGAGGAGCAAATTGTCGCCACAGCTAGGCAGATCCACCCTAAAGGTAAGAAAGGCCACGCTTCCTTCCCGACCATGGAAAAGCTGAAACTTGAAAATAACGTTCGTAAAGCCATAGAATCGTTAGATCCCATGCAATGTGTGGAGATTTCAGCTCTAGCAAAACGAAAAGGCTACTCAAGCTTCGCTAGCTTCCTAATTTATCGTGCATTATGGCAGCATTCGGTTCGGGCTCAGCACCAACTTTGGTTAATGGCATGTGATGCGATCTACTACAACCGACTCAAGTTCTTGTTTCGTGATGCTCTTATGCAGATAGGTGAAGAAACCTTCTATATGGGGAGTAGGGTCATACCGGCCGCGCTTGAGGTTGATCGCTCGCTGGATATAATGATCTCAAACTCTAGAAGCCTTAACCCCGCCCAGCGTCTTCTTCACCGGGAGTATATTCGGTTCTTCCTGGAGGGGCTTCCCACTAAATATCTCAAACCTCATCATCTGAGAGCATTAAACTATAGTCGTGGCGATGAAGTATTAAGAGATGCAGTCGATGAAGCGTGAACCGGAAGAAAATCACCTAAGCAGAAATACTGGATTTATTAGTAAAACCCAACAAGACAAGCTTGGGAACTCCACCATAGCCATTGCAGGTGTGGGGGGCGTCGGTGGCAGAATCGCAGTTGAGCTCACGCGCCTCGGAGTGGGGCATCTGAAAATTGCAGATCCTGAAGTCTTTTCTATATCAAACTTAAATCGTCAAGAGGGGAGCTACCAAAGCACAATTGGCAAATCCAAGGCAGATACAATTGCTAAACTGTGCCGCGACATCAACCCTAAGATTAAGCTTGATTTACTCGAAATCGGAATCAACGATTCCAATATCAGGGATTTTGTCTCTGGCAGCGACCTCATTATTGAGGCAATAGACTTCAAACTTCCTCAGCTTGGCATACAACTTGCCCGATTGGCACGAGATAAGAAGATTGCGCTAGTTATGGGAGTAGAAATTGGTTTTGGTGCAACGGTAACTTGGTTTGATCCAGTTGGGTATGCCTATGAAAGATATCTGGGTTTATCAAAAGATATAAACTTGGAGCAATTCAACTCAGGGAATGCGAAAGTTAACCTGTGGCGTTGGCTGCCCCATATCCCGAGCTATGGCGATCTTCAAGTATTGCGGGCGGTATCAGACGGGAGTATTGAAGCGCCGGCAATCGCTCCTGCCGTTGATCTCTGTGCTTCAATGACCGCCACACTCGTTCTTGGGCTTCTTGTTGGGTTCAAAGTTCAGCCTCCTGCACCAGCAGTCCTCCATATTGACGTGAAAGAACGTACGAGCCGGTTAATCAGATGGCCCTTTCTGCACCATCATGCAACGCTATTCAAGGCACTCCTGCTAAATGCATTACGGCTACATGACCCCATGGACCTTGGTTAGCGAGGTACCACAACAAGCACAAGCTCTTTGATATATACTATAACCAATGGTGGGCGTAAGCGTAATAGCACTAGTTCTGATATGCCTAATTCATCTGATGATTGGGCTGTTTGTTCTTCTGAAGAACAAACAGGATAAGTCGAATCTATTCTTCTTTGGTTTCGTACTTACTGTTATCGGTTGGCTGGTTACAAACTACTTTAGCAATGATTCTACCCAAAGCTCTGGTGTTCTTCTTGTATTAAATTCTGCCATTTTTGTCTTCCCGGCCTTGTCTGCCTTCTTCGTGCTAGGCTTTAGTGCTTCATTTACGGGAATTCTAGGGCGCACCTCAAAATGGCTCGTCGTTTCGGCAACCCTAATAGCATTCGTTGAGTCGGGCTTAAGTTCTACTAAGCTGGTAGTTGAAGGTATTACTATTGTTCCCCAAGGGGTCGGAATAGTATTTGGGCCTGCTGTACCTATGTATTTCGCATACCTTATTGCGTATTTCGGACTAGCCCTTGGGATATTCCTGTTCTCTTTCAAGCACTCCACAGGCTCTACGCGTGCTCGGCTCGGCTATATTATTGCTGGTATCCTGTCATCATTTGTGGTGGCGCTTACGACCAACTTAATCCTGCCATTATTAGCGCACAACTTCACGCTCGCAAACTATGGTCCATTTTCAACCCTTTTTCTTGTTTGTGGCATATCGTATGCCATAGTCAAACACCGGCTTTTTGACATCCGCCTAGCCGTAGCTAGGTCCGTTGCATTTGTTCTTGTCCTCGCCACTGTGGCGGTTATTTATGTTCTTGCCATTTTTGCGATTTCGCAGGTTCTGTTCCCTGCACACAGGGTGGAAGTCTCTCAAAGCTTCGTATACCTGGCGATGGCGCTCATACTCGCCCTCACATTTCAGCAGCTTCGTCGCTTCTTTGAACGAATCACAGAAAGAGTTTTCTATCGTGACCATTATGATTCCCAGGTTGTTCTCAATAATTTCACTCAGATTCTAGTCTCTGAGCTCGACCTCAATCGCATCCTCAAAAAAGCCCTCACCACCCTATGTGATAGTCTGCGCATCCAGTTCGGTCAGATTATTGTGTTTAACAATGACAGTGTCTACCGCATCGAGCATTACGGCCCGCTCCCGCATAGGCTCATGGTGGCGCCAGAGTTGCGGCGCCTTAACCGCAGCATTCTGGTGGCCGACGAGCTCGAGGGAGGCGAGCGCAAAAGTCTCCTGGAAGGTCATGGCGTACGCATAAGTATGATGCTGTCCACCCATGACCAGTTTGTGGGTTACTTCCTCCTCGGCGACAAACTCTCCGGTGATATCTACTCCAACCAAGACATCGCGCTGCTCGAAATCATTCGTAACGAGCTAGCGGTGGCAATTCTAAACGCCAAGGCCTACGCTGAAATCCAGGCCTTCAACGCATCGCTCCAGGCCCGTGTAGACCACGCTACCAATCGCCTGCGGGTCGCCAACCGCCATCTCAAAGAGCTCGATAAGGCCAAAGATGAGTTCATTTCCATGGCCTCACACCAGCTCCGCACCCCGCTTACCACCATCAAAGGTTACCTATCGATGATGCTTGAAGGCGACGCCGGCCCCATCTCGCCGGGCCAAAAAGAATTTGCTCAGTTCGCTTTCGACTCCTCTGAGCGCATGGTGAATCTCATTTCTGATCTGCTCAACATCTCCCGTCTTAACGCGGGCCGTTTCCTCATCCAGCGCACCCCCACCGACATGGTGCAGATGATCGAAGATGAGGTTCGCCAAGCCACCCAGCATGCCGACGGCAAGGGCCTTAAGTTGGTGTTCGACCGGCCCGATCATCCGCTCCCGCCTGTGGAAATCGACGAAAACAAGACTCGCCAGGTGGTCATGAACTTCATCGACAACGCCATCTATTACACCCAAAAAGGCGAAGTTCGAGTGGTCCTCAAACAAACCGGCGACATGGTTCATCTGGAGGTTCACGACACCGGCATCGGTGTGCCCGAACAAGCCCGCAGAAAACTCTTCACTAAGTTTTATCGCGCCGAAAACGCCCAAATCGTCCGGCCTGACGGCACCGGGCTGGGCCTATATCTGGCCAAGCGCGTTATCCAAGACCAGGATGGTACAATTATATTCAACAGCGTAGAGGGTAAGGGCTCGACATTCGGCTTCGAACTGCCGTTCAAGCCCAAACCCGTAAAACATGAGGACACCAAACATGCCCAGTCCCACTGACGAACCCAAAACCGAATCCAAGGACACCCAATCCGGGGGCGGTAAGACTATTCTCATTGCCGAGGACGACCCATTTATTTCACGCATGTACCAGATTAAGCTGGAGGGCGCCGGCTTTAAGGTGGTGCTCAAAACCAACGGCCGCGAGGCCTACGAGTCCATTAAGGCCCAGCGCCCGGACCTCGCCGTCCTCGACCTCAACATGCCTGAGCTCACCGGCCTGGAGGTACTGGGCGCGCTGCAAAGCGATGGCTTCGATTTCGGCTCCATGCCCGTCATCGTCCTCACCAACTCCAACGACGTGGGCGATCGCAAAAAAGCCATCTCGTACGGCGCCGAGTATCTGGTGAAAGCCGAACTCACACCTCGCCAGGTACTCGATACCATTGCCAAAAAGCTTGGTATAGACGGCAAATAGGGGCGGCGTATGCTTAGGTCGCTCCTCACCGCCTTTGCCATCTTCACCTTAGTCTTCTTGGGTCTCCGCGCCGCCGAATGGCTCTACTACCACCTCCGCCGCACCCCCGATTGGTCCCCACACTGGGGTTCCTGGGCCTTCGCCGTCCTCATGGCCATTTACGCCTTCGTCACCAACGTCGGCCGCTAAGTCACAGCAACTAGTATTCCGTCTGTTGATGGAAGTACGCAATTATAGTATCGTAACGCAGCGGTAAAGAAGGGCCATTACGGCCCATTTCCTTACTAGGCCTTTCACGTTTCCGATCGAAAGGGGAAGCCCGATGAGGGATGGGCGAGGGTCGATCTGGCCCTTCTCGCGCCAGTCCTGGCAACGACTCACCAGGCTCGACATATTGGTGCGGGTCTCGGTAGTTGTAATGGGCATCGTGGCCGTGTTTCTCTGGACATGGTATCTGTTCTTCCATCACTCAGCCCAGCAGCCGGTCCACGCGGCTGAGCGATCGCCCGCGCCTACCACTTCTTCTTCGGCGCCTACCTCGACCTCCAGCGCAGCAGCTTCAGCGCCGGTCTGGACCGGGACCGCGCCGGCTCACATGCCGCCAGCCCCCGGTCCAACCCCGAACGGCGGGCAGCCAGCCCCGAGCAGCGGGCCGAGCTCCCGTACTGAGACCGCGCTCCAAGCCAACCTTCATGTGCTGGAGCGTGAGGTCAATTCAACAGACCGCAGTGTTCAGGCCCGCGCCCTCGCACCCGACCTGGCAATGGTTCCCGGAGGCGCAATAACGCAGCCGGGACTCACCGGTGTCAAATTCAACGCGTCGACTTTCCGAAGCCAGGGCCATCTCGGGCTCGTGCAAGCAGGTGACGCGCAAGGCCGGGTCTACACTGCGGGCCTATACCAGGACAAGTCCGGCTGGCTGATCTACGGCACGCGCCTCGGCGGGATGGCCAAGACCACAGTCGCCACCACCGCTACCCGTTCTGTCTTTCAGGCCACCACCCTGGCCCGCCTGCAATCCTCGTACAGCACCAACTGCCTACCGGGGGTCGGTACCAGGCTGCCCGTGATTCTGGTCCACGGCTTCCTGGGCAGTCCTACGGAAGCCTGGGGCACACTGAGCGATCCGCATTCCATGCTCACGGTACTCAGCAAAATTCCGGGCATCGACGTGACCACGTTCGACTACTCGTCGGTCAACACATCCTGGGTCGACAACCCGGCTATCGGACCGGCTCTCGCCGGTACCATCAAATGCGATGCTGCCGCTTCGGCCGAAGCCGGGGGTCCCGGCCGGGTCGTAATCGTTGCCCATTCCATGGGCGGCGACGCTGTCCGCTGGGCGGCCACTAACGGTGGTGCAGGTCGGTACATCGGCTACGAAGTCACTATCGGCACGCCCAACCTGGGCAGTGCCTGGGCCAACGTTGTCGATCCGATGTTTCAGGCTGCCTGCCGATCGACCGCGCCGATAAGCCTGTATGGCCCAAATGTAAGCGCCTGTCCCGACATTTCTGCGCTCCAGGGGCTCAGTGAGCGTTCGCCTCAAATCCAGAGCCTGCCGTGGCTGCCGCCCAACATCGGTGTCACCGCTATCGGCGGCGACCTCTCCATTGGCACCGTCGTATTCGGAGTCCATGCGATCGATAACACTCATTCCGACATCGTCGTCGGACAGAAGTCTGCGCTACAGACCCGTGATTCCAGCAGTGGATCGGATCTAGTAGTGTCGTGCACCGCTACTCCGACCCATCTGGATGCTTCTTGCTCGCACAAGTCGCTGCCGCACAGCCTTCAGGTGGAACAGGATACAGCGAACGCGATCCGCGCCTACCTCGCCAGCCTGCCCGCACCCGCTAACCAGTTCTCCTACCCTGGGTACTGGCTACAGGACGGAGGCGTCTGGCGGGTACACGGCGTCCTGCTTACGTTCAAGCCCGGGGGCAGCGGGCTGTCAGCCAGCATTAGCTGGTCCGCAGCCAACCAATCGGACCTAACCGTCACCCAGGTTGGCGATGGGAGCATCGGGCTGAAGTTCCAGTCTGGCAACCCGGCCTACCCGCCGGACCCGCAAGTGGGCCAGACCTTCGTGCTTCAGCCGGTCGGGCCGTATTACGCCAAGGCCGTGTTCGACAGCAATTCGCCGGCCGACATGGCCAACGGCAACCCCAACTACTGCCAGACCGCCGCCACAGCGGCTCAACACACGGCCTGCAGCGCCTAGTTCAACTACCCACGGGGTAGGTTCCGGACCGGTTATTACCGGCTCCGGGGCCTGCCCCTTATCCTCACCCAAAAGCGCTAATATACCAGCCCTAAGGCAATTCCAGCGTGTCGCGCACCCGCCGCAGCGTGTACTGGAAGTCCCACGATTGGTAATCGCCCGGCAGTGTCGTTACCGCCGTATCATACCCGGCCTCTTTTACCAGCTGTATGGTGGTGTTGTTATAGGCACCGTACGGATAAGCAAAGTCACGAATCGGATGGCCGATCTCTTGCTCGATCCCAGCTTTCGAATCCGCAATCTCGTGTCGCTGCTTGTCTGGCGACATCCCAGCCAAGTTCGAATGGTCCAGTGTGTGACCGCCAATCGTAATTAGTCCACTGTGGTCGAGCATGCGTACCTGGTCCCAGCTAAGGTACTGGTCGCCACAACCATTCGGCGGCTGCGATGGCAGGCCGTATTTGCGTCCTGCACCGATGCACCAGTTGCTGGCCACCCCGCCGTTAATAATGAAAAAAGTCGCCTTCATATTGTGCCGCTGTAGTATCGTGAACGCCGCCATCTGGTTCGCAAACCCATCATCAAATGTAATCACCGCCGGCTTGGGCGGTAGCTCCGCCGCACCTCGTAATCCCAGCATCGCCTGGTCCAGATCAATTACCGTGTAACCGTGCTGCTCGAGGTAGGTCAGTTGCTCGTCAAAATTCGGTGGAGTGTAGTGATATATGAGTATCGGCAGAAAAACGTTGGCGAGGGGATTGTCCGCTGGCTTCGTGCCGCCGCTGAGCTCCAGGTTCCAATTATCAAGCGCTTTTTGCACTCCAGTCGCGTCCTGTTGCGCCAACACAAAATTTCCGTTGGCTGCATCCAGCTGCACCGCCGACAACATATCCTGTAACTGCCTATCGGATGCCACCGTGTTGTGCACGCGTTGCTGGCGGTCCTCAAACAGCCTCACGTTTTGCACCACCTTGGCGTAACTCTTACGCAAGTCCGATGGAAACCTCACGTTATAGGACGGCGCCAGATCAGATTGCGGCCATGCCCGCGCTTGAGCCCAGCCGGCGCCTGCCAATACCATCACCACCCCCAGAAACGACAGCAAACGCCCAAGCTGAGCGTCGTTAAAGCTCAGTTTCGGAACCCTCATATGGGGATCATTATACTTGGCTTTTGGCTGGCTGTCGCTAACTATTTATCTGTAACATTCAGCCGCGCCCGCTGCTGGTTCCACTCGCGATACGTCAGCCAGACCACTAAGATATCGAAAATGGTGAGGCCGGTGAGACCCAGGCTGTGGTCAAGCGCCACCCGGTAGGTTTGATACACAATGAATACCAGCAAAAAAGCGATAGCCCACGGGTAAGCCCATAGTTTGTTTCGCAGCAGCGCCCACACAATCACGATCTTCAAGATTCCGTGCGACAACAAATACAGTGCGCCGTACCACAAACCGGTACCGGTGAGGCCGTGGGCCGTCCGCAGTAGGTGAGTAGCAATAAAATCGTGCGGATCATCCGACAACTCCCCGCGCGTCAATGACACGGCCAGGCTGTTGATGAGGCTCGCGGGCACCACTAGCAATAACAGACCGCCGATCACCTCCACGACGCCGTCGATTCCCTTCAGAATAATCCCGATCTCGAAGGTTCGGTCGAGCAAGTTGTGGGGTTTAAACCATGCCATGCGCTTATTTTACACCCTTGGATACAAGCTTATGCTTTCTCCTTTTCCCTAGCTTTGGTAAAAATGTCATACCCAGACTCCATCGGAGGTGAACGTATGTCTGGAGCACCAAAACATAGCTGGCCGCCGAAAGACGGCTGGCGAACCGTCGAAGAAATCAGTGACTGGCTTGGTGTCACCCGCAGCTGGGCCTTGCCCCGGATTCAAGCCGGCAAATGGCAGCCTGAGACGCGCTCCGACCCCAGATGGCCTACGCGCGGTCGCCGTTGTTACTCGCCTGCATGCCAAATAGCGCTCAAGCGGCAAAGGGACAAGTACCCGCCCATTGGCGATTGGTATGCTCTCGCCCGTGCCGCGGAAGAGCTTGGGTGCAACAAGGTATGGATCATTAAGCGCATGGGTAAGCCAGAGTACCGCTTGCCCAAACTAGCCAAGCGTACTGACACTAACGGCCACGTAACCTACGCCCTGTCACCCAATGCCTTCCTCAAGTTGCAACGGTTGCGTGACGAGTTCGCTCCAGTTTCGCTCGGAACGTGCAGCGAAATCGCCCGCCGCACCGGGCGCCATCCTAAAACGGTTAGACGGAGGCTCAAGCAGGGCAAGTCAGCCGGGTCCTACCTCACCGACCACGGCAGAAGCTCCGGGCACTACGACCTGTCGGATGCCCTAACTCTGGTTGAGGCCGACTCGTACCCGCCGGCCGGCGATTGGCTTACCGCCTACCGCATGGCCACCGTTCTCGGCCGTGACTACAAGTGGGTGACCGTGAGGTTGCGGCGGCCCCGATACGACCAGCTCAAGCAGATGCGCCTCGATGACAACGCGCGTCCCCGCTGGCATTGGCCGCCATTGGTCTTCAACGAGCTCAAGCTGGAATCCAATTCATTACGGGACCTTGCGCCATGCGCGCGGGGTCCCATTTCAGTATTATCGTCAGTGCCGGGCCTATGCGCCGCAAATAAGTCCACTCGACGGTTTACAACTCCGCATTGATACCGGCGCCAAAGCCCTCGATCTAGCATAAGAATTATCGTAGAATAAAGCCAAAGCATTTATCCGGAGCAACATGCACCTGAAACTCAAGATCGGGTTCTTACCTGCCGCCTTGCTTATTATGCTTGTGGCGATCAGTTTTTTCTTTTTTGCCACCATCACCGTAATAAATCAGGCCTTTAGCAAGGTCGAAACCGACAACGCGAAACAAGACACTGCCCGCGCCGTTGACGCTCTCACCAACCAGATAGACAACCTTAAGTTTAAGGCCACAGACTGGGCCTCGTGGGACGACACCTACGCCTTCGTCCTTAACCACAATCCCGCTTACATCAAGTCTAACTTAGTTAGCGGCGCACTCAACAATCTCGGCATCCACTACATGCTGTTCTATAACGTACAGCAACAACTGGTGGAGTCGAAAGCCGTCGATCCCGTTACCGGCCAGGATTCGACTATTCCCCAGGCCTTGCTCGGCGCCTTCATGCCTGGCAGCAAACTATTGGCCACCGGTATTACCAGCGAATCTAAGGGGTTCATCGCTCTACCAGGGGAGCAGACGGTCAAATTCGTCGCCCTGCCGATACTCACATCAGACTCCACTGGCCCATACCATGGCACGCTAGTCTTCGCCACCGTTATCACCTCCGATGATGTTAATCTAATCTCCCAGGTCACACACCTAAAAACGGCCTTCTACCGGCTAGACGACAAGTCGCGCCCGGCCGACGTGACCGCCTTGATTGGGCAGCCCACCACCACGAAGACCGCCGTCGCCACTCCTTCAGACAACACCATCGTTGGTTATCAGACTGTCAACGATGTGTACGGCCACCCTGCTTTGGTGGCCCGGGTCCAAAGTCCACGTGAAATCCATCAAACCGCCACCGGCGCAATCCGCAAATTTATGTTCATTTCAGTCCTGCTACTGGTCCTTTCGACCGTAGTCGTAGTGATATTTATGATGCTTTTGCGTAGCCGCGATCGCACCATTGCCCTCAAAAACGAATTCTTCTCCATCGCTAACCATGAGCTGCGCACACCGCTCACCGTTATTCGCAATTATGCCCAGCTCATGAAATTCAAATTCTCGAACACCATCAAAGACCCAAGCTTCGACCACATGGCCGATAGCATCGACCAGGCCGGCTCGCAGTTGATCGGCGTGGTCAACGTCTACCTCGACGCCGCCCGCCTCGAGAGTGGCAAGATCCCGTGGGAGCCCAAGGCCTTTGCCCTGGCCGGCCTCGTCACCAATCTCGAACCGCAACTCAAGGCCACTGCCCACCAGAAAAACCTGCATGTCGAAATCCAAGTCCCCGCCGACCTGCCGCCGGTGCTGGCTGATCAGGAGCGCGTGCGCCAGGTAATTCTCAACCTGTTTGGCAACGCCATGAAGTTTACTGAGACCGGCGGCATCACCATCAAGGCCGAGCCCGATCAAGGCAAGATGCACGTCTATGTCACCGATACCGGCCGCGGTATGGACGAGGTCACCTCGCGCCAGCTCTTCCAGCGCTTTAAACAGGTCCAGGCCAAGGACGCTCTGCGCGGCTCCGGCCTAGGCCTGTTCATTTCCAAAAAAATCGTGGAACAAATGGGCGGCTCCATCCAGGTCGACTCCTCGGCGCTCGGCATTGGCACCACCATTGGCTTCAGCCTGCCACTCGCGACACCCGCCGGCTCCGCCCAGCCCACACCTCCGTCGGCGCCCGCATCGAACCCGCCCGCCGCAGCGGCCTAACCCTCTAGCGCATGAATCCGGTCATGGTTAAGTCCGAAGTAATGCGCCACCTCGTGCCATACCGTATGTCGCACTTGTTCCCATAAATCCTGCTTATCCCGCGCCATCCGCTCGTGCGGGCGCTTAAACACCGTAATTATGTCCGGCAGCACCCCGTTGTACCCGTTGTTGCGCGCCGGCAGGGGAATACCCTCGTACAGGCCCAACAATTGGCCGCGCACCCGGTTCTGGCGTAGCTGTTCCGGTGTAGCCTCCTCAGCCGCCATGAAGCTCACATTGTTTAAATGATCCGCAAATCGCTTCGGAATCCGGGCCACGGCCTCCCTCACCATCTCCTGAAACTCTTCGTCGCTAACGTTAACCATGTATGCAGTATATCGCCTGCGCTCAGTGCGTGGCGGAGCAATGCTGGAAGCCGGCCCAGTTCAGCATCGGCAGGTTCTGCAGCGCACAACCAATGGTGTCGTGGCCAAACAGTAGCACCAGCCAGCCCCCTGCCACGATCATTAGCGCCAGTGTCCAAAAGTATTTCGTCACAAATTTCTCGCTCAGCCCGCGGTCCCTGCGCTTGGTGATCTGGCGCGCCAACGCCACCGCGTTAATAGCTAGTGCCACCAGCGGCAACACCACGATCAAAATCTGAAGCACCGGCAGCGATGGGCGCAGCACTGGCAGTTGGACCCGCCGCAGCACCCCCGCTGCTGCCGCCATGAAAAACAGTCCCGCCGGCGCCATCAGTCCGATCCCCCAAGCTAGCACCCGCTGGTCTGCCGAATTCGACCAATATAATTTCATCTCGCCGCTCCTCATTAATGCCAAATTCTCGCTCGCCGCTCCCCGCACGGCATCGGCCGCCAGCCGCGCCCAGAAACCAGCCGCCGGGTGGCGCTGCTCCCGGTATAGGTCGCGAAACGTTTGCTGCATCTCCACACCAAACCGCTCCCGGTAGTCGGCTGGGTACAACCGTAGCAGATGGCCGTACCACCGCTCGGCCCGGCTCTGCCGACTCATCGCACTGCTCCCGCGAAGTTGATGCCCAGCTCCCGTGCCCGCCGTACGGCCTGATCCAGGCGGCCCAGCTCCACGCCCAGCCTCTGCCGCCCGGCCACGGTAAGCCTGTAGTACTTCCGCCGCTCATCATCGCGTTCCGGGTCGGGTCGCTCGCCCGATTCCTCGATCATGCCCTCGCTCAACAGCCGCTTGATTACGCCGTACAGCGTGCCAGGGCCTAGGCGAGTCTGCCCGCCGGATTCCTGTTCTACGCTCTTCATAATTTCGTACCCATGCCGTTCGTGCTGGTGCAAAGCCAGCAGCACGTAAAATGCGGGCTGGGTGAGTGGTGACACTGAATTATTCATATCTGCAATATATATCGTCTCGCGATATAATGTCAAGCGATATAATTTACGCTACCGGCAGCGTAAATCCAAAAGTGCTACCCTTGCCCACTTCGGAGTGCTCCAGACCAATCTTGCCCCCTGACAGCTCCACGATCAGCTTCGAGATGTACAGCCCCAGGCCAGTGCCCGTGGTGGTGTCGCGCGACAGCAGGCTGCTGCCCGCCTGCTGGAATTTGCGAAATAGTAACTTCTGGTTCTCCTCGGACATCCCGCTGCCTGTATCCGTCACGGTACAGTGCGCGAATTTTCCCTCGGCCTGCGCATCCACAGTAATGCCCCCGCCGTCGGTAAACTTAATGGCGTTTCCCAACAGGTTGTACACCACCTGCTTCACCCGTTTGCGGTCGGCTAACACTGCCGGCGTGCCGCCGAGACCCGGTCCGGCCACCAGCTTCAAGCTCTTGGCATCGCCCAGGCTCTGCAGCTCACGCAGCACCTCGGTCACCACGTCATCCAGCTTAAACGCCTCCGGGTTCATCTGGATTTTGCCCTGCTCCAGCGCCGACACGTCCAGAAAGTCGTTCACGAGTTCAATCAATCGCATCGAGCTAGTGTGAATATCATCCACCATTGCGCTCAGATTCTGGTCTTTCATTACATCCGGATAATATTTTTTCATTACCGACGCGTTCCCCCGAATAGCGGTCAGCGGCGTGCGCAATTCGTGCGAAGCAATAAAGAAAAACTCGTCCTTCGATCGTTCCAGTACCGTTTTCTCGGTCACATCCTCCACCAAAATCACCGCTCCGATCGGCTGGACGTCACCTTTCGCCTCATTATTAACCATGGGCGCAATAAACAGCCGCAGCACCCGCTTACCCAGATTCACCTCGTTAAGCTCCATCGAGCGTTGCTCTTTCAGACTCTGGGTCACGAGTTCCTTCAGATGCAGGCTTGGCTCCAACAGCTGGTCGATCTCAGCGAGCGTCCATTCACCCCGTGCCTCATCCGACAAAAACCCCCGTACCGAGGTGTTGGTGAGCACCACCTCCGGGTTCACGTCACACATAATGAAACCCATGTGCAGGCTGTCCAGAAACGAGTATGCCCGCGAGGTGGAGGCAATCAGCTGCTCGGTCCTGAGTTTGACGGTCGCCTCGAGTTCTCGGATCCGTTTCTCCAGGCCCTGCTCCTCACGCATCCCCATCTATTTTCCGGCCTTTGCCAGAATTCCTTTTATCATCCCGACCACGCCTTCCGGCTCAGTCTCGCTCTTCACCATGGCCGCCACCGCACCCTTCTCGGTCGCGAGCTGCGTTATGCGAGCATCCGACACGTTGGTGAGTACTAGCACCGGAATGCCGGCCGTCTTCGGCTCGTCTTTCAGCCGCGTCAGCACCTCGAGCCCGTTCAAGCCTTTCATCATCACGTCCAGCAAAATGATATCCGGCCCCATCGTCTTTACCTTATCCAACCCGTCCTGGCCGTTCTCGGCCCACTCGATCGTAAAGCCTTCGAGCTCAAACACGCGCTTGTACAGCCGACCCACTAACGGGTCATCTTCTATCATTAAAATCTTTTGCATAACAGCTTGCTCCAGTTTCGTTATCAGCATATCCAGTATTGGCCCTTTAAATCAAATTAGCTCCGGGCACTTGTTGTGTGCCCGGAGCCTTCTGCTCAGTTGGAGGAGAGTGCGGGGTTGTTCGACGACCGGCAGCAGTAGTTTAGCCCCCGTAGTACTGCCGCTTGCGAATACGTCGTGCAGCCCGGAGCAGTGCGGCGCCGACGGTCACCAATACAGCTGCCCCCGCTCCAAGGCCTATGCACCACGGCAACGGCCATGGCCCCACCGCAAAGATGGTCACCACAAGGCCGAAGATTAGGCATATGCCCCCGTCTGTTTTGAGGTTGAACTCACGGTTATCGGATGTACTAGGCCGCTCTTCCATAACCACGCCTTCTTCTCTGTGGATGAAGCATGCACAGTATACACGCCAGGGGAGTATAACGGTATCCAGAAAAGAGCAGGGTCAAGATCTCTGGAGCTATTGGTCGAAACTCAGACTAATAGTTCCAGAACTTCGGGGATCTCCATGCACTCGTCATCGTAGAAATGTCGGCGACCATGAAGCTCTTTAAATGAAGCTTCTGGCAGTACTTGTTTCAGTAATGAAACTGTGTCGAGTATCTGGGGCATATCATCATCAGAATAGACGACCGTCACATTAGTACGTTCAGTTAGGCTTTTATCAATATTAAATTCAAAGAAGTCCCACGTTTCTTCGAGCTTCTTAGGGTTTAACCATGGGGCTAGTAGCACGACTTTTGCAGGTTTAATTTCTTGGTGTTCGCTGAGCCATCGAACTAAGAAACCGCCCCCGCAACTATGACCAACCAGCAATGTCTGCTCGTTAATGTCGTACCGCTCGAATTCTTTACGCCAGACAGCTAGTTCTGGCTTCCAGTTATTTGGCACGTCAGGTGTCGCCGTGGGTATATCGCGAACAATAAGTTGCTTTTGCAACCAGGGTATCCAGTAGTAATTGCTGCTAGCCGGAAATGCTGGGTCAAAGTAGTGTTTTTTAGTCGGCTGCCCATGCAGAATAATTGCGTTTGCCATGCGGATATTTTAGCAGAGAAGTTTGGTAACATAGTAATCGTATGCTAAGCGATAAGTTCGTAATACTATCAGGGTTAATCACTGTGGCGAGTGCCGCTCAGTACGCCTATGACACGCTAAAGGGCCGAAATCGCCCTAACCGTGTTACTTGGGCCTTGTGGGCGGTTGCACCAATGATTGGCTTCTTCGCTCAACTTAGCCAGCATGTTGGCTTGCAAAGTCTACTTACATTCTCCATTGGCTTCGGGCCGTTACTTGTACTCATCGCATCCTTTGTGAACAGGAAGGCTTTCTGGAAGCTGACAACTTTTGACATTCTCTGCGGGTCTGTTTCGCTGCTTGCACTTGTCCTGTGGGCATTAACCGGAAGGGGATTTGTAGCTTTAGTACTAAGTATTGTTGCCGACTTCTTTGCAGCCGTGCCCACCATCAAAAAATCATACCTAGAACCAGAGTCTGAGAGCGGTTTCCCGTTTTTGTGGGGAGCACTCGCTGCCTTGACCACGCTGCTGACAATCAAGATGTGGTCCGTATCAAACTCAGCCTACGGTTTCTATGTGCTGCTAACTGACTCGCTGATTGCGGCTTTAGTGCTGCTACCGTCAATACGTTTTCGCAAGCCGTATCGAAAACATTCGCCTAGTTCCGAGTAAAAATGCATTAGAATCATGGTGGAGATATGCTTATTCTATGGCCGAACAGGAAGATCCAAATTCTCATATTGCACAGACCCAGAAAACGTACAGTCAAATACATGCTGAGTATGCCGATCAGAACACCAAGCTTCGTTCTGAGATCCAGCAATTGCTCGACCGATTTATTGAGATAATGCCCGGTAAAGATGTATTGGACATTGGCTGTGCGACTGGCCGGGAGTCAAAATATCTGTTAGATCATGGCTTCAATGTAACGGGCACAGACATTACGGAGGAGTTTATTGAAGTCGCCAGGCGTGCATGTCCTTCTGGGAAGTTTTTTGTTGCCGATATGCGCAACCTCGACCTTCCCGATGAATCTTTTGACGGTCTATGGGTAAATGCTTCTTTTCTACATATCCCTAAGGCCGATGCCGATACGACTCTTGAGGGTTTTCATAGAGTTCTTAGGGCAGGAGGCGTCGCATTTATATCAGTAATGAAAGGGGATTTTGACGACCTGCGGCCTAATGTTTCGAACAACTGGCCCGACAGGCACTTCTCAGATTATCAAGAGGACGAGCTTGAATTGAAGCTCAATAAGTCAGGCTTTACGCCCATTGAATTTTCAGCCGAAGAGACTTCTTGGGGGCCTACTTTCCTTCGATATTTTGTGAAGAAAACGCGTAGGCTCTAATACTATTATGGCAAAACTTACTTATTTAATGCTGACGTCATTAGACGGATATGTAGCCGATAAAGAAGGTAATTTCGAATGGGCGGCACCAACTGAAGAGGTTCATGCATTCATCAATAACATAGAGCGAGACACAGGTATTCTTTTGCTCGGGCGCCATATGTATGAAACCTTGGCAGCTTGGGAAACCTGGCCAGAAGACGGGCCAAGCTCAGCTGCAAACGAGTATGGCAAGATTTGGCGAGCGGCGAAGAAAATCGTCTATTCTTCCTCGTTATCCAATCCCGCTACAAAGAACACTGAAATTGAGCACGAATTCAATGCTGAAGAAATTAGTCGTATAAAATCAAAATCCGATATGAATATTGGTATTGGCGGTCCTCACTTAGCTGCGGAGGCCATAAGGGCCGGTTTAGTAGATGAGCTGCATCAGTTTATTGCGCCCATTATCGTTGGGAGCGGTAATTATTGGCTACCGGAAGGGGTACAACAAAAACTAAAGCTAGTTGGCTTACAAAAATTTGATGAGGGAGTTCAGGTCCACGGTAAAGGCAGTAGCAGTTTCGTTTACCTCAACTATAAGTTCCTGAGGTAGAGTCGAATTGGAACCTTATCCACGATGAGGTAATACGCTGGCACCTCTGGTGCTATCTTGAAAAACATCGTTAAATAAGTGGGCGACACAAGCGAGCAAGGGAGATGATTCAGTTGACGAATACTCACGGCGAGCCGTCCCGAGATGAAGGTGCAATGCCTCTCTCCGAATTGGTGGTCAACCCGCACGAAGGCATTTTCGACTCAGATGATCCCGAGACGGTCGCGGCCGAAGAAGCAGGCCGCCGCTCTGTGCGGGAGGTACTTGGAATTGAGGTGCCCGCCCCGGCATGGAAACCAGGCGGTATGCCCCTCACCAAGCTGGTCGTGGACCCTTATGAAGGATTTGGTGGCTACGCCGCCGATTCCAATGAGGCCCCGGCGGTACGGGGTTCCGTGGAACAGTAGTGTGGCCGGAGCAGCGTCTCCAAGCTCATACAGCGCCACTCTAGAGCTCGCCCGAGACAAGCGCACAAGCTTGATTCGGGCGAGCTCAAACGATAATTACAATGACATTGATAAATGCTTATGGTGACCCCACGGGGATTCGAACCCCGGTTGACGGACTGAAAACCCGCTGTCCTAGACCTCTAGACGATGGGGCCACGTAGCTTTTGAAACTGGTAAATAGTACCAGATAATCGGCCTTTGCTCAAGCAGTAACAGCCATGATCGTTTGCTAAAATGGTATCTATGAAGCAGTTGGCGAATTTCTCGATCGAAGGCGACGGAGAGGTGCTGCTCGTTTTTCAGGACGGCACCAAGCTAAGGGTGCCCAAGGACCAGCTCGCCACGGTGCTGACCGGTCCTGATCTTCAGCGGGTGCAAGCCAGCTTTCGCCACCGTAAATGGTTTATGCGTAACATCTTGCCGCCCTGGGCCCGCTCGGTGGCGATCGCTGTGGTCACTCTGGCCGTGGCGGCCGGTGGCATTAAGGCCGTGAGCTCGGAAATTAAGCCTTCGCATCCAGCCACGACCCGCGCCACCCCGTCCGCGCCAGCTGCCACAAGGGTTGCCGTCGCAGCGACCCGCACGCCAGCCAGCCCGTCCGCCACGCCTGTTCCCACCACCGGGGTTTTGGCCGCCGAAACCACTCCCGCTCCCACTCTGCTGGCCCATACCCCCACGGCCACCCCTCAAGTTAACGTTAAGCTTGAAAATCCCGTACCCAACCTCGTTAAACACGTCCTCAGTCCTGTTACTAGTGCGCTCGGTGCTCTCGGTCTCTAAAAAGGGTTGACATAAGTTATTCACTGTGTTAACATATGCGCGTTCGCTTCTTAGTTAGGGGCGGATTTATAGTCGAGGTACCCGGCCACCTATCCGCGGGGCCCATCATTGGCCCACACCACGGAAATATCCGGGACCTCAGCGATCGGTGCGAGGCGCATAGCCATCAAATCCGACCGCTTGCACCGGCACACGGGATCGCAATCGTCGTGAAGTTCGCGACGAGTCTGTACTGCGAAGTTAGACAGACGCTGCGAAAGTGCCTCCCGTTGCGCCAGCGATTACCGATAAGGTTCGCGCCGCCTGCTGCCAAGACCCCGGATCGTTCCAGCTTGTCATGGAACCCGGAACAAGGTCTCGGAAGGCCAGCAGGACCACGCCTCCAGGATATTATTCCTCGAGAGCCTCATGCCATGCAGAAGCATGAGGACCATCTTTGGATCAACACGGGTGATTCACTGATGGCGCGTGATAAACTAGCCCCACACTAGGGGCGCCGATGCAGAGTGACAAGGAATGCTTCGGTTCACAAAATCCACGGGGTCCAAGTGCCCGAGAAAACTCTCGGACCCCGTGGTTCTACCACATCGTGGCTTCGCGCCACCCCTCGTCCGGTTGCCATTCGTGCAGCCGGACGGTTTCATTTTTAACGCCTCATTCGTTCTTAACAAATTCTTAACTTTTGGCTTAGTAAAAACATTATTGTGCCAATCCCTAATGCGATTTACCATGGTAACAGCATTAAACTGTGAGGTTTCTATGAACGTACGAACGTTTGCAATCGCGCGCGCCGTGGCTGTCATTGGCGGCACTAGCGCCCTAATCGTCGGGGCTACATTCGCAGCCACCACTACCAACGCGGTGACGGCCACCGGTGCAGTAGCCGTTTCCGATAACCTGTCGATTTCCAGCGACCATGTAAACTACGGCCCTTCCGCCAGTGGTTTTGTATTCAGTACTGCACCGGGTAGCCCATCGGTTGCCCACACTCACATTTACTTGGAGACAACCGAGCCGGCCAATAGCGTCAAACTATCGGCCAAAATCACCACATGGAACACCAACGTGAGTGCAGAAGAGTCTCATCTAACCATGAACTTCATGCTTAATGGTAATACAGTAAGCATTCCGTTTAGCGCCCTCGGCGGCAGCTCCGACTCGAGCCTCGCCGGTCTGGGAGCCCTCGCTAACACCGGTAGTACTTCTAATGACCTCGAGGCCTGGGTTACCGCCGATGCCTCTACGCCCGTGCTTAACGCGCTGAACGACTTCACGCTTCAACTCACCGGCACTAGCGATGGTACCGTTAGCCACTAATCAATAACTCTTAGGTCGCCCGCAATGAAATCTGCTGCCTCCATCGCCAAATGGCTCGCCCTGCTCGTTTACGCCGCCTGTGCGGTTGTGATAGTAGCTTCAGTGTTGCCAATTGGCGGCTGGAAAGCCCTCGATGTGCTAACCGGCAGCATGAGGCCGGGGATTCAGCCGGGCGACCTCGTAATTATTCATCGCGTGCCATTGCGCGATATACATCCTGGCGATGTCGTCACCTACACCGATCCCGTCCACCCGCAGCAAACCATTACTCACCGTGTGGTGGCGCTGCCGGTGAAGGACGGCCTGCCCATGGTGGTCACCAAGGGCGACGCCAACTCGGTGGCGGATCTGCCATTTGCCGGTGGCCGGATCGTCGGGCGAGAGGTTCTGCACCTGCCCATGGTTGGGAAATTGGCCAACATTTTGCACAGCCCGCTCGGACTGCTGGCTCTCATCATTATTCCGGGCCTACTCGTGATCTGGGGCGAAATCCAAACGCTGCGCCGGTCGCTTGCCCGCAAACCTACCGGCCTGTCTGGATCCAAATCCGACCCTCCTGACCAGGAGCCTCCGGCCGGCCCGCCCACACTCGCGCCTACCGAAACCCAGCCGACTCGCCGCTCCACCCGCCGCTTGGATGGCATGGGTCCCCGTACCTTGGCCCTGCTGATACTCGTGGCAGTCCTACCGGTTGGTTATACCTACGCTCTCACTACCACCAATTCGGTCAAATCACAGGGCATTATTACCGTCCTGGCGGCGCCCACTTCGGCTGACGATTGCAAAAATGGGGGCTGGCAGCAGTTTAAGGACCCCGACGGCTCGCCGCGATTCAAGAATCAGGGCCAGTGTGTGGCGTACGTAAATTCGAATAGTCACTCCCACGTAAGCATTAACAATTCAACCAACGTCACCGTCGTAAACCAGTCCAACCAACAGGCCACCACCGGCGACGTTACCACCCCTAACAATTCCGATAACGGCGCGTCGAGCGGCGACGCCACTAATTCGAACACGACCACGACTACAATTCAGTAAGCGCCTGCAGGCCGCCATTAGCCGAGCTTGCCAAGCTGCTTTTGTCTCCACCGGTGGAGCGAGCTGTCCACTTTCGGAACTATGCACGTGGCTCGGTCCGGTCCGCCGGACGAAGATACCTTATGTTGATTTTACTCAAGCGTAAGGGGGTGTATGAATGAAATCACATTTAAGTAAACGTTCACTAGAAATAGCGCGCAGCCTGGCCATTATCGGCGGCACCAGCGCCATGGTCATCGGCGCCACTTTTGCCGCGACGGTTGGCACTGCGTCGCTCACCGGCAACACTTTTTCGGTGGGAAGCGGGGGAATCCTGATCGCGCCCGACAACTCCGGTACGCCCGGTACCTTTGTCACCAGCACTCAGGGCTTCAACTTCGGATCGCTCACTGAGGGCGGAACATCTGCCGCTCACCAGCATTTCTGGCTCAAGAACGCCACCGACGCCACTGTGACCGTCAACGAGACCGCCGCTGACGTGTCGGCACCCAACCTCGATGACTCTAAGGTCATAATCCACATCGAGAAGACCGGTACTAACACCGACAACTCCGCCTCCTTGGCCGATCTCAGCTCCGGCAGCGGCGTCACTCTCACCAACACGCCGTCCACTTCCGGCACGGAATACGATGTCTGGGTTACGCTCGATAGCAGCGCATTATCCACCGCCACGGTCGCAAATGCCAGCTTCGGCCTCGACTTCACCGGCACCACCACCGGTACTGTTACGCCCAGCCCAAGCATCAGTCCCAGCGTTAGCCCAAGTCCGAGTTCAACACCGTAAGCTAATTGTAATAGAGGAAGGTCATGAAACACCGGCTCTCACAACTTAACTGGAAATGGCTTGGCCTCTCCGCCTACCTGGTATGCGGCGCCCTGGTGATAATGTTCACCACGCCCATACTGGGCTGGCGGGCCCTCAATGTACTCACGCCCAGCATGAAACCGGCCATCGCACCGGGCGCGCTGGTACTGGTGCACCGGGTGCCGGCTGCTAGCCTGCGTCCTGGCCAAGTGGTGACCTACCAAGACCCGCACCACCACGGCGTCACCATCACGCACCGCATCGTGGCCACCGGCCGGCTACATGGCACCCCCACCGTCACCACCAAGGGCGACGCCAATAAGGTTAATGACCAGCCAGTGCCGGCTGGTCTGGTGGTGGGTCGCGTGGCCACCGTAGTGCCCGGGCTCGGCCGCGCGCTCGGCCTGTTCCACAATCCGGCGGTGCTCGTATTACTTATCATTATTCCCGGTCTAGTGGTAATTTTGTCCGAGCTGCGGCATCTGCGCGCGTTGCTGCGCTCTGTGCCCGCAGCTGCCGGTCAGATCCGCCGCCTGCGCCGCCTCGATGGCGTCTACATTCGCGCCGGTGTATTAGTCTTGGCAGTGGGAATGGTCGCACTGGCCACCGGCTCCACCCTCGCCCAGCTCACATCCACCGCTAGCCTCACCGGCAACACCTTCACGGCCGTCTCTACCACCAGCCCGTCACCCACGCCGTCACCGAGCGGCTCGCCCAGCCCCACGCCGTCACCCAGCGCCAGTCCCTGCCCGACCAACATCAGCATCACCGACACCGGTCCCGGCTCCACCAACATTGTCCGCTGCACCAGCAGCTTCTCATCGGATTCGTCGTCGAGCACCAGCGTCTCCATTACCAGTAACTCTACCCAGTCGGCCACCTCGGGCAGCATCACCATTAATGGCAACACCTTGTCCGGTACCGTTACGCCCGGCAACATCACCAACTCCTCCTCTTCGTCTATAAACGTAGGCATTAGCCACTAAAGCCTTCTGCAGCACTGTCAGTTTTGTTAGTGCTAGATATAAAACGCTGGCGTACGCGGCAGAGTTGGAGTATGGTGAGTGTTGTTAAAATCTGGAAGACTCTTATGCTTGCCGCATCATTTAAACGCACCAAAATCGTCGCTACCATCGGACCGGCCACCAATTCTCCTCAAGTTCTGGAGGAGCTGCTACTTGCCGGCGTAAACATGTACCGTCTCAACTTTGCTCATGGTACCCACGAGGAGCATGGCGAGGTGTTAAAGATGGCGCGCAAGCTGTCGGCCAAGCACGAAAAGCCTATGGCGGTGCTAGCCGATATCCAGGGACCCAAGATCCGCGTCGGTACCCTGCCGCCCGACGGTCTACCATTTGTGCGTGACACTGTGGTGCACTTCGAGTATGGCGCCGATTACGAGGCCACTGGCGTCATTCCGGTCCAGCACGACGTTTCCAAATACCTCAAAAAAGGGGAGCGGGTTTTCCTGCGCGACGGTCAGGTACAAATTGAGGTCGAGAAGATTGAGAAGAAACTCATCACCGGCAAGGTGCTCGCTCCAGGGTTGGTCTACTCCAATCAGGGTATGAACCTGCCCGACACCGACCTCGGTGGCGATATCCTCACGGAGAAGGACCTGGCTGACATCGAGTTCGCCTGCAAGAGTGGCGTCGACTACATCGGCTACTCGTTTGTGCAGACCGCCCAGGACATCCACAACTTGCGCAAGATTCTAGCCAAACACAAGAGTGACGCCAAGATTATTGCCAAGATCGAGACCGCCTCTGCCGTCGAAAACCTCGAAGAAATCTTTGCCGTCACCGATGTGGTGATGGTGGCTCGCGGCGACCTGGCTATCGAAACCAAGCCCGAGTCGGTCCCGGCCGTCCAGCGCCGCATGATTGAGCTCGGCAAGCATCATCGCAAGCCGGTAATCGTGGCCACTCAGATGCTTGAGAGTATGATTCAGTCGGCCCAGCCCACACGCGCCGAGGTCTCGGATGTCGCCACCGCTGTACTCGAAGGCGCCGACGCCGTTATGCTATCCGGAGAAACCACCGTGGGCCTGTTCCCCGTGGAAGCCGTTAAGATGATGAAACGGGTCATCCTCTATACAGAGCGCGAGGAGCTATCCAAGCTGCCAGACCGCCAGGTGTCGTTCGGTGAGCGTGGTGAGCGTCAAAACGCCATCTCCGCTGCCGCCGTGGTGTTGGCCAGCCAGTTGCCTGCCAAGGTGATTGTGGCTGAGACCAGCTCCGGACAGACCGCCCGCAACATCGCCGCTCTCCGGCCCAGCATGCCAGTTGTTATGGTCACCGACAGCGAGCGCGTTTACTACCAGATGGCCATCGTGTGGGGCGGCAAGTCGTTCTTGGTGGACGACATGAAGGGTGCCTCCGACCGTGTAATCCGCCAACTCAAATCCGCCGGTAACCTTACGCCCGGCGATGCCGTGGTGCTGGCTTCCGGCCACCAGCCCGGGCTCGTCGGCGGTACCGACCGCGTCCAGATTAAAATCGTCGATTAAAACCGTCAGCTTAGTCGAAATGTGCCTGTAAACGGGGCGCTAGATACTCGATCAGCTCGTCTGGGCTCGCGCTCACCAACGGCTCGACTTTAATTATGTATCTGGCTACGAATAATCCCACCATTTGACCTCCCAAAATATTGGCTTGCAGCTTTCGGTTGGGACCTGGCAAATACTGCTCCACCAGATCCATGATCCCGTCCTGCACAAAATTCCGCGCCATCTTGGAGGCTTCTTCTTCAGAACTTACCGACCGGAACACCCCCAGCATCAACTTCTGTACCGACATGTCTGAAGTCATCTTGATAAACAGCGTCGCCAGGCGCAGACCGATTGTGCCCTTGTCGCCCGCCAATGCAACTGGCAGAAGTTTGGGTGCCTCGAACAGCGGCAACATCGACTCTATAAACAGCCGCTGCTTGGTGCCAAAGTAATGGACTATCAAAGACGGGTCCACGGATGCCTCCGCCGCTACCTGGCGCATAGAAGTGCGGTCGTAACCATTTTTGGCGAACTGTACCCGGGCCGCCTCAACGATTGCCTCCTTGGCGTCACCAGGCCCAGGCCGTCGTCCTAAACTCTTACCGCTTATGCTATTGACTTCGCTCATGTGCCAACATTATAGTTCAGATAAGAAATTCAACAGGCGTTGAAAAATGAATTGCAGGAGGGTGCATGGAGCCTGAGGCTTCGCAGGCTGTCGTTTTCCGGGACGTTACAAAAACTTTCAACAAAACCTTTCGGGCCTTGGATGGCCTGACGTTTTCTATCAAACGAGGCGAACTATATGGTCTGATCGGGCCAAACGGCGCCGGCAAGACCACCAGTATTCGGGTAATGACGGGCCTGGTTAGCGCGGGTGGGGGTCAGGTGAGTGTGCTGGGCTTACAGCCAAACGATCCCGCCGTGCGGTCACACGTCGGATACATGCCTCAGGAAACCGCCCTGTACCTTGACCTGACCGTTCGGGAAAATCTGGAGCTCTTCGGGCGCCTGTACGACATGGACAAGAAATACCTGAAGGCTCGCATCAAGGAGTTACTGGAATTCGTCAATCTCACCGACTGGGCCGACAAGGTGATAACCGAGCTATCAGGAGGCATGCAGCACCGGGCGTCGCTGGCCGCCGCCCTCTTGCCCAAGCCCAAGCTATTAATTTTGGACGAGCCCACTGTTGGTGTCGATCCTGAGCTGCGCGCCACCTTCTGGGATCGCTTCCGCAGTATGCAGGCCGAAGGCACCACCATCCTCATTACCACGCATTATATGGATGAAGCCATGCGTTGTGAGAGAGTCGGTCTAGTAAACCACGGTCGGCTCATCGCCGAAGACGCGCCAGCCGAACTTATCCGCAAGACAGGCACCAAATCCTTGGAAGACGCCTTTCTCAAGCTAGCGGGTCGAAAGGAGGTGGCGAAGTGAAAGTCGCGCACGTCACGGCCATCGCCCGCAAACAGTTCCTCACCCTCAAGCACGACCGGCGCTCGCTCGCTCTCATGCTGTTCGCACCCGTTATGGCTATGTTGATCTTTGGCTTCGCCTTTGGTAATTCACCCAAGCACATCCCGGTCATCATCGTCAACCAAGATAAGGGCGGGTCCGCCACTAAGCTGGTGGATAAGATCGATCATGATACGCTCCAGCTCACCTCCTCGTCCGACGCTGATTGGGCCCGTCAGCAAGTTCGGGACGGTAAGGCGGTTGGCGCCGTGATCTTCGGCCCCGATTTCACCGCCGAGTCGAGCCCATCGGTCTCCGTCAGACTTGTCGCCGGCAAACCTGTAGCCGTTCCACAGCCACCCAAGGGCGCTCACGCCCAGGTTTACTTGGATACCACTAATCAGCAACTCTCAGCCGTAGTCATACCATCACTTGCCTCGGCCACCCTTAAACTTGCACAAGACCAAGGCGCCAAGAGCCCTATCGCATTCGACCTTAGTTATGCCTTTTCGAAAGCCAAAGATGCTCGTTATATCGACTACTTTGTACCCGGAATCATGGCCTTTGCCGTCATGCTGTTTACTACATTGCTCACGTTACTGGCCTTTGTCAGTGAACGCACCAGCGGCACTCTCAATCGCCTGCGCGTGTCGCCCGCAACCGAAGCCGAGGTTGTACTGGGCTACGAGTTAGCATTTGGCCTGATTGCCGCAGTCCAGGGCTTTCTGGTGCTGGCTGTGGCAATCTGGGTGTACCACATCCTGGTACTCGGGCCGCTGTGGGTCGCCGCGCTGCTTGTCGTGCTCACAGCAGTTACTGCCCAGGCCATCGGCATACTCGTATCGGCTGCTGCTCAGCGCGAGGGCCAGGCTATCCAGTTTATTCCGTTCATTATTTTCCCGGTGTTCCTGCTATCTGGGATCTTCGTACCGGTCGCCAGCCTTCCCGGCTGGCTGCGCCCATTCTGCTACCTCATCCCGCCTACGTGGAGCATAGATGCGCTGCGTGATGTTATGTTGCGCGGCTGGGGAGTTGACCGAGTCTGGCTCAATGTGACCATACTCGCGGTGTTCACCGTAGTGTTCACACTCTTGGCCATCGCCGGCCTCAAGCGCCGAAATGCTTGAGCCAAAATAAACCGAATACATCACCGGCACCACTATCTCGCCATGCCCTAGTCACCAAAGGCGAGAATCATGCCCGCGCCTCCCTCGGAAGTCCTTCCATTGCGATAGCAGCGAATATAAACTTCAGGTATGACAAAAAAGACCATTCGCGATATCGACGTTCAGGGAAAAACCATTTTTGCACGCTTAGACTGGAACGTGCCGGTCAAAAACGGCAAAGTTACCGACTCCTTCCGCATCGAAGCCACCCGTGACACGCTACAGTACCTCTGGGAGCGCGATTGCCGCATTGTTATCACCAGCCACCTCGGCCGGCCAGACGGTAAGCCCGTACCCGAATTTAGCCTCGAACCGGTGGCCAAGAAGGCCGCCGAGGTGCTAAAGCGCCCGGTGAAATTCGTGGGCGATTGTGTTGGCGCCGAAGTCGTTCAAGCGGTAAAAGACCTTCAGCCCGGAGAACTGCTCTGCCTCGAAAACGTTCGCTTTCATCCCGAGGAGGAGAAGAACGATCCCACTTTCGCCAAACAACTTGCTCACGACTCGGGCGCCGATATCTATGTGTACGACGCCTTCGCCTCCTACCGCCCGCACGCCTCTACCGAGGGTGTGGCCCATATTCTGCCCGGTGTAGCCGGACTGCTAGTGGAGAAGGAGGTCGATTATATCTCCGGCGCCATCGAGCATCCCAAGCGCCCGCTCGTCGCCGTTATTGGCGGCGCCAAAGTTTCCACCAAGCTCGAGATCCTTACCAACCTCATCCCCAAAGTCGACGCCATGCTGCTCACTGGTCCCATCGCCAACACCTTCGCTTTGGCTTACGGTCATGACATCGGCAAATCGGTGACCGAACGTGACCAGGAGCCGGCGGTGAAAAAACTTCTAGCCATCGCCAAAAAAGAGAATACTGAGATGATCATCCCCGAGCAGGTCGTGGTATCCGAAAGCCTGGAAGGTCCCAAAAACGTGCGCACTGTCGATCTCGAGGACGTCGCCCCTCTCGATTACATCGTTGATGCCGCCGACTCCTACGGCCAAACGCTACTCGATACAATCGAGCAATTCTTAGACGTTGACGACCAAGCCACCGTCATTTGGAACGGGCCGCTCGGCATCACCGAAGTGCCCGAATTCCGAGCCGGTTCCATGGCCATGGCGAATGCCATCATCGAGTCCCACGCTACCGCCATCATCGGCGGTGGTGACACGGCCAGTTTTGTAGACTCGGAGGGCCTGCACGACAAATTCACCTGGGTCTCCACCGGCGGCGGCGCCAGCCTCGAACTCATGAGCGGCAAGGGACTGGCCTGTGTCGAGGCGCTGCAAGACAAATAAGTGTTAGTAGTATAATTGTGCTGAAAAGAGGGATTTATGGCTCGCCTAATTGCCGGTAACTGGAAAATGAATTTGGGCCCACACGAGGCCAGTGTGCTTGTTAAGCGCATTGAGCAAAAGATCGAGCCTCACCCGGGCGTGGAAGTGGTAATTTGCCCCCCGTTCATCGATCTCGCGCCATTAGCTAGGGATCTCGACCATAAGAAACTTAAGCTAGGTGCCCAGAACCTCCACCACCTAGACGAAGGTCCCTACACCGGCGAAATCAGTGCCAGCATGCTCAAAGGGCTCGTCAACTATGTGATCGTCGGCCACTCCGAGCGCCGAGCCATGGGCGAGACCGATAAGCTCATCGCTAACAAGCTGGCCGCCGCCGTCCGCAACGGCCTCACGCCCATTCTTTGCATCGGCGAAAATCTCGACGACCGCCAGCATGGTTTGGCCGAGAAGATTGTGGTCGACCAGCTCACTGCCGACCTCGCCATGCTCACCGCCGCCGATGTCTCAGGCATCGTGATAGCCTACGAGCCGGTTTGGGCCATTAACCACCACGACGGCAAAGTGCCCAAGCCTGCTACCCCCGACGACATTCGATTTGCCTACCGCGCCATCCGCCACACCCTAGAGGAACTCTACGGCGAGGAGGGCTCGGCCGGAGTGCGCCTACTTTATGGCGGCAGCTCCAACCACGAGAACGCTCGAGCCTACCTCGAGATGGACTATGTCGATGGCCTCCTCCCCGGCACCGCCAGTCTCAACCCCGAGTCCTTCGCCAGGATGGTGAAGGTGGCGCAAGAGCTAGACCAACACACCGTTTGATAAATACCAAACAAAAGCGAACATCAGGATCATCATTTAATAAGGGGATACCTCATGACCGTTTGCTTCCTGGTGCGTCCAGAAGCATCGGTATCGCCTAGTTAGTCGCATCCTGTCGCCAAATCCGCTAGAATGTGCCCATTGTCTGCTAAGAGGCCCCACTATTCTATGAACATTGAACTCAGCCCCGAGGAATACGCCAAGCTCCTTGAGCTCATCTACCTGGGTGAATGGGTAATCAACGCCCACCACGACACCGAATTCCAAGACGAGGCCGCCTCAATAGTTATCCAGCGCGTCCTGGCCGCGGCACCCCCAGGCACCATCAGCAAAGATGAAGAAACCGGCGAGTACTATCTGGACTCCGAATGGGTCGAAGGGGTTTACGACAAATATATTTTGGACTACGACGACCATGTGTTCTGGGATGAGCTTACAGAGCGCTTAGCTCAACGTGACTTGGCTCGCCAGCGCGGAGTTGGCGCCGACGAAATCAATCGCGACGACGACTTGTTAGAGCTGCGACCGATCGAAGAGCGTTATCGTGAAGAACTCGAAGAAAATGGTATCGATCGGCTCGAAATTTCCAGTGAATACTAAGCGTAAGCACAATATGTTATGCTGGTGCTATGAAATGCCCCAACTGTAATAACGATATGGTGCGCTCACGCGCAGGGTGGCTTTGCGTCTCTTGCGGCAACATCGTGCCAGATAGCTCTGGTCCCGCCTCCTCGGCTACTATCACTACTGATCATGCCAATATCCCGAGCTCAGATCCTCCCAAGACCGAATCCGCAGCCTCAACACCAGTTACTGCTGGTACTACCGATCAACCCTCGACTCCAGAGCCAGTTGTAGCCGACGCTGCAAGCGATAATTCCGAATCTTCCGATTCGGATAAGCCGGATGCGGTATCGGCTGTGCCTTCCGACGCTGATTTGAATGCGGTGGAAAAAGCGGTGGCCGAGGTGGAGAAGGCCTCATCTGGCAATACGGAGGGCGCCGAATCCAAGGATTCCAGTACTTCCAGCCCCGAATCCCCTTCAGTCGACTCTGCCAAGGCCGAGGCAGAAGCCAAGCCGGAAATCGAGCCCGAAGCCGACAACAACACTCAACCTTCTGAAGACAAGCAGCCTCAGGATGATCAAGAGAAGTCTCCGTCTATCACCCATCTTGCACCCGTCACAGCCTCTGATGTCCACAAGAAGCACAAGCCGTCCAAAAAGAAGCAAGACGGGGAATCTAAGGACGAAGACTCGAAAGACGAAGACTCGAAAGACGAAGACTCGGATCGACCTAACTCTGGCGCAAAAGCAATCGATGATAAAGATACCGTTGATGAGAATTCCAAGGATTCCGAGGTCAAAACGGATGCAGCCGCGCAGGAACAACCGGATATGCCCAAAACTTTGGAGCAAGTAGAAAAGGACCTGATCGAGCACCCGTCCGACGATGCCAAGGCGGACGACCTGCCCACCGATCCGCCGCCGAGCACTTCGCCCGACCCGTCTGTCGAGTCTGTAACCGAATCTGCACCAGAATCTGGTAGTGTCTCCCAGCCCAACAGCACTCCTGAACCTACCGAATCGTCCTCCGAGCACGCTTCCGATTCGACCGAATCCGTAAGCCAACCGGAAGCTAGCAATTCCGAGTCCGAGGACGAACCATCCGATGACGGCCCTGCTGATGACAAGTCGGCCGAGGGTGATGTCTCTTCCCGCGTCACTCCGGATGCGGCCACCATGCCGTCGACACCAGAGGATGCCCCAGCTGGCGATCAGCCCGATGCCACTCAATCCCCTCAGGACACCCAGCCGTCTGACACCTCTGCCGCTCCATCGACCGATGCCCCGGCTTCTGCTCCCGTTTCAACTGACGCACCCCCGACCGACCCTTCGGCATCGCCCGCCTCGACTGACATGGCTCCAACCACACCTGCTCCGGCGGATGCAGCACCTGCTCCAGTTCCCACAGGCGCCCCCGGCCAGCCCACTCCAGGCGCACCCGCTTCC
Organism: Candidatus Saccharimonadia bacterium; assembly: GCA_036488585.1. Lineage (GTDB taxonomy): Bacteria > Patescibacteriota > Saccharimonadia > UBA4664 > UBA4664 > DASXHH01. The sequence continues at coordinate 76,149 of DASXHH010000004.1, read as the reverse complement.
GGGAGCCCAGTTCCCAGCAACGCACCGCAAGCCGGCAAGGCCCCGCTTCAGCCCGAAACCCATCCGCGTAACTCTAGCAAGTTGGTGTTCATGATCATCGGTGTGCTAGTAGTGGGCGTAATCGCAGCCATGGTATACCTGTTCCTCCTCCAGCCCAAGACTGCGGCCAGCAATAAGTCCGTCCTCGGCCAATCTACTCAGGCTTCCAATATCCCCGAAAACACCGACCCCGCCGCCACTCCCGTTACCCCTACGCCCAGCCTTAGTCCGTCGCCGTCACCTGCTCAGTCTGGAGCTATCGCCCGCGATTCTCAGCGTCAAAGCAACCTAGCCCTGTTCGCCGCCGCTTTTAAAACCCACATGCAAAACGGCTACTACCCTGTGGTTCCCCCGAATGTCACCATCGCCGCTAGTGATCCCACCACCGGCCAGCCGTACACGGTTGGTACTACCACCCCGACTGCACTCGGTCAAATTCAGTACAAGGCCGGCGGCCGGTGCACTGCAGCTGCCATTACGCCCGGTCGTACGCTCACTCATTACGTCGCGCTCTACACTCAGCTTGAAACCAGCCCTACCCCGTACTGCCTCGACGTTAAATAGCACAAGCAATATACTGCCACTAATGTCAACCTAGTTCGGCTCCGTTCGGTGCGCTAAAATCAGATAGTGACACCCCTTCTCTCCGATCTTAATGATCAACAGCGCCTGGCCGCCGAGACAACCTCGGGACCCGTGTTGATTCTGGCTGGCGCCGGTTCGGGCAAAACCAAGGCCCTCACGCACCGTGTCGCCTACCTGGTGGCAGAGCAACACGTGCGTCCAGTAAATATCTTGGCCGTCACCTTCACCAATAAGGCTGCCGCCGAGATGCGCGGTCGCGTGCTTAAGTTGCTTGACATCGATACAAATAACCGCAGCTACTTTCCATTCATTGGCACCTTCCACTCCATCTGCCTTCGCCTGCTACGCCGCGAAGCTACCGAAATCGGCCTGGCCTCAAACTTTCTAATCTTCGACTCTGCCGACTCCCAAGCCGCCATCAAGCGAGCCATGCGCCAGGTAGGTATCGACGAAAAACAGCTCACCCCCGGCCTCATTCACGGCCTCATCTCCAGCGCCAAAAACGAGCTCATCGACCACACGCAGTACACCAAGCTCGCCACCGGCAAGGCCCAGGTTGCGGCCGCCAAAGTCTACCCGATCTACCAGGGCATTCTGAAAGATGCTGGTGCCCTCGATTTCGACGACCTGATTTTCCGCACGGTTAAGATGCTCCTCAACTACCCCGAAATCCTGGCCAAATACCAGCAGCAATTCCAGTACATCATGGTCGACGAGTATCAGGACACCAATCACGCTCAATATCAAATCACCAAACTGCTAAGCGCCGGACATCACAACATCTGCGTGGTTGGCGACGACTGGCAGTCCATTTACTCCTGGCGCGGTGCCAACTTCCAAAACATCCTCGACTTCGAAAAGGATTATCCTGAAGCTACCGTCGTTAAACTTGAGCAAAATTATCGTTCCACCAAGCGCATCCTCGACGCCGCCCATGCCGTCATCACCAAAAACCGTGTCCGTTCCGACAAAAAACTCTGGACCGAGGCCGGGGATGGGGCCGGCATCGCAGTGGTTAACGTCTATAACGAAATCCAGGAAGCCGAAACCATCGTGCGACAAATCGAGGAGCTGCGGCGCACCGAGGGTCGCAGCCTCTACGATTTTGCTGTCCTTTACCGCACCAATGCCCAGTCCCGCTCACTCGAAGAATCGTTCCTGCGCTACAACTTGCCGTACAAAATCGTCGGCGGCACCCGCTTCTACGAGCGCAAAGAAATTAAGGACGCACTTGGATATCTGCGCTTCGTCTACCAGCCCGACGACCTGGTCAGCTTTGGCCGCATCATCAACCTGCCGGCGCGCGGCCTCGGCGACGTCACGCTCGCTCGCCTTGAATCTTGGCGCCTGCAGCAGGGCCTCAGCCTCATGGACGCCCTCCGCCGCTGCGAGGATTGCCCCGGCCTCCAGACCCGCGCCGTTAACGCCCTGCGCAACTTTGCGCTCCTCATCGACGGTTTGCGTAATGAGGCCAAAAAGCTCCCCGTAGGCCCGCTCCTCGACCTGGTCCTCAAGCGTTCCGGCTACCTCACCTTCCTCGACGATAATTCTATCCAGGCTGCTGACCGCATCGAAAACGTTAAAGAGCTCCTCTCCGTGGCCGAATCTTACAACGAGCTCAACCTCGAGGCCTTCCTAGAAGAAATCGCCCTCATCTCCGACGTCGACAACTACTCCGAGTCCACCGACGCTGTCACCCTCATGACCCTCCATGCCGCCAAGGGCCTGGAATTCCCAGTAGTCTTCATTCCCGGCATGGAAGAGGGGATCTTCCCGCACTCCCGCTCCCTGTTCGACGGCGAACAAATGGAAGAGGAGCGCCGCCTCTGCTACGTCGGCATGACCCGCGCCCGTGAGCGTCTCTTCTTGCTCTACGCCAACTCGCGCCTGCTCTACGGCTCCACCAACCACAACCCGCCCAGCCGTTTCATTCTCGAAATCCCAGCCGAACTCCAAGCCGAAGGCAGCGAATGGGGCGTGCACAACCGCGCAGCCGGCGGCCACGGCGCTGGCGCCGCCAGTTGGTCCGCACCCACCCTTGCCGGCCTGCCTACCACCGAAACCGGCGCCGCCATCCATCGTGAGCGTATGCTCGGCCTTGATCTGCAGCCCGGCGATCGCATCAAACACACCAAATTTGGCGAGGGCATCGTGGCCCAAGTGAACGGCGACGAGGTTTCGGCCACCTTTCAGGGTCTCGGCACCAAGCGCCTCAGCCTCTCCTTCGCTCCCATTGAGAAAATTGACCAAGATTCATAATTGTGATGTAAACTATCACGCCTTGACAACCGGAGGGAGCTACTCCATGCCCGACGAAGACATCGAACGTACTAGGGCCGCATCCGAACCACCCATCCTTCAACCGAGCGACATCACCAGTCTCGAGGTACTCATGCGGTATGCCGGGCCAGCAAACCCGGACACTGGCCGCGCCATCAAGTTCACCCTCGACCTGGGCGCCACCTGGAGACTAGGAGTGGTTCACGGACCACTTCACGACTTCCAAGGCGGCCATCGCGGGTTTAGCGTAGCCATGGAACTCGATCGGAATGGCGTCAGCTTGTACAGCGCGGTCACCGACGGTGATTTCCGCAACGGCCTCGTCATCAGGCTGGCGTCACCGACGGATTGTGCCGGCATTACCTTTTCCTTCGATTGCATCCCGGCGTGGTGGTGATCGCCACTCGACCGCCGGCGGACCTACCCACATTGGGGGGCCTGCCGGCGGTTTAGTATTTCTTCTGTTATGCTGAAGCCATATGAAACCAGGCAAACACCCCCGCGTCCTTCTTAAACTGTCCGGCGAACAATTTGCTGGCGATCGTGAATACGGAGTTGACCCCAAATTTATCGATCGCTTGGCCAAGGAACTGGCCGAAACCATCCACGCCACCGGCGTCGAGCTGGCAGTAGTTGTAGGCGGCGGCAACATCATGCGTGGCGCCAGCGTGGCCGGTAATGGCATCGAGCGTGCCTCCGGCGATTACATGGGCATGCTCGCGACCATCATCAACGGCATTGCACTGGTCGACATCCTCGAGCAAAACGGCGTGCCAGCCCGCCTGCAGACTCGCCTCAGTGTCGACTCTGTGGCCGAGCCCTACATCCGCCGCCGTGGTATCCGGCACATGGAGAAGGGGAGGGTAGTAGTAGTGGCCGGCGGTACCGGCAATCCCTACGTCACCACCGACACAGCCGCCGTCACCACCGCGCTCGAGCTTGAGTGCGCCCTTGTGCTCAAAGCCACCAAGGTCGAAGGGGTGTTCGACAAGGATCCCCGCAAGTACACCGACGCCAAAAAGCATGACTCACTCAGCTTCGACCGGGTTCTCACCGATCCCCACATGACTGTCATGGACAATGCCGCCATCTCCCTCGCCATGGACAACCATCTTCCCATTGTCATCTTCGACCTCCTCACCAACGGCAACATCCGCCGCGTCATCGAGGGCGAGCCGATCGGCACCAAGGTCAGCTGACCGGGCTCCAAAACCGGTCATTTCCACAGCCACGGAATTGACCACCACCAGATATCGCGGTACCATAACCACAAGCCCTTTGATGGGTTTTAAAAAGCAAAAGCGACAAAATAAAAAGTCCCTTCGTATTAACGAGAGAGACTACTATTTTACGCGACGACACGGGTTCCGTTTCCCGCAATATTCTGGCACTCGGAATCCTCATCACCATCGTTATTTTCGGCCTGTCCACGGGCCGCCTACCCTTATCGCCAACTGCCAGCGCTGATTCTCAGCGCATGGTCTCGCTGTATGTGGATGGGCAAAAGAAATTGTTCCCCACCACTGCCACCACTGTCGGCGATGTGCTCAGTCGATCGCACGTTACGCTCGGGCAGAGTGACCTAGTAGAGCCGGCGGCTGGCACCGCTATGTCCGGCGGCCAGTTCAACATAAACGTCTACCGGGCCCGCCCCGTGGTTGTAGTTGATGGTGTGCATTCCTACCATATACACAGCGCGTACCAGAGTCCGCGTCTGCTCGCCTTGGCGGCTGGCCTCACTCTCTATCCCGAAGACAATTACCACACCGAAATCATCACCAACATCGTGCAAAACGATTCCATCGGCGAAAAAGTGACCGTGCAACGGGCTACACCGCTCGACGTCCAGGTTGACGGCGGTGTTCGTCACCTCCGCACTCAGGCCAGCACAGTCGGTGACGCACTCAAGGCTGCCGGCATCTCGCTTGGTCTCAAAGATACGATTTCCACCAGCCTGAGTACTCCGGTGATTTCTGGTATGACTGTCAATATCACTCGCGTCACTGAAGCGGTAGTTACGCTCACGCAAACGTTGCCCCGCCCGGTTCATACCGTTACTGACCCCACCATGCTCAAGGGCCAAACGGCTGTGCAGCAAGAAGGTTCCGACGGGCAAAAGACCACCACCTACCGCATTCACTACCAAAACGGCGTCGAAACCAGTCGCGAAGTGTTGCAGGTAGTGAGCCAGACCGCACCTGTGCCGCAAGTTGTGGCGGTAGGCACCAAGGTAATCTTCGCCGGCTCAGTCGAATACTGGCGCCCCAAGGTGGAGGCCGCGGCCACTCAGTGGGGCCTCGATCCCAACATGATGCTACGGATCATGAATTGCGAATCGCACGGCAACGCCACGGAGGTCAGCGCATTCATCGTGAACGGCCAACACCCCACTGGCCTCTTCCAATTCTTGCCCTCCACTTGGACCGCCAATGGCGGCACCGCGGACAACATTTTGGACGGCAACGTCCAAATCCAGATCGCAGCCAAAATTATGGCCGGCCCTCAGGGAACCACGCCCTGGCAGTGCAAATAGCAGCGGCCGCACAGCCAATACTCAGCGTCTAAGGCCTTTTCTCAGCTCGTGGTAGTATACTGTGGCTGTGAATTTCCTGGATTTCGTCATTGTTGTTTTGGTGCTCGCCGTGGCTGCCCGCGGTATTGCCTCCGGATTCCTGCGCCAAGCCGGCTCGCTCGGTGGGTTTGTGCTGGGCCTAATGGCTGGAGCCGTGATTGCCCCATGGCTTGGCAGCGCTTTTCCGCCCGGCACCTCACGCTCAATGGTTGTGCTTGTGGTGTTCTTCGGCGTTGCCATTATGATCGGCGGGCTAGGTGAGACGCTGGGCTACGCGCTCTCTGGCCTGGCCGAGCGTTACCGCCTTACCCTGCTCGACGCCGTGCTCGGTGCCGCTTTCGGCATCGGGGTGGCCCTGTTTACGGTCTGGATGTTGGCGGCCACCTTCGCTCGTTCAGCCGGCCCCGCCTTGGCCACCGACATCCAAAACTCGCGCATTCTGCAATCGCTCGATCGTGACCTTCCGCCTGCGCCCGATGTGCTAGCCCGCTTTGAACGCGCCCTGGGAGTTAATAATTTTCCGCGTGTCTTCACTGGCCTCGAACCCTCGCCGGCCCCACCGGTTACCGGCCCCAACGCTGCCGCGGTTACCGCAGCAGCCAACGCCGGCCGGGCCGCCACCGTCCGCATCGAGGGTCTGGGCTGCGGCGGTCTACTCGAAGGCTCCGGCTTCGTAGCTGGGCCTGGCCTCGTCGCCACTAACGCGCATGTAGTCGCCGGTATCGATCAGCCCGTAGTCGTCGACGCCAACGGCTCACACCGCGCCACCGTAGTCTTCTTCGATCCTAGCCTCGACTTTGCTGTCCTCCGCACTACCAATCTGGCTGCGGCGCCCCTGCCACTCGCCGGCTCGCTGCAATCCCGCGGCGTGGTCGGCGCCGTGCTCGGCTATCCGGGCGGCGGCAGCTTCACCGTGTCGCCCGCTGCCATTCTGTCCGAGCAGACCGCCCTCGGCCGCGACATCTACGACTCTGGCCTCACCCGACGCCAGATCTACACACTCCAGGCTGTGGTCCGACCCGGCAACTCCGGTGGCCCGCTCATTACTCCAGATGGCACCGTGGTAGGGGTGGTTTTTGCCATGTCCACCACCGACGGCAACATCGGTTACGCCCTCACATCGAACGAAATCCTACCCGACCTAAACGCCGCCGCCACCAACGGTCCTGTCTCCACCGGTGCCTGCGCCAGCGAATAGTTATTATTTGGAGTAAGTCCCCACCAGCTCCGACTGAGCCACTATATGCCGCTGCATCGCCTTTTCGAGCTCGCCTTTGCTCGACCCCTCCGCCAGGTCTAACTTTTCATCCAGAGCATACAATTTGAAATGGTAATGATGAGTCCCGCTCGGCGGACACGGCGGATACCAGGAATTCTTATCAGCACCGTTCGCCCCCACGCTCACGCCCGGCTCCGGCTCCCAATTTTCGGGAATTTCCCTAAGCGTAGCAGGCAGATTCCACAGTACCCAGTGGTCGAACGTGCCGCTGGGTGCATCCGGATCGTCCACCACTAACGCCAACGCCTGCGCCTCGCTCGGCACCCCATCAAAGGCCAGCGGCGGATTTACGCCATCACCCTCACATTCGTACCGCTGCGGTATTGCGGTATCGCTTTGAAATGCGGTGCTCGTAATTGTCATACCCTTGCTCCCTGGTTGGTTCATGTTCCCCGGCCGATGATTAATCATCGTGAATATAACGACCACCATCACGAAAATCACCGGTACCACAGCCAAAAATATCGACTTATTCATACGTTCCAGCCCACCTGTTAAGATAATGCATATGGATTTATCCCGAGCCGAAGATGTTCGCACCGCCCTCAAGCTAGCGGGTATTAAGCCGAATAAAAATTTGGGCCAGCACTTCCTGGTCGACAAGCCCAGCCTCGAGGCCATCATGGATGCAGCCGCCGTCACCACCAACGACACGGTGCTAGAGATCGGCCCTGGCCTTGGCGTCATGACCCGGCCGCTCACCAAGTTGGCAGGCCGCGTAGTGACCGTTGAAACCGACCACGTGCTGGCCGATCTCCTTCGCCGTGACGCCCCAGCCAACCTTGAGGTGGTGGAGCAAGACATCCTCCGCTTCGATCTGGAGCAGCTTCCAGCCGGCTACAAAGTGATCGCTAACATACCGTACTACCTCACCTCCAAAATCTTTCGTCTTCTCATCGAAAGCCCCAACCCGCCGTCTGTGATGTCGATGCTGATCCAAAAAGAGGTGGCCGAACGCATTACCGCCGCCCCCGGCGAGCTCTCTATACTGGCGCTATCGGTGCAATATTACGGCCATCCCGAGTTAGTGCGCCTGGTAGAGCGCCACAAATTCTGGCCGGCGCCCGAGGTTGATTCGGCCGTTCTCCGAGTGGTAATCTCCGGTCCCGCCTTCCCGGCGGACGCCCACAAGTTGTTCCGGCTCATCAAAGCCGGCTTCGGCGAAAAGCGCAAGCAACTCAAGAACGCTCTCGCCGGCGGCCTCAACCTCAGCCCCGACTATGCCGCCAAACTCGTGGCCGCGGCCAAGCTCAGCCCCACCACTCGCGCCCAAGAACTCGGCCTCCACGATTGGGAGCGCCTGTACCGCGTCGCCCTGGGCGAAAATTTGCTCTGAAATATTACTTGATCCGCCCCTACAAAAATTCCCTTAAAGGTCAAATTAATGTAAGATAGGCCGCGTAATAAACCGGACTCGGTATGCCAAAATTCTATATCACCACCTCCATCGCCTACACCAACGCCGCTCCTCACATCGGATATGCCATGGAGCTAATTCAGGCCGATGTGCTGGCGCGCTACCACCGTGCGCAGGGCGATCAAGTCTGGTTCCTCACCGGCACCGACGAGCACGGCAACAAGAACAAGCAGGCCGCCGAGGCCGCCGGCAAGACCCCGCAAGGCTACGTCGACGATATCTCGAAGCAATTTAAGGATCTGGCCACGACCCTCAACGTCTCCATTGACCAGTTCATACGTACTACTGATCCCAAGCACAAAGAAGCTGCCCAGGCACTATGGGCTGCCTGCAAAAAGGACATCTACAAGAAAGACTACGAGGGGTGGTACTGCACCGGCTGCGAGGCCTTCTACACCGATCTCGACGTACCCGACCACGTTTGCCCCATCCACAAAAAGCCGCTCGAGCACATGAAGGCCGAAAATTACTTCTTTAAACTCAGCGCCTATACCGATCGCGTCAAAGAACTCATTAGCTCTGGCGCCCTTGTTGTCCGGCCTGAATCCCGCAAAAACGAGGTCATGGCACTCCTTGAGCGTGGCTTAGAAGACATTAGCATCTCCCGCGAGAAGGGCCAGCTCGACTGGGGTGTCCAGGTTCCGGACGACCAAGACCACGTCATGTACGTCTGGTTCGATGCGCTCACCAACTACATCTCGGCGCTCGGCTATCCGGACACCAAGGCTCCGAAATTTGTCGACTTCTGGCCGGCCGATGTGCATGTTGTCGGCAAAGACATCACCCGCTTCCACGCCGCCCTCTGGCCCGCCATGCTCATGAGCGCCGGTCTCGCAACCCCCAGATCCGTTTACGCACACGGCTTCATTTCGAGCGAGGGCCACAAGATGAGCAAATCGCTTGGCAACGTTGTGGCTCCAAAAGACGTTATCGATAAGTACAGTGTGGACGCTCTGCGCTACTACCTACTGCGCGAAATCCCCGCCGACAGCGACGGCGACTATTCGTGGGCCCGCATGGAGCAGGTCTACAACGCCGACCTTGCCAACGATCTCGGCAACCTTGTGCAGCGCGTACAGGTCATGTTTGGCAAGTACTTCAAAGGTATCGTTGGCGATCTGCCGCCGCATTCGCACGACACCACGCCCTACGAAGAGGCTATGGCTGACCTCCGCTTCGACAAAGCCCTGGCCGAGATTTGGCTGCTCATTCGCGGCCTCAACCAGTACCTCGAAGAGGAAAAACCGTGGGAGCTGGCCAAATCCGACAAAGACCACCTGGCCGAGGTGCTCCATCACGCCGTTGCAGATCTCATCCAGATCGCCACCATGATCATGCCGTTCATGCCCACCACGGCCCAAAAAATCGCCGCCACCTTCGCCGGCGGCGTGGCACGGCCCGAAGTCGGCCTGCTCTTCCCCAAGCAAGACCAGCCCCACGCCACCGGCGGCAAGGTCAAGCCCGAGGCCAAATGATCCGCCCGGTCGAGCAGCCGGACATGCCTTTGCTGGCAGAGTTGGCTGCGAGCTCGTTTGCGGACACATTTGGTGACACCTATTCTCCCGAGCGCCTGACGACCGAACTCAGGGAAAACCGCTCGGAGGCCTATTTTCATCGCGCTCTTAAGCACGACACTATATTGGTCGACACCGAGAGTGACCGCCTGTTTGGCTACATTCAATTCGGGGATCCAGAGTGGCCCGACGTTAATACTGAGCCCGGCGATCAGGTAATCCACCGTCTCTACATTGCAACCGATCATCAAGGCCAGGGCATTGGCCGCCGTCTGCTCCGGGCCGCCCTTGACCACCCTCGTGTTGCGGCCGCCAGTCAGGTTTGGCTGCAGGTCTGGGAGCACAACCCTCGGGCCATTCACCTCTACGAATCGTTCGGCTTCAAGATGCACGGCACCACCCAGTACTTGGCCGGCACCAAAGGTGATGAGTTAATTATGGTAAAAACCCTAAAGGATTCAGCCCATGCTAGTTGATACCCATTCCCACATCCATTTCGATGAATTCCGCGACGAGATAGAAGATGTGCTCGATCGCGCTCACGCGGCCGGCGTCAACAAGATGCTGGTAGTGGGCGTAAACGATGCCGACTCCGCCCAAGCCGTGGCCGTCGCCCGCGCCTACGAAAACCTCTGGGCCAGCGTTGGTCTGCACCCGCACGACGCCGACCGCGGCTACGAAGCCCTCGAGGAAGTTCAGGCACTGGCCGAGCACGAATCGGTGGTGGCGATCGGGGAGTGCGGCCTCGACCAGTACAAATCTGAGACAAGCCTCGAAGACCAAGAGCGCGCCCTGCGGTTCCAGATAGAGCTCGGCCTGGAGTGTGGCCTACCAATGATCTTTCACGTCCGCGAGGCCTTCGAGGATTTCTGGCGCATCCTCGACGACTACCAAGGCGTTCGCGGTGTGGTTCACAGCTTCACCGCCGGCACCCGCGAGCTCGAAGGCTCGCTTGTACGCGGCCTCCACATAGCCCTCAATGGCATCATGACCTTCACCAAAGACGAGCACCAACTCGAGGCCGCCCGCCGCGTGCCCCAAGGCCGCCTCATTCTCGAAACCGATTGCCCGTTCCTGGCACCCGTACCTATGCGCGGCAAGCGCAATGAGCCCGCCTACATTGAGCATACCGCCCGCTTTCTGGCTGAGCTGCGCGGCGAATCGCTCGAAGACCTCGGACGTGCTACCACCCACAACGCCGAAAAATTGTTTAATATCTAAGTAATAAGGAGACGGCCATGCCCGAGCACCCCGAAGTCAGCCCCCATGAATCCGGTCGCATCGAGTCGGCCGACCACCTCTCTCGCATGCTCCAGGAATCGTCCGCCGAGACTCAGCGCTCTGCCGCCAACCTGCTGGCGGATACTTTGCGCTCGTCACTACAGGAACATGAGGCTGTCATCCGAAGGGCACTTGGCCCAGAAGCCTATGCCGAGGTCGAAAGCTACACCCATGCGAGGTTCGCTGTCGACCGGGCCTTAACGGATGAGCTTGAGGTGGAAGAAGCTGCCGCTCTGGAAGGCGGTTTAGATGATCAACCTTATAGTGCCCCGTCTGAAGAAAACCCGGGTGAACCTGAAGCTATGATTGAATATGATGATGTTAAGAATTGGGTCGACAACGAGATATTTGAGGCCCTGGATCCCTATCGGCTCGCTAGTGGCCGACTTTGGTCTCAACCTCGCCGAATAAGTGATCAAGGCGAAAAGAAAATCACGATCAGCCGGTTCATGCCCAGTACTAATGCCGGGGTCATTTTTAAAGTTACCGCCACGGGTCCCGACAAACCTGGCAGCCTGCGTGAATTAAAAAGATCCCTACTCTCGCGAGAAGCAGCCTCTGGTGCTAGTCCGCTCACCCCGGGCGAGGCTTTCGATTTGGAAACCAAGCTCAAAAATTATCATGCCAAGATGACTGAAATAGCCGCCCTCACTCCCGAGCAAATTATGGAGTATGCCCATCCTCATGATGACGGCCCTGACGACGAAACAGTTTAAAACCTGTCAAAATTTAGGAGGCCCGGCACTCGCCCTCAATGGGGGAGCACCGGGCCTTGATGGTCAGGCTGGGGGCTTGCGCCAGATGCCGTAGAACATCAGAGAACTGCAGCAGCCGGGGGAACTGAACGTTACCATTTCCTCCCAGCCGCCGTAAAGTGTCGTGACCTGTGTTGGATCGCTCGTGGTGAACTTCCCGGCTAGGTGAGGCGGTGGCATGGGGTCGATGTGCACCGCCACTGCGTGGTAACCGCCGGGGCGGGTCAGCGCCTGGGCCTGGGCCACGAGGTTCACCGCGTCGACGTACGAGAACGCATGCAGGACCCTCGCCATGATTATGGCGTCCCAGGGCCCGGCCGGCAGCCCAGCGAGAGCATCGCCTTCTATCGCCGTCACGAACTCGCCAATGCCGAGCTCGGCAGCGAATTCACGCAGCCTAGCAGTGCCTTCCTCGGATGTGTCCACCGAGGTCACGGCGCGGTCCTTGCCAGCGATCGGCAAGACATTGCGCCCGACGCCGCCCCCGATTTCGAGCACTTGGGCTCCCGGTTGCAGGTACGACTCCAGGTCGTCGATAATCGGCGCCCCGGGTGACAGTTCGTCCAACGTGAGATTGCTGTACACCTGGTTGTAAAAGGCCGTTGCCTCGGCATCCTGATCTGTCAATTTCGTTCCTCTCGGTGTGACCGTTTCCGCGAACGTGGCGCTAATTGTAGAATAAGACCCCATCGCTTGTAAAGTGAGAGTAAATCTTGCATAATCTACTACCAATGTCTCAATCGATCTATCTCGACCATGCTGCCACCACCCCGATCGATCCGCGGGTGCTTGAGGCTATGCGTCCGTTTCTCGAGGACCAGTTCGCCAACCCGTCGAGCCTCTATCGGGCGGCCCGCGCCACACGCCGCGCCGTCGAGGACGCCCGCCACACCATCGCCGCTACTCTGGGCGCCAAGCCCACCGAAATCGTATTAACGAGCGGTGGCACCGAGGGCGACAACCTGGCGATACAGGGCGTGTTGCGGGCGCACCCCGGCGCGCACTGGGTCACCACGGCGATCGAGCACGACGCCGTGGTGAATATCGCCCGCGCTCTCGACCGCCAAGGCTTCTCGCACACCGTTGTGCCCGCTAAACCCAACGGCATTGTCGACCCAACCGTTATCGCTCAGGCCATCACTGATCGCACCGTACTCCTGTCCGTCATGATGGCCAACAACGAGATCGGCACCATCCAGCCTATCGCCGAGCTCGCCAAATTGGTTGCCCGCATCCGGGCCGACCGTGCCACCCGCGGCATCAACCACCCGCTCTATCTCCATACCGACGCCGCTCAGGCCGCTGGTTATCTCGATTTGCAAGTCTCACGCCTAAATGTCGATCTGCTCTCGCTCAACGGCTCCAAAATATATGGCCCCAAAGGCACCGGCGTGCTTTATGTGCGCCACGGCACCGATCTCGAGCCACTCATGTATGGGGGTGGGCAGGAGCGTGGCCGCCGCAGCGGCACCGAAAACATAGCTGGCGTAGTTGGCCTGGCAAAGGCGCTGGAGCTGGCCACCGCCGACCGCGAAGCAGAATCGCGCCGCCTCATCGTCCTGCGCGATGACCTCATTCGCCGCCTACTCGAGGCCATCCCAGGGGCCATCCTCAATGGCGACCCCAAGCGCCGGCTGCCAAACAATGCCAACCTCACCATCCCCGGCGCCGAGGGCGAGGGCCTGGTTCTCTACCTCGACAACGCCGGCATCATGGCCTCCACCGGTTCGGCCTGCACCACGGGCAGCCTCGACCCCTCGCATGTGCTGCTCGCCATTGGCCGCACCCCAGCAGAGGCCAATTCCAGCCTCCGCCTCACCCTGGGCAACTCCACCGATGCTCAGACGATCGATCGCGTGGTGGACGTTCTTCCCGGCATCGTTGCCCGCCTCCGCGAACTCTAATCATTTCCGCTAGCTTTGAGCTGTTAACGTAATTATGGTAAAAATACTTCGCGTCTTCCCGCCTATTTTTTGGAGGTGAGGGTGAATGGGAGACCCACACTGGCCCTCTGGAGAAGGAGAGGACCTGTCCGAGGAGGATGCTACGGAGCGGTTTACTCGCTTCCGGCAGCCCGGCGGCTCGGAGAGCCCTCGCGAACCCTGGCTCCGCCCACCACCTCGCCGTCCCTCGAGTCGTGCGCTACGGCGTCGAAGGATAGCATGGCTCCTCGTAGGAGCAGTTGCAGTGGCGGTGCTCTTGGGGGTGGTCTTTAGACCCAGCGGCAACTCGAGTCATAGTACGGCGCGATCACTGCCCAGCACTTCGGCTCCACGACCCAGCACTTTGGGCCCGACTGCGGTGCCAGCCTCGTCACGGGCACCTGCTCGGCCACCAACGTCGCCAGCCACGGTTCCGAGCCCTAGCGCCCGGACCAGCCCGCCAGCCAGCTCCACTCCAAACCCGTCCCAGAGCCCGAGTTCAAGCTCGAGCCCCAATCCGGCCGCGGCGGCCGACACCGTCTGTCCCACCACCGACGACTGGACCACGGCTGCGAAGGCCTCCCGGCCGGTGCATCAGACGGCGCCGATCGTACTATCCGGTGCACCTGGAATTCACGCCAATTGCGACCGCCTGGTGTTCGTGATTAAGGGCGCCCATCCGGCCGACGCTGGCTTCCGGGCCGAGTACGCCCAGAGCATCACCACCGACCCCAAGGGTGATTCGGTAGACCTGGAGGGCCACCCGGCCATCCGGCTGGTGATCCTGGCACCGAGCCACCTAGCCGTCGTAAGCGGCTACGTGTTCTCGCCCGGCTACCTAGCGGCGGTCGCGAAATCACTCCACAGCTCCTACAAGGAGTTGCGCTGGGTGAAGTTCGCAGGCAGTTTCGAGGGCCAAACCACGCTCGTAATTAGCGTGGAACACCGGCGCCCGTTCGAGGCGTTCACGGCGCTCGACAACTCCGGCAACCTGGTTATGGTTCTCGACGTCGCTCAGGCGCCTTAGGCTCTGGCCATCAACCACGACCGTTCCGCTTGTCCTCCTCGTCCTATTCACGGGGCGAGGAGGGCAATTATCTTGCTACAATGGAATCATGAAGCGTTTTTTTGTGGGGGTTCTTGTGTTTACGCTTGTCATGGCCGTGCTTGCGTCCGGTTTCTTCTTTGGCGTCGGCTACTACTTGTCGCCGCAATCGCCGCTCGCTAAATCCGACGCCATTGTAGCCATCTCCGGCGGCGACACCGAGGCCCGCACCGCCGAGGCCGTTAGCCTCTACGAGGCCGGCTGGGCCCCCCACCTCATCTTCTCCGGGGCTGCGGCCGATGCCAGCGGGCCATCCAATGCCCGCGTCATGGCCACCGACGCCGAGAGCGCCGGCGTGCCCAAATCCGCCATCCAGCTCGACGAAGTCTCGGCCAACACCGAGCAGAACGCTGCCGACGTGGCCACCATTATCCACAACCAGGACTACCGTTCCATTATTCTGGTCACCTCGCCATACCATCAGCGTCGAGCCTACACAGTGTTCCGCCGTGCCCTGGGTTCAACCTTCACCATCATCAACCACTCGTCCATTGACCAGCAATGGCGGCGCGCCCGCTGGTGGGCCACCGCCTACAGCCGCGACCTCACCATGCAGGAGTTGCAGAAAGTGGCCTATGAGCTGGTGAGCGGATCGCACCAGTGATCCTCGTTGACTTAATTGTCATCGCGATCTTCGCCTACGCTGCTTACGTTGGTACTCAGCGCGGGCTCGTGCTCATCAGCCTCGAGCTGCTTAGCCTGGTGGTGGCCACGGTGGTGTCGCTATTGGCCTACCACCCGCTCGGCGGGGTCATCAAATCCCTGGCCGGTATCTCGCTCGCCCTAGGCGATCTAGTGGCGTTCGCGCTCATCTGGATTATTACCGAGATCCTCATGGCGGTAATCGTGCGGCTTACCGTACTCCGCCGACTGCCCCACGGCGTTCACGCTACCCGCTTCAACCGCATCGGCGGCTCGGTGCTCAACACCGTTAAATCCGTCATATCGGTGGCGCTCGGGCTGGTAATTATCGCCGGCCTGCCGCTGTCGTCCGGCACCAAGCGCGTGGTCACCGATGCCGCCGTGCCCAAATTCATGCTGGCTTCGAGCGGCATGCTTCAAAGTTGGGTTGCCGGCACCATCGGCCATGATCTCAATCAGGGCCTCGATTTCTTCACTGTCACCGCCGAGCCCGAGAGCGAGCAACGCATTGAGCTTGGCTACACCACGGTCGGCACCATCGACCCCCAAGATGAAGATGCTATGCTCACAATGCTCAACCACGAACGCACCACCCGCGGACTCAAACCGCTCGCCATGAACTCCAAGGCTCGCACCGTCGCTCGCGCCTATTCGGCCGAAATGTTCGCCAAAGGCTATTTTTCGCATGTCGACCCCAGCGGCAAAAGCCCGTTCGACCGCATGCGCGCCGCCCACATCACATTCGGCGCCGCCGGCGAGAACCTGGCCCTGGCGCCCACCCTCCAGCTCGCCCACAAGGGCCTCATGAACTCACCGGGCCACCGCGCCAATATCCTGAGCCCCAACTACCACACCGTCGGCATCGGCATCATTGACGGCGGCCCCTACGGCCTCATGATCACCCAAGACTTCACGGACTAGATAGCCATGAAGTTTTTTGATAAAATCGTCAAGTTATGACCACCGTCTACGTCGGCCTCAGTGGAGGAGTTGACTCCTCCGTTTCCGCAGCCCTGCTTAAGCAACAGGGTTATAACGTCGTGGGCGTGTATATGAAAAACTGGACCGCCGATGTCGCCGGCGTTGAGTGTCCGTGGAAGCAAGACCTAGCCGACGCCCGCGCGTCCGCCGCCGTGCTCGACATTCCGTTCAAAGTCTTCGACTTTCAGGCTGAATACAAGCAGCACGTGGTCGACGCCATGGTGGCCGAGTACCAGGCTGGTCGCACCCCCAACCCCGACGTCATGTGCAATGCCCACGTCAAGTTCGATCTATTTCTGAAAACCGCCCTGGCTGACGGCGCCGATCTCATTGCTACCGGCCATTACGCCCGGGTCGCAGACCGCCAGCTTTTGATCCCATTCGACAAGGATAAGGACCAGACATATTTCTTATATAGAGTTACAGCTCAGGCCTTGGCAAAAACTCTTTTCCCGTTACAAGGAATGACCAAACCCGAAGTGCGAAAACTGGCCCAAAGATTCGGGCTGCCCACCGCCGCCAAGCCCGACTCTCAGGGCATCTGTTTCGTGGGTGAGGTGGGCATCCGCGAATTTCTGCGCCAATACATTTCGGCCCCGTCTGGACCGGTTCTGCACCGCGCTACCGGCCGCCAGCTGGGCGAGCATCAGGGAGCCGTGTTCTATACCACCGGCCAACGCCACGGCCTCGGGATCGGCGGCGGCAAGCCCTACTACGTGGTAGGCAAGGATATCGCGGCCAATACCATCTACGTCACCGACGACCCAGCCGATCTCAAGCTCGAGTCCGCCACCTTCAACCTAGAGCAAACCCATTGGATAGGCGAGCCGCCCGTCCCCGCCCGCGCCTACCAGGTCCGTGCCCGCTACCGCGCCGACCTCATTCCGGCCACCCTCGAGCCCACCCCGGCCGGCCACCGCGTGATACTCGAGCGCCCTGAGCGCGCCGTCACGCCCGGCCAATCGGCCGTCATCTACGACGGCGGCTTGGTGCTCGGCGGCGGCCTCATCGCCGGCCGCTAAAACTCCTGAACGTCCTGCCGTAGTTCCACCCACAGCTTCTCGTGCCGGGCAATCGCCAGCTCCTCGTCGAAGCTGTTAAAAATTTTGGGTTGCCGGCGCGCCTCCGCCTCCGTCATCCATTTATTCCGCCCGCCCTCAAAGCGCTCTAGCAGCTCACCCTGCGAATTAGTGCATTTCACCACAAAGAACAGTTTGTCTTCCAATTGCTCACCGGTCTCGCTCCGGTACGCCAATTCGTGGTACAACCCACAAATCTCCCGCTCGGCAGTTAGCCCAGTCTCTTCCAGTAATTCTCGAGCCGCCGTCTCCAAGATCGTCTCACCCCAGCGGATCTTACCGCTCGGTATCCCCCAAAACCCGAAATACGGCTGCTTTAGCCGCTCCTGAAATAAATATTCGATCTGTCCGTCTCTCATTCGCTCAATCACCAGCAGTACCGCGCTTTTGGGTTGCCGCTCCACCGTGTTGTTATCGGTGTCCAATCGGTTGGCATACTCCTTGCCCCGTGCCGTTAGCCGGTACTTGCCCCGGGCTTCCCGTTCCACCAGGCCTAGCTCCACCAGCCGGTTAATGTGAAACGTAAAGTGATCGCTCGTTAGCCCAGTGGGTTTCTGTAGCTCAGCAAATCCAGCCGCCGGCAGAAACAGCAGTTCCCGCAATATCGATGTCTGTGCTTCGTGAATTTGTATTTCCAGGCTCATCTTCCGACTCCTCCAATGTTTGCGGCGAGTATACGAATTGTACATGAGCCCAATCTAGTAAAGTCGGCTTTAGTATATGTTGGGACGGGCTCCAGTGAGGAGCAAAACCCCAAGGAATAGGAGATGCTTATGGACCCCCTCGAGCGCACACTGTACGAGATCCGGGCAGCGCTCTGGACCAACGCCCTCAATCGCGTCTGGTTTACCGGCCCCAATGTGCGCGGCGTTCGCGTCCAGCAGCTCGCGCCAGAGGCCGCCAGCTTGCGTGCCCGCGTGGAGGCCCGTCTCAAGCTGGACCCCGCCGCCGAAGCCAAGGCCATCCGCGATCTGCTGCCGTTGCCGGACCTGCGCTCTGTCCCGATGGCCATCCCGGTCCTGGCCGAGCTGGTGCGAACAGGCCAAGTGACGCCGTCCGAGATTGAACGGTTCATGGTTACTTCGGAGTTCTCGGCCACCTCGTGGCGCGATCCCGAGCCTGGCCCTACTCGACCCCAGCCTCGACCGCACAGTCGCTCTCGGACCCAACGTTCAGCTCCAGCCGTCCCCATCCCGGCCCGCTAGCGCGCTCGTCTCCTCGCTCACTGAGAGCCGCACCGGCCCGTCTCGCCTTGCAAGACGGGCCGTTCTCCTTGGCCAACCCGTTTGTTTTAGGTACAATGTGCGGGTTATGACAGCCAACGAAATTCGCTCCGCCTACCTCAAATTCTTTGCCGATCGCGGTCACTCCGTTATCCCGCGTGCCAATCTTGTGCCGCAAGAGGATCCCACCACTCTGTTTACCGGCTCCGGCATGCAACCGTTGGTACCGTACCTGCTCGGCGCCGAGCACCCGCAGGGCCGCCGCTTGGTCGACTCGCAGCCGTCGTTTCGTGCCGAGGATATCGATGAGGTCGGCGACAACCGTCACACCACCATGTTCGAGATGCTCGGCAACTGGAGTCTCGGCGATTATTTCAAGGCCGAGCAATTGCCCTGGTTCTTCGAGTTTCTTACCCAGGTAGTAGGCCTCGATCCCCAAAAAATCTACGTTACCGCCTTTATCGGCGACCACAAGTACCACATTCCTCAAGACCACGAGTCGGTTAAGCTCTGGGAAAAACTGTTTGGCGGCGTCGGCATTGAACCCAAAGTGGCTGAAATGGGCTCCGAGGCCGAGGGTTACGCCCGCGGGGTGAAGCCCGACGAGCGCATTTTCCTCTACGACGCCAAGAAAAATTGGTGGAACCGTGGCGAAAAAGGCCCCGGCACTACTCCGGTGGGCGATCCCTGCGGTCCCTGCTCCGAGGTCTTCTACCTGTTCGACGACGTTGAGCACGACCCCAAATGGGGCAAACATTGCCACCCCAACTGCGACTGCGGTCGATACATGGAAATCGGCAACTCGGTCTTCATGCAATATCGCAAGCGCGAAGACGGCGCCCTCGACGAGCTGGCCAAACCCAACGTCGACTTCGGCGCCGGCCTCGAGCGCATCGCTGCCGCTAGCGAAGGCAAAAGCGATATGTTCCAGATCTCGCTATTGTGGCCGGTGGTCCGCAAGCTCGAGGAGCTCAGCGGTTTTAGCTACGACCAAAACCCCACCGCCATGCGTGTCATCGCCGACCACCTGCGCGCCGCCACCTGGCTGGCCGTCGATGGCGTGGTGCCGTCCAACAACACGCAAGGCTACGTGATGCGCCGCTTCCTGCGCCGGGCCATCCGCCAGGCCCTAGCGCTTGGCCTGCGCGAGGACTTCCTGGAGCTGGTGGTCCCCGTAGTCATCGAAACCTACCGTGGCAGCTTCCCGGAAGTGGCCGCTCGTGAAGAAACGGTCATCCACACGCTCGTCAAAGAAGAGCACCAATTCCGCCGCACCCTCGAGCGTGGCGTGCGCGAGTTCGACAAGCTCTCTGTCCACGGTCTTAACGGTTACGAAATTTTTACCCTCTTCGACACCTTTGGCTTTCCGCCCGAGCTCACGCTCGAGGAGGCTCACGAGAAGGGTGTGAAGGTCAGTCACAACTGGCGCGAACAATTCGACAAGCACATGGCCGAGCAAAAAGAGCGCTCCCGCACCGCCACCGTCGGGCAGTTCCGAGGCGGCCTGGCCGACCACTCAGACATCAGCATCAAGTATCACACCGCTACGCACCTGCTCTATAAGGCCCTACGCCTCACCCTCGGCGACCATGTGGTGCAGCGCGGAAGTAACATTACCCCCGAACGCCTACGCTTCGACTTCTCCCACCCCGACAAAATGACCCCCGAGCAAATCCAAGGGGTCGAAAACCTCGTCAACGAAAACATTGAGCGCGACTGGCCCATGAGCTACCGCGAAATCCCCACCGCCCAGGCCTTCGAAGAGGGCGCGCTCGGTGCCTTCGGCGATAAATATGGCGACACCGTCAAGGTTTATACCGCTGGCGACCCAGCCGGGGAGTGGTACTCCAAGGAAATCTGCGGCGGCCCGCATGTGGCTCACACCGGTGAGCTAGCTGACGGCGGCAAGCGCTTCAAAATCAAAAAAGAGGAGTCTAGCTCCTCTGGCGTCCGCCGCATCAAGGCCGTCCTCGAATAGTCCGCTCGCTCGTCATCCTCCTTGACAAAGGCCCTACTACCGCATACCGTAGGCCTCAGCTCCAACGTTCTCCAGACAGTGAAGGAGGAGCAGTGGGTCTTCAAGACCGTTATGGTAAGCGGGCTTCTGACCAGGCCCGTCAGAGGGCCAACGAGCGTGCGACAAACGCACAGCGGGCCGCCGACATGGCCGCCGCCGTCCGTGCCGCCGTGAAGGCGCACCTAGAACAGGTAGCGTCAAAGTTCGACGAGCCAATAACAATTCTCGATCTCAATGGCGATGGCTATCCGCTATACGTCGACATCGGCGGCCTCACCCTGGCCGTCGAGCCCTTCCCGGAGGCTCGCCGTACGCCGATCGAGGTTAATCCCATCAGGCCGCACGAGGTCCTAGGCCGGTTCATGGTCGAGCTAGTGGCTATCCACAGGAGCCTCGACCGGCTTGCCCGCTACCGCCTCCGAGCGCTTAATTGGATCACCCTTGACGCGGTCATGCGCGACCTCGACAAGATGCCGAGCTACCTCGACCCATGGGACCCCGACCGCATCCTTCATCTCCTAAGCGACTCGCCGGAAGAGCGCCCAAAGTGTGGCAAACGGGTGGTGATAACGCCAAGTGAAGACGAGCTCGTAAGGGCCCTTAACATCGGGCACACACCCACCGCGCCATGCCTGCTCGAGCCGGGCCACCCAGATCGCTGCGACCCTGCCCCACCGGCACGCTAACATCAAGAACAACCGGAGCTGTAAAGGCCGGGACGGTCACCGTCCCGGCCTTCAGCGCGTTTAATCCATAAAACAGGAAAGGGGTCGGCCGCGAAAAAAATCGCAGCCAACCCCAGTCCGTGTTGGCGCCGCCCCTAGGGGTAGCCAGTCTCATGGCCCGTCGCATGCAAAGTGCGACCGGCAGGTCCGCTCGGGCGCATTAAACGCCGGGAGTCCTGCGGGCAGAACTAGACACACAGTTCGTACGGCACTTTTATGCAAAGTACTTTTAGAAGCTCATTACCGAGAACGGTGTCAGGATCTGCGCAAACTCGCACAGTGTGGACACCGATCGCGGTGCCTCGGATTATTGATGCCTAAAGCAACCTATCGACTTTGGGAGCCGATAAGTGCTTGGCATCGGGGAAGTTGTTATTGGGCAATAGGTTGCCCCCACATCCCGAATCCGAAGCTAGCTTTAGCTTCGCGACGACCACTCACACGGACGCATGGATTAAACCATAAAATCATGAAATATTCAATGGTAAGAGGGCAAGCACAAGCAGGTAATGCTATACTCTAAATCAAGAAAGGTGGATGGAGATCTCCGTGTCACAAAGTGGCTTTGTGAAGTTGTCTGTCGTGCTAGCGGCTACGTTCGGGCTCGGTTTAGGAGCCTCTATGTATCTGAACTTTTACCAACACCAACAAGCCGCCCAGGATGCCAAGCTCCTTAACGGGCAAATCGTAGACCTGCGCTACCAGGTGACTCAAGACCATCTGGCCGTAACCACTCCGACGCCTAGCCCCAGCGTCTCGCCATCTGACACCCCTTCGCCGGATCCGTCGCTCAGCCCCACACCCACCCCCGCCGGCACTCCAGCCGTGGCCGGTGCCAGTACTAGCCCTCAGTCCACGTTGAAACAGCTGGCCAAATTACACGTCAGTCCTTCGCAGTCCTCCAGCTATTACGGTGAGTATCCGGCTGGCACCCCGGTCACCATCGGCACCATTAAAAGTGGCACGTATCGGCAAGTCACTATCAACGGTAAAACAGGCTATGTCTTAGCCTCGTATTTGAATTAATTAATGCGGTTACGATTTGGACGATTAATCATCATCGGCGTTGTGCTCGGTCTAGCCATCGGCGACTACCTCCACATCACCAATAAATTGAAATCCGACCGCGATTACCGGGTAGCCGTCTCTACGCCGCTACCCGCAACTTCTTCAACCCCAACGCCCAGCCCCACCAGCACGCCGCTGGTGGCCGGGCAGGCCAGCATTAAAATCTCGACCTATCACATCAAGATCGTTGCCTCCGATCCGATCACTGACCTGGCGTACGGAGAGGAGCAATACAACGGCGCCACCGAGGTTGGTTTCACCACCGAGTCGCTGCTGGCCAAATACCCAGCCTGTAAGCCGGGCGCGCTCGGCTACCTCCTTCGCACCAAGGTTCATACCACCGCCACCCCCAACTCTACCCCGCAGCCTTCGGCGAGCAGCAGTTATTTCTACACCCCTCATACCACACTCTATAACCAGAAATTCTCCAAAACGGTCGATGGCTACGCCTACACCTACGTGAACCCCAGTTCTAATTGCGCCTCCGACAGCGAAGGCCAAAATGCAGTTACCCAAGCCAAAGCCGCCCTTATTGGCGACGCCCTGCCTACCATCGCGACCTATAACACTCAGCCGTAAGCCAGAGTGTTAAGATAAATAAGCTTAACCTAGACCGGAGCCAGCGTGAGAAATCCATACCGAAAAATCGTGTTCATGCAGTGGTTAGTGATTGCGGTATTGGTGATCGGGGCCGCAGTTGGCGGCTACCTCCTGGTGCACAAGCTAAACAGCCTACAGGACGACAACACCACACTGTCTGGTGAGCGCGACGACCTCCAAAACCAGCTCAACCAGGCGCAGGCCTCCGCTTCCCCTAGCCCTAGTGCTACGCCGTCGCCGAGCCCGTCGTCCTCGCCAAGTCCGACCGCCATTCCCACTCCTACGCGCAGCCCAGCCACGCGCTAGCTCTCGCTAAAATCATCTGGGCCCCGTCGCGATTGACGGGGCCCGTGTGCGATCAGGCGGGCCTGGCTGGCACTAAGTTGCGATCGGCCGAGGGCCGAACATTATTTCCCGTATCACGTCGTTGTTGTTGGGTGGCTGCGGGTCGAACAGCATCTCGAGCAGCGTCGCTACGAGCGTCACGTTCAGCGTTAGTGCCGCGAACACCGCCCCGAGGGCCAAGAAGTGCTCGATCTGGTCGCTGCTGGCGCCCAGCGACACGCGGTCTTGCGAGTGGATGGGCCAAGAGGCCGGCAGCTTTTGGCCTGCCACTATCCGGTATCCGCGCACATAGGCACAGTCAAGCATAGTGCTTCCAGCCGTGCAGGCGGGCTGTCCGCTCTCCAGGTCGCGCAGCGCCTCCCTTAGATCGGCGTATACGTTCAATCCCAACTGACCCCTCGCGATTATGCGGGCGGCCTCATTGAGGGTTAGTGAGTGGGTCATTCCGTTCTCCGTTCTCGGTTGGTTCGGCGGGAATGATGAGGCTACTTTGCTTGCGCTTGCGCTTCTTGTCAATGCTAAAGGGGTAACTTTCCTCTCTCCACCATAAGCAGTACAATCATGAACGTAAGAGTATGTATATGCCCAAACTGCTCGAAAAATTTTCCAAGCTACGCGATAAATCCCCGTCTTTGCGTCACTTGGTGGCGCTCGATATTGGTACTGAATTCGTGAAAGCGCTCATTGGTGAGGTCAAAACCGACCCGGCTTCCGGCGTGGCGTCCATAGTTGAAATCGTGGGGGTGGGCCGCCAGCGCCAGCGCCTCACCGACATGCAATCCGGTGCCGTCACCGATATCACCGGTGTAGTCGAAAATTGCGATTCCGCCCTCAAAATGGCCGAAAAAATGGCCGGCGTGCAAGCCGCGCAGATGCCCACCGTTATCGGCATCGCCGGCGAGCTAGTGAAGGGCGCCAGCACCATCGTGCGTTACAAGCGTGCTGACCCATCGGACCCTATCGATATGACCGAGCTGCGCAAAATCCTCGATCGCGTCCAGTACCGGGCTTTCGAGCGCGCCCGTGAGCAGTTGCATTGGGAAACCGGTCTCAAAGAAATCGAAGTTAAGCTCGTAAACACGGCCATTGTCGACGTCCAGATCGACGGCTACCGCGTCACCAACCCAATCGGCTTCCAGGGTCGCGATGTCTCCATCCAGCTCTTCAACGCATTTGCCCCCATGGTGCATCTCGGCGCCCTCCAATCCGTGGCCTCCGACCTCGACCTCAATCTCGTTAACATCGCCGCCGAACCATTCGCCGTCGCCAAATCCGTTGGCGGCCAGGATTCGGGCGAATTCTCCGCCATCTTCATTGACATTGGCGGCGGCACCACCGACATCGCGCTCGTAAACAATGGGGGAGTGGAGGGCACCAAAATGTTCGCCATCGGCGGCCGCAGCTTCACCAAGCGTATCGCGCAAGTTGCTAACGTTAGCTTCGAGAAGGCCGAAGAAATGAAGATCGCCTACAGTGGCGGCAAGCTTGGCCCGCGTGCCAAAAAGGTCGTGGAGGACGCCGTGAACGCCGACATTCAGGTGTGGCTGTCTGGCGTGGAGCTCAGCCTGGCCGAATTTGATCGCGTCGACCACCTGCCCGCCAAAATCCTGCTCTGCGGCGGTGGCACCGGGCTCCCCCAAATTATGGACGCCCTCAAAGGCCGCGATTGGCATAAAAACTTGCCGTTTGCCCGCAAACCGGTGGTTAATCACATTAGCCCCACCGAAGTGACGCGCGTGCTCGACAAGACCGGCAAACTCACCTCCTTCGCCGACATCACGCCGATGGGCCTAGCCAACCTCGGCCTCGACCAGGTCGGCGGCGAAACCACCACCGACACCCTCATCCGCAGGCTAGCTCGCGCCATCTCGGCCTAACTCACAAACAAAAAACACCTCCATCAAAACGATAGAGGCTTTTAGCGAAAGTTTGGCCGTGGTGCCAGGAGCGCAGGAGTCAATCCTGGCACCACGGAGCTTGCCCGGCCGGGGTTGGGTTGCGCTTAGCGCTTCCCACCCCGGCCGGGTGCACACACATGGGCAGGTTGGCCCCATCCCGTCGCGTCGGGAACGCGTCCGGGGGATCACCAACAACCAGCTTAGGCAGTAGCCTAAGCGGCATCCACTAGTGTGCGCCGAGGCCGCAAGCCAGAAACGCGTCCCATCGCAAGTGGTTCAACCACGAGCGGAAAGACGGTCCCGCGTGGGGCGGGCAGGTACGGCACCTGTTCCGTCAAGCGGCCTTGATGGGGTGGTGGCGCACTCCGGGGCCAGCGAACAGACAGGAGGGGTCAATCCACCGTTCGCCTCCCGCGCAGAGCGCGCCGCCACCGGCTCAAGTCGGCAGTTAGACTGCCACAATCGAGCCAAGAATCTCAAAGTAAGTCTCATATAGAGACGATGGTAAAACTATCATAAAATAGCGCTTGTGTCAATACATGAAACGCTAGCGGTTATTTAATCAGGCCTTCCCGCACGGCCACGTATACGGTCAAAAATGCACCCATCACCACGAGCAGCAGGGTGGCGAGCAGCCTATAGCCGAGCCGTGGGTGACTCGAGGCCGTTCTAAACGCCCAGAATACCGCCACCATAAAAGCTGCCACTAGCAGCAGCACACCCGGCCATGATCCCAGCACAATGTACCCCGAAGATCCAAAACACAACGCCGCCATCAGCCAGCGGTCTTGCAGTAGAAATGGCTCTTTTTGCTTAAGCTGAGCCATTAAATCAATCCGTGGGCGGCGCCGAGATAGATTGCTAGCAAACTACCGATCAAAATCATCACCAGTGCTGCCAGTAGCCGGTAGCCTACGCTCGGATTAGTGGTTGCTGCTCGATACGACCACACAATGCCAATCACAAACGCCGCCGACTCAGTAAACGCTCCACCCCAGCTGCTGCGCAAAATGTAGGTCAAACTTACAAAAATAATTCCGACCAGCATCAGCGGATCGAAAAATACTCGCTCGTAAATTTCCTTCAGCCGCTTCCGGGGCATTACGCTTATCCTTATTGGCCCAACTATAACGGAACCGTAACAATTATGGTAGTGTTATAGCATGAAGGATAATGCCCTCTATCTTGAAGCTGACGAGGATATTACCTCAGCCATCGATAAGCTCAAGAAATCGACCGCTGATTCGGTTCAGATTGTGGTACCCAAGCGGTCGACTATGCTGCAAAGCATTATCAACCTCAAACTACTCAAGAAGGCCGCCGAATCAACCGGCAAAGGTCTTGTACTTGTCACGAACGACCGCATAGCCACCGATCTGGCGGCCCGCGTGGGCCTGGCCGTGGCACCGTCGCTGGGTGCCAAACCCGTGATCGCCGAGGTCGAAATGCCCGCTGACCTCAAAGCCGGCGAGGAGATCATCGAGGCCGACGATCCCGAGCCACCGGCCGCTGCCCAGCCCACACCGCCTGCTCCGGTCAAAAAGCCGCTCGCCGCCTTTAAGCGCAAGGAGGTGAACGACGAGCCGATCCCCGTGGAGCCAGATGCCGCCGCTACTAGCGAAGCCGCCCCAGCCGCAGTTGCCGGACTGGCCAAAAAGCGTCCCAAAGTGCCGAACTTCGGCAAATTACAGCGCCGCGTCTTGTGGATCGGGCTAGCCGCCTTCCTGGTGATCGGTTACGTTCTCGGTATGTACCTGTTTACTAGCGCCAAAGTGGTGCTGTACGCCAACGGCACCAAGGTCGACATAGACACCACCTTCACCGTCGACCCGGCCGCCAAGCAAACCGATGCCGCCAAGGGTGTGCTAGCTGGCCAGACCGTTACCCTCACCAAGGACTTGTCTGGCTCGTTTACGCCCACAGGCCAGAAAGATGTCGGCACCAAGGCTGCCGGCACCATTACTATTAGCAATTGTTACGACCCCAGCTCTCACACCTTCGTAGCCGGCACTCGCTTCATGGCTCCCGACGGCAGCCTCTTCCGCTCCACCGCCGATGTAACGGTCCCTGGCGGCCAAGGCAGCTTCTTTGGCTGCACCACCCCGGGCACGGCTACCGTCGCGGTCCAGGCCGACCAAAATGGCGATAAATATAATGAGGCCCCGGCCACCTACACCATGCCTGGCCTCCCGGCTAGCGAGCAAACCGGTCAGAATAGCATCTTGTCCAAGGGCGGCCAGATGTCGGGCGGCACTACCAAGACGGCTACCGTGGTGCAACAATCCGATGTCGATAGCGCCAAAGCTGACCTGCTGAGCAAAGACCAGGACGCCGCCAGCCGCGCGCTCAAGGGCCAGCTACCCAGTGGCTACAAGCAACTCGATGATTCACAGGCCAGCTCGGTGAGCGACATCAATCCGGCTCCGGCCGTGGGTGCCGAGGGCGCCACCGCTAACCTCACGCTCAAGGTCACCTACACCGTCCTGGCGGTTAAACAAAGTGATTATCAAAACTTGGTACGCGCCCAGGAGCAATCGCAAATCGGCAGCCAAAACCAGATCTACGACGACGGCCTATCCGCCGCCCAGCTCACTGCCACTGGCAAGGATTCCGCCGGCCGCCAGGGCTTCCACTTCACCACCGAGGCTTACAGCGGCGCCAAGCTCGACACCAAGGCCATCGCGGCCCAGCTGGCCGGCAAAAAGTTTGGCGATGCTTCCGACGCCGCCAAGCGCCAGCCCGGTGTCTCCGACGCGTCCATCCTGATATGGCCGGGTTGGGCGACCAACCTCCCCAGCCGCGCCGGCAAAATTCAGGTTACAATTCAAGTTACCAATAAGCAGTAAACTCGGGGATAACGCTTGGATAAGTATTTGGGGATCGACTATGGCGTGAAGCGGATCGGGTTGGCAGTTGGGGACTCCGAGGTCAAGCTGGCAACTCCGCTCACCACCGTCACCACCGCCGACCAGCTCGCCGCCACCATCGAGCGCGAGGGACCGTTTAAGGCTGTGGTAGTGGGGTTGCCACGTAGCCTGGACGGCTCCGAAACCCCGCAAACGCTGGCGGTCCGCCGTTTCTGCGACGACGTACTATGGCGCAAGCTCCGTATTGATCCGGTGTTTCAAGACGAGGCCGGCACTTCTGGCGCGGCCGAGGAGCGCCTACAAGAGGCCGGCAAACCGTACGAGAAGGCCGATATCGATGCCGAGGCCGCCAGCATCATTCTGCAAGACTATTTGGACACGCTATGAAAAAGCCATACCGCCGCTGGGTGCCGGGCGCCCTCATCACCCTCATATTGCTACTAGTGCCGCTCTCTTACATCATCTACCGGCTAGATCTGCGCCCCTTGGCTAAGACGGGTAGCACTAAAGAATTCCGGGTAATGCCCGGCGAGAACGCCCCCAGCATCGCCACCCGCCTCAAAGCTGCCGGCCTCATCCGCGACCGTAACGCTTTCGTTACCTATATTAACTTTCATGGCCTGCGCCCGCACCTAAAGTTGGGGACGTACCTGCTCGCGCCCACCATGTCGGCCAACCTTATCGCCGAGGACATCGCCGGCGGCAAAACGCTCACCAAACGTCTGGTGGTGCCGGAGGGTTACCGGCTCAGCCAAATTGAGGCCGAGGCCGTTTCCAGCGGTATGAACCAACAGGCCTTCGAAGCCGCGCTGGCCGCGCCCCACGGCCAGTCGTTTCTCGCCGGCAAGCCTGCTGGCGTTGATCTCGAGGGCTATCTCTTTCCCGATTCCTACAGCGTCGACACCGCCACCACCCCCGCCGAGCTCGTAAACGCCATGCTCGACAACTTCGGCGCCCGCGTCGGCGCTGAGTATGTCCAGGCCTTCGCGGCCGAGGGCCTCACACTGCACCAGGGCCTCACCATCGCCTCGATCGTCGAGCGCGAGGTCAACATCCCCGAGGACCGCCCTATCGTGGCCCAAATCTTCATTACGCGCCTGCATACCGGCATGCCGCTCGGCTCCGAGGTTACCGCCCGTTACGCCGCCAGCCTGCTGGGCGTGCCGTTCACCACCACCGTCGATTCGCCCTACAATACCCTCACTCACACCGGTCTGCCACCCGGCCCCATCTGCTCGCCCGGCCTCAGCGCGCTCGACGCGGTCGCCCACCCCGCTACCACCAACTATCTCTACTTCATCACCGGCGCCGACCACAAAGACTACTTTGCGCACACCTACGCTGAGCACCAGGCCAACATTGCCAAGTACGGCCTCGTTGGTAGCTAGCTATTGACAAAACATTAGCTCGGCTACCAGCTGCCTCCGTACAACAGTGCCTCTACCACTACAATCCCTTCGAGTAGCGTAAACAACGCTCCGCTCAAAATTACCGCCTTCTGTCGCTCGGCCAGCCCGTACCACAGCCACATAGCGTCGAAGACCACAAATATTCCCCAGCTGAGCATCGATATGCTCGATGCGTTATGAGTGCTGTATATCTTAACGATTTGCGGAATCGTTCCAGCAGGTTGGATCACCGCCACTGCCAGAATAACCTTATTTATTACTCGGCGCTGGAGCGGCCATTTTTGCTTACTTTTTACGGGCATTGTCGGTATTATCCGCTTAAGTTTGACATATATCAAAGCTGTGCTACCGCCTGCATCGCAAAAAATAACCCAAGCTTTTTAAGAGCCATAATCAGCCGTTTTTCAGCTCAGATCCGCGTTTGACAGATAAATCACCGTGGAATTAGACTACGAGAGTAAATTGATAAGCGTTAGCGGAATGGGTGAATTTCCCTCGAGGTGAGCCTCTGCCGCCGACTCAATTTACTACCCCAAAGCTCGATACGAAGCGTTAATAAATTAGGTCGAAATGCTTCTGCCCTGTAGTTGTGCTAGTCACGGACCGCAGGGGAAGGATCAAGTAGGGTAGTACCGGTGGAGAACCGTTATCAGTAGAGATGCCATCAGTGTCTCCCTCGAGCAGTTCCCGGGCGTGCCAGTCGCGCAGGGAACCGGAGATGCAACATCAGACATTTCGAACATAAAAACTCCCGCTCCGGCCGCCAAGCGCCGCCGGACCCAGGCGAAACTGTCAATCTCGAAAAATGTCGCTACCCGCACCCGGGCCGCTTCGCGCACTCTGCACTCGGCCTTTAACCCGCGCTACCTGGTTCATGGTGGCTTGGTGGTCATATCGCTGGTGCTAGTGCTTACTAACAACACCGCTAACACCCACGCCGTGTCGGTGCGTCTCATGTCGTCGCAGGCCGGCGTTGGAGCCACTCTGGATGATGCCGCTGTGGCCAGCGTGGCTGCCGATATGGCCGACGCCAACAACCTGATGGTGGCCGACACCGCCTCCAAGATTGCGGACACCAAGAATCAGCAGGTGGCGCTCCTCACCGCCGACGACTATTCGTTGGCCAAGCGCCAGGTCGTATCCACCGCCGGCAACGCCACCCGCGACATCACCACCTATTCGGTACAGCCCGGCGACACCCTATCCGGTATCGCTGCCCAGTTCAACATCACCACCTCCACCATCCTCTGGGCTAACGATCTGTCGGACCAGGACATGGTCAAGCCCGGCCAATCGCTCACTATCCTACCCGTCAGCGGCCTCCTCTACACCGTGCGTGACGGCGACACCGCCGATAGTTTAGCCTCCGCCTACAGCGCCAACGCCGCTCAAATCCTGTCCTATAACAACGACGAGGTCACTGGACTCAAGCCGGGTATGAAGATCATCATCCCCGATGGCGTTAAGCCCGCGCCTGCCAAGCCTGCTGCACCAGCTGCCAACACCAGCCGCGTGGCCGGCGCCAGCACCTACGTGCACCTCACGCCCTACTACGGCAGCGCCAACGGCTACTCCTACGGCTACTGCACGTGGTACGTAGCCTCTCGCCGCAGCATCCCGTCCAACTGGGGCAATGCCAACCAGTGGTACTACAACGCTCAGGCCTCCGGCTTCTCGGTGGGCTCAACCCCCGTACCGGGCGCCATCGCCTGGACCGGTGCCGGTTACTACGGCCACGTGGCCTACGTGGAGAGTGTCTCCGGCGGCATGGTGACCGTCAGTGAAATGAACTACAACGGCAACTGGGGTCGCGTTACCTCCCGCACCGTCTCCGCTTCCAGTTTCCGCTACATCTACTAACCAAAAACTAGACCAACACGAAAGAAGGTCCGCGAACAAGGCGGACCTTCTTCGCGGACCAATATTGGTTTGCCAACGATCCTACCCTCCTACGGGGTGACCGTTGGGGACGATTGTTGGGATAGTGGTATGTTTGTACATCATGGCCAGCGCCACCACCACTGCGATTACCGCCAGGATGACCAGGATGGCAGCGATCGCCTTCTTCAAGGTCCGGCGGCTTTCCTGGACCTTTCGCGAGTTACCGTGGAGGCGCTTGTCGCAGGCATGGAATATTCTCGTCAGTCTCGGGTCTGCTCGGGACAGCTCTTCCTCTATTCGCTCGAGCACTCGCTTCTCGTGTTCGCTCAGGGGCATGGGTGCCTCCTCGGGCATTGGGCCGACAGTGGCGGCGAGTTGTGTGAGGTACAGATGCTTGGTGCGAGCCAGGGTTGGCACGTTGACGATTATTTAACCATAATAACACGCACAACTCAAGGCTCTAAGACAAGCAGCCCGGGCCCGCTGAACCATTGGTCCAGAGGCCCGGGCTTGCACCGGTAACTGCTGGGATGGAGGATCCCCGCCAGTCTGGTCCGGGTGGTCGCCTGGAGGTGGCAGCGAGGCCGAACGGCGACGGAATCGCCCCACGATCCGCCGGAACCGTTGCCATGGGCTCAGGTAATGCTGCATTTCATGGTTGTGCTCGGCCAGTTCTGGGACAGACGCGCGCCTGAAGAGCTGGGCGCTCAGCAGAACCACCGTTGGGCTGACCCCTATGCAGCCGAGCACGATGGCGATGTTAAAGCCGAGGCTGAGAGTACTGAGGGTCGATACCAGCAACGTTCCCACAATGCCTCCGACGATCGCGGATGCGATTGCCGTTCCGGTCGGCCTCTCCTCGTACAGCGCTATCAGTCGATTGATCCACTCACGCATATGTTACCCCTAACGACTGGTGATGGTGCAAAAATAATTATGTCATAGCGTTAGCGATATTTCGACACATATTCCCTAAATTGACAAATTTTGATAGAATAAGCACATATGGCATTTACAGATATAGCCACAATCGAGGTTCGGGCAGGCAAAGGCGGCGACGGCCGCCTCAGTTTTCGTCATGAAAAGTACCGGGCTATGGGTGGCCCTGACGGCGGCGACGGCGGTCATGGCGGCGACGTTATTTTTCGCGTCGACCATAACGTCAACACGCTGTCCGCTTACCGTACCGCCCGCCTCATCAAGGCTGAGAACGGCGAGATCGGCGGCGACAATCGCAAACATGGCAAGTCTGGTAACGACGCGGTGGTGAAGGTGCCGCAAGGCACGCAGATCTGGGAGGACGACCAGTTGCTGGCTGACCTCACCGGTCTTGATCAAGAGGTGGTGATCGCCCATGGCGGTCGCGGCGGTTTCGGCAACGCCCACTTCAAATCCTCCGTTCGCCAAGCCCCGCGCTCGGCCGAACTGGGCGAGCGCGGCGAAGCCCGCAAATTGCGCATCGAGCTCAAGCTAGTGGCCGATGTCGGCCTGGTTGGTCTGCCCAACGCCGGCAAATCCACACTCCTGTCCGTTATTTCAAACGCCAAGCCTGAAATCGCCGACTATCCCTTTACCACCATCGTGCCCAACCTCGGCATGGTAGATCTCGACGACTACAGCTTCCTGGTGGCCGATATCCCTGGCCTCATCGAGGGGGCCTCGTCCGGCAAGGGCCTCGGCCACGAATTCCTGCGCCATGTCGAGCGTACCGCCGTCTTGCTGCACCTGGTGGACGCTGGCACAGACGACCCGGCTGCCGATTATCGCACCGTTCGCCGCGAGCTCGAGACTCACCAGACCGATCTCGCTACCCGTCCCGAAATCATCGTGCTTACCAAGAAAGAAATGGTGGAACCGGCTAAACTCGCCGCCGATCAAAAGGTTCTCGCCAAAGCCGCCGGCCGCACCCCTATCTTCGTTATTTCCGCCCAAACCCACGACGGCCTCAAACCCTTGCTCGGCGAGGCTGCCAACCTAGTGCGCACCGCCCGCACCGAGCAGGCCAAACTGCAGGCCGAGGCCACCATTCCGGTTATCGACGCCACCGCTTTCCCGAACCTCTGGCGGGTTGAGCCGGAAGGGGAGGGTGTGTTCCGCGTCACCGGCGACCGGATCGAAGGCTTCGCGCGCCGTACCAACTTCGACCAGCCCGACGCCATCGAGCGCCTGCGTGACATCATGCGCAAAACCGGCGTGGCGCGCGAACTCCGCCGCCGCGGCGCCCAGGACGGCGACACTATCCGTCTCGCCGACCAGGAGTTGTCCTGGATCGAGTAGTCAAACTTGCTTTCAGTAAGTAATTATCGCATTATTATTCCGCACCGCACTCCGTGGTGTAAACCGTTCTCCACATGGGCTCGTCCCCGGAGACTGTCAGGAAGGATGGTCGGTCATGGTTTCGTACCCCGCCGCCGCCATCGAGATCCCGCAGGAACTCTATGTCCTGCTTGGGTCGGATCCCAAACGATGGGACCCAGATGCCCAAATGCAGGTCTTGCTCAAATACGCGTCCATCTTCCTCTCACGAGGCCGGCATACCCCGGGGATGACGCCGCTCAGGCAACGCTACGGGCACGACAACGCATTCTATTTCGTAGCTCCCGAAATCGTCCAGTACCCCAACGGGGTCACCGAGCGTACCCGGGTATGCGAAGTCAGGTTCTGGTCACCGCACCACTACAGTGAGGCCTTGGTGCTCACGCGCGATAGTGATTCCCGCCCACTCCTCCTCCGAGAGATCATTACATATCACCCCGAGCCGCGAATACGTGAGAACGTGCCACGTAGCCACGTCGCGCGCCAGTACGTGTCCAACCGATGCACTATTATACGTGCACATGAATGGCTTCTGGGCCAGTTCGCGAAAGGCCCGGCTGCCCTGGTTAGCATCCTTGAGGACCTGGCCGGCATCTACAGTCATCATGTGGAAGGCGAGCGCGTGGAGCTCCAGCAAGACGAGCGGACACTCCAGCAACTCAGCTTCAGTCACGCGATCCTCAAGGGCATGACCAGCTAAGCCCCACCGCAGAGGCATCGGCGACCCAAAGAGGCCACGCTCCTGCAGTGGGGCCTCTTTTTTGTTATACTGGCTGGCGTTGTTTGTAATAAAAGCCTAACCATTATCATCTTATGAACCAAAGTCGAGCCAGTAGCAGGGCCACCAGTCTTGCCCTTCGCCGCTATGTGCGGCAGATTTGGCGTGAGCGTGTCACGGCCATTCCTGGCCTGATCCTGCCCGGGCTAGGTAGTATCTTCTCCGGTTACATTCCGCCGCTCATTATCGCGTCCATTTTGAGCAAATTTGGCCACGGCCGGCCCACTCTGCACGATATTATGCCGTACCTGCTCTATTTTGCTGGCGCCTGGTACGTCGGTGAGCTCATCTGGCGTCTCGGCTTTTGGTGCATCAACCGCACCGATTCCTACGCCATGCGCAACCTATACATCGAGGCCATGGAGGATTTATCCCACAAAGATATCGGCTTCTTCCACAATAACTTCGCTGGTTCCCTTACCAAAAAAGCTCTCGGCTATGGCAAAAGCTTCGAAGGCTTCATGGACACGCTGTCCTTCAACATCTTCGCTTCGCTTATACCCATCATTTTCGCTGTCATCATCCTCTGGCGCTTCACGCCGGTACTTGTACTGGGCCTGCTTGGGCTCATGGCCGTCATTGGCCTCATTCTGGCCCCGCTCATCAAACACCGTACCCGCCTGGTCCACCAGCGTGAAACGGCTTCTAACCGCATGGCCGCTCACGTCGCTGACGTGATCGGCAACATGGACGCCGTTCAAGCCTTCGCCCACGAGGATTTTGAGCTCGCTCAGCATCGTCGTCGGGTCATGGATTTCGCTCAGATCGCCCGCCGCTCCTGGGATTACCACAATGAGCGGATCGATATGTTCATCTCGCCGCTCTATGTGCTCACCAACGTGCTGGGCCTAGCCCTCGCCATCACCTTCGGTAAAGACGCAGCCAGTCTGTCGGCCATCTTCATTACGTTCAGCTACTACGTTTCCACCACCCGTGTGCTGTGGGAGTTCAACCGCATCTACCGCAACCTCGAAAACGCCATCTCAGAAGCCGGCCAGTTCACCGATCTCCTAATCGCGCCACCGGCCCTCGTTGAGCAGCCCAAGCCCATTAAGCTCAAGCTCCAGCACGGTGAAATCGAATACCGTCATGTTGACTTTAGCTATGGCGCCGGCGGCGACATGCTATTCAAAAACCTCAACCTCCATATCGCGGCCGGCGAAAAGCTGGCCATGGCCGGACGCTCCGGCGGCGGCAAAACCACCATCACTAAGCTGCTGCTCAGGTTCGTGGACATCACCGGCGGCGAGCTACTCATAGACGGCCAAAACATCGCGGAGGGCCGCCTGTCCGATCTACGGCGCGCTATCGCCTACGTGCCCCAGGAGCCCGTGATGTTTCACCGCAGCCTCCGCGACAACATCCGCTACGGCCAGCTAGACGCCACCGATGAGCAGGTGATTAGCGCCGCCAAGAAAGCCCACGCTCACGAGTTCATCACTAAGTTGCCTGAGGGTTACGACACGCTGGTGGGGGAGCGGGGCGTGAAGCTATCCGGCGGTCAGCGCCAGCGCATCGCCATCGCCCGCGCTATGATCAAAGACGCGCCTATCCTGGTGCTCGACGAGGCTACCTCAGCCCTCGACTCCGAGTCCGAGAAGCTCATCCAGGATGCGCTCTGGCGCCTCATGGAACACCGCACCGCCATCGTCATCGCGCACCGCCTGTCCACTATCCAGCGCATGGACCGTATCATTGTGCTCGACGACGGCCGCATCACCGAACAAGGCACTCACCATCAGCTTCTCGCCCACGGCGGCACCTACGCCAAACTCTGGTCCCATCAATCGGGCGGCTTCATCGACGAAGCCAACTCCTAGCCCTTGCATTGACTCGCCCTATAAAACCAGGCACAATATCTTGGTCAGTCGAGGGGCTATAGCTCAGCTGGCTAGAGCGCTGCATTCGCATTGCAGAGGTCAAGGGTTCGAATCCCTTTAGCTCCACCAAGTTAGTTTTCAATAGTTTTTTGATGTTTAACTGAGTTTTTTACAGAGCCATGAGGCTCTTTTGGTATACTCGTAGCCAATGGTAACAATCCATATCGCGCCCAGATATGCCTGTTCGTAAGCTAAATGCGCCTCTAGGCGCATCGCTCATCGTACTCTCCTCTGTCTTCTATGCCAGTTACGGAATATGGACACGGCTCATGGGCAATTTTTTTGGTGGCTATACGGCCTCCGCATTGCGTAGCATTCTGGTACTCTGCATCTTGCTGCCCATCGCCATCGCCTACAAGCGCCTTGAGCCTCTTAACTGGCGCCGAAACTGGCGCTACCTTGCGGGAATGATATTGGCTTCACTCCTCGTCTGGGGTCCTCTTTACTACGCCATTTTACATGCCGGCATCGGCATCACATCCGCGGTGAATTACACCGGTATTGTTATAGGCATGTTTATTTTTGGCTGGCTACTAAATAAAGAGCGATTCACCAAGGATAAGTGGATTTCGTGCTTGCTGGGCATTGTAGGTCTCTTTCTCATTTTCACTCCAAGTATCTCCCATTTAGGTTTGCTACCACTAACTGCTGCCGCGGTGAGTGGGCTGAGTATTGCGGGCAATAATGTCATTGCCAAAAAAATAAACTACAAGGCCGCGCAAGCGACAATATTCCTTTGGGTTACCTCCGTCATAGCAAACGTATTTATGGCTACCGCTGTGGCCGAGCCTCATCCTGCTACCAGCTGGCACATTCAATGGCTCTACCTACTTATTTTCGCACTAGCTTCCGTAGTCGCATCCTGGACATTCATAGCCGGAGTGAAGCTTATCGATGCCGGTGCTGCAGGTATTTTAGGGCTTCTCGAAATCGTCTTTGGAGTGTTATTCGGCGTAATGTTTTTCCATGAGCGTATAAGCGGAATTGTTTCCCTGGGCATAGCCATCGTTATAGCCGCCGCTGCTATACCCTACGTTGAAGACTACAATGCAACGCGCGGTACTCTAGAACCATCAAATGCCCAGTAGCACCGCTCTTCGTCACGTACCACGATTCTAACAGGTGAACGGGGAACGTGGCCTAGGGAGGATCAGCATCTACTTCCGGGCCCTTTCGCGGCACGACCAGTTATAATGAGCATATGCAACTGAAAAAGCTGCGCCCCTCGCGCGGTATGGTTATAAGTTCCGGGGCCCTCTTTGTCGTTCTCGCAATCGCAGCCGGTACTTGGCTCGTCGTCAACACTAAACCGATCCCTGAAAAATACCGTCAGGGCCTCAATTATCCACTGTACTACCCAACAAATTTGCCAAACGGCTACGTGGTCGACCGCAGCTCGTTCCAGCGTAAGACTAACGTGCTCGTCTTCAACATCAACACGCCCAGTGGGAGGAACATAGCGGTCAGCGAAGAACGCATCCCCCTCGGCGTGGACCTGAGCCAGCACCCCAATTCTAGCGGGCTCGCCTTGCCTGATCAGCGGGAATTCACCACGACGGCGGGTACCGCTGAGATTAGCTTTTGGGGCAATAAGCTGGTTTCAAGCCTTGTCACACCGGACACTTGGGTGGTGCTTAACGTGTCCGGATTTACGATGAATGATGCCGAAAAAGTCACGCAGTCGTTCGTCAAGCTCTAGACACCCATACCTCTAATGTCGCGTACTACTGCTGCTCCAGGTAGAGGTATTCGGCTTCTAGCGAACGGGCGGCCGTCGTCAGGGTGGTGATGCTGAGCTCCGGGAATAGCGTGGTGGCCGCTGCCGGTACGGTAGTGTCGTAGACCGTCCGATACGCTCCCCCGTCGTCTGCTATTGAACATATGATTTCGCCGGAGACCGATTCGTCCACGATGACGTCATAGTAGTGTCCCGTGTTTACGGCCACGCCGGTATCCGCCGTGGTCGGCGTCGCGCCACCAGCATTGGATACGCACTGCCAGTCAGTGTCGCCGGCGGAGGTGGAATACCTGAGGCCAACGAATGACACGCCCGAACCGTCACCACCGGTGAGCGTGGAGTTGGTCATGCCGACCCAGACTCTGGATGAGCTAATGACCGAGCCTGTCCGGAATCTGGCGACCATTTTCGGCAACCATCTTGATTCTGTACTGGTGGCCGCGGTAGTGACACCCGCGGCATTGCCACTGGTCGTACCGGTGGTGTAGTTGACGTAATTGCCCTCGGACTGGCCGGTATCTGAAGCGCCGCCGTTTTGGGTCAGCGCCCCCAGGAGGCCGGATGCCGTCAAAGTCGTAGTCGCGCCAGCCGGTGCGGCATAACCCCAGCGCCGCTCCGCGATATCACGCATCCCGAGGCAGTTCTGCCACCTACCTTGCTGGTAGCAACGGAACGTGCCGGCCGACGTTATACTCCCGCCCTCGGTGCTTGGCCCGCCTATGCCGCCCCCGTTGTAGTAGATCGCGCCATTGGTTCCGGCGGGATCTACAGATCTGTCGGAGGTGCCCACGACGAGCGTCACCGCCGAACTGAAGTTAGTGGGATTACCGATATAGACCCGGGAATCGGTGGTGTCCACTTGCAGCATGCTGGCGGAAGTGGCGTTTTCTATCACAAAGGCGGCGGTGGAGTTGGATAGGTTACGGAACGTGGCTTGCCCACTCGTTGACAGATTAAACAGGCTGCTGGAGTAGTTGTCGACTGAGGTGCCGGTTATGTTGGCATAGATGCCGATTACGTCTGTTCCCCCGCCGTCGTCAATGGTGCCGTTGCTGGACCAGTTGGCCCAAGTGCCCACGGTCACACCACCGCGATAGGCAGACTGAGCGTAGCCCGGTACGATGACATTGAAGTAGTCGTTGCCACTCGTGGTCTCAACGGCCAACCAGTAAGCCGTTCCAGCGGTGATTGCGACGGGTGAATCTAGCGTGAGCGTATTCCAGTTGTTGGCCCCGCCGACGGGCGTGCTCAGCGTGCCGGTGCCAGTGTGCTTGCCAAGTAGAGTGCCAGGGCAGTTGGTGTCGCCACAACCCGAGCCGTTGTCCTGGTAGATGGCGACGGAATAGGCGTCGCTGACGCTAAAGCCGAACGCCGCACTAATGCTTGAGATGGTGCCAGACGCGGAAGCAACAAATCGAGTCGACTGGACCTCGCTGGTGTTGGAATCATCGCCATTTGAGGTGTCGACCGCATAGTTCTCCCCCAGCACGGATGAGGAGTTGGCCGCGTCGTACGAATTGATGTTGAAGGAATTGGAGGTGGTCGAGTTGACGCCGACAAAGAACCTATCCGACGCATCCTGTAATTGCATCGTGGCGTCGCCAGAACCCGACTGCTGCACCGAGAGGGCGGGCGCATTCGAGCTGGATGAGTTCTGGCCCGCGATAGTTTGTTGGTTTTGGGTGTCGACGGTCAGCACGGTCTGGTTGGTAGCGTTTTGCACCTGAAAAGCAGTAGTCGAGTTAGTACCAGATACAGAGGCTGTACCGGTCACGTTCAAGCTGCCTCCAACCTGGGCTCCGGAAGCCACCTCCAGCCCACCCCGGACGTCCAGGTTATTTTGGATTGACGCGTTGTTATCGACCACAAGGGTACCCGTCTCGGTGCCGCCGGCTTGAAGCTGCTGGTCGTAAGCGCCTCCCATATCAAAGATCTGCACCGTATCACTTGACTCGCCCAGTACATAGGCATAGCGACCGACGACCTGAACATCAACCGGTCCGGTCGCCGTTGCCACGGTACCAACCAGGAAGGGCGCCGTCGGGTTTGACACGTCAAAGACCTTCATGTTGTTGCTTGAGCCATCGACAACATAGGCATAGCGGCCCTGGACATAGACCCCTTGAGGGCTGGACGAGGAACCGGTGGAGCTGCTGCCCACCAATGTCGGTGAGGCGGGGTTAGTTTCATCAATGATCTCAAGTGCATTGGCGCTGTAATCCGCCACGTACGAGTACCGGCCGGCCACGGTCATAGAATGAGGTGCAGTCAGCGCGGCAGATAAGCCCGTCTCACTGGGGGAAGCCGGGTTCAAGATATCGACGGTCTCAATTGTGGCCGAGCTGGAGTTGGCAACGTAGGCGTAGCGGCCCTGGACATACACCCGCTTTGGCTGGCTAATACCGGTCGTAAAGTTTGGACCTAACTGGACCGGCCCAGAAGGGTTGGAGACGTCAAAGACCTGGAAGCAACTGTCCGCGGTCACTCCCCCGCCGTCACTGACTACATAAGCGTAGTGACCTTCTACGTAGACGCTCCTTGGCCCGACGCAGACACCGTTGTGAGTCGTGACAGTTCCGAGCGAAGTCGGTGTCATAGGATTGGACACGTCAACTATCTGCAACAAATCCGTGGCGTAGTCGGTTATGTAGGCGTAATTACCTACCACCTCGATGCCCCACGGTTGCGCGGTCCCGGACAACGTCAGCGATCCGGTCGGCGTGTTCGGCACCTCAGACGGATTGGAGACGTCGTAGATCTGAAGCTTACTGGTGGTCGAGCCGTCAACTACATAAGCGTACTTGCCCTGGACAAACATGCCTTCGGAGGTGCCATTAGTTTGTATCGTCGATAGCGCACTTGTCGGTACCGTGCCGCCCACATAAACCTGAGCTGTGGGTGTGCCATTACCGCCGACAGACAAGGTCAAGTTGGCGTTTGAGACATTTGTCGACACATACGCCGTGTTGGATGCCGGCAGCGTAAAGGCACTGGAAGTGGCAATGGACCCGGTATCTGAATATGGAGATCCTGAGCTGTAGCTGGATTGCACAGTCGTCAGGAAGGTTTCGCCGCCGGGATCCGCCCCGCAGGATGAACCGGAACTGGTCCGGTAGATCCGGTAGCCGCTGGCACCAGTGACCGCCGTCCAGTACAAAGTAATGGTCTTA
Source organism: Candidatus Saccharimonadia bacterium (assembly GCA_036488585.1). GTDB lineage: Bacteria > Patescibacteriota > Saccharimonadia > UBA4664 > UBA4664 > DASXHH01. The sequence goes on along the minus strand of DASXHH010000004.1, from coordinate 34,783 downwards.
TTAGTTGACGTTGTTGCAATGCACGATGCGGCGGTCGGCGTGGTTTCGCCGCCGGCCGAGTCAATAGCTGTGACCTTGTAGTAGTAGGCTGTGGTAGCGCTGAGACTGCCGCCCGATATGGTTCCCAACGTGAGTCCGGAAGGGATGGTCATGGAAGAGTATGTGACGTTGACGCCCAGGCGCATATTGGATGTGTCTGCGGTCAGCAGGGGAGCGCTGCTAGCGTTTTGCACCTGAAAAGCAGTAGTCGAGTTGGTGGGCGTGGCGACGGTGACGCCGGTCAGTGGGTTGAGTGTCAGGGTCGAGGCCAGGGCGCCAGCTTCCGTGACGTTCGCATAGATGCTGTCTAGGGCGGTATTCGAGAAGGTAGTGGTAAACGTCGAGGGCATAGTGACACCGGCGTTTGAGCCGTAGGTTGTGTACACCTGATGATTCCCGGAGCCGGCGTCGTATGGCACAAAACTGGTGGATGGGTTAGTGGCATTGGTGGCGAAGGTCAGCCAATACGTGGTACTGGCCGCGAGGCTGGCAGTTATGGCCAGCGTATTCCAGGCGCCGGTAGTAATCGTACCCTGGGCGGATTGGGCTATGAGCGTACCCGGAGTTCCGCCCGCATCGGTGTAGATGCCGAGATCATACTTATTGTGAGGGCTGGGGTCCGAGCCGGCAATGTAGACCGTGATCGAGTTAAGCGTGGCCGCAACCGGACCGGTGGTGATTGGTTGTGCCATGACTCCGCCGACAAAGCCGGTGTCGGGAGTGGCGCCGATAACGGTGTGACCATAGGTGGAAATGGTACCCGGGCTCTTGCCCAGGACAACCTGACCGTCGTTGCGAACCGAGACCAGGTTGTTGCCGCCCGAGTCGTTCACGATAAGAGAACTGGCCGCGGGATCGCTGGTCGTTCCGACGACATTCAGGGCAGCGGACGGAGTGGCCGTATTGACGCCGAGCCGCTTATTCGTGGTGTCGACACCGAGGATGGGGTTGGCAGCCGCGTCCTGGATCTGGAAGGCGGAGGTAGAGTTGGCGGTGTTTTGGAAATAGGCAGCTCCGTTGACGCCTGAGAGGCTGGCCACAGTGGTAGTGGTGTTAGGCGTAGCGGAGCTGGTGGTGCTGGGGGCGGCTATGCCAAAATTAATGTTTCCGCCGTTGGCTGTGCCGGTGCCGATGCCGGCGGCCACGCTGAGCGACGCCCCGCCGACATTGGTGCCGGACCCGCCGGTGGCATGCAAGGTTATATTCTGTGGGGAGGCGTCCGTTACGCCAGATCCTATATAAGCGTTCTGTATATAGGTGCCGTTAGCCTGTGATCCTCCAATGACCAGTTGATTGGAAGCCGTAGTAGTCGCACCTTCCCCAAGGGCGATGCTCTGGCCACTGGCATACGAGTTTTCACCGATGGAGATGCTATAGCTAGTAGGGGCACCGGCGTTAGCGTTCGTCCCGATCGCGACCGAGTGGTCCCAGGTAGCGGCGCCGCTTCCAATAGACACGCTTTCCCAATCAGTAGCGGAGTTATATCCTATAGCCTCGGAATTGCCATTGCCAGTGTAGGCAAGCGTCCCAAGCGCGGTACTCTCATAGTTGGCAAACGCGTCGTAGCCCAAAGCTGCGCCGCCCCCGTTATATACTGTTGCGCCTTGTCCAAAGGCTTCGCCTTCAACTTCTCCCTGGGGATTAGAGATATTAGAGGTGGTATTGAACCAGGACACTGGTCCGCCTAGGCCGCTATCAGGGGTGTTATCGGTGTAGGTGGTAGTAGAGTTGTCACTAATGGTAGTTAGATAATAGCCGGGGTACGGCCACGCGGCACCGGCCTTCGAGCGATAGATTTTGCGGGCAACCGTGCCGGCAGGGCCGATCGGAAGGTTTGAAAGATTAACTTTCTGACTGGCCGGCGAAACCGCAGCCGACTGGGTGCCCGGTGAAGTTTCGCCGCCGTCGGCCGTGACAAAGGTGACTTGGTAATAGTAGGTACTATTGAGAACGCCCGCCGCGCCGACTGCGACCGTTGGGGGAGTGGAAGACTCGGTGATACCCAGAAGCGTTAGGCTGCCGTAATCAATTTGCGCGTTGCCATTGGCCACTTCGAGTTTCTGAGTGGGGGCGTTCGTACCAACCCCAATTCTACTATTGGCAGTGTCAACGCTGAGCACGGCAGTACCGCTCGCATTTTGGACCTGGAAAGCAGTGGTTGAATTGGAGGAGTTTTGCAGAACAGTCGAGCCATTCGCGCCGGTGACGCGCAGAGCTGAGGCTGGTTCGTAGGTAGCCCAAACATTAAAGGTGTCGGCCAGCCCGCTGCCCCCGCTCGGGAAGGTGTTAGGCATACCATTGGTGCAACTCGAAGCGCACTGCCAGGAGTAGGGGGTGACGAAGTACCAGCTGTTCGCCGGGGAGCCAGTATTATATGTGTTGTTGTTGTTCGCGCCGTCGGTCCAATAGGTGAACCAGTAGGTGGTGGATGGAGCGAGCGTGGCAGAAATAGGCAGCGTGTTGGTGCCGACCACGGGTGTACCAAGAGCAGAAGTGGCAATCAGGGCACCGGGATAGCCGCTCGAGTCGGCGTAGATGCCAAATTGGATGTGGGAACCCGAGGTGGTGCCGATGAGGTTGGTCGACATGGAGGTAACTGTACCGCCGGTTGTGCCAGTGGTGACCTTTTGCGATGAGATCATGTCATTATAACCAGAGGCATTAGTAGATCCGCTTGATGTCAAACCGACCGTACCAGGCGTGTGACTGCCGCCCAGTTCAACATCGCCGTTGGCGCCCACCTGGGCGATGGCGCCGCCACTGGAGCTTGTGACTTGTATCAGGGTCGAATCGCTACTATTGGCAGCGACTTGGAGCTTGGCGGTTGGGTTGGAGGTGCCGATGCCGACGTTGGCCGCACTGGTGACCTGGAGGCCGATCAGGTGAATGCGGTAGTTGGAGGCAGCGGTGACCGGCTGCGAGGCATTCAAGGTGAGACTCGTGGTCGAGGTGACTGCGGTGATGGTGCCGGTCTGGCCGTTCGCAAAGAGAAACTGTTCCCCCACCATGCTAGCTCGCCAGTAGGTGCCCGAGCCGGTGACGGTCGTGCCGGCTGAGGTGACGGAAGCCTGGCCCGCATTATAGTCAAGCGGACTGACGCTGAGCGGGTTGACCGGAATGGTCGTGCCAATGCCGACGTTGACCTGGTTGCTGCCGGCTCCGCCCAAGACGAGACTGTTGGAGGCCTGGACCTCTGCCTGGGTGCCGATGGCAGTCGAGTTTTGGAGGGCGGCCAGGGAGGTAAAGGTATCGCTATCGCCGTTGCCGGCATTGTAGCCGAGGTAGGTGTTATTGCTGCCGGTAATGTTGTTGGCGCCGGCGCCATAACCAAAGCCGGTGTTTTGAGAGCCGCTCGTATTATCCAGAAGCGCGTAGATGCCGACCCCCGTGTTGTAGCTGCCTCCGGTCGAGCCTGAGTTGTTGAATTGCAGGGCTTCGTAGCCGAGGGCGGTGTTGTCGACAGCATTCATATTACTTGCGAGGGCAGCGATGCCGACGGCGGTGTTGTTGCCGCCCGTTGAGTTGTTCTGGAGGGCATCGCCGCCGAGGGCGGTATTGGCAGTGCCGGTTGAGTTGTACTGGAGGGAGTTGACACCGAGACTGGTGTTCCAGATACCAGTGTAGGCACCCGTATTGACCAGGTTACTTTGGCCGGAGTTTAGCCCGATAAAGGTGTTATTGCCGCCCGAGCCGCCGGACATGATCTGGATCCCGGTCGTGCCATCTGAGTTGGCGATGGTCAGGGTCGGCGTGGAGTCGGTGGTAGCCTGGACACTCAAGCTGCTGTCAAAGCTGGCGGTGCCGGCGACCTGTAGCGCATCATCGACGGCGAGATCGCCGGGAGTTGGAGGTAAAACGATCATGGCGACCCCATCCGAGGTGCCGGAGCCTGAGCTGGTGGCGGATGGAGCATAGGCCAAGCCGGCCATGGCGGAGGGGTCGTCGGCGACCACGTTGGTTGAACTAGTGATGTGGTAGGAGAAGCCGCTCGTGGAACCGGCCGAGGCTAAACTACTGGTGCGCACGTAGCCAACATACAAACTGTTGTTCCAGGTGGCCACTACGGACGGAAACGTTAGGGTAGTTGAAGACGAGTTGCTGATAGTGTTACTGGCCGTCACGACCCAATTGCCATTGGTGCCGACGCCGGCCGAATACTCTTCGACATCCAGGTCGACATTGTTAGCGGGGGTAGCGCTGTAGGTGATCGTAACGGTTGAGGCGCCGGTAGTCGTGACGGAGCCTTCCCAAAGGTCGACAAACCCTGTGCCAAGGTGGCTGACCACATGGTGCCAACCGCTGACTCCCCCACCACTGACACCGGTAACCGATATCGCCGTCGCAGACGTACCAATGGCCAGGGTCATGAGATCACCCACTATAGAGGGCGCTACCGCCACGGTCGCTTGATTCATGCCGTTCGTGGTCCAATCATGTAGAAAACTTGCTGATGCCGAGGCGCCACTGATCGTAACGGTCGCGTGGCTCGAGTCGACGCTTATGAGGGGATTGCCCCCAGCTGTGAGCACCTGGAATGCGTAGGTGGAGTCAACTTGGGGCTTGACCACGACCGACCCGCCAGTCCCACCGGTGCCGGGCGAACCGCCCTGCAGGATGAGGTTGCCGCCACTCGTGGACGTACCGTTGCCCGAGCCGGCAGCAATGGTGAGATTGTTGCCATTATTGCCGGATGCGGCTTGGCCGATGGAGATGGTCTTATCGGCATTGTTGCCAAAAGTCAGATTGCCGGTGGAGGTGACGTCAAAGACGTCCGTGGCCGACGACTGGAGAGTAATCAGATTTGCGGTGCCGGATGTGGCATTAATCCCAATGGCAGGGTGCGAGGTCAGGGCCGCGGTCTGGATGCCCTGGGCCAGTTGGACGTATTGACTGGCGGCCAGGCCACCTAGCGCGTCGGAGTTGGCGGATTGGAGCGAATAGACCGTCGAGCTCAGGCGCTTCATGGGCAGCATCTCCCCATCGTAGGCGGGGGTATTGGTCACAGCGGTTCCGCCTACATCCATGGATACCCAAAGCGTGTCGTAGTCGAAGTTGACACCAGGATTGGTGGTGCCCTGGCAGGACCCGCCGGCAAAGGAGCAGTACGAACCGAGATTGACGGAGAAATAGCCATTTTTGACCGTCACGCCAGAGGAGGTGCCGGTAGCCACCGAATTTTGCCACAGCTCGGTCCATTCGAGCATACCGCCGGGTGTGCCAGTTGTATCGCTCGGGGACTGTCCGTCCCCGTCTTGATAGACTTTAAAACGCAGGTTGTAGGAACCGTCCGGGACAACCGCTCCAGCGTTGGTGAGCAGGCGGCCCTGGAAGTTGATCGTCTTGTTGATGCCGGCGCCATTGGCGCTAGCCCCGGTGGGTGTCATTGCAACGCCAAAAAGCCCGATTCCGGTGAGAGCGAGCGCTATAAGTAGCTTTGATTTGGACCGTATGCTACTGAACGAACCTCCGTTCAGGGAACTATTCTCCTCATAAACTACTTGTGCTTATTTTAAGTGATTTGAGTAGCAGAAGAAAGCCAAAAATGGCTAGGTTTTTCGACTTATCCACATCTATTTTTCGGCATTACGCTTGTGTCTTTGCACAGGGTTCATTGTGCAAAATGATGAATAGGTGAGAGCACTCTGATAGAGACCGGCCTAATGTGAAATCTGCCTTAACTGACGCAAAGTGCATGCTCGAGGCCATGCAGGAGCGCCAGACGACCATCGAACTAAGTATTATAATAGTTAAGCATAGGCACAATTCAATTTCGGTAACCATTACTCTTCCGGCTGGTCGCACCGTCACTTGGACCTGGGAAAAATAGTAAATGACAGTTAAACGTAGGTATCTTATGGCTCGTCTCTCTAAACTCCCGGATCGCATGCCGTTCGGTCAGCCTATCGGGGTCGGTTTTGTGATCTTGTTTGTTGTCGCCGGCGCCATCGTCTTGTTGGTCGCTCACGCCGCCTCCGGCTCTTTCTTGTCGATTTTGCCGACTCAGGGTACGCTCGCGGGTGGGGCCAAGGTCGTAAGTGATGCTTCGGCCATCGGCGGCTCCGCCGTCAGGTTCGGTGCGGGGACGGCGTCTCCAACTCCAACGCCCACTCCAGGTTCCGGTGGTTCGCGCGACCCGCTTATTCAGCCGTTTTCTAGCACAAGCATTTGGAACATGCCAATTGGCAGCGGGGCGGTGTATGTGCCGGCAGGACTTACGGCAGATCCGGAAGGAAACGTCTGGGCCCCCATGCCGCAGATCGACGATGAGCAAATTGTAATGACCCCGACTGCACCGCTGACCTCTATTATGTACAACGGATCAGGGTGGAGCGGGGCGTCCCGGTGTGCGAGCCAGGGCTCAGAATTGGCCAAAGTACCGATTCCGACGGGCTTTGTAATCCCCAACAACGGGGCTAACAACAGTGCTGCTTTCCTGGAGGCGGACGGGCGGACGGTACTGCAAAGCCAACCGTTTACCCGCTGTACGGCTGGCGGAATTGCGACCAGCTTACTGACTTTCCCGACCGTGGACTTGTATGGAGACGGGATTAGCGGATCTCATGGTGGCTCACGGCTGTCGGCGCTGGGCGGGTCGATCCGGCTTGGTGAGCTGCGACCGGGACAGCAGGGCCCTCGGCACGCGCTCAAGGTGAATGTGGATTCTCCGTACGAGCTCTATAAGTGCACGACTCAAAGTAGCTGCTACCGCTGGCCGGCTCTCACATCCGATAGCGGTTCGGTGGGCAACTACGGTAGCGCTAACAATAATCAAAATACAGCCATGAAGATGGGGGCGCTGTTGGCGCTGCCGCCATCGGTCAACGTTAACGCTATTGGGCTGGAGTCCGTGCCAGGCAAGGAGATTGCCTGGACGCTACAAAACTATGGTGCTTATATCGTGGACTCGACTGGCGGTGCGGCTTTCTCTCTGGAGGCTGAGCAGGGCCCCAGCGGCACACTGCGAAACCAATTCCAATCCGACTACGGCATGCCGCTTGAACAACGGGTGAATAGTAATACGCCCTGGTCTCGAGATCTGCAGCGTTTGCGACCGCTCTTGCAGGTGGTAAATAACAACTCGGCGAGTAGCGTGGGCGGTGGCGGTACGCCGCGGCAGCCACTCGCGCCGCCGATTGCACCGTAATCTCTAGCTGAATCACTTATGGTAGGATTATCTTGATAATGTGAGTGGTGAATGTTCGGTAAGGTCGAATTATTACTAATTCTGCTCGTCATCTTGTTGGTGATGTTTAACGGTGAGACTTTGCCCAAGCTGGCCCGGAGCACCGGAAAGAGCGTTCGCAGGTTACACTCGAATATTCGCGACCGCCTCAAAAACAATGTTAAGAAGAGTGATACAACGGCATAAACTGATCCCATGGGCATGGCTGGCTGTGCCGGCCTTAGTTCTGGTGGGCGGAATCGCAGTTGGCTATATCTGGCACAGCACTTGGCTTGCCTGGCTCCAAGCACCGCTTCATTCCACGCTCTACTATTCGGATGCCGCAGACGTCTCGGCTTACCTTCTGCCGCTTTGCCTACTGGCGGGATTGCTCTTCCTGCTGCCCTTTCTAGTTCACCGCCTAGTCTTGCAGGCGCGCCCCGGTGCGCCCAATCGGGCCATGGTGGTTATGGCCTCATATGCACTGGTATCCACCGGTGTGTTGTCTGCCTACTTCGTATCACTGCCGGCCGCTCTGCACCTGCTCCGCGCCATCGACGTTCAGCACCTCCACCCACTCATCGCCGCCAACTCGTATATGAGCTTCGTGATCAATTATCTGGCCATATCCGCCATTGCCTTCCAGTTGCCCCTACTTATTCTGTGTGCCGACTACCTCACCCCCATTCCACCGGAGAGCTTGCGCAAACAGCAGCATGTGGTAATAATCGGCGCCTTTGCTGTTGCCTTAATCTTGCCGGTTGCACCCGACCCGGTGTCGCAAGTTATGCTGGCGCTACCCGTGGTGGCTATGTACGAGTTGTCGTTTGGGCTGATGGTGATAGTGCACCTCCGCCGAGACCGGCGTCTGCAGGCCACTCCGCCACCAACGCCACCGCCCGGCCCCCAGCGGCTGCCGATGGCCATTGCCGTGCCGCATCGTCCGCGCGCCGGCCACCCATCGCGCATGGATCCGATTCGCTCGGTGGGGCCAGCCGTCATCGATATGCGCAAGCACCAGTAGTTTGACCGCTCGCTCCCTGGTCTGCTAACTTAAGCATAAAAAGTATGGAGCCCCCCGTAATGCCCAAGCACGACAATTTTCTGGCTGACGCCATCAACGCCAAAGACAACAAGCACGTGGGCTATGTGGACGGCTTCCGGTTTGGTTTCGGCTTCTTCGTGTCCGGCCTCTTCGTGTCCTTGCTCGTTGCTGGCCTCACTTGGGGCATCATCCTGGCCTTCAACCTGCACTAGCCGAGTATTGATTGCCGGCCCCATATATGGTAATGTTCTCACTTGTAAACGCGGGGCTATAGCTCAGTTGGCTAGAGCGTCTGCATGGCATGCAGAAGGTCCAGGGTTCGAGTCCCTGTAGCTCCACCAAGGAATTATCCCCATAAAACGCCCACTCCACGGGCGTTTTATTATTTGCTCTTTTTTAGCTTGGTAGCAAATTGTTTCCAAGGCCTATACTCTACGTATATGCTCAGACTTTTAGCTCTGCTAAGCGTGACGGCACTATGTGTCGTATCAATAATCATCATCCTAACCGATCCGCAAGGTAAGCAAGTTAGCATTAGCGAGCACGCGGCAAGTAGGCGCTGGTCTTATCTTCTCTTTGGCGTCTCTATTACTATATTCGGAAGCTTATTTGATGCGTACCTCCTCATATTGTTCGGCCCACATTTCGGACTGCCACTCGTCTACTATCTAGCCGTAGTCATTAGCTGGATTTGCTGGTTATTGCTGGCCTGGATACCTGCAGGCTCTGGCAAGCAAGACTTTCAAAGCCCTCACTATCGAGTCGCATTTGCCTGGGGTCTTATGGTATTTCTGATAATGACCACGTTAGCCTTTGCCCATAATGTCAGCACCGCCACCAGAGTTATCGCAACTATCACTACGGCTTGGTACGTCTTTACGATCTATCTCGGGGTCTTCGCGTCTCGCTCATCAATGGCTCAACGCTTATCCCCTTACTATTTAATAATTCAATCACTCAATATCGTGTCATTCTTCGGAGTGATGATGGGGGTCGCGTTTTTGGGGTGAGTCTGCCGGCTTCTCTCGTCAAGGAGCTTCCGGATCACCCAGTATTTTCTTCAGCTGCCCCCTAAACAGCAGTAGGCCCCCGTTCGCGCGCGGGGGCCGGTCTCAGACTATAGTTGTTAGCCTCACGCGAATGAGGCGGAGTACCGGAAGGTACTTAACTTAAGCAGCCAGGTCGACCTCCACCACGTTGTAGAGCAACGTAGGGTCGAAGGACAGGCCGAAGTGCGGAGCCAGCTGCGCTAGCAGCTGGGCGTTGGCCACCACTATGAGTGAGGTGACCCGCGGGCCGACCGGGTAGGGGATGCTGTTGATCGTCTTCCCCTTCTCCAGGATGGCTGCGACGGCCTCTTCGAGGTCGACTGGCGCGCGCAGCTCACGGAGCTCGGAACCGGTCACGAAGCGCAGGAGCCGCATTGCCCTCATCAGGTAACGCATCTGGCTTCCGGCTTTCGTGTACTCCTGGGGTCTGGCCGTGATGTCCGCGCACACTATCTGTACTCTGGTACTCACCAGCTCGTCGGTGAGGGCGTTGACCCTCTGGACCGGGCGGCCGGTGGCTGTCTCTGAGAGGAACACGAGTTTCATGGTATGCCTCCTTAGGGCAACTCGATGATCAGAAACTCATTGGGATATATTAGCATAAGAACTAAAAAAAGTCAATGGCCGGCTTGACTTCTTAAGCATAAGTGTAATAAATTAAAACCACATAAGGGTAAAACAAAAAACATGAAGCAAAGATATCTTCGTGATCAACGTGGAGTAGCCATGCTACTCGAATTAGTGTTGGTAGCGGCGGTGCTGGCTCTGGCCGGACTTGCGGTCTACCAAGCCAACCACCGGGCCAGCGTGGCCTCACAAACCACCAATCCCCCTACCGCGCCTAACTCCACTGTGGGCCTGGCCAACTCGGCCGCCGCTATCGCCACCGAAGGCTCTACCAGCGACACAGCCGCCAGCGCCGGCGCTGACGCTATGGCCGACCAGGCCAGCGCCGCCGAGAGCGACGTTAACAACTTAGGGGATAGCGCCAATGCGTCTTTCTAAACTCCTCTTCACCTTCGTGTCCGCCAGCTTGTTGATACCTAGCTTTGCGCTCGCCGCAGACAACAACAGCACCCCCGTGCGGCCCAGCGGTTCGCCTGAGCCCACACACTCTCCCCGCATCGAGATTCCCAAGCCCACCACCGGCGAGGCCAAAACCCAATTCTGCAGCCTCTTTAAGGATGCCACTGGCCAGCTGTCTGGTGACACCGCCGACAACTTCAACAAGCTTCAAAGCAACTTCAGCCAGCGGACCAGTCAGATTAACACCCAGTTTTCTGGCATCCAATCTCAGCTACAGACTAGCCGTCAGCAGACCGACACTAAGCTGAGCGACGATTTCAGCCAGCTCAGCGCCAAAGCCACCACCAGCGACCAACAGGCCGCCGTGGCCGCCTTTGAGGCCGCCGTGAAGCAGGCCGTGACCACCCGCCGAACCGCCGTTGATGCTGCCAATGCCACTTTCCACCAAGCAGTACTCAACGCGGTCTCCGGCCGCCAAACCACCCTCAAGACTGCTGCGACTACCTTTAAGACCACAGTCGCCGCCGACCTTGCTGCGGCCCAGGCTAGCTGTGCAGCCGGCACCTCGCCCGACACCGTGCGGCAGACCCTCCAGACCCAGCTAGCGGCAGCTCGCACCACGCTGCAAAACGCCACCAAGAGCTCGGAGACGGTTGGGCCCAATCTGGACGCCGCCAAGGCCGCTCGCAAAGCTGCCGTTGACGCCGCCAACGCTGCCTTCAAGACCGCCGTCCAAAAGGCATTGGCCACGCTGCACACCGCCCTAGGCGTGAGCCCCAGCTCGAGCGCTTCACCCGCTCCTTCCGGCTCACCATCTTCGACCCAGCCCTAGGTCTCACTAAGGCAAAACCAAAAACCGGCCCCAATTTAGGCGCCGGTTTTTGATTACAGGAGAACTTACTTGAGATCGAAATCGGCGCCCACGGCCCGCAGCTTATTCCATAGCTGCTCATAGCCGCGTTCCAGGTGGTGTATACCTGTGAGCTTGCTCTCGCCGTCGGCCACCAACGCCGCGATTACCTGTGCCATGCCCGCCCGGATGTCAGGTATCTCGATTTCAGTGGCGTGCAACGGCGTTGGCCCCTCGATCACCGCCGAGTGCCGCTCCGACTTGTTGCGGAACCGGCAGTTCAGCTCGCCCAGGCACTTCGCGAACACACCAATGTCCGCCCCCATGCGGCGTAGGTCCTCGGTGTAGCCAAACCGGTCCTCGTACACCGTCTCGTGCACCACCGAAATACCCTTAGCTTGCGTTAGCGTTACTACCATTGGCTGCTGCCAATCGGTCATAAAGCCCGGGTACGTGTCGGTCTCGAGCTCAATCCCGTACAGCCCGTCCACGCCCCGCCTAAACCGGATACCTTCCGGCAGCACCTCGTAGTCGGCGCCGATTCGCCGCACCGTGTTCAAAAACGTAATCAATTCTTCCTGCCTGGCGCCTTCCACGATAATCTCGCCGCCCGTCGCAATTGCCACATTGGCCCAGCTCGCCGACTCCATCCGGTCCGGCATTACCGAGTACCGGGCTCCGTGCAGTTTATGTACGCCATCAATCGTTACTACTCGATCGGCGCCAAACTCAATAATTGCCCCCATCTGCTGCAACAGCTTCACTAGGTCCACGATTTCGGGCTCGACAGCTGCGTTTTCAATGCGCGTACGACCGGTGGCCAACGTTCCGGCAATAATTACGGTTTCGGTGGCCATCACGCTGGGGTAGGGGAGCTTAACGAGCGCACCGTGTAGTCCACCCTTCGGCGCGGACGCCTTGTAAGAGTTAGCCGTCTGTTCAATCGTCACGCCCATCGCTTCGAGCGACTGTAGGTGGAAATTCACTGGCCGGGGTCCAATTTTGTCACCGCCCACCAGCGGCACCTCAGCCTCGCCCGCCCGGTGCAGTAGCGGCGCCAGCGCCAGTATCGACAGGCGGTTGCGGCGCGTTAATTCAGTGACCTTAGTGGAGCTAATATTGGGAGTGTGTAGCGCTACTCGGCTGCCTTCATGGCGCACGTGCGCGCCGACCGCTGAGCAGATTTCGCCAGTAATAGTAATTTCCTCAATCTGCGGGCAATTATCCAGTATCACCTCGTCCTCGGTAAGGAGGCTCGCGATCATCATCTTGTTAGCCGCGTTCTTGGCTCCGGCCACGCGGATTCGCCCCGACAGGGCCTTGCCGCCGCGAATATGCAACGTCTTTGCCATGGAAATCCTTTCGCTTTAAAGTATACCCTATGAAAGCCTCGTTTCGCCGTCTCCTCGCCCGCCTGTTTGAGCGCCAGGCCCGCCGCCTTATTCAGCGCCATCAGCTCAAAGTAGTGGCCGTGGCCGGCAGTGTTGGTAAAACCTCTACCCGCGCCGCTATCGCTGAGGTATTGCGGGCCCAGTACCAAGTGCAAAACATCCCCAACCCCGGCTATAACTCCGAGCTCGGCCTCCCGCTCTCGGTCTTCGAAATGAGCGTGCCGCGCCTGCTCATCAACCCGTTTGCCTGGGCCTGGCGGCTGCTACGCACCGAGCTTATGGTTACGGGCAGCTATCCGAACCAGGTGCTCGTGCTCGAGCTCGGAACCGAAGAGCCCGGCGAAATCGCCCGTTACCTTCGTTACCTAAAACCGGATGTGGGCGTGCTCACTGCCATCACTCCCGAGCATATGCAAAACTTCCCTGACGGTCTCGACCAGGTGGCCGCAGAGGAGTTCACACTCGTCCAGGGCTCCAAAGTAATGGTGGTAAACGCTGACGCTATCGACTCCAAGTACCGCCACAAATACCTAAAGGATTATGTGCGTGTTTTAACTTACAGCCTACGTGACCAAAAGCACTTACCGGAAACACCCTACATCCTTGGCCATATGCGCTCCGCTTTGCTGGCGGCCGACCTGGTGGCCCACGAACTCAAAGTGCCCGAGACCAAAATCCACCATGTGCTCGAGCACATCAAACCGGTGGCCGGCCGTATGAACCCGCTCGAGGGCGTAAACGGCTCGCGCCTCATCGACGACACCTACAACTCGAGCCCCGACGCTGTGTTGGCCGCGCTCGAAACGCTCGCCAAGCTGGCGGCGGAGGGTCGCCGTATCGCCGTGCTCGGCTCCATGAACGAGCTTGGCCCCGAGTCCCCCGAGTACCATCGTCAGGTCGGCGCCGCCGCGGCCGGTGTAGACCTGCTTGTCACCATCGGTGCCGACGCCAATCGTTACCTCGGCCCCGCCGCGGTGGAGGCCGGCCTCGACCCCAGCCGCTGGAAGCCGGCCGATTCGCCCTACGCCGCCGGCGATTTCCTACGCCTCATGCTCGCGCCCGGCGACCTCGTGCTCATCAAAGGCTCCCAAAACGGCGTCTTCGCTGAAGAAGCCACCAAAAAATTGCTGGCCAACTCCGCCGACGCCGCCAAGCTCGTTCGTCAATCTCCCTCCTGGCTCCGCACCAAGGCCAAGCAATTCCCGGACGCTTACTAGCAAACAAAAAAAGCCACCGTAATGGTGGCAAAATTATCACTATTCTGGGCTTGCCGGCGACCATGCGGCCGCCGGCAAGCCAGGTCGTCCCTTGTCCCGGTTAACTAACCGAGAGCGCCGATTGGGGGCGATAGTAGATCATGATGCCGGCCAGCATCGTTTCGCCGGGCTGCCGTACCGACACCCGGTGGATGTTAGACGTTCTATCGATCTTCGCACCGCGGTCGACCACCGCGACTATGTGCAGCCGCCCTCCTCGCCGGCTAATAACGAAGCGGACCGGGTAGGTGTTGGCTTCAATTATGACGGTCTCCTTGACCGTCCGCCCGGACAGCTGTTGCGTCTGCTTGTCGCCGTTGACGGACTCGAATTCCAGTGTCCCGGCCGGCAGCCTCGAAAACCGCCGGTAGCCGGCAGCGATCAGCGCGAGCAGCAGGACCGTGACCGTGCAGATTACGTAGATCATGTTCTCCCCTTGGAGCTCGACTACCCAGTTCTTGGGTCGTAGGTGTAATAGCATAGAACTAGCTATAAGTCAAAGTTACCCCACTTCCGTCGACGAGCGCCTACTTAAAAAGTCGAATCCGCCCGCCCCATCCGGAAAAAACCGGCAGGGCAGGCGGAAAAGCTAACTGTCTAGGCGACGCATATCATCGCCAGCAGGAAGTGCGAACAAGTTCCGGGGTTGCCTTGGAACTTGCCCTCGCCTAGGAAGAGCGGGCACTCACAGCTGGCCGGAACCAGTCTCACTGAATAGAGCCCATGGTCGCCACGGACCCTATACCAGTCCTCGTCGAACGACGATATGCGGTTGCCCTCGTTCAAGTACTCCAACGCCAGGAGCAACTTCTCAACTTGCACTTCCTGGCCGCCCGCGAGGTAGCTCAACATCAGTGCCAGCGTTGTGCGCCGGCGGGCTTGAGTTAGGTCGAGCCACATCTGGTCGACTCGCGGGAAGCGCGTCAAGAGCGGTATGTAACGGCCGTCCAGCCGGATTGCGCTCGCAAGCGAAATTCCACTCATCCTTTAATCTCCATTCCGGTCGACGAATGAGCGGGAACATTATAATATATGTCAACATGAAACGTTACAGTCCATCCGAAATTGAGCCCAAGTGGCAGCAAATCTGGGCCGACACCCAGCTTTATCGCGCCGAAGACGGCGATCAGTCACGCCCCAAGTACTATATGCTCACCGAGTTCCCGTACCCGTCGGCGGCCGGCATGCACTCTGGCAACGGCCGTGAATACGTCCTGGGCGATGTCATCTCCCGTTACAAGCGAATGAACGGACACAATGTGCTCTATCCCATGGGTTGGGACGCCTTTGGGTTGCCGGCAGAAAACTTTGCCATAAAGAATAAGATTCACCCAGCTGAGGCTGTCAGTCAGAACATTGCCAACTTCAAGCAGCAGATGACCTCGCTCGGCCTCGGCTTCGATTGGTCGCGCGAAATCAACACCACCGATCCGGATTATTACAAATGGACTCAATGGCTCTTTTTGCAATTTTTGAAAGCGGGGCTGGCCTACCAAGCCGAGATTCCGATCAACTGGTGCCCCAAGGAAAAAACTGGCCTCGCCAACGAAGAGGTGGTGAACGGCCTGCATGAGCGTTGTGGCACTCCGGTCGAAAAGAAAGTGCTCAAGCAGTGGATGCTCAAGATTACCGCTTACGCCGATCGCCTCATTGAGGGCTTAAAGACCGTGGATTTCCCGCCCCGCATCGCCGATCAGCAGATCAACTGGATTGGCCGCTCCGAAGGTGCTGAGATCGACTTTACGGTAGGCGGCGAGAAAATCACCGTTTACACCACCCGCCCCGACACGCTGGCCGGCGCCACGTTTCTGGTACTGGCGCCAGAGCATCCTGCCGTTGCTAAAATTACAACAGCAGATCAGCGCGCCACGGTCGAGCAATACGTTAAAGACGCACAGCACCAAACCGAGCTCGAGCGCCAGGAAGAGGAGCGCCCCAAGACCGGCGCGTTCACCGGCACCTATGCCGAAAACCCCATTACGCACGAGCAAATGCCCGTCTGGATAGCCGATTATGTGCTCATGGGCTACGGCACCGCCGCCATCATGGCCGTGCCCGCCCACGACGAGCGCGACTGGGCCTTCGCCAAGGTGAATAAAATTGACATCCGCACAGTCATCAACCCGGTCATGGTCCGCGACGACGCCAAAGACTTCAAGGAATTTGTTAAAAAGCGCAAGATCGTGGCCACGGTCGAAAACGCCAAGGGCGAGATCCTAACTATAAATTGGGGCCCCGACATGGGCGGCCGCCTCACCGTCGGTGGCACCATCGAAGGCGATGAGACTCCCGAGGCCACCGCTCTGCGGGAGGTCGCTGAGGAGACCGGCTACCATGACCTCGAAGTGGTGGAGGTTGGGCAGGAGACGCTCAATTATAAATATTACGCTCACTCCAAAAAGCGAGCATGCGAGGCCGACGTCAACTTTGTGCATATTCGCTTGCACAGCGATAAGCGCGGCAAGCAACGGCTGGAGGATGACGAAAAAGGCTATTTTAAAGTCGAGTGGGTCTCGCGTGAGCAGGCCGAGCGCGAAATTACCGAGCCTCTCCATCGCTATGGTCTAAACAAGTTTATCCTCGGGAAGCCCTTCACCGGTGAAGGCCCGCTCATAAATTCCGGCCAATTCGACGGTCTCAGTGGCATCGAGGCCAAGCGCTCCGTTACCAAGTGGCTGTTCGACCAAGGCATCGGCCGCGGCGCCACGAAGTATCGCCTGCGCGACTGGATCTTCAGCCGCCAGCACTACTGGGGCGAGCCGATCCCGGTGGTGCACTGCCCCAAAGACGGCGTCGTGCCCGTGCCCGACGATCAGCTGCCGGTCACACTGCCCGAGGTCGAGCACTATGAGCCCACCGACACCGGCGAGTCGCCGCTGGCGGCCATCAGCGATTGGGTCAACACCACCTGTCCCCAGTGTGGTGGTCCCGCCAAGCGCGAAACCGACACTATGCCCAACTGGGCCGGTTCCAGCTGGTACTGGTTGCGCTACACCGATCCGCACAATTCCAAGGCCTTCGCCGACCCCACCAAGCTCGAGTACTGGACGCCGGTAGATCTGTACCTTGGCGGCATGGAGCACACCACGCTCCACCTGCTTTATTCGCGCTTCTGGAACCAATTCCTATACGACCAAAAGCTCGTGCCCACCCCTGAACCCTACGCTGCTCGCCGTGGCCAAGGTATCGTGCTCGCCGCCGACGGCCGCAAAATGTCCAAATCGCTCGGCAACGTTATTAACCCCACCGACATCATCGACCGCTATGGTGCCGACGCCTTCCGCCTTTACATTCTGTTTATGGCGCCTTATGACGAAACTACTCCTTGGTCCGACGAGCGCCTGGGCGGTGTATCGCGTTTCGCTTACCGTGTCTGGTCGCTAGCCCAGGACCTCATCGCCAACCGCGTACCGTCCACTGGCGCCTCCGAGATCAATACTGGAGAGCTCACCGTTACTGTCGACCGCACCACCCATAAAACCCTCAAGAAAATCCACGACGATCTCGAAGGAATGCGTTTTAACACCATGGTCTCTACCCTCATGGAGTACGTAAACTTCCTCAATGAACCCAGAACCCGTGCTGCCCTCACCGATCCCGCCAATGCCGATCTGGCCCAGCGCACCGTCCGGGCGCTCGTTCTTATGCTTGCCCCCGCCGCTCCCCACATAACTGAGGAGCTCTGGCACGAGCTGGGCGAAGAGGGGAGTGTGCACATCGCGCCGTGGCCAACCTACGACCCCGCGCTCATCAAGGACGACGTCGTCACCGTGATCGTTCAGATCAACGGCAAAATGCGCGGCCAGCTCTCCGTGCCCGTCGACCTCACTGAGGCCGACCTCATAAATCTAGCCACCGCCGAGCCCCATGTCGCGCCCTATCTTGACGGTCAGACCATCGCCAGAACCGTGGTGGTTCCTCGCAAGCTTGTCAACTTCGTGGTCAGATAGTTAGCCTGCTCATTCGACCTTCTTGCTCTGTATAACCCCAGTCCCTATACTCCGAGTCAACGACGCCCACTCTTACGAAAGAGGTCACCACAGTGGCACCAGTGGCACAAGTCGTAGTTATTTGGCGTGACATTCGCCCAAAGGGCCAGCACGAGGATTTGAAACGAGCCTATGGCTGTCCAATCCTGCTCTGCGAGAAGAGCCATACCATCTTCACCCACGCAGGTGAACCGCCGCCGGAATTTAGCCGGACTGCCACCGCCAACATTACTCCCATTGGGCTGGCGATCGCCCGGGCCCTGTTCATTCCGGGTATCCGTCAGGTCTGTTTCGAGTGTGGGTACATGTGTACGGTGTCGGCGTTCAACCAGATACATGGCGTCTTTACCTGGGACGCCGGCTTGCACCGGGCCGTAATGCGCGCGTTCACACAGGCTGGAGCGGAATTTGGGTACAAAATTTCCTTCCGTCGTGAGGGCACGAAGCTCAACGACCCGGACGACACCGACGCCGCTGTCCTAGCGGACATGGAGGAGCGGCTCAATGAGCTGCCGTAACCCTCGGCGCCCAATACCCGTCCGCTCATGCCAACCGCCAATTGGGCCCGCTGCACCTCGACGTGTAGCGGGCCTCCGTCATACACCCATCACTTTGTTGAAAAATTGTTAGCTAGCCATGGATCCGGCCACCGTCCCGCCCCCCCCGCTACCCCCACAGGGAGGCCGGGAAGCGGGGCGCCTATATGTTTACCAAACTCACCCAGATCCATGGCTTGACAAAACGACCGTATTCTGCTAATGTTTATAGCACGAAACTTCCTGCGCTAACTAGTGCAGCTACCCTTCGAGTCCCTTGCCGAGGAGACACAATGCCAAAGAGAACCCGGCCCAGAGTCCGCATTCCGGTCTTGAACCCTCGCAACGACACCCATCCCGGCAACCTCTCGACGCAGACCCCGGAATCGCTGCCCAGAAAGTCCGAGCTGCGGCCGGAAACCGCTTTGCTCACTCTTGAGGCCATGCCGTTCCGGCCATTCGCCAGCCTGGATGAGGACAAGCGGTCCACCATGTGGGCTCTCGTCAAGCCGTTCCTCGTCGACGCCGAGCCGCCGGATGATCACTCGCTCATGCTCGACCCTGAGGCCATGGCCGCAGGAGTCGAGCTCTCGAGCTACGGTGTTCTCGGCTCTATCAGGACCGTCCCCGCCTAACCCCTCCTCTGCAGCAGGCCGTCCCGGATAACGCCACCAGCGCCATCCGGGACGGCTGCTTTCATTATTGCCAAATCCACCCATATAACGTATAATCTCCCTCAAGGTGCAATGCACGTAGATGTTCGCGACATTCTAGCCGAATCAGTCGGGTACCGCCGGGCCTACAAGATCATGGGCGAACGCCCGGAGCTTGAACAGGTCAAGCTTACCAAGGATATCGAGGGGGAAATTACCATTTCCCGACTCGAGTTGGGCTTACTTGTCCAAGGCAGGCTCACGTCCGAAATCGAGCTTGTCTGCGATCGCTGCCTGCGCACTTTTGCCCGTCCCACCCAGTTTCACTTCCAGCAGCTCTTTGCCAGGGAGCCCGCAGACGACGAGATGCCGATCGAAGACGGCCTCATCGACCTGGCCCCTCTGGCCGAGCAGGAGATTTTGCTGAGCTTGCCCATCAAAATCCTGCACGCGCCAGACTGCCCCGGCATCGAAGACGCCGCCGAGAAGTATACTAAGGAAGACATTGGCACTCGCCTGAAAGACCAGGCACGCATAAAGAAAGGAACCCAGCGTGGCCGTACCTAAGAAACGCACCACCCGCTCTACCCAGGGCCAGCGCCGCTCTCACCTGGCGCTCAAAGAAACCTCACTCGTCAGCACCACCACTGGTGCTCTCGTCCCGCGCCGCCTCAAGCGCGCCGCTGAGCTCGGACTGCTCAAAAACCTAAAGAAGGCGTAACACAACCACCATGGCCTCCAACCGTCACCTCGGTCGCATCGTAGCAATGCAAACGTTGTACGAGCATGATTTTCGGGGAGGCGACTCCTCCAACCTCGAGCTTGATCCCATTCTCCAGCGCAATCTGGATGAATTTCGTTCCAGCATCGATGACACCAATTTCGTGGAGGACGTGGTGCAAGGTGTGCACCAACACCAACAGGACGTCGACGGTATTATTGGTCCGGCCGCTCCCGAGTGGCCGGTAGAGCAGATTGCCAAGATCGACAAGATCATCCTGCGCATCGGCGTCTACGAGCTGATGATAAAGCGCGATGTCCCACCTAAAGTTGCCATTAACGAGGCAGTAGAGCTCGCCAAGACCTTTGGCGGGGAAAACTCGAGCAAGTTCATCAACGGCGTGCTCGGTACCATCTACCGCAACAGTGATTTTTATGAACCAGAAGAAGAACCGCCGGCCAAACCGGCAGAACAAAGCTAAAACTCCGCGCCGCATCCGGGCCTTACGTGAATACACCGCCGGGGGCGTCGTCTTTCGCCGCCTCGAGGGCGACCGCGTTGAGATTCTCATGATCCAAGACCGCCTTGGCCGTTGGACCATTCCCAAAGGGCATGTCGAGGAAGGCGAGAGCCTGGAGCAGACCGCCCTGCGCGAGGTGGCCGAAGAGACCGGCCTCCAGCACTTCCGCCTGGGCGAAAAACTCGATAAGCTCCACTTTTTTTACCGCCGCGAAGGCAAACTCATCTTTATGACCACCTACGTTTTCCTCATGGAGGCGCTGGGCGACACTGATGCCATCGAGGTGGAGCAATCCGAAGGCATCGTTGACGCCAAGTGGTTCGATTACAAAAAGGCCCTCAGCCTCATTGAATACCGTGACACCGAGCGGCTGTTCCGCATTGGCATGTCCAAACTCAAAGCCGAAACTGCTGAGCCCGCTGTCTCATAGGTTAGAATAAGCACAAGCACTATGACTCCACTTCAAGAATTCCAAGACCATATCGGCATTAACTTCCAAGACCCGTCCCTGCTCGAGCGCGCGTTCGTGCACCGCTCATACCTAAATGAGCACCCCAAGCTCGGTCTCGAACACAACGAGCGCCTCGAATTCCTCGGCGACGCGGTGCTCGAGCTGGTGGTTACCGATTTTCTGTACCGTAACTATCCCAACCCCGAGGGCGACCTCACCAACTGGCGCTCGGCGCTCGTCAAAACCGAGTCGCTGGCAGCGGTGGCCGAAAAGCTCGAGATCGCCCAATACTTCAAGCTCAGTCGCGGCGAGGCCAAAGGTAACGCCCGCTCACACGCCCTCATATCCGCGAACGCCGTGGAGGCCGTTATCGGCGCCATCTACCTCGATCAGGGCTACGAGTCTGCCAAAGCCTTTATTACCGATCACATTGTGTCCCGGCTACCAGAAATCCTCGAATCCGGTGCTTGGATGGACCCCAAGAGTAAATTCCAGGAAGTGGCCCAGGAGCAATTTGGGCACACCCCAGGCTACCGCGTTATGGACGAGTCCGGCCCCGACCACGATAAGGTCTTCACCATTGGCGTCTATGTAGGCGATAAGCTCTACGGTAAGGGCTCCGGCTCCTCTAAGCAGGCCGCCCAACAGAACGCCGCCGCCGCCGCTCTCGCCAAAGTGGCCGCCGGCGCCGCCGAGCAAGCCAAAGCCTAATTCCTATACTAGACAAACCACCTAAATAATGGTAAAGTACTGCACACGTTTGAATTAGTCCTCGAGCCGGCTAAGGAGCCTGTGGTGACTGATATTACCGTATATGTGATAGACCGCAGCGACCCTCAGGCGTCCGAGCCTGCGACGATGTCTCTGTCGGATGCCGTCGCTGATTGCGCCACGCGCGTAGTCGTTGGAGGATACCGGTGTAATCATGCCGCTCCGAGCTCGTTCCAGATATACAGCCACGAAGAGGTTATCGCCTACGGCCATAATGATGGGCCTAGGGCGGTCCGCTTGCTTCACGAGTGGTATACCTGGCGGGCCGAAACCTACGAAGAGCACTGCAGCCTGTATGGACGAGCCACAGACTGGATTCGGCTCAGAGCGCTGCTGCTCGTCGCGGGCTACCCGGCCGAACTTGCCGAGCGCTCGCTCGCACTGTACCGGCCTACCGAACTGATCGAATTCGTACGACAAACCATCGCCACCGGTTCGCTCAGCCGCGAACTGCTCAGGCTCTAACCGCTTGCCGCCGTCCCATAGTTTTGGGGCGGCGGCAGATCATTTCTGTCAATTTGATACAATATTGCTAATGGTGTGTTGGAGTTAAATTATCCGTGTATCTTAAGCGGGTAACCGTTACCGGCTTCAAATCGTTCGCCTCCAAAACCGTCCTCGACCTTGAGCCGGGCATTACCGCCGTGGTCGGGCCCAACGGTTCGGGCAAGAGCAACTTGGCCGACGCCGTCCGCTGGGCTCTGGGCGAACAAAGCAAAGGCCGCCTGCGCTTGGGCGACCGCGAAGATGTGGTGTTCGCCGGCTCCGACAAGCGTCCGCGCGCCAGCCTCGCCGAAGTTACGCTTTTGTTCAACAACGAAGATGGCGCCTTCCCACTCGACCTCACCGAGGTGGAGATATCGCGCCGTCTCTACCGCAGCGGCGAAACCGATTATCGCCTGGCCGGTCGCAGCGTGCGCCTATCAGATATCCAGACACTACTCGCCCAGGCCGGATTCGGAGCCAACACCTACGCCGTGATCGGGCAGGGAATGATCGATTCGTTTTTATTGAGCTCGCCCTCTGAGCGCAAACTGCTATTCGATGAAGCCGCCGGCATTCGCGGGCCTGAGCTTAAGCGCGAGGGGGCAGTACGCAAACTGGCTGCCACCAGCACTAACCTTGTGCGCTTGCGCGATCTCGCCGCCGAGCTGGCGCCGCGCCTCGCACATCTCGAGCAAGCCATGCAGGCGGCTGAGGTACAGCGCGACCTCGAGGGACAGGTAAACCGGCTGCGCTCCGCCTGCACCGAGGCCGCGCTGGCACATTGGTCGGCCGCCCGCGCCGCCGCCGCTCATCGTCTGGAAACCGCCGCCGCCTCCACTAAGGCCACCGCGACCGAGCGCCTCGCCCTAGACCGGCGCCTGGCCGACCTTGAGGCCGCTGAGGCCAAAGCCGCCGCCGAGCGCGAGCGCCTTCAACACGCCTTGGCCGATCTCGAGCAAAACCGCGACCATCTGGCGCTCGAGTTGGCCGATCGCCACGCTGCCGTGGCCGAATCCGAGCGGCTGGCCATTAGTGCTCAGGAGCTCACTGCCCGTTTCGCCGCCGCTCGCACCGAGGTGAGCTCGGCCCGCGACCGCCTGTCCGAGCTCGAATCCGAACTCTCCGCTAATGCCCAGGCCGCCGCCCGAGCCGATCGCACCGTCGACCAGGCCACCCGCGCGGTGGCCAGCGCCCAGTCCGACCTGGTGGCCATTCGCCGTGGCACCGCCGATGGCACTCGCGATCAGTACGTCGACCACGCGCTCCAGCTACTCAAAACCCTCGCGCTTGGCCTGAATTCCGGCAAAGCCACCATGGAAGACGTCCGTCTGCACATTCACAAGGCCGGCCGCCTCCTTAGCCATGCCACTCGCACCGGCGCCTCCGAATTACTAGCTCAGCTCAAGAACGCTCAAACCCATCTCGAAGCTGCCATGGCCAAACGTGAAACCGCCGTCGAGCACCAAACCAACCTCACTATTACTCGCCGTTCACTCGAAATCGACCTCGCTCACCAACAAGAAACGGTGGAGCGTGCCCAAGCCCTGGCCTCAAACCTCGAGCAGGAGCTGAAACCCGCCCGGGCCGCCGCGAGCCAGGCGCCAGCGCTCGAACATGCCGCTACCGAGGCCGCCGAGGCCCTGGCCACCGCTACCAGGCAACTGGAGGCCCGCCGCGAGCACCTGGTAGATCTCACGAGCCAATCCGGCACTGCTGGCGACCGCCCAGCCCTGGCCGCCGCCGCCGAGCGCCTCAAGGCTACGCAGGCCGAGGCCGAGTCTAGCCAAGCCTCCGCAGTGCAAGAGCTCGCCGCCGCCGAGGCCGCCCTGGCCGCTGCCGGGGCCCGTGCCCGCGATTGGGGCCTGCCCACCGCCGACCTCGAGCCCAAATCCAAGCCCCAGTTCTCCGCCGAGTCCCTGGCCGATCTAGAATCCCAACTCATCCGCGCCGAGGCCCAGCTCGAGGCCCACATCGCTGCCCGTGCCGATCAGGCTACCGAGCTCGAATCGCTTGGTTCCCGCCGATCCGAGCTCTCCACCCAAATCGCCGATCTCGAAGTTGCCCAAGCCGACCTCGAATCTGTGGTCGCCGAGCTCGACGAGCTTATCAGGGCTCGCTTTAAACAAAACTTCGCCCGCCTGGCCGAGCAATTCAGTGCCTACTTTACCCAACTTTTCGGCGGTGGCTCCGCCTCACTCGAGCTCACCGAAGCCGATGACGGCACCTATGGCATCGTCATCAAGGCTTCTCCCAAGGGCAAACGCCTCACCACCGTTTCTGCCATGTCCGGTGGCGAGCGCGCCATGGCTGGAGTCGCCCTACTGGCTGCCATCCTGAGGGTCAATCCCAGCCCGTTCGTTGTGCTCGACGAGATCGACGCCGCCCTTGATGAGGCCAACTCTGGCCGTCTCGCCTCTATCCTGTCGGAGCTTAAGGATCAATCCCAGCTCATCGTCATCACTCACAACCGTCAGACTATGCATGCCGCCCGCGTCCTCTTCGGCGTCACTATGAACGAACATCACATCTCGCATCTTCTAAGCATGCGTTTCGAAGACGCCTCCGCCCTGGCCGCCCGCTAGATTCTTAGTAACTAGTCGGCTGAGTCTTCGCGATGAGCGTCCAATTGGGTGCTGACAAATAGTAGGGGAGTGTGGGCGACTTGGGCTGTCACCCGGGTTCCGGCGGCGAGTTCTATTACTTCACCGTCAACCTGACCGTCAATGGGGTTTTTAAATCGGAAGGAGAGCGACTGCCTCTTTGAATAGCCCCGGGCAGGCCGCCGCAACAGAATCCGGACGAGGGTTATAAAAATGGTGGGGTCTTTGGTGGGCAAATGGGCATGAAAGAAATAGGGTTCACTAAGACTGACTGGCAGGCGGTTAATCTTGGCGATGCGCGGGCCGTTTACCAGGCTATGCTCGTAGATGGTTTGCTCAGTTTCGTCCAGTTCAACCCGGGAGATGCGAGCGTTTAGAAGTGCCCCGGCGACAAATACGATTTCCCGCACGACCAGTAACGGCGGGAACTGGCGCATGATAGGGTGAGCCGAAAGTCGTCGGTGGTTAAGCTGACGGGCGGCATAGGCGGTAGCGCCAAAGCTAACATAGCAACAAGCATAGAACGATCGCTCTTTATCCTGCCCGCTGATGTGGACTTGAATCAGTGGAATCGGGATAGCGGCAGACGCCGTCAAGAGGTTCTGCGGTTTAGTGAGCATCCGCAAGCCATTTAACATGCAAGCGAGATCATTTGCGTTGCCTCCCCATAATGGCAAGATGATGAGCTGCGCAGTCTGGGCTTGTGTTGCGGTATCAGCCAGGGTATTAACGACCCAACTGACGGTTCCATCGCCGCCGGCGATACATACCAGTAGGCGCTCAGCTGGGGAACTCTTGGCCACGAAGTCTTTAAGCAGCGCCGGGTCGCTCGTGATGTCGATGTCGGTTTTGGGAACGGGGCCAAGCAGTTGATGAATCTTCGTGGCAAGCTGCTCGGCCTGGCGGTAGTTGGTAGCTTTTGGGTTGTATACGTATAGGAAACCGGTGAGACCATCAGTCCAGGTGGCATGCTCTTGTTTGGAGGTATGATAGCGCATCTTGCTTTTAGCTTATACTAGCAGCATGAGCAAAGCGAAGTATGCCATTGTCATGGGCATCACCGCACTTAGGGTAGTGCTGGCCCCGGCAGTGCTGGTATTGGCCACAAGGGGTATGTGGGGGTTAATCCTGGGGCTAGTTGTACTTGGCTTTTTGAGTGATTTTGTGGATGGATGGCTAGCCCGTTACTGGAAAGTGACGAGTCCCCTCGGGGCATTCCTGGATCCGCTTGCCGACAAGATAATTTGTCTGTCACTGTTAGTGGTCCTGGCGATATACCAAACAAGCTGGTACTGGACGCTACTGACGGTGTTTGTGATATACGACGTGACTACAGTTTCGATGCGACTGCTCAGCTCTCGCTTACGTATTCCTCCCACCAGCTGGATTGCGAAAGTCAAAACAGCCTTGCTCATGATCGGTCTGACAGTGGCGCTCATGTCTAGGACGGGGTCTGTCTCGCCCTATGGCATGGTGTTTTGGGTGCTAGGCTTGGCGATTGTTGCTGTTGCTGCCGGCGCAGCCGTAGCATCCTTGGGCATGTACTTGCGCCGGCTCTTCCAGCTAAACATAGAGGGTTGGCTCGAGCTGACACCCGCCGTGACCGACATTAATTTTAGAGCTTGGCACGACGAGTTTGGGATAAGAGCTGTGCTTTTTGACGTGGACGGTACGCTGGCTCCGTGGGGCAGTGCCCACGTGAGCACCGATGTGGTAGAGGCAGTTGAGAAGGCTCGGTCCGCCGGCATTACCAACATCGGGCTAGTGAGTAACATGAGCGCCCGCCAAATGGGTCGGATTGAGGCTATTGCTCGCACTCTGAAGCTGAAGATTTACCGGATACCAAGCAAGATCCATGAGCGTAAGCCGAGTCCGGCGATGGTGCACGCGGCTATGAAGGACATGAGGGTTGAAGGATCTGGATGTGCCTTTATTGGAGACAAGCTGGTTGATGTGGTGGCCGGCAAACGCGCGGGTGTCCGCCGTATCGCCTGGGTGAACCGATTAGGTACTGAGGATCATCCGATCGATAAAATGCTCTACCGTCCAATCGAGTATATATTTAAGCGAATGCTGGCGTAGAATAAGCGTAATGATGGACGCAATTCGAGAATTGCTGCTGGGCGTGATCGTAATAGCGTCGGGAGCAATCTTTACGACCTTTCAGTGTCTGGCCACAATATCAAAGGCTGCTGGTTAGCTGATGCAGATTGTGAATACAGTCGCGACTGATGCCTTTGTGGCTTTGTGGTTTTTTCTGCCGGCTGGTGCGGCCAACGGTATACCGGTGTTGGTTGCCCATGCGCCGGTACTTAGAAAGTGGGATGCGCCCATGGATGGTGGCGCGATGTTTCACGGCCAGCGCCTGCTGGGATCTCATAAGACTTGGAGAGGCTTCATCGCGGGATTGGTGGCTTCCACTATCGTGCTATGGCTGCAGCAGTTAATTGTTGCCCACACGGGATTGTCCGTCGTTTTTGGTCATGCCATAAACTACGCGCAGTTACCGACTCTGGTGGTTGGCCCATTGTTCGGAATCGGAGCGCTGGGCGGTGATGCAGTTGAAAGCTTCTTTAAGCGCCAACGTAACTTGCCCCCGGGATCCGGGTGGTTCCCGTTTGACCAGATTGATTACATCATTGGCGGTGCTATCTTAACCGCACCTTTCGTAAGCCTGACGCTCGGCCATTACTTATTGCTCTTTGGTATGTGGCTCTTAATACATCTAGTGGTAAGTTTTCTTGCCTTTAAAGCGCATCTCAAAGAACGCCCAATTTAAGAAAAGCAAAACCCGCCCCTGCAACTTTCACAGGGGCGGGCGATAGTTCACCTTGCTAGTCAGTGGCCAACACTTTCGCCCGTAGGGCTTCCAGTGCCGGGAGCAACTCTTGCATACCGAGATGAGTCTGGACTCGGGCCTTGGAAAAGTCTTCGTAGAGGCCATTGATACCGCCCTGAGCCAAAGCTGCCGCATTAGCGCATCGGTTGATCGCTTTGGCGTACTTCCCGCCTCGTTGGTATAGCTGAATCAGCGGTTCCAGGTCTTTCGGGATTTCGCCGCCTTCACGAGCCAGGTAGGGAACGCTCGCAAGCAGTCGCACCATTCTTGCAAGTCCGCTTATCTCCCGACTAATGGGGGAATAGCCTGAGGCCCCCATCACTCTGGCCATCTGCTCGGCCAATTGTCGGCACATCGCCTGAGCCATCTCGGCAACGGCGGCTAGTTGCGGGTCACTAGCCCCGGAAATATGAGTGACGTTGCCCTGGGTGGCGCCTCGGCGCACTGTCAGCAGGCCCGCTAGCCGTCTAATCTCATCCGCCAGATCCAGCACAGCCTCGTAGCTGAGGACTTCACCGGTTCTGGGCACGAACTCCCGGAACGCTTGGCGGGTCTTGAGTGCGGACTTGCCGCATCGCCGAAACGCTTTGGTGAATCTACCTCCGCTTCGGTATACCGAAACTAGCAAGGCTAGTTCCTGGTCCGTAATCTCCGTGTCAGCTTGCAATGGCACGTTGATCAGTCGGTCAAGGATTTCCTCGGCATTTATTAGAGGCCCGCGCGATGCTTTTTCTCTGGCATTTCGCACCGAACCTGTCAGTACCGGTATCCAGCCCTCCATCAGTGCCTTAGCGTTGGTTCGATCTGCAGACATGACAAAGTCCAATCGGTAGGGGATCCTACGGTCACCAACTATACACCATAAACCTTTACATTTAAAGCTGTTACGGGCATAATATGCCAATTCGTAACCGAAAAAGCGTCCAAACTCTGAAAGGAGGACGTTATGGCTGCGAAGGTACCTGCATCCTTCATGCGCAACTACGATCGCAATCGTAAACGTGAACAGGCCATCCTCGTGAGGCTGGTGGAAGCCCTAGAGGCCCAGCGGTTCGCTCGGCTTGTGGCCCCCAGCGGTTCATTCAAAGTCGACCCGTACGGTGAAGCCATCGGGGTGTTCCTCCCGCGAGGTGGCGTGGTTGTGTGGGTCCGGCCGATCATCGATTTCCACCACCTAAACCGCATCGATGGCTCGAATATATTCGTGACGTTCTCGGGCCATTCCTACAATGGCCTTCTAACCCCCCCCGCGACGTTGAGCGGGTCCAGTCGGCCGTCAAATCTGCCGTTGGCGGAGTACTAAACGTCCACGGCTGCCCGACCATCTGGCCGCCGAGTTCGCCCGACCTTCCGAGTATGGGCCCCGCCTTCAACCTCTGGATCGACCAGCGCCGCCGTGAGATGGACATCGACACCTGGGCCAAGGCGGTCCATCTAGCGGTCGCCGCGTTGTATAAAGTTCGCCGGCTCGACGACGACATCGAGACTACCGATCCGGTGCTCGCTCCACGTATCGAAGCCATCGACATCTCGCCGATCTGCCTCGTACACCAAGAGGTTAGCGACCTCCGCCATTTGCCAGACCGCATGCTGATCCGCTGGCCCGGCGCCATCAACGACGGCGTCTGCGGGCTGCTGGGTCCCAATGGGTCTGCCCGGTACGCTTACGCCGAAATTCACGGCCGTAGGCAGCTTTGGACATACAGCAAAGCTCAAGGTCGAGTCGTAGCAGTTATCCCCGAACCACCGCCTCGACTCTATAGACCGCCGCACCCATAACCCCATGCAGGGAACGCCACCCTGCCGATAGATTTACGGAAACACCTTGGTGGACCGCCTATCGGCGGGGTGTTTTCATGCTTACCCCACGCCTTATCTGTTGACTTTCTCTCATAAAATAGGTAAACTCAGCTACGTTGTATCGCTTATCAGGGAATTTCCTTTGCTAGTTATCCGTCTCGCCCGCACGGGCCGCGCCAAATACCCCACTTACCGCATCGTCGCGGCTGAATCTGCACGTGCTGCCACTGGTAAATTTGTGGCCGTCCTGGGTCACTACAATCCCCACACCAAAGAACTTGTGATCAAGAGCGAAGAGGTGCAAAAGCACCTATCTCACGGCGCCCAGCCGTCTAACACCGTTATCAAACTTCTGAGCCGCGAAAAGGTTGAACTCCCCGAGTGGGTAAAACTCAAGACCAAAACACCGAAGCCCCAGGCCGAAGAGGCTGCCGCTAACGAGGCTCCCAAGGCTGAAACTGCTGAGGCTCCGGCCGTAGAAAACGCCGACCAGCGTGTAGCCGAGGCTACCGAAGAGGTCGTGACCGAGGTCGAGGACAATCAGACCCCGATCGACCGCACCGACACCGCGGAGAGCGAAGCGGCTGCCGCTGCTCAGGCCAAAGCTGCCGAGGACGTTGCCGCGGAAGCCGCTTCCGAATAGGAAAATCCGGCGTTTTTGGCCGTTCCATGCTGAAAATGATATAGTACTAACAAATCCATAATGCTGAGGAGTGGTATCATGCCGGACATGGATAAAGAATTTGTCGAGTACGTTGTTAAGGCTCTGGTAAGCCATCCCGAGGATGTCCAGGTTCGCCGTTCGGTGGATGACATGGGCGTTTTGCTGGAGCTATCGGTGAACCCGGAGGACATGGGCAAGGTCATTGGTAAAGCCGGCGCCACCGCCAAGAGCATCCGAACGCTCTTGCGCGTGCTCGGTTCTCGCAACGACGCCCGGGTAAACCTTAAAATCGTTGAGCCCGAAGGCGGCGAGGTCAAAATCCCCGAGGCTACCGGCGGCGATGTTGCACCCACCGCTGCCACCCCCGAGCAGCAGCCCGACAGCGAAACCGAGATGGTCGCCCGCACCAAGCGCGAATTCGCCGACCTCGACGACCTCGACATCTAGACCCACGAACAAAATTCTGTCATAATATACGTATGTTTCGCGTAGACATCATCACGCTCTTCCCTGACATGTTCGCCGGCCCCTTCGACATGAGCATGCTCTGGAAGGCCCAGGACCACGGCCTAGCGCAGATCAAACTTTGGGATCTGCGCGAGTTTGGTTTGGGCACCCGCCGTACCGTCGACGATACGCCGTACGGTGGGGGAGACGGCATGGTGCTCAAGCCTGAGCCCATGGTGGCCGCCATCGAGGCCGTAAAGTCAGCCAACCCGGGTGCCCCCGTGCTTGTTATGACCCCGAGTGGCCACAAGTACGATCAGGCCAAGGCGCTGGAGCTCGCCACGCTCCCCGGCATTATCCTGGTAGCCGGCCATTACGAGGGCTTCGACGAGCGCATCATGGCCTACGTCGACGATCAGCTCTCGATCGGCGACTACGTCCTGACCGGCGGCGAGCTGCCCGCCATGGTCATTGCCGACTCAGTTATCCGCCTCATTCCCGGCGTACTTGGCGGCGAGCAATCCGCCCACGATGAGTCGTTTAGCGAGCCCGGCCTGCTCGAGTATCCGCACTACACCCGTCCGGCGGAATTCCGTGGTGCCGGGGTACCCGAGGTGCTCCAAAATGGCCATCACGCCGAAATCAACAAGTGGCGTCGCGAGCGCGCTCTCGAGAAGACCCGCGCCTTCCGGCCCGATCTAATTAAAGAATAATTTACCCAGCCACCACCGCGACCGGATGGGCGGGCTCAGGCCCTGTCCATCCGGTTCGCCGGCAACGCACTTATTCAACTGATTAGGGTATGCTATACAAAAATTGTATTTTGTGATATAATATATAGATGGTGGCTTTGCCGAGAGGAGCTCTATATGAAGTTCATCGTGGCGCCGTTTGCCGACGGCGGAACCTGCTTCGTAATCCTTATTACCCCCGATAACCAGATAGGGGTATCCACCCAGCACAAAATCCTGGCCGCCTTGCGTGAACACGACGTCGGCGTCCAAGTCCAATTCCGTGAGTGGCACGACGGGATGATGGTGATCCCGTCTGACCCTCACTCAACCAGGGATGACCTAATCAAGTTTGTTGAGGTCATCGTCCACCAGTATCACAAGCCCGAGATAGTGTATAGCTTGTGGTCCATGTCATAACAAGCGCCGCCGCACGCTAATGCGGCTCGCTGACCGAGAACGGTCTCTTTTTATTGTTGGCCTTTTGCAAAACGGATACTGGCTCTCTGTGGCCGGAGGAAGGGTATGCAGGCTGTGCAATCTGCACTAGCAAGAAGTAGCTAACCATAGACGCACCACCAACACCCACGGCGCTCTCATCCGGTAAGCTTACGGTTAGCGCGTCTTATTGTTGCTCGAAATAGTCCCAGAGTTGGTGCGACAGATCCGCGAAAGCCGGCGGCTCGTTGCCCGGCAGGTCCCACGGGCCGCTTGTTACTACTACCAAGTAGTTTGTCTTGGGGCCGTACACGATGCCGGCGTCGTGCATCACACCGTCGAGGTCGCCGGTCTTGTGCGCTATTACGGTACCGGCCGGCAAACCCTGGGGCAGGCGGTTGTTGACTCGCTGGTCTTTAAGCAGGTTCATAAACCGCGTGGTGGAATCTGGCGACAGCAGTGTGCCGTCGTACAAGCGGTTCAGTAGCAATGCTACGTCGGCAGCCGAGGTCTGCTGCGGCGTGGCCAGGTCGGTCTGCTTGTAACCTTCCACCTGCAGCGCCTGGTTTTGCGCGCCCCAGCCCAGGATGTCGCCGAGCGCCTGCCCGCAAGTGTTATCCGAAATGTTGATCATAATCGTTAGGCAGCCGTCGATGTTCCGGCCGGACCCTCCACCGGCCGGAACATCGTAGTCGAGCTGCCCTAGGTCAATGCGCTGGTAGATGCGCTGCGCCACAAACAGCTTATACAGGCTGGCGCTCATAATCTGGCGGTCGGCGTGGTACGAAGCGGTCTGCCCGGTCGACAGGTCCTTCACCACGATGCCCCATTTGTCGGGGGTGGCGGCTGCGAAGTTGTCGATGATCTTCTGTAATTGGGCCGTGTCCTTGGCCGGGGCCACCGCCTTGGCGGCTGGAGTCGGCGCCGGCGCCACGCTCTGGGCGGCCTCGGCGTTGGCGGTGCTGCGCGGCATCACCAGCATTCGGGCGCCAAACGCCGCCGTAAACGCCAGTGCCACCAGTGCGAAAGCCGCCGCCGGCCGCCTCCATTCAATCTCGGGCAGCCGCAATGACGGCATGCGCCATGGCGTGGGCATCTCGGCCGAAACCGCCATCATCGCTGGCGCGGACATTTCGGCCGCCATTACCGGCTCCGGTGCCGCCATGTTCGCCAACACTTCACGCGGCGTCAGCGGTACTGGGCGCCGGATGCCATCCATGCCCACTACATAGCGCCGCACCTGCGCCCGCGGTTGCACCGCCGGGTTGGGTTTCGGCAATATTACCGGCATCGACATCGTCGAAGTCCGGCGAACTCCATCCATCACCAGAGTCATACTTCATTCTAGACATAAGCACCTTACATGTGCAAGCCACTTGTGCTAATTCTTGCAGGAGCCAACGCAAACTGGTATCCTAGCGCACAGTTTTTGCTTGTATCCGCCTCCCGCCAGTTAGGGGAACACTGTGGAACTGAAAGCATTGACGTACTTCGATCAGAAATGGATCTGGCTCGAGCAACAGTGGCTGCGACTGGCCAAATGCATGCGCACCTACAGCGACCAGCCGGCAGAGTACCTAGCCGCCGCCGCTATCGCGTTCGGGCAGAGCGGGCCAGGGCAGGCCGTGGCTCTCCGCCGTATTATCGCGGTTTACATCGACAAGCTGCTCGACCAGGCCTTCGCCCGGTACCCTGCGCAGACCCGAGAGGATCTCGAGACCGAGCTCTGGGCCGACGGCATCGCGGGCAATATTCGTAGCTACAAGGCCAAACTTGAAGCTGCCGGTATCACCTGGCCCCCACCTCCGGGTAACGAAACCGGCATAGACGAAGAGCTGACCGCTCTCAAGCGCAACCTGCTCACGCTAGCGTGGATGCTCACGTTCAATCATGAGCATCCTGAGCCATTCCTTAATCGCCTCAGCCGCATCGCGCGCGAGGACGGCTCCATTATGCCGGTCATCCTCCATCGTTAAATTCCGGCCCACACTGCCTCCGCGGTGTGGGCCGGCTGCCATTTTCGGGCTAAATCTGGCTATAATCCCCTCGAAGCCGCGCTATAATACAACTCGAATATAAGTAGGATAATCGCCATGAAACTCGCGCGTTTGCTCCCCGCCACCACCGTCTACGCCCACTGTGACCTGCCCTGCGGTGTCTATGACCCAGCCCAGGCCCGTATCGAGGCCCAATCAGTCCTTGCCATTATGAAGAAGATGCAGGACAACCAAGATGAAATGTTCCAAGTGCGTGCCCTCCTCATTAAAGAAGAGCGCGCCGAGCTGGTGAAGCGCCACCTCTGGGTGCTCTGGACCGACTACTTCAAGCCCGAGCACCTAGAAAAGCACCCGAACCTTCACGACCTGTTCTGGCGCGCCACCAAGCAGGCCGGCGAGGCCAAGCATCACACTGAGCCTGAAGTCGGCGAAAAGTTGCTCGAGCTGATCGACGAGATCGCCGCCATCTTCGCCGCTACCAAAAAGGCCTAATACCCATGAAACTCTGGCCCCTCGGCCTCTATCGTGTGTCCGGGGACAGTATGCTACCCACCTATCGGCCCGGCGACACCTTGCTGGGCTGGCGGTGGTTTCGGCCCCGCCGCGGTGACATCGTGGTGGTGCAACGCGATCGCCCGCTCATTAAGCGTGTCGCCCACGTTAATGTTGAGGGCGTCTTCATCGAGGGGGACAACCCCCGCCGCTCCACCGATTCCCGCAGCTTCGGTAGGGTGCAGCCGTCACAAGTTGAAGCCAAAATTATCCTGAAGCTAGGCTAGTTGTGCTTGACTAGTTCCAGGATCTTGCTAGCGTTAAAGCATTAAAGCTATAAAAGTGCCAAAACGACTAGAGCCCCGGGCTATCAAGACTTCCCATCGCTTAAGCAGGACTCGAGCCAGTGGTTTCATGCTTATGTCCGCCGGCGTGGGCATTGTGTTACTAGTGGTGGCCTATGCTGCTACGGGCGGAAGTTTCTTGAGCGTATTGCCCTCCAAGGGCGCGCTCTGCGGTAACGTTTCAATAGTCCAAAACTCCTCTGCCGTCGGCGGGTCAGCGGTGAAGTTCGGAACCGGCACTACCTCCTGTGGTGGCGGCACGCACACTCCTGCTCCCGCGCCCACTCCTGCTCCAACCCCCACCCCGGCTGCTGGCGGCATGATCCTCGGCCTCAACATCAATGGTATCGGCAGCAATCCCGGCCCCGACATGGTCGGAGCAGTGAAGTACGTCCGCGCTGACCTCAAGTCATGGGGCCTAAACGCAAGCACCTTCACGAACTCTGGTATCAAAGTCGATGACCTCCTGCAGGGCCCTTACAGCAC
>DASXHH010000009.1:0-157604 GCA_036488585.1 Candidatus Saccharimonadia bacterium | reverse complement strand
TAGTTACTTCATCCATCAGCCTAGGAATTCGCTTTTCAACGACAATATCGGTCACGGCATTCTTTATGTCGTGAAACCAAAACAGGCGCCACTTAAGCTCTTTTTCCAAGATCCTTGCAACTGTAATCTTCCCGACACCTGGTTTACCATAAATATAAAGAAAATGCTTCATCAACCAAATTATAGCAGGGTCAAATAACGGCCATGATGACCCTAGCTGAACGGATTCACCACTTTCACAAGCCCGAACCTGGCACCCGTTTGCAAATCCTCACTCAGTAGAGTGTCGCAATCTAGATCAATTGCTGCCTGAACAATTGCAGCATCATGGAAACTTAGTGAGTATCGTTCGAAGGTTTCAAGAACTCGCATATAAAACGCCGCATCGGGCCGGTGTGCCAACAATGGCTCCAATAGCTCTCGCACAACCTTTCGAACGTCAGCAGTGGATAGAGGCGTAGCAGATTTCTTTAGTGCAACGTTGCAGAACTCTTGGATAACCTGCGTGCTAATTATCCCATCCCCAGAAGCGGTGACATCTAAAAGTAGTCGACGAGCAATCTCAGATTTTCGTCGGTCCGTTTCATCATGCGCGTAAACGAATATGTTCGTGTCTATAAATTGCATCGACACTTAGCGCTCGTTTATTTCGTCGCGTGACAACTTCTTCCCAACCCGCAAGTAGCTGGTCTGCTCCCACAGACTATTTAAGCGCTGCGAGACGTTATCATCAGATGCTTGGTTTCCGATGTCATCAAGCCAGTCACGGAACATGTCGTTTAGAGTCTTATTCTTCTTGGCGGCCAGCGTACGGGCCTTCTCAATCTTATCTTCTTGGGCAGAGAAAGTAATATTCTTCATGATACCAGTGTACACGAATATGGGCACACGAGTCAAAACGAGCATTAGTGCTTTTTCTTTGGGCTGCTTTGCTTACGTGGAAGCCCTTTTTCAGCTTCGCCCAACCATGCCAAGCAATTTTTGCTGCGGGCTGGCATCGGCAGTGACTTTAACGGCAGGTGGGAATACACCCATTTGCCGATATCCTTCGACAACCGGACTAAACTCATCCAGTAGAGCCTGTACAAATTCATCGCTCATGGTCGTATCCGCGCCAATCATTTTGGCGATGTCATACGAGCGGAAGGCCCGAAAGGAGATGATATGTTGCAGATAATCCCGGGCCGGGAAGTCCCCGTAGCTCAGATGGGTTACGCGGCCAAGATCAGAGAAATCTCGAACAGCCCGAATCGCCCGTTCGTTGTATTTCTTGTATTCAGCTTGTACTCTAGTCGATTGTCGCAGATGCTCGTACATGTCACCCACCTCTTGTATCGTTTTCCCCGCCAGGACCTCCGGCACCCATGCATCGTCATAAGTGTGATACCGTACGGCTTCGATAAGAGTAGCCGGCTTGTTGGAAGTACCCGCAGGCATTGCCATATCCCATTGACCATCAGATATCTGAGAGATGACCTTAGCCAGTGATTCGTTGGATATAATAAATAGCTCTTGGATCGTCATAGTTTTCTTACCCCTTTTATTATTACTCTAGTATGCCTTTAACACGGAGTTCGGTGATAGCGCATCCGACCCGGGTGACTAATGCTTCATGCTCCTAAAGCCAACGTATGCGAATTCGAGCAGCGCCACGATAAACCCAAGCGCCATCGCAAAAGAGTAGATGTCGTTTTGTCCCAAGTTCACGAAAATCACCCCGCAGACAAACGCGATAGCAACTGCCGTCCCTCCAAGCGCCACGGGCCCAACATATCGGTCTTGCCGCCCGGCCAAGATTCGGAGCCACACAGCTAAAACAACTATCACAAGCCCATTTAGCGCGTGTAGGATAATTGGGCCAACTTCGTGAAATACTCTCCAGGGCATATCATCCGGGATCGTCTGAAATAGGTTCGCGGACATACCCAATATAAACTGGACAACCAGCAGCCCGACCAGCCACCTTGCAACCAGGCCCATATCATCGTGCAGGGATCGATGCACGAATACACCCAGAGCCCAAGCAACTAGTGCGATAAAGAGCGCCACTCCCAGCAGAATAAGAAATATAAGCATTGCCATTATTGTATGCCGTGCAAGGATATCAATCCATGCCTGCCGCAGCCGGCTAGCATTAAGAAAAAAGTGTCCGTCAAGCTATTAGCACAAGCGTTCTTCATCGCATCGCTCCGTGGAATCGTCGTTAATTTCTTTCCCGGATTCTTTTTTAAAAAGCTCTGACTCCAAAAAACCTGTAGTCGTCAGCACGGCTGTTTTAGCACTTGTTATATTTGTATTGCCTTACAAGCTATACTTCTCTTATGCGGGACCTGTTCTTATTTATTAGTGTATTCTTGGCATCTACGGTTGAGGCTGTCGAGGCTCTCACAATTGTATTGGCCGTCGGCACAACTCGTGGCTGGCGTTCAACCTGGTATGGTGTGGCGGCAGCAACTGCTGCACTCGCTGCCTTTGTTATCGTTTTGGGTCCCGCCCTAACCGTAATTCCTATTAATGCACTCCGTTTGGTAGTTGGCGGTCTATTACTAACCTTTGGCTTGCAGTGGCTTAGGAAGGCAATCTTGCGAGCCAGCGGTTATATACCTTTGCATGATGAGGCCACGATCTTCACAAAAGCTACCTCGGCGGCAAGCCGAGTCACCCACAGTGGCCATAAAGGCATTATTGATGATTGGTACTCTTTTACGATTGCATTTAAGGGTGTCCTTCTCGAAGGGTTGGAGATAGCCTTTATCGTTGTCACGTTTGGGGCAAACCAAGGCTCCATACCACTTGCCGTTACTGGTGCGGTAGTCGCGATCCTGGTAGTCGTAGCCGCCGGCCTAGCTATCCATAAACCCTTGGCAAACGTGCCGGAAAACACTCTTAAATTTGTGGTGGGCATCATGCTCACGAGCTTTGGCATATTCTGGGGCACTGAGGGGGCTGGCGTTCACTGGCCAGGAAGTGATGCGGCACTGCTTGGAGTCGTCGCTCTCATGACAATAAGCGCCATAGCACAAGTTGCCTGGCTTAGTCGTCGGCACGCACGGTTAGAGGCAAGGGCAGCATGAAGTATATACTAGGCTTCTTTAAATTTTGGTATCACTTTATAGTCGGTGATGATTGGCGAATAGCGGCGGGTGTGGTTTTAGGCCTGTGCCTGGTTGCTCTGCTCGCGCACACGCACGCCACGATCTGGTGGGTGCTTCCATTATTGGTAGTGACTATGCTCAGTTTATCGCTCTGGCTTACTACCAGGCGACACTAAGTATGCCTCTACGACGCAACATGCTGCAGTTGCCGTCGTCTGCCGATATACCATTTGACTATCAAGGCCGCTATTACTAAGCCGAAGATAATGCTAATTGGAGTTGCGGCCGACGATACGCTTTGCCAATTGGCCGCTAAACTTCTGCCCGCGTAAGCCAATCCGAATGTCCACGGCAAACTTCCTAGCAGCGTAAATAGGCTGAACTTCAGGATGGGCATCTCGGCAACTCCAGCCGGAAAACTTATGAATGTGCGTACGACCGGCAGTATTCTCCCAATAAATACGGCAGCATCGCCGTGTTTTACAAAAAACGCCTCTGCTTTATCAAGGTCATGATGGCGGATAAGTACATACTTGCCCCACCGCTCAACAATGGCACGACCGCCGGTTCTGCCGACCGCGTAGGCAATCCAGGATCCAACCAGGTTTCCGAACGCGCCGACGAGTGCGACGTCGACAAGATTTAGATGCGCAGTAACGCCCGCTATTGCTATACCAGCGGTCAATGCCCCACCGAATCCCATTATGGCTTCGCTTGGCACCGGTATGCAGGCGGACTCAAGCGCCATTAGGACAAATATGGCCAAGTAGCCGTGTTTGCTAATTTCCGAGATAACAAGGTGTTCCATATCAAGCATTATAGGCTATAAACACCTCTTTTAGCTAATCCGTCAATCTGATTCTACTTCTGCTTGCTGTTCGGCATAATTCAGGTAATTACACTACAGATTGCATCTCAAAGCATACAACTTGATTTTATGCAAGCATAAAG
Organism: Candidatus Saccharimonadia bacterium; assembly: GCA_036488585.1. Classification (GTDB taxonomy): domain Bacteria; phylum Patescibacteriota; class Saccharimonadia; order UBA4664; family UBA4664; genus DASXHH01. The sequence goes on along the minus strand of DASXHH010000009.1, from coordinate 153,558 downwards.
GTATAATAGCCCAGCTTATTAATAATGCTGTGTCGCGAGGTGGTTCAAGACCGGCGCAAGAAGGATAAGTACATGTACGGAATGGGTTCTGGTAACCCTACGCCGGTAGTTGTGCCCGCCGTCCTCGGCGCTGCCACTCTGCCCGTTACGGGTGCCACCTCAAATCTGCTGCTGATGGTGAGCGTTGCTGCTCTCGCTGCAGTTCTCGGTAGCTTCATCACGACCAAAATCGTGTTGAAGAACCGCTAATCGGAAGACTTCTATGTCTACCACGATACTCGCGCAGTTGGTGATACTATTCGGTATCGTCAACCTCATACGAATTGTGCTCTATATGGTCGGCGCAGATATGCACGACATTGAGCACGCAGACCGTATCCGTAAGGCTACGGCCGGCTTGAGCGTGGTCCCGTCCCGTCCGCGGGTATCGGTCATTATTCCGGCATACAACGAGGAGCGTGTTATTATCCGCGCACTCGCATCAGTGTATGCAAATGATTATCCCTTTAAAGAGGTAGTAGTCGTAGACGACGGGTCCAACGACCGTACCTCAGAATTGGTTCGTAATTGGGCCAAACAGCACCAGCCGCGCAATTTCCGCCTCATCCGGAAGGCTAACGCCGGCAAGGCCATGGCCATTAATCGTGGCGTGACCGAAACCACCGGCTCCATCATCATGGTTCTCGATGCCGACTCAGTGCTCCACCCCGAGGCGCTCACCAACCTCATACCGTATTTCCAGGATTCGGCGGTGGCCATGACCGCTTCGAACGTTAAGATTATGGACGCTTCTAGCCCGCTTAAGCTCGCCCAAAAGTTCGAATACCTCATATGCTATCGCATGAAGCGTGCGCAGACCACTTTCAATATCGAGTATATTATTGGTGGCATTGGGTCGGCCTTCCGTCGGAGCACCTGGGAGCTCGTAGGCGGCTTTGATTCTGACACAGTCACCGAAGACATTGACTTTACCATGAAAGTTTTGCGCCTGGGCAGCAAAGTTCATAAGGTAATCTACGCCCCACGTGTCATTACCTACACCGAGCCGGTGCAAAATGTCAGCCAGCTTGTTAAGCAGCGCTACCGATGGAAGTACGGTCGCAGCCAGGTATTCTTGAAGAACTGGCGCATGTTTGGCTCGCTGGAGCGCAGCCACGATAAACGGCTCACGCTACTGGCCCTGCCGTACGCTTTGTTTGCTGATCTTGCGTTCTTCTTCGAGCCGCTCATTACCGGCTTCATTCTCTATATTATTGTTCGCTACCACGACTGGTTAACCCTGCTCGCGGCCTACTTCGTGCTCACGCTCTATGTATTGCTGAACTTGATTGCCGAAGAGACTGAGTCCTGGCAGAGCAAGCTGCGCCTAGCCCCCTTCGCATTGCTACAGTACCCACTGCAATTTGCGCTATCTTTTGCCGAGTATGCCGCCCTCATCAAGACCTGGCTAAAAACCAAGACCATATTGGCGCGAGCCCAGGAAAAAACCAGCTGGATGCATGTAGAGCGGGCAGGCAAAGAGCTCCCGGATACGCAACTGCACCGCCTGTCTTAAAGCCGGGCTTGACACAAAGCCAATAATATTATAAGCTAGCAATCATCTAGTGGAACGAGGGATGCCTCCGCAAGTGGGCACCCTTATTTAATTCTGTATTTTTATGAAAAAAGCCCTGGTATTACTGCCTACCTACAACGAAGCCGAGAACGCCTCTCTGATAATCAAGAGGCTCTTCGAAGTCGGAGGGCATATTAAGGGTTATGTTTTAGAGATTCTAGTCATAGACGATTCCTCTCCGGATGGTACGGGTAAAATCGTGCGTGCGCTGTCTAAAAACAACGACAAGCTTCACCTAACTGTCGGCAAAAAGAATGGACTAGGCAGTGCCTATATCCGCGGATTTCGCATTGGGCTCAAGAAATACAAGCCAGATGCATTCATCATGATGGACGCCGACTTCTCGCATAGCCCCAACGACATCCCCAGGCTTCTCGCCGCCATTGACGAAGGGCACGAATATGTTATCGGCTCTCGTTATATGGATGGGGGAGCCATCCCCGGCAACTGGCCGATTAAGAGAATCTTAAACAGTCGGGTGGCCAACTGGCTTGCTACAACTCTTCTTGGGGGCAGCCTAGGTGTCTTCGATATGACAGGCGGCTTCAAGGCTATTAAGCGATCAGCCCTAGAAAGAGTGAACCTGTCCCAAGTGCAGGCATCCGGTTATGTTTTCCAGCTCAGCCTGCTTCATGCTTTCCACAAAGCTAACGCCGACATTGCCGAAGTCCCAATCACCTTTACGGATCGCAGATTTGGCAGTTCCAAGCTCCGCAAGAGTGACATCATTGAGTTCCTATACCGCGCCTACAGATTGAATCCTGACGCCCCCATTCAGAGGTTGGCACGCTTCTTGCTGGTGGGTATATCGGGCGTGATTGTAAACCTGGTTGCTGCTGCTCTGCTTGTTCATCTTGGGGTCTATACACTTATGGCGGTTGCCATCGCTATTGAAGCTAGTATCATCTCCAATTTCTTCCTGCACGAGAGCTATACATTTAGCCGTGACATTCCAGATGCAGCAACAAGCCGCTTCTTTGAAACCCTGTTCTCAAGAGAGGGCCAGGAAAGTTACCAAGACGTGTTCAAGCGCCTAGGGAAGTTCAACGCATCTTCACTTATCGGCGCAGCAATATCGTTCCTAATCTTCACCCTGCTATTTAAGGTAGGCTGGTTTTACCTCATGGCAGACCTTATCGCAATCGCTTGCTCCACCGCCTGGAACTTCTTCTTCAGTATTAAGTTCGTCTGGAGGGCGCAGGCATGATTTTTGACTCCATATATTTGCTTTTCTTCCTGCTCATGACGCTCCAGGGCATCTTCAATATGTACCTCACGCTTTATGCATGGGAAGACCCTGACCGCTTAGACGAGGTGGCTTCACCCAAGGAGTTTGCCTATCCAAAAGTCTCCTTCACCGTGCTACTGCCTGCCAGGCATGAAGAGAAGGTAATCGGCGAGACAATCAAATCCATTGTTGGCGCTAACTATCCTAAGCACTTAATTCAGACACTCGTCATCTGCTCGGCGGATGACACTGGTACAATCGGGGTTGCCGAAAGGGCAATTAGAAGCCTCGATGCAATCAATTCGGAAGTTGTCGTTTACAGTGCCGAGCCGATCAACAAGCCACATGGCTTAAACGAAGGCCTCAAGAGGGCAGCAAACCAAGTAGTCGTTATTTTTGACGCTGAAGATGAAATCGACCCAGATATCTTCAATGTTGCAAACACCCTGTACTTGCAGAAAAAGCCTGACGTGATCCAGGCCGGCGTGCAGTTGATGAACTACGACTCGCAATGGTTTAGCTCACATAACGTGCTTGAGTACTTCTTCTGGTTTAAGTCACGCATGCACTATCATACGGAGGTCGGCGTGGTACCCCTGGGCGGAAATACGGTATTTTTCAAGACAGCGCAATTGCGCGCAGTGGGTGGCTGGAATGAGCAGTGCTTAACCGAAGATGCCGAAATCGGCATTCGCCTCTCGACTCGTGGTGCCAGAATTCTGTCCACCTATGACCCCAGGCACGTTACCAAAGAGGAGACCCCTGACTCCGTAGCTCAGTTCATCAAGCAACGCACCAGGTGGAATCAGGGCTTCCTTCAGGTTCTTAAGTATGGTGATTGGAAGAACTATGATAGCCGCTTAAAGCGCCTGCTTTGCTTCTATACCCTGTCTTTCCCAGTCGTTCAAGCCGCTCTACTAGCGCTAACCCCTATAGCGATAGTCTTTGGGCTACTCGGAAAGCTTCCAGTCACACTTAGCCTTTTGAGCTACCTCCCGGTGCTCATTGTGCTTATCAGCCTCGTCATCAGTTGGCTCGCCATGCATGAATTCATCGCTGACCAAAAGCTCGAAAAGAAGCACAGTGTATATCTCCGCATGGTACTTACGTTCTTGCCATACCAGGTGCTCTTGGGCATAGCGGCATTCCGCGCAAGCGTCCGAGAAATTCGCGGGCAAAACAACTGGGAGAAAACTGCCCACTCTGGTTTACACCGCATCGAGACCGAGATTGCCACCGCTAACTTGGATGTGGCCTCATGAAAACCCTTCTCTCCAAAGTCGGTCAATTTATTAAGACCCGGAAGACGGAATTCTGGATCGTTACCGGTCTTATGATGCTTGCCGCCCTCGCTCATGGTATTAACATGTTCCACTTTCCCTATTTTGAGAATGACGAGGCGACCTATGTGTCTCAGGCATGGTCGTTTGTCCATAGTGGCAAGCTTGCCCCTTACACCTTCCGGTATGACCACTCTCCGGTCGGCTGGATATTCCTTGGTGCATGGTTTAAGCTCACCGGTGGGTTAACAACCTTTGGCAGTAACCCCATTCTTTCGGGGCGCGTATTCATCTTTCTGCTCCATATGTGCTCGGTGTTAATGATGTACATCATTGCAAAGCGCGTTAGCAAACAACGACTCGCAGCCTACATTGCAGTGATTGTGTTCTCGCTGTCACCACTAGAACTCTACTTTGGCCGCCGCGTGCTGCTAGATAACATCATGATTTTCTGGCTGCTGCTGTCACTTCTTTTTGCAACCCGAGCTCCAACAAAGTTGCGCTCCATTATTTTTAGTGGGGTTACATTCGCCATCGCGGCCCTTACCAAAGAAAACGCACTGTTTTTTGCTCCGGCTGTACTTTATCTCGTATGGGTAGGCGCTGAGCCGCGTATTCGAAAGTGGTCGGCCTCCACTTGGTTGACCATTTCCTTGTCAATCATGGCGCTCTATCCGCTATATGCAGCCCTGCGCGGCGAGTTGTTCGCCGCCGGAAGTATATTTGGTGGCAGTAATCTCCATGTAAGCCTAATCCAGACTACCTTGGAGCAGGGTGCCCGCGGAAAGTTCACATATCCGTGGGTACCATCCAGCGCTTTCCAAAGCAACTTAACGGAGTGGCTGCACCGAGACCCCTTGATTATCATTGGCGGCACAGTATCTTTGCTAGCCATTCTCGTCTTGAACGACCGGTATAAGATGAGCCGGGCGATTGCTCTTACTGCAGTGGCGCAGCTCATCTTCCTGGCACGCGGAAAGCTTATTATTGACTACTACATTTTGGCCATGTTACCGCTACTCGCCATTTGCATGGGTATATTCTTTGCGAAGCCAGTTGAATGGGCAAAAGACCATATCAGCCCTAGGGGTTATGCCCTAACGGCATCAGCCCTTCTCGCCCTTTTCTTTCTTGCCTCAGGTGGAGTCGCCTTTACCCGTGACGAAACAACCAATCAGCAACGCGCCATCCAGTGGGTCGAGCATAACCTGCCCAAAGATGCGATTATTGCGGGCAACAACTACGCATACCCCCAGCTTCATGATGTAGATGGGTATAAAAACTACGACTTTGATTTTCAGGTTCAATACGATCCTGAAGTCTTGGAGTACAAGTACAATTTCAACATCAATAAGGTCCAGTATTTGCTCATCTCCCACACCGATGTTGAACAGATGTCATCCGGCAACTTGCCAGCGATTCGGCAACTTTTCGGAAAGAGCGAACTCATTGCCGACTTTCGTACTAACACCTCAAGCTTCATAGAAATGAGTAAGCTTATTTCTACTAACGGGGACTGGGCCCAGGTGTATCGTGTTGACCCCAAGAATGCTGGTATCGCCGTAGATACATGGCGCAGCTATAAGCAGAACTTCATTAAGGACAGCGGTCAGGTAGTAGACCCTACTGCTAGCCAGACTACATCGGAAGGGCAGTCATACGCCATGCTCCGTGCTATCCAAATGAACGACAAGGTTGCGTTTGATAGTACCTGGAACTGGACAAAACAAAACATGGCTCGGACCACAGATTCATTATTTGTGTGGCGAGTCACCATTGATGAGTCTGGGCAAAACCACATAAACGATACTAATAGTGCAACCGACGCTGACGAAGATATCGCTCGTGCTCTGATTGAAGCAAACCAGAAGTGGGGGAGCAAATCTTACCTGGATAGCGCACACTCTATCCTAAATAGCATTTGGGATCATGAAGTAGCCCAGCGGAACGGCCGCCTCTACCTAATAGCCTCAGCTGATGGCTCAAACGGCTCAGAGCTGCTTGTGAATCCCTCCTACATTGCTCCGGCAAACTACCGCTTGTTTGCTTCGGTCGATAAGTCTCGTAATTGGGAAAAGCTAGTAGATGATAGTTACACGCTCTTAAACGAATCCCAAGCGATGTCGTCCGTGGGACTTGTAAGCAACTGGGTGGCAGTCGAGCCAAACGGATCTCTGGCATCGGCAACAAAGCTCAATGTTACTGCCCCCGATGTATACGGTTACGATGCTTTCAGGGTTAACTGGCGTCTTGCCGATGATATATCCGATAGTCGCGCTAAAGCCATCCTCACAAAGCTAACAGACTTCCTGGCTTCTCAATACAACGCCAACAAATCTATCACCAGCTCATACGACTTACAGGGCAAACCGCTGACTGAATACAGTGATGTACCGCCCAGCGCCGGCGCGGCCATAGGATTATATGCTATCGGCAACAAAGACCTTGCGCTGCAAATCTATAACTCCGACATCTTTGCGCGCTATAACGCTGATGGCTCGTACTGGGGTAAACCATACAATTACTATACCCAGAACTGGGGAGCATTCGCCGTACAGCAATTAGGGCCAGGCAAGGCAACGCCAAAGTAGATTGTCCTATATACACTAGGTACGATTCCAAACGAAGCTCCAATGGAGTGACGAAAATCACCCACAATAGCGGCTCTCTCGTGCCACCCGCATTGCGCTCCAGATTTGGACACTATCTTACTAGCGTCGCTTCAGTTTGCGATGAGTCGCATTGAGTCCAAGAGCGGCGAGCGTACCTATGATGTCGACAATTACTAAATAATTTATGACGCTGCTGGTGTAGCTGCCTGGTGCCATGCCTGAGACTGCGATCGAATACAGGCTGGATAGCGCAACTACAGCCGTTATAGTCAGCGTTGTCTTTACGACAATCGCGAGTGATTGGCCTGAGCCGCCCATCCGCAGCAACAGGCAGGTCTGGGCCAGTGCCAGCGATAGTATTATCAATGCCCAGTAAGCCTGGGATATAAGTTCATACGCAAAAAGATTAGCCGTCCAAATGAGGTAGACGCCTAGTACCGTCCCACTCGCAATACAGGCAAGTCCAAGCCAGCGTACAAACTCCAGCCGAGCTATTTTGAGCGGCGCAGCGCAGCATAAAGCCAATAAGATCGCCACCACGATTACTGCGATGGAGCTTTGGTATGGTCCTATCCCACCGCCGTTGAACACGGAAAAAATATCCACCACCGCTAACACCATACATGCTATGAGCGCGTAGGCAGTGAACTTGCGCGATGGTCGTTGCAGGCTTTTTGCTCTTTTCGTCATAAGCTAAGTCTATACTGGCGTGATCAGCGAGTAAATAAGCATAAGCACTTAGCTGGCATAAGAACTATGACAAAGCACTTATGCATGCTAACTATATCGATCCACGATATAGTCTGATTATGCTCGCATACGTGACAACCAAAAAATCCCTACTCGCCATCGCGGTCGCAATTATTACGGCGTTCATAAGCGCAAAATTCTTGATACAAGGAACCCCCCTTGTTTCTGTGCCGTGGGGAATACTCGCGTTTTTAGTAGCCCTCATAGCTCAAACAAAGCGTGAGGCACTAACACTTGGCGGCATTTTTGGTTTCGTAGTTTCCTATTCCTATCTATGGTTCGACAATGGATCAAAATTAACTCCCACCAAGATTGCCGTCCTGATACCCTTAATCATTCTGCCCGCGCTCTTTGGGCTACTATGTGGTTTACTGTGCTCTTGGCTTGGATGGTTCGCGCGAACTCATCTGTCTAGGAAGGGTCACTAGGATAAACGCTCCCGCTCGGGTGGGAGCATGCGAGGTACCAATGAAGGTATCCTTTGTCGGGGCAAGGCCCGGGTCCACTAAGCAAAAAACTCTTAGTTAGCGTCTCTGCTAACAAACAGGATCGTACTCACGATCAATCCCACTGCCGTGTACGCCAGTACAACTACTGCCTCGTGGCCACTCGTGGTAGGGCTGCCCAGACCCGCCGGTCTAGCTACCGACTGCAGTGCGGTAAATGGTAGATATTTTCCGTCGTATCGTAGCAGGCCCATTAACAAATTTTCTCCCACCAAGGGAACCAATAAAAACGTAACGATTGAGCCGATCTGACTCCGCAAAATAATCGCCAAGATGAGCCCATATATTGAATAACCCCAACCGGTAAACGCGCAGCGCCATATGATCGACCAGTAATTAAATACTTGATGACCAATACCGACGCCCAATAGATGGGCTCCCAGGATCATGCACAATGGAGCAAGCAACGAGGCCACAAGACTTGTAACTACCGCAAATACACTCACGGTTATCACCTTCGCGAGCAGGGTTTTAAGACGGCTGTTGCTGCTCGTAAGCGTGTACATGATGGTGTTATAGCGATATTCGTTCCCCATCAGCAGCAATCCAGGAAAAGCCAGCAAGAAACCGATGAAGACTATGGTATTGGTGGATGCGTTCGCCAAAAGATCTGGCGCTTGCAGCGCTGCCTTGGAATCGATATGGACACTGTCTATAGCTACAAACGCGCCAATAAGCAGGGCTGCAGCGACAATCCCGTACGTCGATCGGATTGTAAGTAGCTTGCGAAATTCAGATTTCAGACCAAGCAGCATTTATTTTTGCCCCTTGTTGGCGGCAAATTCTTCGCTACCAGCCGTTAGCTCTAGAAATACTTCTTCTAAAGACGCCGTATGTCGTGAGAGCTCGTACAGCGGCAGGCCATTTTCAAACGCTAGTTTCCCAATTTCATCGGTAGTAAGACCTGAAACCTTCATACCTTCAGCGGTTTTTGTAACGGCGGCCTTATGATGCCTTAGTACCCGTTCCATCTCTAATTTCTTAGGTGAACGCACTAGTACTTCCGAATGTCCGTTACCCGCTATAAGGGCCTCAATGGAGGTGTCGGCAATTAACTTGCCCTTCCCAATCACTACCACATTGTCAGCCATTTGAGCCATTTCACTCAGCAAATGGCTCGAAACCAATGCCGCGTTGCCTTGGTCTGCGTATGATTTTAGAAATTCACGCAGCCAGGCAATACCCTCAGGGTCGAGGCCATTGGCCGGCTCATCCAGTATGAGATATCTGGGCTTGCCCAATATCGCAGCGGCAATGCCCAGGCGCTGGCTCATGCCGAGGCTGAACTTGCCGGGATGACTCTTAGCGGCATTAATCAAACCCACTGCATCTAGTGCTTCGTCAACTCGCTTGGCGTCAATACCGCCGGCGTCAGCCAGAATACGCAGATGCTGTCTGGCGGTGCGCGTGGGATGGAATGACTTGGCTTCAAGCAGTATGCCAACAACCTGAGACGGCCGAGCATACTCGTTTAGTCGCTTGCCGTCGAACGTGGTAATACCGCCTCCGTGATCCAGCCCCAGCATCAGACGCATGGTGGTCGACTTGCCAGCCCCATTTGGACCCAAAAAGCCTGTTACTTTACCAGTCTCGATCGTAAAACTAAGATCATCTACAGCTGTTTTTTTCTGGTATCGCTTGACCAGTTGTTTGGCGACTATCACCTTGGCAGTGTAATCTTAAGCACATTGATTTTCAAACCAAGCTTACGTGGCCAATTCTTGAGGTCGCACACCTAAAGCCGATAATTCATAAAAGATAACGGCCCTTCTAGGCCGTTATCTCGGAGTTGGATGCTTTAGTTTTTAGGTGGCGGGGCTAGTTGGTCGTAGGCATCTGCCCCGCGTTCTCCTGCGCCTCGCGAGCTGCACTCTCACCGGCCTCGTGGGTCGGGTTCTCGTTGGAGTGGAAGGTCCCACTGGCACCTGAGCCGGGCGCCGCTGACGCACTCGGAGACGTAGCGGTGGTCGCCGCGGTCGTGGTGGCGGCCGGTGTGCTGGCCGCGCTAGCCGACAATGAGCTCAGTAACGAGCCGCCGGCCGCACCCAGGGCCGTCGCCCCGACAAGTGCTCCTCCTACCAGCATCTTATTCATTGTTACCCCCTTTCAATTAGCTCCCTTGAGCGAGAGCCCTTCCACTATTTCACCCCACCCTGATGACCAGCTTAGTTTCTCAGTTACTTGCTATAGTTACTGCATGAAGCAAGCACACGTCGAGCACTACAAGGACGGAAGCGTAAAGGGCAGAGGCCAGCTGCTCGACGGCCAAATGGATGGATATTGGGAATGGTTTCGTAAGAGCGGCACCAAAATGCGGTCAGGTCATTTCGAGGCGGGCCAGCCGGTGGGGGAGTGGATTACCTACAACCAGCAGGGCCAGGTCTATAAGGTTACGCATAAATAGCGAATTCGGTCAGCTTTATTCGCCGGACCGGTCAATGGAGGCACAAATGAACCGTCAAATAATCGCAGTTGACTGTGACGATGTTCTAGTTGAGACCGCGCCACTAATTCTGAGTCACTACAACAAAACCTACGGTACCCATCTTGAACTGAAAGATATGTACTCACGGGACTTAAGTGTTTGGGGTGTACTTGACTCCGTCACCGCGATTGCCAGGGTCGAAGATTACCTTGCGACAAACGAATACCGAAATGCAATCCCACTGCAAGAAGCGATCGACGTCACCTCACGGCTGGCTAATAAACATGAGCTCCACATTATCACCGGCCGAACCGAGTTTCTATCGGCGGCCACGCAAGATATGCTCGGCCGCTATTTCCCTGGCATATTTCAGTCGGTTGAGTTTACAGGCTTTTTCGGCAACAAAGCTCGCTCCAAAGCGGATGTTTGCCAGGAACTGAGCGCCGACTATCTGATCGACGACCATCTTCATCATGCCAAGCTGGTAGCTAAAGTCGGCATCAAAGTCCTGGTATTCGGTAACTACCCCTGGAACCAAGCGCAAACACTTCCTAAAAACATCCTTCGAGTAAAAGATTGGTTTGAGGTTGAGAAGGTACTAGATGCGTAAGCCGGATCGGCGAGCTCTTCGGAGTTAATGGGTATCATGCATAGCTGTGTGTAATCGTAAGCCGGACGCAAGAACAGAACACCCTAGAGGTGTTCTGTTCTTGCTTTGAAAAGCCACCAAAAAGCCGTAAACTTAACAGTAAAGATACTTATCGCCAGAGGTGGGATATCCGCGTCAAACGCCCGAAGTTGGTTAGCCCTAGTCGAAAGGTGCTTATATTATTGCTTCCTTGTCTCGCGCTAATTGCGTCCATCGGCGTCCTGGCGGCCGCCAATAACGGTAAATCATCTTGGACTCCTGCAAGCATCATCGGCAATGCTGTAAAAAAAGCCGGTAGCGCGGCTACTGTATTGGGCATTTCAAACCATCCTACACATCCAAGCAACGCCAACTTAACCGCTAGCAAGAGCCGGGCCAAATCGCAATCCACACCAGCTCAAAGTTCAGCGCATACCGCTATCGCTTATGGTCACGCCGAGGTATCGTCATCTAGCATTCCGCCAGGGCATCTCATTATGTCGCCGAGTATATTTGTCGCGGGCAACAACTACTCTCCCGAACCGCGCTTGTACATGAGTAACAACATCGAAGTAAATCAGCCTGCCGCACAAAGAACGCCTGACCTCTCTCTTGACTGGTATGACGATGGTCAAGGGCATGACGAATCCGGCAATTATTACCATGGCTGGAAGCCCATGATTCAACGCCTGCATCCAGACGGCGATATTCAAAACTCATTTACTATCACGGTTCATGACCTCGCCGGAAACGACTACAGTACTAACCTTACTGTCATATGGATGGCCCCACGTAATCTAGGAATGTCTGCAGGCTCAATGAGCAAGCAAGTGGTAGGTAATAACGTGGTTTACACCGGCCAGGTATTATTTAGCCCGACCCCAAACGTCGGCAATCCGATCGTCCACATTGCAGACAACGGGTTTTACAACTTCGGCAAAGACCCCTGCGACGTCAGCGAAACCAACGCTAGCTTTACCTTTACTGGTCAGAGCTATGACATTACCTGCGTTATCAGTTCCGACAACCTCAAGAACTACCCTAATGGATTCGATATTTATGCTGAGGCGCAGGCCCAGTGGCCACCCGCAAGCCCACTTACCTTCACCACCAAGTTCCACGCCAACTAGCCCGTCTGTCACTCATTACAGTGCTAAAATTAGCACATGAGGTATCGGCACCGACATCGTCCTGTAAGAATGAAGCACAACAGTCGGCCACCGCGACTACATAAGCCGGATAACATTGAGATCGTGGTGGTAGCTGTCGTGCTTTTAGTTATTCTGTACGGCAGTACAGTAAACAAGGGCTTAGTCTTCATTACGGTTGCCCTACTAGTCGCCCTAGCTGTCGTTTGTATCTGGGCATGGGTGCACCGCCGCGCCAAAAATCCCAAAAATAATTAGCCCACTCTGAAAAATAAACTTAATAACTTCATAGCTAACAAACCGCCTGCCCCTAACTGATGGCTCGCCAATTAGCGCCAACCCTAGGTCCCACCAGGATTTGTGTTATTCGCCGGACCTAGCTTTAAGCACAATTGTGAATACGATTGTGCCGTCCACCAATTTTGCCTCGAGCGTCCCCATATTCGATTTAACAATCTGTTTTGCTAACGCCAGCCCCAATCCAAATCCCGCTTGATCGTCATGGGCGGAAGCCCGGTAAAAACGGTCAAACAAGTGCTCGATATCTGCCGGTGTAAGATCATCCGCCTTATTTGCAATCCGCAGCCGAACTGATTTTTCACCTGCCGAGCTCATGACCTCAATAGCGCTATTTGGCGGAGCATACTTCACTGCGTTGTCGATAAGGTTGCCTATTGCGACCGCCAGCAAGTCGGCACTTCCCATGCTTAGTGCAGGCTGAAGTTCGGACTGGAAAGTAACGTTCCTTTCTTTGGCAGCTCGCTCGTATTTGTGCACCCCGTTCAGTGCCAGCTTTGCCAAATCAACCGGATCGGATATTTGCCCGGGCGCATCAGCGAGCCGCGTCAATGTGAGTAGACTTTGAACTAACTTGGTCATACTTAGCACTTCCTCGCGAGTCTTTCTGATCGTTTCCTTGTACTGGACCGCCGGACGGTTCTGCTTTTCAGCCCAGTCCAGCTCTGCCAGCATCACAGCTAGTGGCGTTCTCAGCTCGTGCGAGGCATTAGCAATAAACCTGCGCTGTGACCGCTGACCCTCTATCAAAGGTAGTAAGGTGCGCCTAGAAATTCTGTAAGCAATATATGGAATCACTGCAATTGCGATAAGGTTTACTACTAGTAGAATGTTTCTGAGCCGGTCCAGGGCAACATCCGCAGCCACCGACGCCGTCGTATTATCGGGAATATCTAGAGCTTGCTTCGTGCCGCTACTTTGGAGCTCGAGGACGTGATTAATGTTGCTGACGTAGCCTTCACCCAGGGCATTATCCACCCACAAGTAAATTCCCCCTGTAAAGAGCCAAATAAAGCCAAAAAATACCAGGGAATACCTTGCCGTCAGTCGCAGTGTCGTCTGCCGCAGTTCATTCATGGATCGAGCCTGTAACCCAGCCCTCTCACGGTCGTTATGAGCTCGCGCGTTTCTCCAGCCTCGCGCAGCCGTCTGCGCACATACCGCACGTACGTCTCAACCACGTTCGACAAACCGTCGTAGTTCATATCCCACACGTGCTCAAGCAGCTCATTCTTACTCAACAGTTGGCCGGGCCGGTACATGAAATAGCTCAACAAGGTATACTCTTTTGCGGTTAGCGGCAGGAACTTGCCCCTATAGCTAATCGTCTTGGCGGCGGGGTCGAGAGTTAACTCATCGACAGTCACTATTGCGGCCCGACCGCTCGGGCTTCGGCGCAATAACGCTCTAACTCGGGCGGATAGCTCACCAAACGCGAATGGCTTTACCAGATAATCATCAGCTCCGCTGTCCAGGCCCGTGATTCGGTCATCTACGCCGTCAAGGGCTGTAAGCATTAATATCGGCGTGTCCGTATCCGTCTTTCGAATCTCACTACACACCTGGGTTCCACTTCTAACCGGGAGCATCACGTCCAGAATCACCAAGTCGTATTTGTTGATTTCAAATTTATCCAGCGCCTCCTGCCCATCCGAGGCAATATCAACCATGTAGCCATCCTCGACTAGTGATCGCCGGATTGGCATCGCCAAGCGTTTTTGGTCTTCCACCAACAGTAGCTGCATTAGTCAATTGTACCGAACCATCATGATAAGAGTGTGATAGTTATCATTTTGGTCTCACCCTAGTCCCACTGAGCATCCGTTAAATTAACATCAAATAACGGGAGACAGTACACATGACACGCAACACATTAATCGGCATGCTAGCCGTTCCGCTCGTACTGGGCGTGATTGGCAGTGGGGTCGCTATGGCCTCTCGCCACACACAACCCCCAAAGCCACAGGCGACGATCGATCAGCCCGAGCCAGGAGACACCCCCGACACGTCAAGCTCGCCGGCCCAACCAGACCAAGCCGGCCAGCCGGACGCAGAGACCAATGATTAACTAAGGCGGGCATTCTCACCGTCGTCTCATCTAACGGATGGCATAGTTAGATCATGCCAAGACCAACTAGCCGAACTACGCATGCATAATTTTCTGAATCCAGCTTATGTGCTTGAACTGTTCGGCTACGTTGGGCTTGGCGCCATTGTATTCGCCGAGTCAGGTCTGCTCGTAGGGTTCTTTTTGCCGGGCGACACGCTTCTCATTGCCGCAGGCATTCTCGCGTCCCATGGAACTCTTAACATTTTTGCCGCTATTTTGCTCATCATCGTCTCAGCCATTGCCGGCTACAGCGTTGGTTACGCGATTGGGGCTAAAGTCGGACCCGAGCTATTTAAACGCCAAGATTCTCGCTTCTTCTCGCAAGCCCGCCTGCGTGAGGCTCATGACTTTTTCGAACAGTACGGTGCGCAATCGATAATTCTAACCCGTTTTATCCCGGTGGTACGAACCTTTATCCCGGTAGTCGCGGGCACGAGCAAAATGCCGCACCAGAAATTCTTCGTCTATAACGTTGTTGGCGCCTGCCTGTGGGGAATCTCAGTAACCATGATTGGCTACACTCTGGGGCGCGTAATCCCGAATATCGACACTTACATCCTGCCGCTCGTACTGGCCGTGATGGTAGTGTCTTTTATCCCCGCGCTAATTCACTTGAAGAAAGCTAAAACAAGGAGAGTTTGAGTATGGCCGAGGCTCAGAGTCAAACCAAAATGCCCTGGTTCAACAAGGTACCCGAAGTCATCGTTTGGTTTTGGATCATTAAGGTGCTTTGTACCACGGTAGGGGAGACCGCCGCCGACTTCCTCAATAGCAGCCTCAACTTTGGCCTCACCAACACGAGCTACATCATGGGCGCCTTGTTGGTGGTCGTTCTGGCGTTTCAATTTAGGGCCAAGAAATACATTCCCGCCCTTTACTGGCTGTGCGTAGTGCTGATAAGCATCGTTGGCACCCTCATCACCGACAACCTAACGGACAATTTTGGCGTCTCTCTTATCACGACCACCGTCGTGTTTAGCATCGCCCTGGCAGCCACCTTCCTCGCCTGGTACAAATCAGAACACACTCTGTCCGTCCACACCATCTACAATACCAAGCGCGAGGCTTTCTATTGGCTAACGATCCTCTTTACCTTTGCCCTTGGGACAGCTACCGGCGACCTGCTCGCAGAAAAGTTTAGCCTCGGCTATCTGGTCTCACTACTATTATTCGCAGGCCTCATCGCAGCAGTCGCGGTGGCCCATTTCCGGTTCAAAATCAATGCCATCTTGGCTTTTTGGGCGGCCTACGTGCTGACCCGTCCGTTGGGTGCTTCACTCGGAGATTACTTGTCGCAGCCCCCGGGTAACGGCGGTCTCGGCCTAGGAACCAATGGAACCAGCGCCATCTTTCTACTCTTCATCCTCGGGCTTGTCGTGTACCTATCCTTCTCCAAGAGCGACGTAGCCAAACAACAGCGGCGTTTGCAGCCGGAACAACGGCCGCCGTTTGAACAGCACAACTCAAAAACCATTGAGATTGACGGCTAATTCCCAAAAATTCAGAGCTGATGGATAATTAAAGAATGAAACAAAACATGCTCCGGAAAGTGCCTCAGGTTACGGCCATATTTTGGGTGGTCAAACTTCTCACAACTGCCTTCGGCGAGTCGACCACCGACTACCTCGTAAAGATCATTGATCCCGTAATCGCTGTCATCCTCGGGGCCATAGTGCTCGGCGTATCACTGTTCATCCAATTCAGAGCCCGGAAATACATACCCTGGGTCTACTGGTTTGCTGTCGTCATGGTAGCGGTATTCGGGACCATGGCGGCAGATGTGACCCACCTAGTTTTGGGTGTACCGTATCTTTACTCAACGGCCTTCTTCCTCATCTCGCTTGGAGTCGTATTCGCGCTGTGGTACAAATTCGAACGTACGCTATCCATCCATAGCATCGTTACCACCAGGCGAGAGTTCTTCTACTGGGCGACCGTCCTCGCCACCTTCGCCCTGGGCACCGCCGCCGGGGACTTTGCGGCCATTACGCTCCATCTCGGGTTCCTAGTGGCCGGATTGGTCTTTACCGCCGTCATTGCACTACCAGCCGTAGCCTACTGGGGCTTTGGCTTAAACGAAGTTGCGGCCTTCTGGTTCGCCTATATCTTAACCAGACCAGTTGGGGCGTCCTTTGCCGACTGGTTCGGGAAGTCTGCCTCACTGGGTGGTCTCGGCTATGGCGATGGGATCGTCAGTCTCGTACTAGGAGTTCTAATTACCGCCCTAGTTGCATATCTGCAGATTACACACTCAGACGTAGAACGTGGGCGGGCAAAGCATAGCTTCTAATGAACGCAATTGCAGCTAATTCATGTTGAGCAAGTTTAGTCTTGAAAAGGCCGTCGCCAATGATGCAGATGAGATAGCAGATGTTTTTATGGAATCGCGCAAGGGCATGACATATCTTCCCGACAGTCTCCATACCCCCGATGAGACTCGTCAGTGGATACGAGGTCTGATCGAAGATGATGCCAACACGATCCTTAAAGCTGTGTCCGAACATAGAGGCATTGCCGGATTCTGTGGATTCCGCGAGGGATGGGTTGACCATTTGTATGTCCGTCCAGCTTACCAGGGGCAGGGTATTGGCAGTCGGATGTTGAAAGCCGCCCAGGAATCTCAAGGTCACTTAGAAGTGTGGGTATTCCAACAAAACATTGACGCCATAAGATTATATGAACGCAACGGATTCCGGGTGGCCGAGAGGACAGATGGTTCACGCAATGAAGAGCACGAGCCAGACGTTCGTTTAGTTTGGGATAAATAGCTGCTTCGATTGGGCTGACGGGCTCACGGGCTCACAGCCTTTTCTTCCATCACATTCCAGGCAGGCATAGTGCGGTATCATTTGGTATATGCAAATAGACCCCCGGCTAGATAACATCGACGATTGCCTGTATCGCGTTGCGATAAGAGTATTGATAGTCCAGAACGGCAAAATACTATTAATCAAAGAAGCTTCAGATAACTGGTGGGCCCTTCCTGGCGGCGGAGTAGATCACGGTGAAACAGTTGAGTCCACCTTGACTCGCGAAGTAGAAGAAGAGCTCGGCGTGCCGGCAAAGGAAATTTCATCTGACTTGCAGATTGCATACTACAATCTCGGCAGCGTAGTTAACGGAATCCCACGGATGAATCTATTCTTTAAGGCCTCAGTTCCAGAGGAACTGATCAAGAAAACGACCGAGGTTACGGAATGGAATTGGTTTAGCAACGACGAGTTTTTGGCCGCAGATATACACCCTTCTTATGATAAAGCCAAACTGGCCGAAGTAGTTTTTCATCGTTAGTTAATGCGACAACAACCTCCCAGCTTATCACCGTACCTAGTGCCACAGTTGCAAAAGTTAACAAAATATGCTATATATAAGTGCCGAGTAGTACACGACAGAAAGGCTACGCCATGACCGGCACCTTTGAACTCGACAAGACCGCCTTCGCGGCCATCTGCGACCGAGTTGGCCTCGCGAGGGGCACCGAGCCTACCCAGGAGGATGGCTGGGACGTTGCCGCGTCATGGACGCGCTTCATTGTCGAGGAGTGGACCGGGGTCTCCCCGATCAACCCCGTCGACATGCACTGCCGCCTCTTCAACGGCTTCGGTGTCATCGACGACCCTCACCAGCTCCTGCTCGTCACCCGCGTCGTCGCCGCCGCCCTCACGGAGTCCTACGGCTTCGCCGAGGCCGATGCGCGCGACACCTCAGTTGGGGTACGCATCTTCGCGAGAAGGTAGCAACGCTCTAACACAGGTGGGCGGGGCGTCAGCCCCGCCCACCTAACCCTAAGTTAATTGCCCCACCTGTGCGTAAGTTCCGGTGGGGCTTAGTGCTACCAGCCGTAGCGTACTGGGGCTTTAGCTTAAACGAAGTGCTCTCTCACAGCATCAATCGTTTAGAAATCCTCTGAACTCTAGTTCGTCACGATCAAACTTTCGCGCCAAATTACTTCGCTTCCAGAGCCGAAGCTGAGCCCTAAAATCTCCGAAGCTTCGCAAATTATGAGAGTGCCTTACCGCGAAACCAGGGTCACGAATAATGCTATATCCGTGCGATACTGCCCACTCCGCCCATTCGCTATCCTCGCCCGCAGCTCCGTACTTCTCGTCAAATTGGTGCCGCTCCCACACGCTCCGCCGCAAAGCAATGTTGTTGGCGCCAAATATCCCCATCCCTGGCTTTACAGTCCGAATCCTGGTGGCCCCTATAAGGGACGTAAGTATGATTGGTGGCCACCAAAGCAATTGGTCCCAAATCGAAGCGTTGTGGTACGGCTTTGTGTAGGAGAAAACTCCTGCCACATCCTGATTTCGGAAGTGCCTCAGACCATTGGCAACCCACAAAGGGCTGTCAGGAAAGGCGTGCGCAACGAGACACATTACGATAGGTGAACTGGCAGCTTCAATCCCGATGTTAAGTGACTTTGGATAACTGAATTCCTCTTGCTTTAAGTAGACGACCTTGGCTTCGTACTCTTTCGCAACTTTCTCCGTTTGATCAGTCGAGCCGTTGTTAACCACTACTAGTTCTGCCGTGCCATCAAACACTTGATTCTTCAGACTCTCCAGCAGAACCCTAAGCTGTTTTTCCTCGTTGTATGCGCGTATGACAATGGATACTGTTGGCATAGCTACAGTATAACCTCGTCATCGGAGGGTTGACGGGCTCACAGCCCTCTCTTCCATCACATCCATTCACGCCTCGCTATTGAAAAATGATGATCAATATGGTATAAGTAATTGTCCTTGAAAATCTACCGGAGGCAAAATCGTGGAAGCTGCTACCGAGGCACCCACCGATCTTGAAGGCCTGCTGGCCTTCTTGCGGGACTTCTTCGACCGATTCCAAGGCCTGCAAGATCAGGCCCATGATCACCTAGTACTTCAGGAGCACTCGGAGGCCCATCGCTTGTTCGCCGAAAAGGCGCGCTTGCTGGCTGGACTGCCCGACCAGCTCAGCCCGGCATGGGAACATCTCACGCGCGATGAGCGCGATTGCGTGCTCATGTGGGCAGGCTATGCCCGCAAGTCCCTGGCCGAGAAGCTCGGCCAGGACGGCATGTTCACCTCGCTCTACATGGTGTCCAGCCTAGGATTCTTTCCGGGCGAAAAGCAGAACTACTTCGCCGAGCTCATCGACCGCTTGGCTCGCCGGAGCGCCCCCTACCGCCTATCTGAGCGTCATATCCAGGCCCTCGACGATCTGCTAGCTCGGCACGACATATCCGTCCTCTTGCCGGAAAGCCGCGCTCGAGTCATGGTCGCGGCCGGTGTCACCCACGCTCACGAAACTACAGTCGTCGACCGTGGGGCTTGGGCCCAAGCGCTCGCCTCGGCGGCCGGACTCGTTGACTTCGGCCTGCTAGCCGGCGCCCGGTCTCCGGGTGAGTTCCTCTACCGTCTCGGTTTTCGAGCCCCCCTCGAAGACTAGCCATCGCCCCCAACCAGGGACCCGTTCATTTCTACGGAGTTACCTGGGAGGGGGCGTCTTCGTGCCTGCCTAGCTCCTAGTTTCGTCTGTTCGCCACATGACCCCCACCCCCACCGCCCGCTAGCATCCCCTCATGAGACTAGATACGGCAGACTGGGCCACAATTGCATCGCTGGCCACGGCAGCGGGGACTCTGGTGCTGGCCTTGGCCACGTTTGCCTCGGTGCGCTCGGCCAACCGCAGCGCCCAAGTCTCCGAGCGTGCTTTCCTGTCCGCCAACCGGCCGCTACTGGTGGCATCGCAACTATCCGACCCCACCGAGAAGGTCCGCTTCCAAGACGACCATTGGGTGAAGCTGCAGGGCGGGCATGCCTACGCCGATTCCACCGACCAGGCCATTTATCTCGCTATCGCTCTGCGCAACGCCGGTCAGGGACTGGCCCTGCTCGACCGTTGGCGCGTGGACACCGACCCCAGCACCACCGACTTCAACACTCCGCCGCCCGACCCGCAAACGTTCCGGCGCCTCACCCGGGACCTATACATTACTCCCGGCTTTACGGGCTTTTGGCAGGGGGCCATGCGCGACCCCCATGACCCGCAGTTCGGCGAAGTCCGCGCCGCCATCGCTGAGCGCCGCCTGCTCTTAATCGATATTGAGTACGCCGACCAGGAAGGTGGCCAACGCACCACCAGCCGTTTCGCTATGACTCCCTTTGCCGACAATGAGTGGATACCGTCCATTGCCCGTCATTGGCGCCTCGACGGGCACGACCCGCGGCAGTAATTAGCCCGCCACATCGCCTACATATATTTTAACTATTATACTAGGAACATAGTATAATAGTGCTATTATGATTACGTTCCGCCTTAACACCCATTCCGGCGTACCCCCCTATCTGCAGATCGTGCAGCAGGTAAAACAAGCCTTGCAGGTTGGAATACTACGGCCGGGCGACCAACTACCCACGGTGAAGGAGGTCGTAGCCCATGTGGCGATCAACCCCAACACTGTCGCCAAGGCCTACCGCGAGCTGGAAAGCTTGGGGATTACCGAAGGACGGACCGGCAGCGGCACCTTCGTGCTCGAGCGACCATCCGGGCCGTCCCCGGAAGTGCAGGAGGCCTTATCCAAAGACCTGGAGATCTGGGTCGCCAAAGCCCGTAAGGCCGGGTTAGATGAAGAGTCAATCGAAGCGCTAGTACGCGTCTCATTACAAAAGAACCCAAAAGGAGGGCAATCATGAGCGAAATAGCCATACAAACTAAGGCCTTAGGCAAGCGGTATGGATCGTTCTGGGCCCTGGAAAACTGCAGCATCGACGTGCCGGTCGGCAGCGTGTCGGCCTTAGTGGGTCCAAACGGCGCCGGCAAGTCCACGTTGTTAAAGTTGCTCGTGGGCTTAAGCTCACCCAGTGCTGGCGAAAGTGATGTACTGGGCAAAGTCCCTGCCCAACGTGAGGAATTTTTGAGCGACATTGGCTACTTGGCGCAAGAGATCCCCCTTTACGGTAACTTAGATGCCCGCGACCACATCGCCATGGGCCAGCACTTAAACAAGCGCTGGGACGAGAAATTCATTATAGATAGGCTACAGGAGCTCGGTATCCCGCTCGACCGCGTGGTAGGCAAACTCTCCGGCGGTCAACGGGCCCAGGTGGCTTTGGCACTTGCTCTCGCCAAAAAACCCAAACTCTTATTACTCGACGAGCCAGTCGCGGCCCTCGACCCGCTGGCCCGCCACGACTTCCTGTCCTCCCTGGCCCAGGCCGTGGCCGACGGCGGCTTAACCGTCGTGATGTCTTCTCACCTGCTGGCCGACCTCGAGCGCGTCAGCGACCATGTCATCGTCTTGGCTGCCGGCCAGACGCAGCTCTGTGACGACATCGAAACTGTCCTTAAAGAACATAAACTACTCGTCGGTCCCAAAGAGCACGCGCAAAATCTGGGCGACGGGGTCGATGTCATCCATGAAACCCACACTCCCAAGCAATCGACCTTACTGGTACGCCTGGGCAAAGGAACGAAACTGCCCGCTCACTGGCAGCAGCACGAACCGAATATCGAGGAAATCATCCTCGCCTACATGGGACAAGCTAAGGAAATGAACATTGGAGGTACAAGGTGAACTGGTTCGTCTGGCGGCAACACCGCAAACAATTCTTAATCCTCGGGTTACTCCTAGTAGCCTTCGCGGCCCTGGTCATTCCAACCGGCTTGAGTTTTTGGCACACCTATCAACAGGCGCTGACAGCCTGTGCCCAAAACCCGGCGACCCCGAGTTGCAGCGATTTACCCGGCAATCTGTTCCAGTCCAGCTTGGACCAAATCCTATTTCGTCTAGTACCGGTTTCGGTTTTGATTCTTCCGGTAATCCTTGGCATGTTCTGGGGTGCACCGCTATTGGCTAAAGAGTACTCTGAGGGCACGAACAGTCTAATCTGGACTCAAAGCGTCTCTCGCCGCAAGTGGCTAACCATCAAACTAGCCTGGATACTGGTCGCCACGGTCGTGTTTGCCGGCGCTTTTGCGGCTCTGAGCACTTGGTGGTCGAATACGCCGAACGCTTTATATCTGGACCGGTTTAATGGGATTCATTTCGGCAGTCAAGATATTGTGCCGGTTGCCGAAAGCCTATTCGCGGTAGCGCTGGGCATCATGGTCGGCGCATGGTTTAGAAAAACTATGCTTGCAGTTGGCGTGGCGCTAGGACTATCCATTGCGCTCGTTCTGGTCGTGGTGCCGAATTTTGTGCGACCTAACTACATGACACCGAATACCGTCACCTCGCCCATGGGACCTGGTGCCATTGACGCCAAAATTCCGAGCGGCTCGAACTTGCTACTTACCAGAAACATAGTCGATAAGAACGGCAAAACCTTCGACCGGTTCAACTCAGCCAACCTCCCGCCACAGTGTCAGCAGCTGATTGAAGACCAGCAAGTTTCTAACAACGGTCATAGTGTACAAGTTATGCCAGGAAAAATTGGTACTGGCTCTATCGATGCCTGCCTGAACGACGCCGGCTATCACCAGATCGCCAAGTACCAGCCCGCCAGTCGCTACTGGGATTTCCAAGACATCGAAGCCGGCCTCTACCTGGTATTGTCCGCCCTGGCCATTACCGCTACTTACGGATTTGTGCTCAAGCGCGACGCTTAAATTAGTGACAATGAATCGCGCCCATCACCCTCATAGCCCACAGCCGAACAAGCCGCCCCGCCGGCTGTTGCTCGCCGGTCTCCTCGGTGTGATCCTGCTGCTGCTTGGTGGTTACGATGTTGGCTCTCTTGGCAAAGACACCTCTACGCCTTCGTCTAAAACGGTTCCCTCACAATTGTCTCTGACTAAAGATGTACAGCTTGATTGGCCGGCGGCCGGTCAAGCTGCGGTTGCGAGCGTAGAAGATGGACGTCTCGCTCGTTCATCCGATAATGAAAAACCCCGTCCTACGGCCAGCATGGCAAAAGTGATCGCCGCCTTGGCAATTATGGAAAAGCAGCCGTTCGCCCTTGGGCAAGGTGGCCAAACAATCACCATAACCAGAGCGGATATTGCAAGCCTCAACTCATATATCGCTCAGGATGGCTCAGTTCTGCCACTACTCATCGGTACGAAGCTGACCCAATATCAGGCTATGGAGAGGATGTTGATCGCGTCAGACAACAATTCGGCCGACATATTGGTCGAGAGGATATTTGGTTCACAAGATGCGTATGTGTCGTACGCCAATAATATGCTAAAGCGCATGGGGTACAGTCACACGGTCGTTGCCGATCCGAGCGGTTTCAGCTCTGCTACGATCAGCACACCATCGGACATGGTGGCGATAGGCATTGCCGCACTCAAAGATCCAGTTATTGCCGACATCGTCTCCAAGCAACAGGCAGATATACCGGGCTTGAATACGCCCATTCAAAATACGAATCAACTTCTTGGCAGCGATGGAGTGATTGGCATCAAGACCGGTACCACCGGTGCTGCTGGTAGCTGCCTGTTATTTGCGGCACGCTATACTGCCGGGGACGGGCAGGCAAAGACCATCGTCGGGGTCATTATGGGTGATACAGATCATGCCACCCTCTACAACGACAGTCGGAAATTGCTTGCGTCGGCAAAGCTTGGTTTTGGTCGTTGAGGCCCAAGCTGGGCAAAAGCTTTCCTGGTCAGTCGAAGCTATTCCTCCTCGACCTCCTGAGTATCTGCCTCCAGCGTTTCACCGAACGCCGGCTCGGGGCGCCGCGCCGACACTGGCTGCCCGGCCTGCTCGCCCTCGGCCTCCTCGGCCAAAAACGCCAACACCTCTCGGTTAATCTCCGCCGCGTGCGTCCACGGAATTCCATGCGGCGCACCGGCTAGCGTCACCAGACGGCAGTCTTTCAGCATGTGCTGCAACCGCCCGCCAGTCACCTCGTAAGGCAGTATTTGGTCCGCGTTCCCTTGCACTATTAGCACCGGCACGTCAATTTTGGGCAGATCGGGCCGAAAATCTGTCAGCCAGGAGTCGACGCAATCATGAGTCCCCTTGGGCGATGCCTCTACTGCTACATTCCAGTTGGCGTTCACTACTTGCTGGCTAACGAGCCCTCCGAGATTCTCGTCCAGGTTGTAAAAGGCATCAAAGAATCTGGTGAGGTACTCCGGCCGGTCGGCCAGTATGGCCCCTTGAATTTCGTCGAATACACTTCTGTCGACCCCCTCCGGGTTGTCTTCGGTCTTGAGCAAAAACGGCTGCAGCGGTGAGATCAAGACTGCCCGCGCCACCCGCGCACGTCCCCGCGTCCCCAAGTAGTGTGTGACCTCGCCCGTACCCATCGAGTGGCCCATCAGCACCACATTCTTCAAATCAAGCTCGTCGAGTACCCGCTCCAGGTCGTTCACAAACGTGTCGTAATCATACCCAAATGCCGGCTTGTCGGATTTGCCAAATCCGCGCCGGTCATACGTTATTGTCCGGTACCCGGCGCCCACGAGCGCCAGCTTCTGCTTTTCCCAAGCGTCCCCGCTCATCGGAAAACCGTGGATGAGAACCACTGGTTGGCCCGAGCCGTGATCCTCATAATAAAGCTTTACGTCGGCGGAATTTTCTTTATCGACTTTAATATAAGGCATCGCATCTCTCCTATCCCTCAAGTTGACTTAAATCCTACCGCCTGGCCCCTGCCGGCGTTAACGGCTATTTCTATGAAATCTGCGTCGCTCTTGTTTCGGTATAATTTCTATTTGGAGTTTGTAACGGATTCATTGCCCCTTCTTTGCGGAACAATTAGCTAACATCAAAGGGGGGACCAAACATGAACGCAGACCGTCAGGATGACCAAACGCATTTAGCAATAGAAGAGAGCATTGCCACTCAAACAGCGGGTCTGCTGGTGCCGATTCTCGCCGATACCATTTTTATTCAAAACCTTTACAAAAAATACCACTGGCATGTGGAAGGCAGTGATTTTTATGAATACCACCTGCTCTTCGACAAGCATGCCACAGAACAGATCCCTTTGATCGATCTAATCGCGGAGAGAATTCGCACCCTCGGGTCAAAAGCGCCCGGAATGCCGGCTGACGTCATTGGCAACAAGACCCTCGAGGAGCCGCCCGACCCTCATCACGAGCCCCGGGCCATGGCAAAGAATTTGTGCATTGTCCATCAACGGTTCATCAAGAACCTGCGGGTGGCCATTGATAAAACCGGTGAGCTGGGCGATATGGGCACGAACGATATGCTAATAAGCGATGTTCTGCGCCGACATGAGTTTCAATTGTGGTTTGTGCGCTCGACCTTGGCGTAGCTATAGTATTTCCCCCACAGTCCTCGTCACCATCCCAATCTTTCATTCCATGAATCGCCCCAATTAAAAATAGCGTATTGTTGGGGTATGGCTTTTAAGCTCGAGAAAGTTAATAAGACGGTGCGCAAGCCAATGGCTCGCTTGGCAGCCTGGGTCCATAAGGTTGGGCGTGGTCGCATTACTCCGAATATGATCACCTGGGCGGGTCTGATCCTCCATATCCCAATTGCTTTATTAATTACCCAGGGCTACCTATGGCCAAGTGCCATCTTACTGGTTGTATTTGGCTTGTTCGATACGCTGGATGGCGAGCTGGCGCGCCTTACAAATCAGGCCAGCCCGGCCGGTATGCTGCTTGACGCGTCAACCGACAGGATCAAGGAAACGTTCATCCACGGTGGCATCGCCTACTATCTTATTCAAGGCGCACATCCCGAATACGCAATTTTCGCCGTCTTGGCTTTAGGGTTTTCGTTGAGCGTGACCTATCTTAAAGCCAAGGCTGAAGTCGCTTACGCGGTGGTACATAAAGGCAATATTGACTACCACGAGCTAAACCGTAAGTTCTCGGATGGTATATTTCCGTTCGAAGTACGTATGGCGTTGGTTGTAGGTGGTCTGTTTACCGGCTTCGTGGTTCTAGCCGAGATACTAATTTGTCTGGGCGCCTGGCAGTCACCTAAATCGCTTCGTTTCATTAACCAGTCAATCAGTACAGGCCGGAAACTTGGTTAGATCCAGCTAAACCTCTATAAAGCTCAATAACGCTTGAGCTTACTGCCTACGCGGCATAGTATATAAGGTATGCCACAGGTCACCGTTCCGCGACCTCGCAAACGAATTGCCATCACCGTTATAGCGACATTACTGATCATAGTCTTGATTTCAGCGGCTGCAGCACTATTCCTATTTCGGGCGAAGCCTATGCCACAACCTGGGCAAGCGGAGGCCGCGGCCCTAGCAGCAGCGCAGAAACTCGACGCCACTCATCAGTACACACTTGAAGCCCAAGTATTACAGGACTATCTGAAGACTAAGCCGCCCAAGCAGTATCAATATCAGCCTATGCTCCAGTTGGGCACGTTGGCTCTCAACCGCCATGACTACGCGGCAGCGTTGCAATGGTACAAGGAGGCTGAAGCTATCACGGGCAAAGTCCAGCTGCAAGACGCCGCCGGCGCCGGGGAATCAGAAGCCGCCTTGGGAAACAAACAAGCGGCCATTGCCTACTATAAGCAAGCTGTTGCCCTGTCCGACCCCAACAACTTCTACGGGCAAACCGATTACCGGGCGCTACTTAAATCCTTGGAGGCGTCGCCTTGATACGACCAACGAGGTGGACTATTGGCGCCATAATTTTGCTGATAACAGTGAGCGGATTGGGTTTATTCCCAATCGCCCAGGCTGCTCCCGACTGCTCCGCCATTAGAGTCGGCCGGTGTCTCAATATCGGTTACTTCACTGGGCTAGACGGCACTGCTCCGCCGCTAAACGGAGTGGTTGGCCATGACACGCTGCTTCCGTCCATCTTTACCTACAGTGACCCAGCGGGCGTCCCCGCCAGCACCTGGGCTTTTCCGGGACCCAGCGATCCAACCTACGGTACCGGGAGCAGCTTATCGAATAGCGTCAATGCCCAGCACTTCATCGCTTTCATCAAAAGCGATTTATACGCCCCAAGCCCCGGAGGCCCGGGCTGTGTATTGTCTCAGCCAAACCCACCCGCCGATATTAGCCAAAATAGCGGCCTTGATCCGGATACGGGCTGTCCCGCCTGGCGCCGGAAAGTCTCGGGAGCGGCCTTCTTGGTGCTCACTATGATCGGTAGTCCGTACACTGACTACCCCGGTTCGGCCGGGCCACCACCAACCGGTCCGCAATATGTCTTTGGCGATAACCTTATAACCGGTGTAAATGATGCCAAAGCCGAGTTCGATACCTGGGCTACCCTTGTGTTGGCCGCCAGCGCCGCCGGTGACGTCAATTGGGATGTAACCATGGCTCTGCCAGCCGGTATAGTTGACAGTTACGGTGCAGATTATGGCCATGATGTGGTTGCCTACCGCACCCCCTTTAGTGACCTCGCCCAAATGATTGTCTTCTCATCCTCAACCGGCAATTACATGATTAACCGCTATTGCAGCAACGTGGAAGGGACGCTCGATTCACTGCCCAAAATTTTGGGCTACAATATGAAGCTTACCGCCAGCGGAACCGTAAGTACCGTACTCCCCGGACAAACCGGCGCCATCGACATCTCAGTGCAAAACCTTGGGCCCAATCCGTCCACCTCGGGCGCCTTACAGGTCCAGTTACCAGGCAGCAACGTAGCCAAACCATGCGCGAGCGCCTGCAGCGACCCGCAACAATCACCCCTGACGTCTTACGAAATAACCCGTGGCTTCACTTCTACCGGCTCGGAGGTGCCGGGTGTCAGCGGGCCTAACTGGTACTGGAACACACAAAGTATTCCAGTTGGCAGGTTAACTACCACTTCGCTGACCTTCACCGTACCAGCCACGGCCGCGCCTGATAGTCTAATCACCTTCGACATTTATTACTATCCGGCCGATCAAAGCGGGGGAGTAGCTCACACGACCGTGACATTCCGGGTAGCTGCCATTTCCTACCCAAGCGTCGTAGGTCTCAATAGTGACGTCCATGCTGGTGGAGGATTATGCGGCGGGACCATGAGCAGTGGGCAGGTCATTGGCAATGCTAGGGGCGGTTCATATTCCCAGTACGTGCTTTCCACCGATGGCTCTATCTCGAATTTCGGATCCGGCGGCAATAATTCACTCAACATGGGCAATGCCGGCGCTTATTCGCAAGTCTGTCGTCCAGATCTGTATACGGCTGCCCAAAATTACCTCGCCGCGGGCGCCCCTGACGCGACGAAACTTGGCAGTGGGACCTATAACATCAGTAGCTGGAAGGGCGTCTACTATATATCCGGCAACGCCAATATCTGCGGCACGGTAAGTAACCTCATCACGATCGTACAAGAATCGGGGACACTATACGTTGGAGGTAATGGCTGCGCTACAAACTCGATTGTGATAACCAGTGCCTCCGCTCAGCCCAAAGCCGCGCCATCGCTTGGGATCATTGCCGGGCCAACCAGCGAAATAGCGATTGAAGCCGCCGTCACGAGAGTCGATGCCTACTTATTTGCCGACAGCACCATTGACACCTGTGACACCACCTGGGGTGGTACGTGCCGGAGCACCTTACAGGTAAACGGTTTCCTGATGGCCTACGACATTGGATACAAGAGGCTGGGTAGTGGGTTGGGGTCCCAGGTTGCCGAGGAGATCACTTTAAATCCTCAAATATACTTCAACCCACCCAAGTTCTTCGATGCTCAGAGCAATGATTCGTCACAGCTGCAAGGGTTGGGTGAACAGCCCCCGCTTTTCTAGAACGCAGTGTCTCGCAGTTGACGCGCCACCCGCGATATGGTTATATTGATATACATAATACTTATGCTTAAAAGGGTAACCGCGTGCCAAAAAAGACGTCGTCCCCCGCTAGAAAAAAATCAAATCGAAAACGTCCGTTTATTCTCAATGTCCGCCAGTGGTCGGTGACCATGGCCGTCGCCTTTGTGCTCGTCTTCTCCGCGGTCGGACTCCGGCTGTTAGTCGGCACGCACGCGTCTGCCGTCGTTGGCGACAACACCAAGACGCACTGTATCACGTTGCCTGGTGGTCCGTATGGAGAAGTCAGCCAGGCCAACATCAGCGCCGCCCAGGCCGCGACCGGCGTGACCTATGACTGTCTCGAAACCTTTGCTAACCCTTCGCCAACCTGGACAGACTGGGTAGCGCCTTGGCAGTTTACCAACGACCCCAACCCCGCCGACTCGGTCAGCTGGGAGCATTGGCTCTCCACCGGCCACCAGATGATCTTGGGCGTCGACCTCATCCCGCAGTCGGCCGGCAGCACCTCAAATCCCCTTGCCTGGGAACAGTCCTGTGCTTCTGGCGCCTACAACTCATACGCCACGCAACTCGCCAAGAATCTCGTCTCCTATGGAGCCGGCGGTATCGTCATCCGTCTCGGCATCGAGGCCAATGGCGGCTGGGAAACCGACTATACCGGCTCGTCCGCGACTGAACTCGCGGATTGGGCCAAGTGCTATGACAATGAGGTCACAGCCATGCGCGCTGTCACCGGCTCTCATCTGATCTTCGTCTGGAACCCCAACATCTGTACGCAAGACTTCCCGATCAACCAGTGGTACCCCGGCAACGCCTACGTCGATATCATCGGGGCTGACGCCTACGACTCCGACTGCCATGACTCGGCGACCGTCGCCGCGGAAGGCTGGCAGGCCTACTACACCGACTCATCCAGTTACCCTGGAGCCGGCTTCCCCAGTCTTTCCAACATCATGGCCTTCGCCAAGGCCAACTCAAAGCCTATGAGTTTACCCGAGTGGGGACTCAACCAGGGCGGTCCCGACGACACCGCCTATGTCACCAACATGGCCCAACTGTTTAACTCCAATGACTTCGCCTTCGAGGCCTACTTCGACACCGGCGGCGATGGTATCCAGGCCTTGGGCTCAGCCATCCCTAACGCCACCGCCGCCTATAAAAAGGCCTTCGCCACGAGCGCTACTCCGGTGTTAATCAAAACGCCCACGCCCACGCCAACGCCTGTCGCCACACCTACGCCAACCCCCACACACCTGCCCACACCCACTCCGACTCCGAAGCCCACGCCCATTCCTACCCCAGTCCCGACTCCGGTCCCCACTCCGACTCCCGTAGTAGGTTCAGTCTTGGGATCAATCGTCGGCCCAGCCGGTAAATGCCTCGACAATTGGCGCTCGGCCAAGGTTAACGAAAATAAGATCGATCTATATACCTGTAACCAGACCAATGCCCAGAAGTGGCGCGTCAGTGCCAGCCGCGGCCCCATCGTCAACGCCAATGGCTACTGCCTGGATGTGCACTGGGGCGGCACGAAGCCCGGTACATTGGTCCAGCTGTACCAATGTAATGGCAGCGGTGCCCAGCAGTGGGTAGTAAATACGACGAACCACACGATCGTGAACCCGCAATCCGGCCTCTGCCTGGACGACCGCTGGAACAGCACCCTAAACGGCAACCCCATCTGGATCTATACCTGCAACGGCTCAACCGCTCAGAAGTGGTACCCGACCTACTAGCAACCATTCGGCACCATAGGCGCTAACTGAACTTGTACGAAGAGCCGCTTGGATACCCAAGCGGCTCTTCGTACATCAAGCGCACAATGATGTGATCATGGTCACTGTCCCCGCTGACCAAAACCACTTAATCTAGGCCGACCAGGTTCCCGAAACAATCGCATCATTCTATATGTTTACTCAAATAAATCTTTTGCTAAGCTTTAAATAGGCAAAAACCAGCCAATGCCCTGGGAGGCAATGTGTTTGTTACTCAGCCCCTGGCTGTGCCTCTAACCGCCGCCCAGATGGCGGAGTTCTTTCAAATCGGCGTCGACACCCGCAGCCAGCTATCAGTGCTGGTTCAGCCGGACGCCTACCGCGGCACCAAGACCTACGCCGGCACCCCACACCTCTGGTGCGGACACGTGACCGCCGCTACCGGCAATGGCTGGCTGGCGGGACTACTGGCTTGGCGTACTCGCGATGGTGCATACGACTTTGTTCCGGCTTCCGAATTCACCCTGCGAGCAACGCCACTGCATGCTCTCGACCCCCTCGCGGCCATCGAAAAAGCCCGGCCCGTCGACGACTGGAGTCTGGTAGCCGGTTATGCGGATAGCCTTCTCCGTCTAGCGGAGCAACTGGCCGGCACATCGCGTGCCACCGCTGCCGCCACTTGGGACGGGGGATTGGTGGATGCCTTTGGTAGGGCCATCATCATCACCGCTGGTGAGCTAGCTGGCGGACTTGCCGCTGCCACCAACACCAATGAGGCGATTGCACTCGCTGCCGGTCTCAGTGACCTCTACCCACCAGCCCTGGCTGCGGTCACCGCTACACTAGTGGGTCACCGCCATGACCGCGGAGCCTGGGTTATGCGGCGGGTTACCGAGCATTATTCGTCGGTTGCCCGTCTGGCCACCTTCTTGGGCGCCATTGGCTCCGTGCAGCCAGCCCACTTTGCGGTCGCGGAAATGCTGGCTACAAACGTGCGTTTGTTTCCCGAATGCCGCGCGGCTCACCGTT
Source organism: Candidatus Saccharimonadia bacterium (assembly GCA_036488585.1). Taxonomy (GTDB): domain Bacteria; phylum Patescibacteriota; class Saccharimonadia; order UBA4664; family UBA4664; genus DASXHH01. The sequence continues at coordinate 121,553 of DASXHH010000009.1, read as the reverse complement.
TGCTCCGCTGCATTGCCACGGCTCGATCGGAGTCTGCTGAGCTGCCTGCACCGGTGGTACAAGCGATATTGGCCGGCATATCGGTCGAACGACATGCCCCCATAGTTCTGAAATCGCTCTCATCCACCCGCCATCGGCCCAATGCGGCCTACGACTTCGACGCTTCCCTCGGCGCGCTCGATTTCGTTGAAGCCGACGAACCATACCAGGCGTTGTGCCGCACGCTGCGCCTCGCCGCTTTCCGTCACGACCGCGACCAGTTCCGAACAGTCTGGCTTCGCCGCGACGCGGATGGCCTGGTGCCAACCGACTGGATGCCACCGCCTCCGGCCGGATAGACCCCTGCCCCGGGAATGCAATCGCGTTCCCGGGGCATCCCCGCATTTATACCCCAACATTCCACCCAAAAAGGCGAACGGCCCTAGACGAATTTCATCTAGAGCCGTATAGGCGCCTATACGCCCACCTCCTTAGGCCGGAGTGGCCAGTAGTCAGTGATGTGTCCCTGAGGACTTACGCTGATCAGTGTTTGCGATGGCGGTTTGGCGTCGCCGACCGCGTTGATTCCCAGTTCGTTGCCTCCCACCAGGCTACCCACTGATATGAGGGCATTGTCCGCCGCCACATGGACAAACATGGGGTCGTGGAAGTGCGCCGTCACCAGGTGGTATGGGTCCGCCGGATTGCGCGCCGTCCGTGCGTCGCGCTGCGTCTGGTCTACCATGGCGCGAAGTCGCAGATAACCTTCCCGCATTCCATACTGCGGGAGTCCTTTGAGGGCCTTGAGGGAGTCCCCATGCATGGCCAAAAAGGTGGCCTGCCCCACCCGCACTTCGGCGAAGGGACTGACCGGGATATGCCAGCGGATGTTGGGCTGTTGAGCCAAGATGCGCCTGAGCATCTCGGCGGCTAGGGTGTCGTAATTGTCCTTGGCTTTGCCCTTGAACACTTCTTGCATGGTCGAAAGCCCGTGATTGCCGGGGACGGCCGTAAACTCTATGCGTTCGAACGACATGGCCAGCATCATCATGACTTCGGTCATGATGTCGACCAGTTCCGTCAGCTGTGTCACCATGCGGACTGTTCCGGCATCTACGCCGTTAATCAGGCCGCGCATCATGTCGCCTAGCGACACCACATGCAGTTTCGTCACCCGGTATTGCCCGAGGCGCTCTTTGCGGTAACGTATAGCCTGCTGTGCGATATCTAGGGCTCGGGCCCTGGCTATCGCCAGATCGTATTGCCCTATACCGACCGTCTCGCCCGCGTCGACGATTTCGCCGATGTGCCAGCAGCCAAGCATGAGCACGAGTTCTAGCTCATTATCGTCACTCACTGGGCCGACATCGTACGCGGCTGGCACGGGCACCGCCGGACGAGATGCGATCTGGTCGCATATCGCCGCGAGCAGGCTAGATTGCCCTGCACCTCTAGCGAGCAGTTCTTGGTACATCGCCCGAACCAGACGCAACTCTTGCTTCGTTGCCGCGTTCTTCTGGTCGCGTTCGACGATCTGCCCGATTAGCTCACCGATCACATCCTCTGTGCCGTCCTTGGCCTCGCGCCGCTTACCTTTTGCCTTGGCCTCTGTGTCCTTGGGCGGTGCCAGCTCGGGGTACTCACACAAGAAGCGCCTTCGTAGGCGCTTCAGGTAGCTGACAGAGTGGTGTGGTAGGTATCTCTTGATTTGCTTGTCGGTAGTACATCTAAGGAGACGCGCAATTGCCTGTGTGGTCCACCGCATTTGATGCTGACGTCCAGTCATAGCTTTCATCTTTCCTCATATAGGAGATGTGAAACTGCTACAGATATGGGCGTTGTCACGCTAAGTATATACATAGGCGTAATGGCAAGGCAATGGATAAATCTACTATCCATGCTATCTTAAAGGCATAAGCGGCGTAACGATCGGCCGTAGCTCTTTCACGTACCGAAGGGACCAGACTATGACGACAATGCGTACCGCCCTCGCCCTGGGCAATCCGGTTGTCGACTCTTTCGAGCGCTACCGTGGCGCCTGCCTCGATGCCGCCGACCAACTCGACACACTACGCCGCTTCAACACACTCTACTGGGGCGGCCGCCTGACCGAGGAGCAGTTTAACGAGGTCAACCTTGACCCGCTGGTAGATCATGACCAGCAGGTCCGCCGACTGCTTGTTCTACACGTATGGTTCGGGACGCTGACCGAGACCATTAACTACTGGTGGCGGGTTTACGCCGGTGAATATGCCGCCAGCTGGTACGACGACGACCTCCAGCACTCGCGCGTCCGGCTACGCCTGCACGACCGAGCCTGCAGCTACAAGCCAGGTATCACCCCAGTCTTCCTCGATCTCACGTACGGCTGGGACCCCACTCGCAGGCGTACCCTCAAGTGGGCCCGTAAGCAGGCACGGGCAGAAAGCCTCAATCTAGCCGGCACCGAGGTCATGAGTGCCTTGGCACTCCATCCTCAATTGCTCAAGGCTCAAGATGGCCGGCGGCTGCCGTACTGCAACCTGCCGGGAATCCGCGTCAGTGCGCCACATCGCACAGACGGCCAGTCGCATGCGCTCAACATCTTCTGGTGTCCCACCCAGCGAATGGTGCACCTGTTCGCTCGGCCACTTCGCTTCACTGAATCCGAATGGTCGGCTCCGGTACTAATTTAAGTGACTGCTGTAGTCACGCACTTCGCTAAAGGCCTCGGCATACCCGCCGGGGCCTGACTCGTCGCAACGCGAATAAGATCGTACTTAAGGCCGATTCTTGTCTAGTGTGCTTCGTGGTGCTCGTGCTCGTGCTGTTCTGAGTATCTTTCGAGCTCGAGGTGGGCCTGCTTCAAGTGGTGGTGCACTACGTGCAGCGATTCCATCAAACCTATGTGGCCATCTTCAAGTTCTTCTTGATGGTGTTCGAGATGCTCATGGACCTCTTGCATGGCGGCGTGCACCTGTAGGTGCAGCGCATGGAGGTGGTGATGGCGATCATTCTGCTCTGGCATGGAAAAACCTCGTAAAGTTTTTATGGTTTGTCATTATAGTACCGCCAAATAGGCGTTGAACAAACCCAAAACCTCTCGATCCGCTACATTAGATTCGAAATAGCGCATAGGTTCGAAAATTCATAAATTAGCTCTCTGCTCGTTACTTAAATTGGGCCGTACGCGCTTTTTAACCCGGTGGAAGTCCTATATTATTAACCGGTATGCCAAGCCACCCCAGCAAAAACACAGTCCTATGGCTCCTAGCGCTTAGCTTCTTTCTAGTCATTCTCGACAGTGCCATTGTCAATGTCGCGCTCCCAGCTATCAAAACCGCTTTGCACTTTAACAGCGCTACCCTGCAGTGGGTGATCACTGGCTATATTCTTACGTTTGGCGGCTTCTTAATGCTAGGTGGACGAACTGCCGACCTCTATGGCCGTCGTCGTATTCTGCTACTCGGTATCGCCGGATTTATACTGTTTTCCTTACTGACTGGGTTGTCGACTAATGCCCCCATGATGATCGCCATGCGAGCTCTACAGGGCCTAGCTGGAGCCTTTATGGCACCGACGGCTCTATCTATTCTACTGGCCACATTTGAAGAGGGCCCGGAGCGTAACCGGGCCTTGTCGATCTGGAGCATCGTTGCATCCGGCGGTGCGGCCGCCGGCGTGTTGCTTGGCGGCCTACTTACTCAAACTCTCGGTTGGCGCTGGTGCTTCTTCGTAAACGTCCCTATCGGTATTCTCGCCATCATCGCCCTCGACCGAACACTGCCGCCGCATATTGCCGAGTCGTCGGATCATAATCTCGACGCTCCTGGCGCGGTGTTGGTAACCTTAGGGCTCATAGCCTTAGTATTTGGCCTCACTTCGGCCAGTGGTTCCGGCTGGACTGCCGTATCAACACTCACGGCCTTTGCTTCAGCCATCATTCTGCTCGTAGCCTTCGTCTTCAACGAATCTCGGGTTACACACCCGCTTATGCCTCTTGGCATATTCAAGACGCCTAACATCGCGGCGGCTAACCTCATGATGCTCCCGGCTGTCGCCGGCGCATTAGGCATGTTCTATTTTGCCTCCCTGTTTATCCAAAATGTGCTCCGTAGTACTCCTTTAACAACCGGCCTATATTTCTTGCCCGTTCCGGTAATTATTGGTGTAGTCTCCTACCAAGCGCCAAAGTTGCTGACGCGCTTTGGTTCAAGGCCATTACTGATTTCGGGCACGGCGCTCACAACCTTAGGTGTCTACCTCATGAGTTTAATCAATGCCGGCTCCGCCTACTTTACGGCTATACTCCCTGTATTCACGCTGCTAGCTCTTGGGTTCGGGGTGTTGTTTGTCGCAATAGTGATAGCGGCCACAACCGGAATTCCAGACGATGAGGCCGGCCTGGCTTCGGGCTTGATTAACACCTCCCAGCAGATTGGCGGCGCACTGGGACTCGCGATTTTGGCAGAGGTAGCATCAAGTACAACCGTCTCGGCCGCAGCCCATGGAGCCAGCCTACAAGCAGCGTCAGTACTTGGATACCAGCGCGCATTTTTGACCGGTGCGATACTCATGGCACTTGCGCTAGTAGTTGCCATCTTCATCATTCGCGAGCCCGTCAAGCCGGCCCCCGGCATCCGATCTGTCGGGCTTTAAGCCGTGTGCGTTGATCGAGACTTACGTATAATATCTGCGACATGACTCACGCACTCGCAATTAAATGGGACGACTATCACCCTCATCCCGTAATGAGTCGGGCCGTTGATTACTTGAACGAGCGCTCACTCGAAGAAATAATTCAAGCGCTACCCCAGGCCCAAATCTACCGAGGAAACAGGGTCATCTTTGACTACCGAATCTATAGCCACTGCGACTTAGGGAAGGTGGATAAACTCTACGTACTGCTAGACGGTTTTGGTGTGAAGGCGAGCTCACCGGATTCTGGCATCAAAAACCTGTTGGCTGATTTAATCCTCAAGGGTCAAGACCAAAAGTACGCCGTTCTAGTTGTCGGCGGTCTGTATTCATTTCCGGCATCGGTACGCAGCCGGCTCCTTCGGCAAGGCTCTGGTGCACTGGCAGTAGTAGCACAAGGAGTTGCTGATTTAATCCAGGCTACGTTTACGGCTTGTCGAACAGCTACCGTTTCAGGCTATTCGCTGGGAGGCGTTTTAGCGCCTCTGGTCTCGAGCGCTCTCGCCACCAGAGGCGTCGTACGGATCGACCAAGTGGGGTGTGCTGAGCCTAGCTATGCGGCTGTCTCCTCGTCAAAAACTCAGCTCTTAAATAGAGTCGCCCGTGGTACCGCCTACCGCAATGAGCAGATAGCCTCTACGGCTATCAAGCCCTACATAATGGTGAAAACCACACCACCCACCCGCTGGGCCATGCTGAATTATCGGCTAAATCAGTACCGCCCACTGCTCTGGCGGTTAGCGTCAATGCGCTTGGTGGTGCGAGATCTTGCCCTTCAGGCGCACGATTACCCGCCCGCCAGTCGCGATATTCAGATACAACCAGCACTCCTTCACCTCGCGGCAAGAGGAACGCGCATTAACCTGCTCCATGCCGAACACAGCTCTGTCTGTCACGGCGAACCCTTCACTCGGCTGGTGAACCGGCTTGAAACCGAAAAAGCCACAGATTTGTTGGTGATCACCATCCAGGGTCCCAAAGCCGACCATGGGATTGAGGAGCGTAGAACGCTGTCCGCTCCTTTCCTAGTCAAGCCGGAAATGTACTGGGCCACCGCCGACATCGATGATGACTTCAGCCAGTTCAATTCCACGCACGTACGTAGTCTACTTTGACCTCGGAGGCGGTGCCGTAGGCGCCGGTGTTGCCCGAGCCTGCGGTAAGTATAAGATTTTCGCCCTTGCCAGTGTCGTCCGTGGAATAAGTTTTTACCAGGGTTCCGTCCCAATAGACTTTACAGGAGCTAGGGCCACGGGATATGCCGTAAATATGGTAGGCATTTGACCAGGTACCCGGGACGGTGCCCTGGTTGTGGGCGCCGGACGGCGAATGGTAGTTTACGGTAAGTGTGCCGAGGCCCTCGGCAATATCGCTCTCTCCGTCGGTCGGCCAGTTCGGCCCGCTGATCCACCAGGCGGGCCAGTTATATATAGTAGTGCCGCTCCCCGGAAACTCGACCCGGGCTTCAGCAAAGCCGCCGACCGGCAGCGCGTAAGATTTCGTCTCAATCGCCGCTCCTGAGCCCGATGAGACCAAAGTGAGAATGGCCTCACCGCCCGTAACCGACACGTTGCTAGCATGATCAGTGACATTATTCTGGTTAGTCCAGCCGTCGTGAGCGTCCCAGACGCTGGTATTCAGAGCACTGCCGCTGAACTCTTCATCAAAGGCGGGCGTACCCCACCCAGCGGCGCCCGTTGTGGGGCCGCCGACACAGGGAGCGACAACACCATTTGCGCTGCAGCCAGAGGCGCCTGTAGGGCTAGGACTGGGGCTAGAGCCGGGATTGGGGCTTGGGGTCGGCGTGGGTGGAGCGGGCGTCTGGAGACCAAATTTAACCGCCGACCCATCCACGGCCGAGGCATTACTGACGATGCCGGCGTTACCCTGGATTACACCCTGCTGAGGCGAAAGAACCACAAAGAAACCGGATCCGGCATATGCAACTATGAGCACAGTTCCGGCGGCAACAAATAGCGCGACGAAGCCCGCTGCCTTTGGCTGGAGCATTAGCACCCGGTTGGTCAATTTGGTCATACGGGCTACGGAGTTGTGCCGGGTCGACCATTTATGACGAAGGGTAAGCATAACAGAATAGTACCTGATGCTCATGGATTTGGGCAAAATTCATTTAAGCACTTCCGGAAATCACATCGGGAACATATGTGCCGTCGCTGTTACGTACAGCAATCTCTTGGCTGCCTCGGCTTAGGTTCTGCTAGTTCGGCCAGCATATCCTCGATCATCTTGGAGGATGTGTCGCGTTTTGCCAGTCCACCAAGATGTTCCTTCAAGCTTTCGGCCAAGCTCCCGCCCATGCTAGTAGGATGAGTGCTGAGTTGCTCCTCCTCCGGCTCCTGCGGATGATTGGTGGAAGATGAAGTATGCGGCTCCATATAATACGCCTCCTACGATCACGTAAATTAGCAACCACTGCCACAGCGGTCGTTTCGAATAACCCTGCTTGTTGTCTTTAGGTTCCATAGCGCTTTCCCATTACTCTTCACAATATGTAACGTATGCTTTAGTCATTCGTTACATGTGCTAGAGAGGAACAAATTGCTCTCAAGGGAACAGTTTGAGGATCATTACGAGCAGTACGAGGAAGCCATCTACCGCTTCCTCTACTGGCAGACCAAGGATCAAGCGCTCTCACAAGACCTTACCGCCAGTACCTTTGAAAGAGCTTGGAAGGCGCGGGAAAGCTTCACCGGCGGCTCGGTCAAAGCCTGGTTGTACCGGATTGCCCGCAACCTCCTGACCGATCATTGGCGCAAGTTAAAACCCGTGTTGCTAGATGACCTCCCGGGGCTGTCTGACCAGCTGGAGGGCCCCGGCATAGACTACGATTATGACGTCGAGCAGGTGCAGCTAGCGCTCGGGCGGGCGTTAACCAGGCTGCCGGACAAGTTAAAGGTAGTGACTACCCTAAGGTTCATCGAAGGACTTAGCGCTCGTGAGGTGGCAGAAATTCTGGGCACCACTGAGGGCAACGTCCGGGTGTTGCAATATCGCGCCCTAAAACAGTTAAAGCAGTTAATGGAACGCAATGAATAAGCCTAACTTAAAAGAGGAACTTCTTTCGGCGGGAGCCGGCCCAGTCGAGGCCGACGAACTGATGCAGCTAGCTATGTCAGTTTCGCAGCTCAAAGGCGCTGAGCCGCAGTACACCAAGTCGCATCGAAAGCGGCTCTGGCCAGCCGCGTTCGGCTTCTGGCCAATGCTTGGCACCGCCGCCGCTGGGTTGGCTGCCGGCACCTTGGTTGTGGCGATCGCCCAAACCAGCCTACCGGGTAGCTGGCTATACCCCGTGAAGCGGACATCCGAGCGGGTTGCGATGTTGACCCAACCTGATTACAAGGCTGTCGTAATGATGCACCGGGCGCAGGAAGTGAGAATGCTAGTTGCAACCAAGCAAAGTGATCACCTAGTCACGGCCGCCCTGAGCGATTACAAGACCGATATGCAGGGCCTTAAAACCAAGAATTACGCTGCCCTCGACTATTGCCACGACAATCTGGTTCAGGCCGGCTCCATGGCCACTCCCGTTGAAAAGCAACAAATATCTTCCGTTCTAACCGAACTAAACCAAGATAAAGACTAAAGTGTAACAAAAATCTTTCATATACGTTTATCAAAGCATAAGCTTAACGGAGAACCTATGAAACGTACCCTCACCATCGTAATTGGCCTAATCGTCATTGTTGTAGTTGCTGGAGTCGCCCTCATGGCTACGAAGCCCTCGACCAAGTCTGCAGCTGATAGTTCAAACGCGCCGGCTAGTACCCCAGCCAGTAGCAGTAAGCAAGCCGCCGCTGTGATTACATATACTTCTAGCGGCTTTAGCCCCGCACAGACCGCTATCAAATCCGGCGGCTCGGTCACCTTCACAAATCAGACGAGCGAAGAGATTCAGGTGGATTCCAACCCTCACCCGGTCCACACCGATGACCCAGACTTAAACGTCGGGACTATCGCGCCTGGCGCCAGCGCTACAGCTACTCTCACCAAGACGGGTACTTTCGGCTTTCACAACCATTTAAACCCAGGTGACACGGCCAAAATAACTATCGAGTAATGGCAGCAAAAGTAAAACTCGCCAAATTAATACTTAGACTGGGGCTCGCCGCGGTGTTCCTGTATGCGGCAGCGGGCTCTTTAGCATCGCCGCAGGATTGGGTCGGCTATCTGCCGGCCTTCGCCACCAATATCGCCCCTGCCGGCATCCTACTAAAAATCTTCAGCGCCTACGAGCTACTACTTGCCCTCTGGCTAGTGAGCGGCAAGTACCTGCGGTATGCCGGCATCCTCTCGGCGCTCACAATGTTGGGCATCATTCTGACAGGTCTCAAATTGCTTGCCATCACCTTCCGGGACCTGGCTATTGCGACTGCTGCCATCGCCTTGGCTGTGCTGTCAGATTAGCCATTAGTCTGCTGGTCATCTTCTAGATTTGGACTTGATGCGAGGCGTAGCCTGTCGCCGCTGCCAGAATATGTATGTAGCAATCCCTGCCACGGCTATGACCAGGCCAATCACCAAGTACCACCAGTTAAACGTCGGCCTGGCCACATTAGCACCGGCGCTATCGGGGGCGCTGCCCGGCGCGTATGCCTTGCCGTCAAAGAATATGGACGGCGACTGTACCGGCGGCTGAACCTGGTTGCCTTGCGATTTAGGAGCCGGCGCCGGATTTGGAGTTTGGCTAGGGGAGGGGACCGGAGCTGTGCTTGGCTGCGGGTTCGGTACCACCACCGGCACCTTTATGGGGTGCTGGTTGGGATCGGGCACCGGCGCCGGCTGTGGCGAGGAGCTCGGCTGCGGCGTGGCCGAATCTCCGTTACCGCTACCAGTGCCATTGCTACCGGTGCCAGTCCCGCCGGTACCGCTACCATTGCCGGTACCACCTGTGCCGTTGCCATTGCCGTTGGTGCCGTTGCCAGTGCCGCCAGTGCCGGTGCCAGTGCCGGTGCCACCACAAGTAGCTGAAGCAATGTTGAGCATGGCGGCGTCCAGTGTATCGAACTTGGTGGTCACTACGTCCGTGTTGATATCGCCGGTGTTGAGGTTAGTACCCGTGATATCTTCTAGGTTAGAGATCGTCGGGGAGCTTCCCAGCCCCACCGCCAGCACATGGACGCCGGCCTGTTTAATGGTATTGGCTTCCGTAATGGCGTCACTCAACGCGGTGCTCCGGGGCACGGTCGGGTCACCATCGGTGGCAATTATGAGCAACTTCGGGACCGGTTTGGCGCCCGCCGCGGGAGCTGGAAGGCCTGAAAACGTACTGTAGCCGGCTTTTAAGCCATCGACCCAGTTCGTCTCCCCGCCACCGCTAAAGTTATTAATGGCGTTATCTAGAGTCGCGGCGTTGTTAGTAAATTTTTCCAATACAACCGCATTAGTATCAAATTGGGTGAGCGAAAACAGCGTATTAGTGCCCGGCGGCAGACTACTCACGAAGTCCGTGAAGGCCGTTTGCATCTCGGTAAATTCCGTCTGATCCTGCGTGATGCTTCCGGACACATCTGCCACCAATGCGATATCCAAACCACCACACGTCTGCCCAATCTGGGGGTTCGGGTACACCGCCGCAAAAGACGCAGTCATAATCCGAGACGCCACTAGGCCAAAAATTACCACCAGCACCAGCGCCGGCAGCACCAATGGCTGCAGGCGTTTACGGGACCTTAGCATGCGGGCTATGCGGTTTGGCTTCCGACGTTTGCTCATTGCTTAGTATCCTACCGCGATAATGCTTGTGTTTACCATGGCTTTATATTGGGGCTATTGGGGTTAACGCTATTTTGCTGAAAATCTTGCTGCTCCATTTGATCGCCGGCCTGGTTCTTTTGCTGAAGTTGTACCTCCTGAGCGGCCGTCAAAAGATCCGCTGGCTTGTTCTGCTTGTTGCCGCCGCCACCTCCACCGCCCCCACCTTTAGGCTGGAGGAAACACTTTGGGTTGGCTTGCTTAATCGTGGCTACCTCCGATGTCAAATCGGTAGCACTTTGGTTTTGTCCCTGGCGGAAGAGCAGGTTGGCGTGCGCGTCAAAGGAGTAGACCAGGTTTTGCAGGACCATACAGCGTTGAGCCGGCGTGGCCAGTTGCAGGGCTCGCAGCAGCTCACCTTGGGCCAGCGTGTAACTGCCAAGCTGCGTATCCACCGTCCCACTGTTAAACGCAATCACGAACTGCTGGGGGCTCGCCCAGGTTAGCGGCGTTAGCCAGATCCTGGAGTAGGGGTAATTTTTATGGTTATAATTCTGAATCGCTTCGGAAGTTAGCGGCGTGGGCAGCAAGAAATACAAGGCTACCAGTAGCACGATGAAAACCGCTGGCAGCGACCAAAAGAGCAACTTTCGCCGCTTCTTCTTGCGCTCGGTATCGTATTCAATCTGCGAAAACGCGAACGGCTGGAAGTTGGGTCCAACCATGATCGCAGGCGGCCGCCGGGCAAACATCGCCGCGTTCACCTTCAGCAAGCGTCTTATACCGCGGTCAGCCACGCTTTGCTCCTTCTCGGTATTGCCGCAAATCCAAGAACTTAATCACCACGGCTTTCCATTCCCAAAACACCAACCCCGCAAACGGGATAGCCAGCAGCCAGTACAAGCTGAGGTATCGAATTAGGTGCTGGCTGTTGTCGACGGCGATTTGAGCCTTGCTGGCTTTGTATACGCTATCTACCGCGCCACCCGCGTTGCGGTTCTGGTACGCTACCTGCATCTGGCTCGCAAAATTCGTGAGTGTCGTGGGATCCATCTTCGAAACGGCCGGGGTCAGCTGGCTGGATGGGCCCGCGGTCTGGATGTAGGTAGTGGCCTGGGTGCTGTCTCCGGTGTAGTCGAGCATCTGGGCCCCCACAGTGGTGCCGTAGCCGAGCACCGCCCCGCCGTTTAGGTAGGGAGCAATGGGGGCAAACGATTGCACGGCGGCGCTCACCGTCTGCTCTCCGTCACCCAGGTAATACAGCAGCCGTTTGTGCTGTGGGAAGGCCGTCTTGCTGTTCTTGAGCTCCTGAACAATGAGATCCTTGGGCTCATCGATGGCGCTGCCCTGCGAGTAGCTACTAACCTCCGGAATCATACCCTGCACCGCCGACGATAGGGCAGTTAGATCGCTCGTAAATGGCAGGATAATATTGGCGTTCGAATCAAACGTGATGATTTCTATGTGCGCGCCTTGCATTTTGTCCACTAGCGCCAACAAGTCGGCCTTTGCTCCATCTAACCGTTGCCCAGTTCCATGGTAATCGAGTGCCGCCATACTCGGCGTGGTGTCGACTGCAAATATCACGTCCAGGTTGGCTACCCCCGGGCTGGAGGTGCCGCCAGGAATGCTCGGCCCCAGGGCTAATAGTCCCGGCAGTAGCAACAAGCTTGCTCGGCGCACCCACCTCAGCACGACCCTGCGTTCTTGCTTGCGCACCTTCAGTATCTGCCACCCGCCCGCAGCCATTACGGCTATCAGGTAGGGCACCAGCAGCCACCAGGATATAACTGGTTGTAGTTTCATAATTCCAGCCTCCACAAGAGCGCGATCGACGCCATCGCCAGCAATGCGGCCAGGTAAATAAACGGCGCCGGGTTGTCATTCGTGGCCAGCTGCGGCACGCCTACGTAATTGGCCGCCTGCTGCGCCCGGATGGCCGTAATAATGCCGTCAACCGTGCTGGGACTATCAAGCGTGTAGTAGTTGCCACCGGTCTCCTTTGCGATCACCTGAAGCTGAGCGTGATCCGCCGACAGTTTCGAGTCGGCCACCCCGGGATCAATCGCGAACACATGAATATTGCGCTGCTTAGCCATCACAATCGCCTGTGCCACCCCCACAACCGGCTTGCCGTTAACCTCATTGTCGGTGGCCAGAATTATCGATTGCGACCGGTTCTGGATGTTGGTTCCCATATGGAGAATGCAAGATGCCAACCCGTCGCTCACCAGCGAGGTGCCTTCAGTAAACCCGGCCAGGGTTCCGTTCGTTAGCTGGGTAAAAGTGGCCCCTTTTTGAGCCTGAAATGCTTGGGCTGCCACCTTTAGCCGCTGCGTAATCAGCTGGTAGTTATCGTTTAGCGGAATGATGGTCACCGCCGAACTATCGAACAGGGTCAGTCCAAAACGCTGGCCGCTAAAACTGCTCACCAATGTGCTGTAGCGATCAAGTAGCGTCGTGTCTTCGCGCAGCACCGACCCCGAGTCATCCAGGCAGAGCATGATGTCGCGATTCTGTTGTGCGGGCTTAATCACCGATATCGTCGCCGGCCGCGCCGTTAGTACTATGGCCGACAATAAGCAGGTGGTCAGTAACACTACAATCGCGGTCGTAAAGCGCCGGTACAGCTTTAGCGCTACGACGTATTCCTGCAGTTGGGTCAGCCGGTTACTATGTGCCACCGGAACATACTGGCTCTCGTCTTCGCGTTTTCGGCGGGCATGCAGCAGGTAGCGTATCAGCCAGTAGGCCGCGATGCCGACAACCCAAATCACCAGCATCCACCAGAAGATCAGACCCATTGGTTTACGAAATCCTTTGCCTGCTGAACTGATATCTCGGCCTCGGCATGCGTAATCAGTGCGAACTCTTCAGGATAGTAGGCCTTAATCAGTCGAGTCAGATTCGGGTAAGGCGACAACACCAGGTCTCCCAGCGTCAGGTATGGAGCCGGGAAATGCTTGGCCTCCAGCACAAAGGTACGCGTGATCATGCTCAAAGTTCTATGCAAGTCGCGCAGTTTGTATTCTCGAGTTAGATAGCGTTGGTACGCTTGTTCAATTAGTTTGAGGTACTTCGTTTTTAGCCGCTCCATCTCGCCACCTACGGGCAGCTGCTTCAAGCTATCGAGTGATTGAATCGTCTGATGCCGGGTTAGCCAAAACACCAAGCCGTACCATATTAGAATTGTCAGGAATACCAGCGTACCGATGATAAACCAGATGATGTCGTATTGAATGGGCGGGTTGAGGATATCAGCGACGAGCACGCCTATGCTCCTCCAGTAGCCGCACAATTTGGTTGATCACAGTATCTTCGCTATCAATCCTGACGCTGCTGATCCGAACTCGCTCCAGCGTGTGGCTGCCACTCTGCCATTCGCTCCGCACCCGCGCCTGGAACGCCGCCTCCACCGCTTTTTGCCGGCGCACAAACGATGGCAGCGGCACCGGCGTGTCGACGTCGAAAAGGTTACGCTCCTTCCACGCATCATCGCTCGGGTCCAGGTCATCAATAGTAATCACCAGAAGCTCGTGTTGAGCCGCCAACCGCCGCAGCAGCTGTTCTTGAGCCGATGCAAACTGCAGGTTGTCGCTAATAATAATCAGCAGCATACGCCGCCGGTTGGTGCGCTTCACGTAGTCGAGCAGTGCGGTGAGGTCACTAGGCGGCCCGTCTGTCGTAATATGCGAATTTATATACTGGAGCATTCGCTCAATATGCGGCCGGCTGCCCTTAAGCGGCATGTGGTAAATGGTTTTGCTATTGCCGGCGGTCAGCCCGATCACATCCTCGTGCTTCTGCGCCACTGTAGCAATCACCCCGGCCGCCATCACGGCAATATCGCGCTTGATCTCACCGCTCGGTGCCGTCGCGGCCATCGAGCGGCCGGTGTCCACCACCAGCATGATGTTGTGCTTTCGAACGGCTACGTACCTCTTAATACGTACCTGTCCCGAGCGAGCGGTGGCCCGCCATTCGATGTCTTTTACATCGTCTCCCGGGATGTATTCGCGCAAGTCTTCAAAGTCCATACTCCGGCCCTTAAACACCGAAGAGTACTCGCCCTCAAGGGCACTCCTAACCTTGCGGTGGGAGATTATGGACATCTTGCGGCGAACTTTTACCAGCAAACTTGCCATAGATACTCCCGGTTACGGCGCTAGTACCGCCGCAAAAATTGCGTCAATCACCGCCTCTTGGTGCACGTTGTCCGCGACCGCCTCGAAGTTAAGGATTATGCGATGCCTGAGGGCGCTGTATCGCATCTGCTTCACATCATCCGGCGTCACGTAATCACGGCCCTTAATCAATGCCAAGCCCCGGGCCACCTGCATCAGCGTGATGCTTCCACGCGGGCTCGCGCCGTTCTCTACGTACCGGGCCAGATCGGGTGCAATCACCTTGGCCGGGTACCTGGTACTGGAAACAATGTTCACAATGTACTGCTTGATAGACTCGTCGACGTACACCTTCTTCACGAGCTGCTGCAAGTACACTACGTCGGGCACGTCGATGGAGCGGGAGGCGTCCAACTTTGTATCGAACACCCCGGATTCAATGCGGTTGAGCACCTCTACTTCCTCGACTGGCTTGGGGTAGGTCAGAATCTCTTTCAGGAGAAAACGGTCGAGCTGGGCTTCCGGCAGTTCGTAGGTGCCTTCCTGCTCAATTGGGTTCTGGGTCGCGAGCACCACGAAAGGCTGAGGCAATTTGAATACCTGGCCACCAATGGTCGTCTGCCGCTCCTGCATAGCCTCAAGCATGGCGCTCTGCGTTTTTGCGCTCGACCGGTTAATCTCATCCAGCAGCACGAAGTTGGCGTGCACCGGTCCCAGCTGAGTCTCGAAAGTGCCCTTCGAGTAGTTAAAAATCTGGGAACCAATAATGTCGCTCGGCAACAGGTCCGGGGTACACTGGATGCGCCGAAAGCTCGCCTTCGTGGCGTCGGCTAGGGTCTGTGCGCCGGTAGTCTTGGCCAGCCCTGGCACACTTTCTAGCAAAATGTGACCGTTGGCCAACAACGCCACTAGCAGATTTAAAAGCAAGCTTTCCTGGCCGACCACCTTGGTCCTAAACAGCCCCGCGACCGTATCCAGTAAGCGCTGGGCCCGCGCCAGATCCGAATCCGGGATAGCCGGATTTTGGGGCGAAAAGCTCCGCTGGCCGCGCACGGCCGCCTGTTTTACTGGCATTGAACCCGCCAGTGATTGCAAGTTTGGGGATTCTGGCATCACTACTCCTTCATTACTGCCAGTAGCTGGCGATGTTACGCGTTAAAGTGTGCTGTTGGTCTGTCGAATAGCCGTCCCTATCTTCGAAATAATGGTTTGGATCAAAGGTTATGCCGCTTATGACGTCCAGAATCTCGGTGCGCGCGGCGGTCAGTCGCAGGAGCTGGGCAGTCTCCAGGGTGGCGTTACCTGCCACAGCCGTTACGCTCTTGGGTGCTATTTCGCTCAACAGCTTGCGCGCCACTATTACTGGTATAACGCTCGTTAGAATATCGACCGCCAAAATTACATCCCGTCCGTTGAGTGTCGATTTGTCTAGCTCCATGCCAAACTTCTGCTTTTCGTTCATCACCGTCTCAACGGCCGGGCCATGTAAGTGCTTAAGCATCGATCGCATCTCCGGAGTCAGATCGCTCTCCGATACGTGCGTGCCGGGAATTGGGCAAAGCTCACCATCCTGATCGTAGGCGCCCAGGGGCTGATGCATACTGTCTTGGCTGTAGATCGGCTCGAACAAGAGGGGATAGACATACGCATGAATCTGGCTGGCTATGGTCAAGCAGGTCAACAGCGAGCTCTCTTCCAGGCAAACAACGATAGCGCCCTTTCCCCGGAACTCCTTGAGTCTTTGCGCCAACGTGTTACCGAGACTGACCCGGCTGGTGTAGTTCATAAATCGCATCGTAAACAATATGGATTTATTATCGCAAAGCGTAAGCGTATAGGCAATCCAAGATGCCATCGATATGTACTTCCTTAACCAGGGACAGGGGCTGGCATGTGCTCGGATGTTAACTAGTCCACCATTCAGATCGAGGCCTCCTCGGGCCTCGCTCACCGAATAAACTAGATTTTCTAACTGATTTGGATGGAAATCATAGACAAACCACTATATATTATGGTTATGGTTCCTTCCATCCCACTCACAGGACTTACAACTTCGCTTGGCTGTCTAATATCGTTCGCGGCTTGGCTCTATCTAGGCCAGAGAATCCGCCAGGCCAACACAGCTCCCAATCAATCTCTGGCCTATTTGCGCAGCTTCTTCCTGTTCATGACCCTCTTCACCGCGGGCATGTCGCTACCCATTTATTGGCTGCATGTTGGGCCCTCCGCTTTTTCCACCGCTATGGCCTGGGGGTATGTGGTTGGCCACATTTTCCTTTACCTTGCCTGCATTCGCATCTCTTTAATGGTTATCTCAATTGTTCCTCAGCTCGCTGGTAAGGGACGCATTTTAACGGTGGTCTGGATCTTATTCACCATCGCCATCACCATTGTGAACGCCAAGACCATGATCTGGGGAGTCCAACCGGTCTATAACACGACCCTCGATATCACTGAATTCCGAGCCGCCCCCATCGTCGGGGTGGGCATCGTAGTAGCCTGTCTGCTTTCGCTGCTGCCGGCCGCTATCTTATTCGCAATTAACGCAGCCAAGGGCAGTCTTGCCAAGCGCACTAAGTCAGTTCTGTTGGCGGCCGGATTTCTAATCATAATTATCGGCGGCCCGATGCACGATCTAGCCCGCTCGGCCGGCGCCTACGCCGCGGCCGACGCCATCTATATTGTGGGCACGTTACTCATCGCTGTCGGTATTGCCTATCGAGTCCAGAGCGCCTTAGTGGCACCCGAAAGGACACCCGCTAAGCTGGCCTCCTCCAATACAGTATGAGTAAATCCAAGCCTAAAATTCTCATAGTAGACGACGACGAAGTTCTAGCTGATCTGTACAGAATGCGCCTGGAAATGGAAGGCTTCGAGATCAGCGTTGTCTCCGATGGCGAGCATGCGCTGGAAGGCATCCTCGAATTTAAACCCGACCTAGTTCTACTCGATCTCATGCTACCGAAGATGTCGGGCTTCGACGTGTTAAAGCTCATCCGCCGCACCCCCGCCACCAGCAAAATCCGGGTCCTGGTGTTTTCGGCCCTCGGCGATCTAGACGATCGTAAGCGCGCCGCCATCTTCGGCGCCGATGACTATGAGGTCAAATCCGAGATATCGCTAGCTGATATGGTCGCGAAGCTCCGCGAGCTTTTAACCCTACCGCAGGCTAAAGAGACACGAGAGGGCTAGCCGTGCCAAATACAATCCCTCAGAACCAGGAGAGCAATAAGCTCGAACGGGCCGCGCTGACATTCAGGCCCTTCCTTATCTGTCTCGTGGCCGTTACGATTCCCTGGCACATACCTCAGACGATGGCACTATTCGCAATTGTTGTCGGTATGACCCTCTTTTATTGCTTTCGCCTGCTGACACTTAAATCTCATCAAAAGTTTTTTGAGTCCCAAGCAGCGGCCTTGGTTATCGATAATATTTTTGTAAGCCTGCTCTTATTTGCTGCCGGCCCTGTTATAACGGTCTATTCCGGTCTCTTTGTGATCACTCTCATCGCCGCCACCTATTGGTATCGTCTGCGCGGCATGTTAATTTCGCTCATCGCTCAGCTCGCCGTAATTACCCTCACTAATACCGTAGCTTTCTACCCTCCAATCACACTGGGCCTAACTAGATCCATGATCGTGGGCCTGGGGCTGTTCATCGGTGTTGGCTTTATAGTGGAACAGCTCACCCGCAACGAGCATCAGGAACGCGTTCTTCTTTCGCAAATGGCTGAGCAAAACCGGCTTGAAAGCAGCAATCTACTTGCGCTCGTCAACTCAATGCCTGATGCGGTGGTCCTGCTCGATGACGACGGCAAAGTACAGCTAGCTAACGCTGCTTTTGGTGATCTTATCCAGTCCGAGCAAAGCATCGTCGGGCAAAATATCGATAAGCTTCTCGCGCTGCATTCTCCGAAAAAAGATTCGATCAGCCTGATTAACCTCGCTCGCTCCGACGAAAAAACCATGCGGCACCGGGGTCTTATGGCCGTGTCGGCTAGCGGTGCCGAGGTAGGCCTCGAGGCCACTATCACGCCGAACACTCTCAAGGACTCGACCCATCACTACATCGTGTTATTAAAAGACGTCACTAATGAAAAATCCCTGGATGAACAACGCCAGGAGTTCATTTCTGTGGCTTCGCATGAACTTCGCACCCCGTTAGGTATAGCAGAGGCAGCCTTGTCCACTATGCTGCTCGGCAAGAAGGACATGAAGCCCGAAGCCGTCACTCTCGCTGAACAAGCTCAGCGCAATGTCATCTTTTTAGCTGCCCTCGTGAAGGACATTACCACTTTGGCCGAAGCCCAGCGCGACGCCCTCACCGTCGAGATCAAACCGCTCCAGGTTAGACCCCTGGTTGAGCAAGTTTACAAAGATTTCTTGCCTGTCGCTACCAACAAGGGCATAGTTCTAAAAGTGCAGTACTTGCCCGACCTGCCCACGGTCCTTACTACCGAGCACCATGTTCACGAAATAATGGAAAACCTCGTCTCTAACGCCATCAAATACACTAAGGAAGGCGGAGTGACCATAACCGTCAGGCCCACTCCGGCTGGCGGAATCCTCTTCTCTATCGCCGACTCTGGCATTGGCATCTCGGCCGCCAACCAAAGCAAGCTCTTTACTAAGTTCTTCCGGGCCGAAGACTATCGTACCCGAGAAACTGGCGGTACCGGACTCGGCCTCTACCTCTGTCTTGAGCTTGCCAATCGAATAAACGCGCATATTTGGGCCCAAAGCAAGCTCAATCACGGCTCCACCTTTTTCTTGGAAATTCCGCCCGTCAGTCATCTTTCCCGAGACAGTGGGCAGGTAGTTCAGGCTAAGGTTAAATCCCTCGTCGACCAGCTCTAGTCCCGTTGTGGTAGCATTGTCTATATGAATACACCACGACGAGTCCTACTAGTAGAAGATGATTTGGAATTTGCTGGTCTCTACAAAATGCGCCTTGAGGCGGAGGGACTTGAGACAAAGCATGTGCAAAATGGCGAAGATGCCCTTCAGGCGGCTAGGGACTTTCAGCCGGATCTTATTCTGCTCGACGTCATGATGCCAAAGCTGTCTGGCTTCGAAGTTCTCGATATTCTCAAGAATACCGCCGAAACCAGAAACACTAAGATCGTTGTGCTATCGGCGCTGGGGCAAGCCAGTGACCGCCAGCGGGCTAAGGACCTCGGCGCCGACGACTATTTCGTAAAGTCACAAGTTCTTATCACAGATGTTATGTCGCTGGTTCGAAACCTCCTCAAATTGCCGCCGTTTACCGGGGCAAGCGATAGCAGCCCGGCCAAGTAAAAGTTAGCTCTTCTAAAAGCATAAACACTCTGTTGCCTGCACATTCTACTTAACCTGCCATTCTAGTGCCAAAACGCTATGATCGTTTACTAGAAAAGGAGTCCCCACATGAGTAAGATCACAGACTCAGAGCGTCAAATCTTAAGCGGCAAAAATTTCGTCTTCGTTGCCACTCTCAACCCTGACGGCTCACCCCAAGTCTCCCCGGTCTGGGCAGACGTAGAAGGCGATGATCTGGTGGTAATTAACACCGAGCGCCACCGCGTAAAAGCGCGCAACCTCGAGCACGACAAACGCGTTGCCCTGGCGGCAGTCAGCCAAGACGACCCCTACGATAAAGTCAGTTTGCGCGGTGAAGTGGCCGAGATCACCGAGGACGGTGCTCGCGAGCACATCAATAAGCTGTCACAGAAATATCTCGGCAAGCCCTACCCCTGGCTAAGCGAGGGTGACCGCCGGGTAATTATTAAAATCCGTAAGCTGTAGCTTTGGCTGGTAGCTAATTTCCCTTGGTAGCGCTATCTAAAATGCATTTGCATAACTGACAGAATGATGGTATTCTAATCACGAAAAGTGGTGGAAAGGAGCGGCTCACGCCGCTAGTTTCCGTTGCCGATCATTCAAAAGTTCATACCAGCAATAAAAGCCACCCGTTTCCTACTAGATACTCCTGAAGGGAGTGAGAATAATGGAAACAACACCAGGGGCAATCCCGCTTTCGCTCCCGGAGGTGATGACCAGGTACAAGGCCCTCGAGCTCGCTCTTGATCGGCAACGGAAGGTGGTCGTTCTCACCGAGTCCGACTTGAGAGCCAAGTACTCGGCGCTTGAGACGCAAATGAGGGAAGGCCTGGATGGAATCCTGGCCCAACTCCATGCGCGCCAAAACTGGCTCCTCCGCGTACTTGGCGGCGCTGAGCCTACGCCCGAGGACGGCACCGATGCTGTATTCGTCGAGCTCGGTGAAGTTCGCGGGCACATTGCGGCTCATGCGACCCGGCGAAGCGAGATCTGGGATACCTTGATTTCGAGGTTCACCCAGGAATCGCGCAACCTGCCCCCGCAGCCACCGGCGTTCAGTCCCCAGCCGCCGTCCTCGCCCATCACGGGCGCGTTTACGGCTCCACCGGGACCGGCCTCCGGCTGGTACGAGTACTCACCACCCCAGGTCGACTCCCCAGCCGGACCCAGTTACCCGACCGCCGCATTCGGTGACGGGCCGCTGACCGGCGCCTACCACCAGTATGCGCCGGCTTCGGCCGAGGGGCCCGTCCAAGACGACACACACTCACGTCAGAAGAGGGGTCGCACATCGCGTTCCCGGCGCCCCGTACTGATCGACGACACCACTAAGGTCGGCACGGTTATTCCTTCTGTTAAGCCGCCGCAAGTTAGGGCGGCCAGGAAGCTGGGTGGCTGGCTTGGGCGAAGTGGGCTCATCGGGACCGTGCTAGCCATCGTAGTCATGGTCTGCCTGGCAACGACGCTACTCCGTGGCGGAGGTCCTAGCTACCCGGCCAGCGTCTCTCAGGTGAAGACCTGGGCCGCGGCCGCCTGCAAGGATCCCAACACCGCCGTTCCGGGAGCGCCCCAGTTCGCCTGCGCCGATGGTCAGAACATCCTCTGGGTGTTGGCGTACCTGACGTCGGGCGACAATCCCAACTACGTCGGAAAGCCGCCGCAGAAAGGCGCGCAGCCGCGGCAAGGGTTGCTGCCGGTGCCTCTCGCTGAGGCCCAGCAGTACGCCATTGCTCTGCGTCTGACCCACGCTTTCCACTGGAATGATCCAGAGGACTCGCTCAAAGTCGGCGCCCTCATCCTCAACGCGTTTGTGGATGGAACGGCGGCGCAGCCCACAGCGGGTCTGGAAAGTAGCGCAAGCAACTGCGCCCGGTACACCGGTGAGGCCAAGACGACAAACCTTAATGGCGTCGTCGTCTGTCACAGCCAGAACCTGACCGACCAGGGCAAGATCGCCCTAGTCCATGATCTTTACCTCAAGTGGGCAACCACCCAGGGGGCCAAGGTCGATCAGTCTGTGCTCAACACCGCGGCCAACGCCGCTATGGTCCTTTTCGCCAACCCGGACTCTCCGGGTAACAAGAACGCCCAGGCCGCCCTAGCCTGGATCGAGAAGAACCATGCGAAGTTGCTGGTGTAAGGATCGGGCCCGGGGTTTTACATCCCCGGGCCCGGCCCACCCCAATCATCCAGGAATAGCCTCAAGGCTACCTGGTTTTTTTGTTATTAATGTCTAAGTTTCCTTGCAATATTCCCAGATCGATGGTAGGATAACGCCAAAGCTAGAGTGGTAAAGCATGGGCCTGCTTTCACCCGCCGGAACCGACGAGCGCATGTAGGTTTGTGTAACTTATCGCGAGCTGCTTGTTCGGTCCAGTTCCCCGGGCCTAATAGGCAAGTCGTGGAAAGTTATCACGGCTGATTGCTGGCTCCTATAGCCATCCAATCCAGGGTCTTTGAAAATTCGCGAAAGAAGGTGAGACCCTTGAGCAACTCGACAAGAAAGGGGCCTGGAATGGCCGACCACGATGCCGGGACCAGGGGTCCCACTAGTATTAGTGCATTCCATCGCGGCGTTGCGGGCATGGCAGTAGTTACCATCGGGGTAACTGCCGGGCAGCAAGTCGTGAAGGACATCACTTTTGTACAGCCCGATGCCGCCCAGCCCAACACCAATCTGGTGCTGGACGCAGCCACAATGGCCAACGTCACGAAGACCGTGACGGCCTCCCAGTACCGTGCCCAGCAAAACAACGCAGGGTGGCGGGCCGCTCTCATTGCCGAATGGCAGCGGGAGATGGCTCTCAACCCCAGCCGTAGTCAATGGTGGGGTGATGCTGGCGACGGCAATAACGGCGCCCAGTGCGCCCAAGCCCAGTCGGTCGTGATCCACAATGTGGAGGAGGCCTTCGGCATTTACTGGGTATCCAATCCCCGTGTCCCCCAGGCGTATCCTGAAACCAAGGACTGGGTGATCTGGCGGGTCGACGGCGACGGCTCCTGGATGCAGTGGGCTGACCAGAACCCCATTAACGGTCAATCCCGTAACCACCCGGTCGGCGACGGCTACCAGCCTGAGCCGGGCGATCTGGCGGTCTACGGTGGGCAACACATTGTTATGGTCGGTCCCGGTGACACGGTCTTTGGTGCGGACGATGGTCCGGACCTCGGCAATCACCACCGGCCGCTCGATAGCGGCATTACCGGCTACATCGACATGAGCCTGCCGCAGGGTGTATCCCTGCCCGGCCACCAGGCAGCCCCTGGTACCGGGCAGCAAACCCACCCTCACCAGGCTCCACAGGTTCCGCAGACGCCTCAGTCATCGGCTGCCCAGCAGTCGAACGACAACTGGACGGTCGCTGGCGGTCTCTCGGCTCCCGGTTTCGCCGGAGCCTCGGCCGACAGTGGCTCTCAGGGCGCGTCAGCCTCTCCGACGACCTCGGTCGTGCCGGGGGGTATCGCTGCTCCGAGTCTCGTGGTTGGTGCCGGCTATGCCGACCAATTCCACGCCGACCAGCCGAAGACGCCGCGGTACACCAAGCACAATCCAGCGCCAGCGCTCAGGTCCGCAAGGCCCAAGGCGCCGGCCAGCCCGGCCTCGAGCTCTTCGCAGGTGCCGGTCCAACAAATCGGCACCCAGTTCCAGCGGGATTTCATTAACTCGCTGGTGTTGGGTGCTCAGCAGGCTCAGGCCAAGTTCGGTGTACCATCCTCGGTCACCATCGCTCAGGCCATCACCGAGTCAGCATGGGGCCAAAGCAGTCTCTCGTCCGTCGACAATAACCTGTTCGGCATCAAGGGCTCCGGCCCGGCCGGCAGCGTTACACTGCCCACCCAGGAATTCCAGGGCGGCCAGTGGGTCACGATCGACGCGCAATTCCGCGTCTACCACAACTTCGCCGAGAGCATCGACGATCACGGCGCGCTGTTGCACAACGGTTACTACGGTGCCGCTCTAGCGCAGTGGCAGCCCGGCCACCATGACGCGGACGCGTTTGCCAACGGCCTCACCGGGGTCTACGCGACGGATCCAAATTATGGTCAAAGCCTGATCGGGCTGATGCGGACATTCAACCTGTACCGCTTCAACGACATGCCCGCTTCCAGCGGCCAGTCGTCACAAGCACCGGTGCAGACTCCTAGCCAACACTCGAGCAACGGTTCAGCCGACCACCAGTCGGCACCGCAGCACGGGTCTGGGCGGCAACCGTCGGGCCAAACCCTAACTCCGGGCGATGTGCTGGCACCGTCGATGCTCTCTCCGGAGGGCTCACCGACACCGCCAGCGCCATCTCCGACCACCAACACTGGTGGTCTCGGGGCTCCGGCGTTTGTCGCGCTCACCGCGGATGTCAGCCCAGCGGGCAACGGGTCACAGACGATTACGCCTGGTACCCAGACCCCGCCCTGGAGGGACCCCACGCCACCCTGGCGCGCCGGTTCCGTCGCTGTTCCGCCCTGGAGGAGCACTCCCAGTGCTCCCACCAGTACCCGCCAGGCTCCAGTTGGGTCCCCGGTGCCCAGTGCACCGGCCCAGGCCCAGCTGATGTCCTACCGTCAACCAACCGGTGCTCCCGTTAAGCTCGTCGTAGCGGACCATGTCAACGTGTCTCTCAAGCACATGGCAGCGTACGACAAGGGCCCAAAGGCCGCCGTTGCCGCTGGTCGTCCCGTCTATAAGCGGCTGTCATCGGCCACCGGCGTGCCCTGGCAGATCATCGCTGCCCTGGCACAACTCAAGGTCCCCAGTACCCTGCGCCAATACTCCCTGCCGCTACTCGTTGACCAGTTCATCGGGCGCACGCTGCAAGTGGGTATCAACGCAAGGAGTGCGGAGTGGACCAACTCCGAGCTGGAGTTGGCATTCAAAGCCTACGCTGAGGGTGCCAACATCAGTGCGAACGGAATTAGTCCCGTACGCATGGCCAGCATCATCGCCTACCCTCCGGGGTCAGGCCAGTCCAATCTGTAAACCGTGCCCGGGTCTCCTTCGTGGGACCCGGGCCAACTCGTGTATGGAAGGAAAGAGGTGAACCACCATGGTTTACCAGGACCCACGATACAATGGTGGCGGCTCGGGCCAGCCCGGTACCGACGCCACCTGGCCAGGCACCAACCCGACACCCGCGCCGCCCCAGGCCCCACCGACTACGCCGCCCTGGCGTACCGGGGGCCCTACGGCGTCGCCACCGCCTGCGGATCCGCAGTACCCGGTCCCGGCCGCGTACGTGCCGCCGCCGGCTCAGCCGACCACGGTATTCCCGCCGGGCTATCAGAACCAGGGCTACAGCGACTGGTCCCAAGGGCCTAGCCGCCAGCCCGCTGGCCGCAGCACCCGGCGAGTCCGCTTGATCCGCCTGTTTCTTTGGCTTACCACGGGCAAGTGGGTATTCAAGCTCGCTGCGCTGTTCGTGGCATTGCTAATGGCCTGGCAGATCGCGGGAGGACTGTTCGAAGGCTCTGCCTTCGCTCGGTTCCTTCACCTCCGCTCTCCGGTCAGCATCGTCGAGGGCTGGGTTCACGGCGCAGCTAAGACTGCGGCGGGCACTAACTCGGTCGACATGCTCGGCCCAGCGATCCTGCAGCAAGTCATAGGCGTCGACAAGCCAGCTCTCGGGCAGGCCAACTTCGCCTTCGACTTCACGCGCACGGCCTCACATGACATTGGGCCGTGGCCGTGCTGGTACTCCCAGGGCTACCACGCCCAGGCCAGCGCCTCGGCCTACGTCAGCCTCAATCCCGGGTCTGACTGGTGGGCATCAAGCACTGGCCACTATGTGATGCGCCGCATTGGCCATCAGGTAACCGTGAGTCTGGCTCTGCCTACCCCCACGCTGCCGACTGTGCACCAGGTGAGTGTCGACAACACCCTCTCGGGTACGTTCGGCAAGCCCGATCACTCCTGGACGTACCCCGGCTTCGGCTGCGGCGGCTTGCTCAACCCCCATTTCTCGAACGACGAGATGGGCAAGCTAATGCAGCAGATCGCCTTCGCGTTGGCCACCGGTCAGGCCGTCAAGATCGACGGCGTGAAGATGGTTAGCGGCACTCCCTCCGGGGTGATCAGTTCGCAGGTAATCGCGAGCGCCGAGGCTGAAGCCAAGAAGATGTTCACCGACGACTTTATCGGTCCAACGGTGCGCGCCTATGGCGACAAACTCACATCGCTCAACATCATCTGGGTGCCATCACCCAAATAACGCCCCGCCAGGGGCAGCCGCTTCAACCGGCGGACCCGCAATAAAGGTCCGCCGGTTGAAGCCTCGCTACACTTGGCGGGGCTTCACTATGCCAATTTAGGCGGATACCAAGGCGCTAAAGTATTCGATCAGCGCCGGCGCTAACACCTTAGCATCGACCGCGTGGGTTTGTCCCGGCAGAGTGCGGCGCTTAGCACCCGGGATGGCCGCCGCTAGCTTATCGGCCGTATCCGCCATAAATGGCATTTGCTGCCGGCTGGCCTCGCCGTCCATTATTAGCGCCGGTACCCTCATTTCACGCATCTTTTCTACTGGCACCTCCCGGCCCGCCCGGCCGCCCATCGCCTCAGCGTCATAGGCCAGGGTCGGTGCGATCGACAGCATCCGGCTCCACATTGGTGACTGCTTCATGCCCTCTATCATTGGCTCCGGTACCCCCACGAGCGTCATAAACAGTTTAATTGCACGCTCTCGGTCGCCAGCTTTTAACGCCATCTGTAAATTCTGGTAGTAATCAATAAAGGACTGATTGCCATCCTTGCTGTCATCGTAAGGTGCCTCGTAAACCGCGATGCTTTTAACCATATTCGGACCTAACTTCAGCGCCGTCTCGAGCACCAATGCTCCCCCGGATGAAATTCCGTATACAAACGCCTCACCACCCGCCTCACGGATTAGGGCTTGGATATCTTCAATCTCCCGCTCTAGTGCAAACGGTTGGGTGTCGCCACTCTCACCCCGGCCCCTCCGGTCGTAGTCGAACACGGTAAAGTGCGGTTCCAGTAGCTTAACTAGCTCGTTGCCGTAGCTCATATCCCGGTAACCGGTCGCCCCGCTCACAAGTATTAGCGCCGGCCCACTGCCACTCTTATCAAACGCAATCTTGGTGCCGTCCTTTGAAGCCACCGTGCTCATTTGGTCTCCAGCACTTTGTCGAGTCGGTCGTAGCTCTCAAACTGTCCGTCTTTCATGCCCGAACCCACCATTCCTTCCAAATCGGCCAGGTTCTCGAATTGCACTAGCACGTCCATCCTGGTGCGGCCGCCCTGGAGCTCAGTCAGAGTCATGGTTTGGGTGCTGACGTGTCCCGCCATCGGCTCAAACTCAAACGTCATCACCACCCGCTCCGGAGCCTGCACCTCTTTGTACTCACCGTTAAAGGCAAACTCGCCGTCGGCTCCGGTGTGCACGAACCGCCATTTACCGCCCGGTTCTACGTCCATCGTATCTACCCGGGTCTCGTACCGTGCCGGCCCCCACCATTCGGGGATCAGCTTAGGGTCATTCACCACTCGCCACACTTTCTCGCGCGGCGCCTCGAACTCTCGCGTTATTTTTACCTGGTGATTTTCTTTATTAACTACGAAATTTGCGGTCGTAGGCATCATGCGTCTCCTTTTCTATTTGCCTTCGTAGGCTTTGGTTAATTTATCAATATCCAGCTTCTGCATCGTCAGCATGGCCTTAAAGGCCCGACCCGCCTTCTCCTGGTCGGGGTCGCGTAGATATTTCGCCATCACGGTCGGACAAATCTGCCAGTACATGCCCCAGCGGTCCTGCACCCAGCCGCAATCCATCTGCCTTCCGCCGTCAGACAGCTTCTCCCACAGCCGGTCCACCTCGTCCTGGGTTTCGCAGTTAATAAATAGGGAAGTACCAAGCGCGAACTTAAAGTCGTCCGACCCGCCGTTGTAGGCCATTAGCCGATGCCCCTGCAGTTCAAACTCGACCATGTATTGCGGCGTGCCCTCACCGTGCTTGCTAATCACCTTGGCGTCCGGGAATTGCTGCAGGTAGTAATTCACCGCCTCCTCGGCTCCTGTCTCAAACATTAAGAATGTGGCAATACCTTTCATTTAGGGCTCCTTTCTTAGTAGTTCTTCCAACCCGTCCAACCGCTGTTCCCACAGGCCCCGGTACCATTCCAGGTACTCGGCCGCGTCCTTAAACGTGTACGGCGTAATCTGTACATACTGCTGCTTGCCTTGCCGCCGCTTAATTATGAGCTTCGCCCGTTCCAAGATCTTCAGGTGCTTCGACACTGCCGCCAGCGATAGGTCGTAGGGAGCCGCCACTTCGCCGACAGTCAATTCACCGACCGCCACTCGCCGCAGAATGTCCCGGCGGGTCGGGTCGGCCAGCGAGCCAAAAATGTTATCTAGGTTAAGTGCTTGTTCCATGTCTGTAATATCATTTAACTAATTGGTTGAATGATATTACAGGGCCAGCAGTTAGTCAAACATCACTATTTTTAACCGAGTTTGCGGATAAAACTGAGCGCTGCAAACGTAAAAACCACGCCGGCCACAGTCAGCATTATGGTAAACCGTGACGGATGCTTGGCGTGTGCCTCCGGCAAAATATTCGACGCCCCTATGTAAAGCAGAAACCCCGCAAAGAAGCCCAGGTAAATCAACAGCTGCCAATCGGAGAGTTTCAGCCACAGGGTCGAAATTACGCCCAACACCGGTGCCAACGCATCCAGTCCCAGTAGCATTACCGATTTGCGAACATGGTTTTTGTTCGAAAGCATGAGCGTGACTGTATTGAGCCCGTCGGCGAAGTCGTGCGACAAAACTGCCAGCGCCACCGCGAAACCTACGCCGCGGCCCACCTGAAACGCTAGCCCGATTCCCACACCATCTAGAAACGAGTGGCCACTCAAGGCCAACGCCGACATCAGCCCTACGCTTGGGTGTTTATGCTCCTGGTATTCGTCTTCGTGCTCGTGGTGAATAATTAGCAGCTTCTCTACGATATGGAACAACAGGAAACCGCTCACCAGTGCGATCATTGGCACCATTACGTCAGCATGAATCATATTGGTGAGGTCGAATATTTCGGGCAGGATGTCGAACGCCACTACTCCCAGCAGCACGCCGGCGGTGAATCCCAGAATCCGGTGCAGCCGATCGCGGTTTTTGAGCGCGAACAGTCCGCCCACCGTCGTGGA
The DNA here is from genome assembly GCA_036488585.1 of Candidatus Saccharimonadia bacterium. Lineage (GTDB taxonomy): Bacteria > Patescibacteriota > Saccharimonadia > UBA4664 > UBA4664 > DASXHH01. Next base: position 92,587 of record DASXHH010000009.1, on the reverse strand, counting down.
GATGAAAGTTAGGAATGAAAAGCCTAGCGCTAACATAAAGTCCCTTAATTATAGCTTGAAATGGCCGCTGACGTATAAAGGCGCATAAAATAGACGCATGAAACGCCTCTGCATCACAGTGACCGGCCGTGTCCAGGGCGTGTTTTTCCGTGACACCGCCCGCCGCACCGCGAGTAGCCTCGGCCTGGCTGGCTTCGCGCGCAACCAGCCTGACGGTTCGGTTCACATTGAAATCGAAGGACCACAGCCGGCGCTGGAGCAGTTCCTAGCCTGGTGTCACAATGGTTCACCCCATGCCCATGTTGAGGCTGTGGTCTACACCGTGCACCGACCCGCTGGCCATCGCGGCTTCACGATCGGTTAAGCTACTCCGGCGGCTGCTTTAGTATTTCGTCGAGCAGGCTGGTAGTAGCTGTGTGCTGCACCGCCGCCGGCTGTTCCGCCCGCAATTTCATGAGCTCACTATCTTTCTGGCGAATTACCTCGAGCAGTACCTCTACGCCCATCAGTAGCTCGTTCACTCGCCGAGAGTTCCTGGGATCAATCGCAATCTCGTTATCAAAAGCACCGATCGAGGCCTGCGCCAAGACCGGCATCAAAGCGTTGTGTAACTGTGTGATTTCGTCTTTCTCGGTCATTTGCCCCACGGCAGATCAGATTATTCTCTATAATACTGCACATAAGGCAGATCGGGATATGGTTAATAAAGTATTCGTAGATTCAGGTGGCTTGCTCCAGATTCTCGTAATCGGCCCCCAAACCAGGGAGTCGGTGCGCGAAATGGGGGAGAAGCTAGGTTTTTACGTACGCCAGCTGCGTACTGAAAGCCGGCCGGTGTTAATCCTCGACAATCTGATCCAGCTCGGACGCACCACCTCAGAGGCTCGGGCCGAAGTTGCCCGCCTCGCCAGATCCCTCGATTACGACCGCGCCGCCATGGTGGGGGACGGCTCCTGGCCGATGCGCTATGGCACCAACCTCATGCTTCGGGCCATCGGGCGCAGTAACGTTCGCTACTTCAGCAACCTGGGGTCAGCCGAAAAGTGGCTCAAAGCTTTCTATCAGGAACGGGTGGTAGGTTAGGCATGTTCCCATGGATTAAGCAAGGATATACCACCATGATTACCAAGAAAATTCTAATACCAATGGCGGCGGTGGCCGTTCTAACTGCCGGCGCTGTCGGCGTCAGCCAAGTCTCGGCTGCTAGCTCTAGCGGCTCGGGCCAAACACTGGCTCAGCGCATCTCTAGCGCCTTTGGTCTCGACCAATCCAAGGTGCAGTCGGTGATCGATCAATACCGCACCGACCAGCAGTCTCAAGCCGAGACCAAGTACGAGCAGATGCTGACTGACGCGGTCAGCCAGGGCAAGCTCACCAGCGCCCAGAAAGATGCTATCCTCACCGAACACAACAAACTCGGGAGCGAACTCGCCGCCGCCCAAGGCAAGACCGGCACCGACCGCCGCACCGCCCTCCAGCAGGTACGCACCGAGGCCAATACCTGGTCGAAGCAAAACAACCTGCCCGCCCACTGGCTGCTCGGGGCACGTACGATGCGTGGTATGGGCCTAGGTGGGCGCCACGATGCAGCAGGCAACGGCAGCGCCCCCAGCTCGAGCCCGTCACCGAGCCCTAGCGCCAGCACCTCGCCCTCAGCCTAAATCCAAAACCAATATTGAAGGCCGGCTCATGCCGGCCTTCTTGTGTATAGTTGCGAAAGTTTGCAGTTATGGCCAGATTAGCATTATGCTTATGGTATGACAACCAAGACCACCGCGAACCTTCAGCTCGACCTCCAGCAAACCCTCAAGGGTGATGTCGACGCCACCGATCTTACCCGTGAGTTTTACAGCCACGACGCCAGCCTGTTCGAGGTCAAACCGGCGGTGGTGGTCTATCCCAAGGACTCAGGCGACGTGCAGGCTTTGGTGAAATACGTAGCCGAGCATAAAAAAGACGACCCCGAGCTGTCCGTTACCGCCCGCAGCGCCGGCACCGACATGTCTGGCGGAGCCGTCAACGACTCGATCGTGGCCGATTTTAATAAGTACTTCAAAACCATCTACCAGGTTACGAGCACCGAAGCCCATGCCCAACCTGGCGTCTTCTACCGCGACTTCGAGAAAGAAACACTCAAGCATCGCGCCCTCATGCCCTCATACCCGGCGTCCCGTGATCTTTGCACCATTGGAGGCATGGTTAACAACAATTCCGGCGGCGAAAAATCGCTCGAATTCGGCAAAACCGAAAACTTTGTAAACGAAATTGAAGTGGTACTAGCCGACGGCAGCAAAGTCAAAATGGGCCCCATTACCCGTAGCCAGCTCCAAGCCAAAATGAAGCAGCAGGACTTCGAAGGCGAAATTTATCGCAAAACCTACGCCCTCGTCGACCGTCATTATGACGTGATCAAGCAGGCCAAACCTCATGTCACTAAAAACTCCACCGGCTATAAATTGTGGGACATTTGGGATCGCGAAACCGGCATTTTTAACCTATCCCAGGCCGTAATCGGCGCCCAAGGCACACTCGGCTTCGTCACCGACATCAAGTTCAAGCTGGTGCCGGCCAGAGCCCATTCCGGCCTGCTGGTGGTGTTCTTAAAAGACATTGACCACCTCGGCGACGTCATCAACAAAGTGCTCGAGTACAAGCCTGCCACCTTCGAATCATTCGACGATGTTACGCTCTGGCTATCGATCCGCTTTATGCCGTCGTTCCTCAAGATGCTTGGGCCCTGGCGCTTTATCAAATTGCTTATTAGCCTCATCCCCGACGGGTTCATGCTACTTCATGGTATTCCGAAGCTCATTCTCATGGTCGAATTCAACGGCGAGACTGTCGATGAAGTTAAGTCTAAGATCAAGGCTCTACACAAAGACCTGGACATTAAGCACAGCTACTATGAAATCACGGCCGAAGAGGAGGACCCTTCTGAAGCTTCCTCCGAAAAGTATTGGCTTATGCGCCGTCAGTCATTCCAGCTCCTGCGCAAAAAAGTGAAAGACAAGCACACGGCGCCCTTCATCGACGACTTGGTAGTTCCGCCCCAGTATTTGCCAGAGTTTTTGCCTAAAATGCGCAAAATCATTAAAAAATACCAGCTCTTTGCTACCATTGCCGGCCACATGGGCGACGGCAACTTCCACATCATTCCGCTCATGAAACTCGAGGAAAGAGATGAGCGCGCCAAACTCCGCCCGGCCATGACCGAGACCAACGAGCTCGTGCTTAAATACCACGGCGTCCTCTCAGGCGAACACAACGACGGCGCCATTCGCGGCCCCTGGCTCGAGCGCGCGTACGGCGGAGAAATTTATGGCTACTTCCGTGATCTTAAGCATATCTTTGATCCTCAGGGTATCTTCAACCCCCATAAGAAAGCCAACGCCGACTGGGATTGGACCATGTCCCATATCCGCGACCATTTTTAGCCGCCTCCGTAAATTTGCGCCTACCGCTGGTGGCGACGGCGCATCTTGGCCACACCTAGCCGTACCACTTCGCGGTCCACGAGCTCTTGTGCCCGCGCCAGCTCCACCTTGTCTTTGGCTGCGGCCTTTAGGTCCTCGGCGTGCTTGAGTGCTGCCTCAATCTGATTCGCAATCAATTCCTCGGCGTGTTCGGCCTCGTCGGCCAGCAGTCGCACCCGCTCGGCGCTCACCTCTAGTAGGCCGCCAAACACTGCGAACGCCTCACTTTGCCCCCCCTGCTTGTAGACCGTCACCGGTCCTGGCGCTACAGCGGCGGTCAGTGGCTCGTGGTTGGGTAAAATGCCAATGTCGCCATCGGTAGTTCGTAGCGTAACCTGCGTCGCATCGCCGTTAAACTTGGTGCCGGTTAACGTGAGCAGCTCAAACCGCATTACTTATTTTCGTCCAACTTCGCCGCCTCTTTGCCCACCTGGTCGATCCCGGCCTTCAAGTAGAACGCCGACTCCGGCTTGTCGTCATGCTTCCCGTCCAAAATTTCTCGGAAACCCTTAATCGTATCCTCAATCTTCACGTATGCGCCCGGTAAGTTAAGAAAGATTTCGGCGACGTGCAGGGGCTGCGTTAAGAAACGCTGAATTTTACGAGCCCGCGCCACGGTCTGCTTGTCTTCATCGGATAGCTCATCCATCCCCAAAATCGCGATAATATCCTGCAAGTCCTTGTACCGTTGCAGCACGCGCTGCACCTCTCGCGCCACGTTGTAGTGATCCTCGCCGACGACAGCTGGGTCGAGAATGGTCGAGCTTGAATCAAGCGGGTCGACGGCCGGGTATAGACCCAGCTCGGCCAGCGACCGGCTGAGCGTTATCGTCGAGTCGAGGTGCGAGAACGTAGTGGCCGGTGCCGGGTCGGTGAGGTCGTCCGCCGGCACGTACACCGCCTGCACCGAGGTAATGGAGCCGGTCTTGGTAGACGTAATCCGCTCCTGCAGCGCCCCCATCTCCTGCTGCAAGTTGGGCTGGTAACCGACGGCGCTCGGCAGCCGCCCCAAAAGCGCCGACACCTCAGCGCCCGCCTGCGTAAAGCGGAAAATGTTGTCAATAAATAGCAGCACGTCCTTGCCCTGGTCGCGAAAACCCTCGGCCAGCGTTAGGCCGGTGAGGCCGACTCGCAGACGCGCGCCCGGCGGCTCGTTCATCTGGCCAAACACGAGGCTGGTTTTGTCGAGCACTCCGGACTCCACCATTTCGTTATACAAGTCGTTACCTTCACGGGTGCGCTCGCCCACGCCGGCGAACACCGAGTTGCCTTGGTGGAATTTCGCGATGTTATTGATGAGCTCTTGGATCAGCACCGTCTTGCCCACCCCGGCGCCACCAAACAGGCCGACCTTGCCGCCCTTGGTGATCGGCGCGATCAGGTCAATCACCTTAATACCGGTCTCGAGGATCTCCACCTTAGCCGATTGCTCCTCAAGCGTCGGCGGCTCCCGGTGGATCGAAGCCAGCTCGCCTTTAACCTTAGCCTTATTGCCGTCGATCGGCTCGCCCACCACGTTAAACATCCGCCCCATGGTGTCGTCGCCCACCGGCACCCTAATCGGGGCACCCGTCGCGGTAATCGCCTCGCCACGCTTCAGCCCGTCAGTGCTCGAAAGCGCGATCGCCCGCACCGTCGTCTCGCTCAGGTGTTGCGCCACCTCGAGCCACAGGGTACCGCCGCCGCGCTCCATTTTTAGGGCGTCGTAAATGGCCGGCAGCTCGCCGTGTTCAAACTCCGCGTCCACTACCACGCCGACCACCTGAATAATCTTGCCTTTTTGCTCAGTCACTGTTGCCATGTGATTAATTCCTTATCCTTATCATTGCGCCGTAATCGCTTCCGCCCCGCCCGAAATTTCTGCAAGTTCTTGGGTAATGTTAGCCTGGCGGGCATTGTTATAGGCCAGTGTGAGGTCGCCGATGAGCTCGCCGGCGTTATCGGTGGCGTTCATCATTGCCATCATCCGCGCCGCTTCCTCGCTGGCCCTGGCCTCCAAAACAGCCTGTAGCACCTTAGCCTCTAGCACCCGGCGCACTGCCACGTCCACCAGCTCCTCCGGCTCCGGCTCAAATTCACTCGCCACCGCCTTACCCTCCGGCCGCACGATTGGCAGTAGCTGCTCCACCCTCACCTCTTGCTTCACCGTTGACACAAACCGAGTGTAAATAACGTTCACTACGTCGACCTGGTGCGTCAAAAAGCGGTCGATAATGGTATGCAGCACTGGTTGGACCACGGCTATGTCGGGTTCTGGATTCGAGATTTCGTATGAAGCAATTTCGTCCACGTCCCGCGCGTGCGACACATTCATTGAGGCCCGCCGGCCCACGCAGATGGCCTCCTGTGGCACCCCCAGTTCGTGGACATGTCGGCCAAGAGCCCGCAGAACGTTCGAGTTGTAGGCGCCGGCCATGCCGCGGTCACCGGCAATCACGATCGTTAAGGCTTTATTAACCTTGCGTTCCTGGAACAACGGATGCTTGCGGACCTCGGGGCTGCGAGATAGCCTCTCCAAAAGCTCGCCGGCTGCCTGCGTGTAGGCCTGCGGCGCCAATGCGGCGGTCTGCACGCGCCTGAGCTTGCTCGCCGCCACCAGCTGCTGCGCCTTAGTGATCTGGTGAATGCCGCTCACTGAGCGGATTCTGCGCTTAATACCCTGCAGTGCTGCCATTATTTACTACGCTTCCACTTTCTTGAAGGTGTCGGCAACTTTTTTAGCCTCTTCCACGATCGTCTTCACCTCGTCGTCGCTGGGCTTGGTGCCTTCGTCTAACTTCTTCACTAGCGCTTCGTGATGCTTCTTCATGCGCGTAAGCAGATCGCGCACCGCCTGCTCCACGTTGTGATTCATAATGTGATCGAACGCTCCGCCGGTGGCCGCATTCAAAATTATGGCCTGCTCGGCCACGCTGTAGGGTGAGTATTGCTTCTGTTTTAGTACCTCGGTGAGCAATCGGCCTCGCGAAATTCGGCGCTTGGTGTCGTCGTCGAGATCACTGGCAAACTGCGAGAACGCGGCCAGCTCTCTAAACTGTGCCAGCTCCACGCGCAGGCTTCCCGCCACGCTCTTAATAGCCTTGGTCTGGGCCGAGCCACCCACGCGACTCACCGACAATCCCACCGAAATGGCCGGCCGGATACCCTGGTAAAACAGGTTGGTCTCCATGAAGATCTGGCCATCGGTAATAGAAATGACGTTGGTGGGGATGTAGGCCGAAATGTCGCCGGCCTGTGTCTCAATTACCGGCAGTGCCGTCAGCGAACCCGCCCCCAGCTCATCGCTGAGCTTCGCCGCCCGCTCCAGTAGTCGCGAGTGCAAGTAAAACACATCGCCCGGGTAGGCTTCGCGGCCCGGAGGCCGGCGCAACAGCAGCGACATCTGGCGGTAGGCCACCGCGTGCTTCGAGAGGTCGTCGTACATAATGAGGGCGTGCTGTTTGTTGTCGCGGAAGTACTCGCCCATGGCGGTGCCGGCGTAAGGTGCCAGATACAAGAGGGCGGCCGGGTCAGCGGGGGAGGTGGCCACCACGATGGTTTGGTCCATTACACCCTCATCTTTTAGGCGCTGGACCAAGGCCGCCACCTTGCTCGACTTCTGGCCGATCGCCACGTACACGTTCACTACCCCGGTCTTCTGCCGGGCCTGGTTAATCATGGTGTCGATCAAAATGGCGGTCTTGCCGGTTTGACGATCGCCGATGAGTAGCTCGCGTTGGCCCCGACCAATCGGAATCATAGCGTCGATCGCCACAATGCCGGTCTGGAGTGGTTCGTGCACGCTCTTGCGGTCCATCACGCCCGGCGCGGTTCGCTCAATCGTGCCGGTGGCCTTGGTCTTAATCGGGCCTCGGCCATCGAGCGGCCGGCCCAGCGGGTCCACCACCCGACCTAGCAGCTCTGGTCCCACCGGCACCGATAGCGTACGGCCAGTCATGCGCACCTTGGCGCCGGCTCGCACTTCGGTCTCTTTGTCCAAGAGCACCGCTCCCAACTCGTCCTCGAGCAGGTTAAGCGCAAACGCCTGGGCCGGCACGTCACCTTCGGCCTCCACCTCTAGCACCTCGCTAAATCCAGCCTCGCGCAAGCCATAAATCCATGCCACGCCGTCACTTACGCGGGTCACGACGCCCGTTTGGGCCAGACTCTCGGTGGCCTTCAGGCCGCCAATCGCGTCTTCCAGTTCGCGGCTTAATTCTTTTACGTTCAGGTCACTCATTTGTCTCTCCCCACACTTTCAATAAACCGTCTTAATTTCGTGCGCACAGTGCTGTCTAATTCGGCATCCGGCAATTCGATCCTGGTGCCGCCGATTACATCCGGATCCACTTCGGTCACCAACTCCAGCTCCCGTGCGCCGGTGTGGGTGCGTATGAAGTCCTCCACCTCGTCGCGGGCCCGGTTGGTGAGCGGCCGCGCGGTGGTCACCTGGGCATATACGTAGCCCCTATCGGCCAGTACTTGTGCCACATCTCGGGCCAAATATCGCGCCTGCCGGGCCTTGCCGTGAGCCACCAGCCAGGCCGCCGCCTCCCGCAAAGCCTCCCGGCGTCCCGAGGTCAGCTTATCAGCCACGTATTCAGCCACCTGCACTCGTGAAACCATGGACTATTCGGCCTCCAGGCTACGGCCAATCAAAGCGGCGTCGTGCTGCGGGTCCAGCTTCTCGCCGAGCAGGTTCTCGGCGGCGCCGGCGACCAACTTGGCCGTCTCGGACTTCAGTTCACCTCGGGCCTGCTGTACGTCTCGCGCCAGTTGTTCCCGAGCCTCGCTAATCATTCGTTCGGTCTGTGCCTCGGCCTTCACTCGCGCGGCTTCGATCTGCGCCGCAGCATCAGCGTGGGCGCCGGCGATAATCTCGTCGGCCGATTCCCGCGCCTTCACTAGCGTCTGGGCCGCCGACTTCTCGGCCTGCTCCAGCGCCTTCTTGGCGTCCAGCTCGTGCTTAGCGGTGGCCTCGAGCTCGTCCTTCTTGGCGTCCAGTGCGCGCGTCAGCGGCGGGAACACCCATTTGCCCACCACTCCGGCTGTTACCAAAAACGCGATCAAGTCCAGGGTAAAGGTTTGCAAATTCAAACCCAGAGCCGTCACTAGCCCACCTGTTCCCGATGTCACTGCCAAAAATAACGTCACAAACGTTCCTTTATTTCATGAATTTAATAATGAGCGCCACCACCAGGCCAATGATACCCAGTGCGTCCACAAACGACATAGCCAGGATCATCATGGTACGGATGGTACCGAGAGCGTCTGGGTTGCGACCCACGGCCGACACTGCCGCCGCGCCTACCAGGCCGACACCTACAGCTGCCAGACCGCCGGCTACGGAGTAGGTTAAACCGAATGCTAGATTCTCCATTTTGTTATTTCTTCCTTATTTATTAGTTAACTTGTTACGTGGCTGCTTCCAGCTCCAGACTTTCAGTCTCAGGAGAAGCAGGCGCGGTATCGCTGACGGTGCCCAGTGACACAAATACGATCGTCAGCATGAAGAAAATGTAGGCTTGGATCAGCCCGATAAAAATCTCGAACAGCAGGAACGGCGGCAGCGCTAGCACTGACGCGTACACGGTAATAAACGAGATCACCAAGAGCAGCACCTCGCCACCGAAGATGTTGCCAAACAACCGTAAGCTTAGCGCCAAAAAACGCGAAATTTCGGCCACAATCTCCAAAAATCCTTCAAATGCATGCACCGGATCTTTCAACGGATTGTGTACGTAACGCTTCATGTTGCCGATAAAGCCACGGTCACGAATGGCCCAGATGTGCGCGGTCGCAAACGTTATCACGGCCAGCGCAAAGGTGAAGTTCATGTCGGCCGACAGCCCTCTAAACAGTTGCGTACCGTGCCAAGTTACCGGACCCAGGATCGGCAGAACTTCCAGCCAGTTGTTCACAATAATAAAGAAGAACATGGAGATGGCGATCGGCGCCAGCTTCTGAGCCCGCTCCCGGCTGCCGAGCACTTCCGTGGTGGTGTCGAGCAGGTACTCGTAGGCCCACAGTACGGCCGTCGTCAGACGGTCATACCGCTTGGTCCGCACCCGCCGCACCGTCCGCACAAGTAACCAAAACGTCAGGGCCCAGCCGACCAGGCCAAGCATCTGGGAGTTGTTGATTTGGATGGGGCCCAGATTGAGCACGTGCTCCGCGCCCACGCTCACGTTTAACACGGCTGTTGCTAGTAGCATCATTCGTCGCCTCGCAGCTGTCTGGCCACTAGCCACACCGAAATCGCCAGCCCAACTACCGCCGCCATGACGGTTAGCCACGGCTTGGTGTGGAACTTCAGGTCACAGAAAATGCCGGCTGGCACCAAAATTAACGCCGGCACGAACATCCGCCAAGTCGTGTCGGCGGCGCTGTTTAGTAGCCGTCGGGCATTTTCGCTGTCCCTCGAGCGGATTTTTTCGTGTTCGGTAGTACTGCTCATTTACTCCCGCACCCTATCAGATTTAGCCTCATTTCGCAATGAGCTACTCGTGGACGCACCATCGAATTTATGCCAATCTTAAAGTTTGAGGCACCGGGGCCTATTAGGCCCGCGCATGTACACTGCGACGGAAACGGCGCTCGGCGGTGGCATCGGCGTACCGCGCGATCGGCCCGTGCACGATGATCGCCCCGCCGTACTTGTTGATCGCCTTGAGGGCGAAGTCCTCGATCAGCCACTCGCGGCCGGGCGCGGTCTGGCCGGTGGCTGTTATCCGCCACAGTTCATCACCCATCTGCTCGCTATCGTTAATCTTGAGTTGCCGCGCCAGCATAGTCGGTCCAGTGGGTAGCGTGCGGATGGCCTTCTCGATAGCCTTCTTGCCGGCCTCGGGATCGTTCACAAACACGTCCAGCGCCATCGTCCGCACCCCGCCTGAGGTTACGCGCACTCCGGCGATGCTCTGGTTGTGCAGCCAAATCGCCTCGCCGGTGAGGCTGCGCAACTTGGTGGACCGCGGCGTCACTTGCTCCACCACGCCGCTCACCCCCATAAACGGCTCTACCACGATGTGGTCACCCACGTTGTACCAGTGCTCTCGGCGATCATCATGGTACCGAGCGCCAGGTCGCGCAGAATCGGCGTCAGCATACTACCCGCTACGATCGCCAGGAACGCACTGGCGCTAATGAGCGCAACGCCCGCAGTGGATGGCATCAGCGCTCGCCAGGCCGAATACGCCACCAGTCCGCCGAGCGCCACCCTGGTTATGGCTGCCACTATACCGAGCATGGTTTCTGCCCGTCGCATCGTCATCTCACGGTCGGCGGTAGATCGCTCGTTCAGCCACGACAAACCCCGGGCCATCCGGGGGACCACGAAATCAATAATCCGGCTGGCGGCGTACCAAACCAGCGCGGCGAGGATAAGAACGGTGGCGATGTGAAGGGGCTGTGGGGCTTTGGTCATTCTTCTCCTATTCGTCTTACATCTTACGCTTATCTGATGGAGGCGGCAACGCTCAGGTGTGGTAGCATTCGTTCCATGCTCTAGCAGTACCGGAACAACAAGATGGGTGGATGCCATGACTCCTGTGAACATCGTTCTCCCCAATGGCTGCCCGCTGCCGTTCTTCGGCGGTCCCGATGCCCCAACGGTGCGGTTCACTCGTTGGCGCGATGTGCTGGCGTTGCCGCTCTGGCCGACGTACGTCTTCGGGGTCGGCTTCTCTGAGGGCCGCATCCTAGTAGGCGACCACGACCTCGACACCATCCTGGCCGGCCAAGGCAACGCCAGCACCGTCATTACTTGGTGGCTGCGTTTCTGGGCCTTGTTTAGGCAATTGCCGGCCCTTCGCCGTGGCACTCGCCAGCGCCACATTGAAGCGCATTACGACAAGAGCAACCGCTATTACATCGAACTGCTCAGTGGCCAGCTCGGTGGACCTGGTGATGGCGTCGGCGTTCCTGGAGACATGTCGTACTCCTGTGCCCGCCCGCTGACACCTAGTGAACCCATTCGGCGGGCTCAACTCCGCAAGATGCTCGACATCTTCATGAAGCTAGGCCTCTACGACCAGGGCCGCTCCACTTTCGAGGGGCGGTGGCTGGTTGACATCGGATGCGGCTGGGGCGATCTGGCGGTGCTCGCCGCCCAGCTGTTCGGTCTCAACGTGCTGGGCCTAACCCTTAGCCCAGCCCAGGCCGAGCGCGCCCGGAGCCTCGCCACCGCTTGCGGGGTCGGCCACCTGGTGACCATCGAGGTCATGAATTACCTCGATTTGTCGCGCTCCCCATACGCCCACCTCCAGGCCGACTACGTCACTTCGGTGGGGATGTTCGAGCATGTCGACAGGCGCAGTCAGCGCCGGTTCTTCCAGGTGGTGCAGGGGATCATGAAGCCCAGCAGCACAGCCGTGCTTCATTGCATCGTGCGTCAGGTACCTGGCCCGCTCGACCTCTGGGTGCGCAAGCGAATCTTTCCCCGAGGCCACCTATCTACCCCTTACCGGGTCGAACGGCTACTCGCCAGGCACGGCCTATTCACCGCTCAAACCGATTTCCTCTGGGAGGAATATGCGGTAACGCTTGAGCACTGGCTCGAAATGCACGTGGCCAACCGACAATGGACCGTGACCGAGCTTGGCGAGCAGTTCTACCTCGAGCGTCTGCTCTGGCTCAAGGGTAGCATTCAGGCCTTCCAGCGCGGAGGCCAGCCTGGCATGCGGCAGCAAGGCCTCAAAGTCGGACAGTGGCTGTTCACGCTCGGCAAGCCCGAGGCCGGCACCTGGCCGCTCGGCCACCCGGTGGACCCACGCCTCATCGAGCGGCTCCTTGGCCGGCTCGCTCCGCTAACCGGACTGTAAGCATCAATCCCGCGGGGTGTCCTGGGCGATTTGCCTGGGGTGCCCCGCGCGGCCAACAAGCAATTATTGTAAACTACTAGTGCTATGACTGGACGCACCCACGACACCGCCGCTCTCACCGCCCTCATCGCGGCCACTATTTTGTATCCGCCCGTAAGCCTTTCGCTGGCCACGGCGTTGGTGGCGCTACTAGCCAATCAGATCGGCGGTATCACCCCCGACATCGACCAGCCCACCGCCCCCTTCTGGCGCAACCTCCCAGCCCAGGGCGTCATCGGCAAAGTCTTCGACAAACTTCTCGGCGGCCACCGTTTCCTCACTCACAGTCTGCTCGGCGTGGCGCTCTTCGCCTGGCTGGCCCACCTGCTGCTTGTATTCCTAAGCCCCATCATGCACCACATCGACATCACTCTCGTGTGGTATGCCTTCCTCATTGGCCTCATCTCGCACCTCGTGATGGACACCTTTACCAAAGAGGGCGTGCCGTGGCTACTACCCATTCCTATCAAATTCGGCCTGCCACCAGTCAAAGCTCTGCGCGTCACCACCGGCCACTTCGTCGAGAATCTCATTATTTTCCCGGGCCTCATTCTGCTCGACGTCTGGCTAATTTCGAACCATTACCACGCCATTCACACCTTTATCCAGACTCATCTCGGTTCGTAGTCATCCTAAAGTCTCAAACTTCTGCTTGAGCTCTTGGGATGTCCCGGAACCGCCCGTGGGTGGGCGGTTCCGGATGCAGCATCACTTGGGGTGCAGGTACACCGTGACGCGGGGCAAACCCGCCGTCAGCTCGATGACCCCCATGTTTGGGGGCTCGCCAGCGGCGCTGCTATAGCGCCTGTCGTAGACGCATCCGATGAAACTGACGTAGTCGTTCGGCTCGTAGTCCTTTTTCGGGTTGTCGGTCCGGCGAACATGGAAGGTCAACTGCCCGGGCTCGAGCTCGAAATCCTCGAGCAGGCCGTTGATCCAGCCCTCGGGGTGGGCGTAATGCATGCCGATGTGTCCGCCAACGTACGAGGCGAGCTTGCCCGCCTTGACGAAATCGGCGATGTAATCGGTATCGGGGATCACTCCCCATCGTACTGCCTTGGGTCGTCCGCTCTCCATCTGTACTTCCATGACGATTCGCGTGCGGTCGCCTTGGTCGGTCAGAGTCGCGGTGGCAGTTTCGTCGGTCAAGACCGGCTCGTTGGAGGTACCAGTCACCCGACGGCATCTGCTCACGTGGATGAACACGTGGGCGTATTCCGGGTTGCCGGTTAGTCCTACGAAGGCGTAGCCGAAGCCTTTGCCGGTCCCGTGGTACTTGTCGGCCCGTGTCACAACGCCCCGAAGGACGAGATTGCTGCTCATGGCGTACCCTCCTTTCAGTCGAAAAGATACGCACACGATCTCAACATTATAGCATAAAAGAAACAAAAAAGCAATTTAAGGGTGTCCGTTCTGAACAGATTTATACTTAATTCATATGCCCGCCTCCATCACCCGCTCCACCGAATCAGGCGACCAGTGGCAAGCCGCTCTAGGTACCTTCGTCCGGGCCGCCCACAAAGCCGCCCGACCCATCCTCATCGACTACCTGTTCGACCCCGAAACTGGCCACATCGTGCCCCAGCGCCTCTATCGCTATCACATTTTCGACGACTATCTCACTCGCGACCGCGACGATTTCGAGTTTGGCTTCGACCTCATCACTCGCGTCGAGCACATCACGGGGCCCCGCACCTACGGCGTCTACATCATCGAGCTCGACGGCAACAAAAATCACCTCTATGTCGGCCAAACCTGGTACGAACCGCACGAGCGGCTAGCCCAACATAACACCGGCTTCGCGGCCTTCCATGCTGCCCGGCCGTTCAAGCGTGGCTCCCGCGGCACCCTCCGCCCTGACCTCTACGCCCATCTCCCGCGCTTCCGTAGCCAACCGCAGGCCGAAGCCCTCGAAGCCCAAGTCGCCCGCGAACTGACCCGCCAGGGCTTCCGTATCGAAGGCGGCCACTAACTGGCCGAACCGGCAGAATTTGTACACCTGGCGCTAGCCCCACTTGAAAACCAGTTGGAGTTTTACAAGTATGAATAATCGTTGTCTCTGATACCATATCCCCATGAACAAGCAATTCACCATCCTAATTACCGGCGCCAGTGCCGGGTTTGGCGAGGCCACGGCCCGTGTGCTGGCCGAGGCCGGGCACAAGTTGGTGTTGGTAGCCCGAAGAAAAGAGCGGCTCGAGAAGTTGGCCGGCGAGCTTAAGACCAAGGTTCACATCGCCGGGTGCGACGTCACGGACCGTAAGGCCGTGGAGCGGCTGTTTGGGGAGTTGCCGCCGGAGTTTGCCGACATCGATGTGCTCGTAAACAATGCCGGCCTGGCACTAGGCAGCCAACCAGCGCCGGACGCCAACCTCGACGATTGGGACCGCATGGTGGACACCAATATCAAAGGTCTCATGTACGTCACCCGCCAAGCCCTGCCGCGCATGACCGAGCGGGGGAGTGGCCTCATCATAAATATCGGCTCGGTGTCGGCATTTTTGCCCTATCGGGGCTCAAACGTGTATGGCGCTACCAAAGCCTTTGTGCGTCAATTTTCGCGCAACCTCCGCGCCGACCTCTCCGGCACCGAGGTTAAGGTCACTAACATTGAGCCCGGCGCGGCCAGAACCGAGTTTTCGGAGGTCCGCTTCAAGGGCAACCGGCAACAGTTTGAAGATTATTACCAGGGCTGGCAACCGCTCGAGGCTGAAGACATCGCCCGCACCATCGCCTGGGTGATAGACCAGCCGGCGCACGTCAACATCGACAATGTCGAGGTCTGGCCGCTCGACCAAACTTACGGCGGCGCTGCGCTTAACAAGAAGCAGTAGCCTCGAGGCTCAGGTCGCCCCCCCAAGGTTAGCGTCGAGGGGCATTAAAAAACGCCCCAACCGGGGCGTTTTTGGTAAAAGAGCAGTGTCTAGACGGCCCGGCGCCCGGTGATCAGGTGCCAAATGAACACTATCACTGCCGCTACTAGCAACAAGTGAATCAGCGCTCCGCCGATGTGTCCGATTAAACCTAGTAACCAGAGCACGACCAAAACTGCAACTACTGTGTAAAGCATAGATTTCCTCCTCAAAGTGGCAATTGTGCAATCAAATCGCCTGAGTTGAATTGGGCAAACTCACAAACAATTATTCGGCTTCCATGAGCAATTGTTTATTTGCACCATAAGTGTTATAATTACCCCTGGAATTACCCGTTGACCAACCATCCCTTGAAAGGGGGAACGGTGAATAGGCTCCAGAAGTTCGCCCGGAGGCACCTATGGATCTACTGGCAGCAGTGGCTCGGCCGCAACGCCATCTCGGTGCGATGTGCCCTCAGCCACCGCTCGTTGTGGTTCTACTTGCCCGAGGCCATCACCTCACACAGTAGCCACCTATGGCTACCCCTCGAACGGGCAGTGCATGCGGGCTCCAATGACCTCGATGGTATCACCCCCGAGGGCCAGGCCCTCATCCGGGCCATCCGTTCGTGGCCGGAAGTGGTGGACCGCGGCATCGACCTTCGACCGGACTACATCGCTGTTCATGTCCACCACGAGGAGGACTGGCGCGAGGTCATCCCCCGCATCGTCGGCCTGATCCGCTATACGTTCCCCCGACCCGATCTGCGGGTGCGGGTAATGCCGCCGTTCGACCCTGCCGTCCCGGTCTGGCACCGCCAGCTGCTCGAAGAGCTGTGCGGACCGCTGGCCCCATAATCCCCATAGCCGCCCGTCGCCTTATTCTTGAGGCAACGGGCGGCTGCTCACTTTTGCCAAAAACGCTCTTGAACCGCCCGCTCCGCTGTGTCAACATGCGTTAGTTGCAACAAGGAGCCAAAAAATGAGTGATCTTAAACTTAACCCCTACATTGCTCGCGATGGCGACGCCCGCGAGATGATGGAGTATTACCACCAAATTTTCGGCGGCGAGCTAACCAAGCAGACCTTCGGCGAAAGCCCGATGCCCGTGCCGGACAGCCACAAAGACCAATTGCTTCACTCGGCCCTTGTGGCCGGCCGCGTCGAGATTATGGCCTCAGACACCCCGCCCGACATGAAGCGCACCTCTGAGCACAACAGCATTAGCCTCAGCCTCAGCGGTAAGGCAGGGGATGAGGCTGAGCTTAAACGGATCTTCGATCAGTTCGCTGACGGCGGCAAAATCACCATGCCGCTTGAAAAGCAGTTTTGGGGCGACTTGTTTGGCATGGTCGACGATAAATTTGGCAACCACTGGATGGTCAACATCGAGGGCGCCAAAGACGCCGGCAAGGACTAACAGCTACAGCTTACGAAGCGCCGGCAACAGCTCCTTAGCCAGCTTGTCATAGGCGGATAGGTCGGGGTCCGGGCCGTTCGCGAAGATTACGTGCTGAATTCCTAGGCCGGCCAGCTCCTCGGCCTTGCGACGGATTGCATCCGGTTCTTTAGCCGCGGCCACTATTTCCACCCCGAGCATGGCCGTCTTCTCGATCTCGTCGTAGTTGCGGCCGACTTCTTCGCAGTGCTGTCGCAAAACATCTAACTTGTGCTTAACATCATCGCGGGCAAACAGGTTGCAGGCGTCGGCGTACTTAGCCACCAACCGCAGCGTCTTTTGCTCACCCGATCCGCCAATTAGGATCGGTGGGTGCGGCTTGGTGAGGGCCTGCGGGCTATTGATCGGCCGTTCGAGCTGAAATTGCTTACCGTGAATCGGCTTCTCGTCGCCGGCCCACATTTGTTTCGCAATCTCGAGAGTCTCTTCGAGCTTCTCAAACCGCCCGCCACTAAGCGGTCGTGGCAGGCCCAAAGCCACCGCTTCGGCTTCGTTCCAGCCGGCGCCAATTCCCAGCACCGCCCGCCCGCCGCTCAGCACGTCCAGCGTGGTCACGGCCTTCACTAGCAGTGCCGGCTCGCGGTAGATCACACCAGTCACCATCGTGCCCAGTGTCACTTTCTTCGTCACCGCCGCCAGGTGGCCGAGCGCGGTGTAGGCCTCGAGCATCGGATCAGTGGGCGGCCCAAGGTGCTCGATCTGGAAGAAGTGGTCCATCACCCATTCGCTATCAAAACCCACCTCGTCGGCCTTGGCCGCGATGCCCCGGAGTGTCGGGCCGATCTTCTCGGCCCCACCCCAATCAAATCGATTTATCTGTAATCCAACTTTCATTTCTTCCCCCCTTTCGCTAACTTTCTTAGTTCCGGCAGCACCTCACGTCCCACCATCTGGATTGTAGCCATCTGGTCTACTGACGTGGTCTGCACGCACAGAATGTCCGGCTGCACCGTGCGCGCGATCTCGCCGTAGGCCTCCACATAATCCTCGGCCGTCTGCACCCGGTGGTACTGGCCTAGGATGTGCTCACGCGGCAATTCGTCGGCCGCCCGCCGCAGCTCGGCCGGATCGGTGGCGGTGTCGCGATTGGGCGCGCGTAAGCCTCGCCAGGCCTCCAGCGCTCGCCAGGCCTCGTCGTCGTTGCGGCCGCGCACAGTCCAGTGCAGTGTGATCACCGCCGTACCCTGCTCGCTCTCCGCACGGGCCGGCTCCACCACCTTCTCCATCGCCTCGGCAATGTCTTTAATGCTCACAATCACGCCGTCGGACTGGGCTGCCGCCATCCGCGCCGACTTCGGCCCGGCCGCCGACATGTAAATCGGCACCCGCGACACTGGCGGACTATACAATCGCGCGCTCTTAGTTTGGTAATACTTACCGTCGTAATCGAGCTTGGCGCCGTCCAGCAGCCGCCGCATAATGTCCAAAGCCTCGCCCATGCGCTCGGCCCGCTCGGCGTAATTTGGGTACGGATAGCCGAGCATGCCCTCGCTCCGGCCCGTGCCCACGCCCAGGGCAAACCGCCCGCCGCTCAGCCGGTCCACCGTGGCCGCCGCCTGGGCCACCATCGCTGGGTGCGTGTGCCATAGCGGCGTCACCACCGCCGTTAGCAGCTCTATTTGCTCGGTGGCCTGCGCTATCGCCGCCAGTGTCGACCAGGCAAACCCGCCCGCCCCTACATCGTCCACCCACGGGTGAAAATGCTCGCTCACGGCCACGCCGTCGAATCCGGCCTGCTCCGCCGCCTGCGCCTGCTCCACAATTACCTCGGGTTGGAATTGTTCGTGTCCTAAATACCAAAATACCTTCATATCTCCACTATAAGGCGTAAAATCCCCGTCCGCCCTGTTATTATTCACGTATGCGAACACTCAAGGTCCGCCAAGACCATGCTCACTACCAGTTGCAAACTCAGCGTGACGTCTGGGTAGCCACCGCCGATCACCGCGGCCGTCCTCATCTGGTACCATTCTCGCTCGATTGGGATGGTACGCGTGTGGTTGCGGCCACTCCATCAGCTTCCATCACCGTGCGCAATATCAAGGCCTCAGAGCTCGCACGGCTGGCGGTCGGTGACACCCGAGACGTGCTCTTGCTCGATGTTCAGGTAAAACTCGTACCCGTGACCGAGGCCGACCCCCAAGTTAGCGAACACTTTAACGCTCGCAACCAGTGGGACCCCCGCACCGCCACCGGCGATTGGGTTTACCTTGTGATGACGCCGGTATCGGTACAGGCTTGGCAAAGTGAGGAAGAATTGGAGGGCCGTATGCTCATGCGCGACGGACATTGGCTATGACACCGCGTTTTATTAAAATTTCGTCACCCCAACCGCTCGTAAAATATCTGGCCGACACCATCGGCACTCATCTACGGGCAGGGGAGCGGGTGCTGTGGGAAGTTTCGGGTGGCTCGGCCGTCGCTGTAGAGGTCGAAGTGGCGGCGGCGCTGGGCGGAACTCCGCTCGAGCACCTCACCGTTACCCTCACCGACGAGCGCCCTGGGCCAGTTGGGCACCCCGATTCCAACTGGTTCCAGCTCGCTCGTGCCGGGTTTAAGCTGCCTGGCGCGCGGCTGCTGCCAGTACTCACCGGCTCAGATATTGCCGCCGACACGGCTGCTTTTGCCGACGTCCTGGCGCACGAGCTGGCCGCCGGTGGGTACCACCTGGGCCTCTTCGGTATCGGTCCCGACGGCCACACCGCCGGCCTACCCGCTCAAAACGCCCCCGACCACGTAGAACTGGCGGCTTACTATGAGGCCGGCGACTTCCGTCGCATCTCCAGCACCCCGGCCGCCATCGCCCGCCTCGACGAGGCCGTGGTATACGCGGTGGGCGAGTCCAAGCACCCCCAACTCGAACGGTTGAGCCAGCAGTTGCCCTATACCGAGCAATCCGCTCAAGCCCTTAAGCAGGCTCCCAGTCTGGCCATATTTAATGATTACAAAGGAGAAACGCTATGAAAATCGGATTTATCGGTCTCGGTCGCATGGGCGGCAACATGGTGGGACGACTAGTGAAGGCCGGCCATGAAGTGGTCGTTACCGGCCGCAATCCGGAACATGTCGCCCAGGCCGCGTCCGAAACCGGCGCTAGCGCGGCGGCCGATTATAAAACTCTCGTCGGCGACCTCGGCCCAGATCCCATCGTTTGGCTGATGATTCCGTCCGATGTGATAGAAAACGAGATGGCCAAAATCATCGATCTCATGCCTAAGGGGGGCATTATAGTCGACGGCGGCAACTCGGATTATCGCGAAACTAAGCGCCGCGCCGCCTTGGCCGCTGAACGCGGCGTCACGTTGGTGGACGCCGGCACCTCCGGCGGCATCCTCGGTGCCACCGCCGGTTACTGCATCATGGTTGGCGGCGACAAAGCGGCTATTGACCGCCTCGCTCCGCTCTTCCAAGCTCTGGCCCAACCCGGCGGCTGGGCTCACATGGGACCCGCCGGCTCCGGACACTACGTGAAGATGATTCACAACGCCATCGAATACGGCATGATGGAATCGCTGGCAGAGGGCTTCAACTTGCTTAAGACCGGCCACGATTACCCCGACCTCAACCTGGCGCAGATCGCCGCCATCTGGCAACACGGCAGCGTGGTGGAATCGCTGCTCAACCGCCTCACCGGCGAGGCCCTGCGCGCTAATCCCAACCTCGAAGGTATCGACGGCTTCGTGGCCGAAACCGGCGAGGCCCGCTGGACCCTCGAGACCGCGGCATCGCAAGATCTGCCCATGCCCGCCATCCAAGCTGCCATGGATGTCCGCCTCGCCTCGCAGCAGGGCCATACCAACTTCGGCACCAAACTTTTAGCGGCCATGCGTCACGGCTTCGGCGGCCACGCTATTAATAAGTCATGAACAAAACGCCCCTCACCTCCGGCCTGTTGGTGATCTTCGGTATCACTGGCGATCTGTCGCGGCGCTATCTTTTGCCCGCGCTCAGCGACCTGGCAGCCCAGAACCTCTTGCCTGAGCAATTTGAGATCATCGGCACAACCCGTCGCCGGGTCACTGCCGCAGATGTGCTGGGGCAGGTCAGTTCAGAGGCCGCAGCTCAACTGGCCGGCCGTCTGCGCATCGTCCAAATGGACCCGACGCTAGAAGCGGATTACCGCGCCCTCAAATCCACCCTCGACCGCATCGAAGACGAGCGCGGGGTCTGCCTGAACCGCTTGTTCTACCTCTCGATCCCTCCGGGTACATATGGACCGGTCGTGGACCTCCTTGGAACGAGCGGCCTCAACACCGGCTGCCAGCACGGCGAGGCCGATAGCCGCGTCATGATCGAAAAGCCGTTCGGCTACGATTTGGAATCCGCCCGCGAACTCATCGCCCGCATCAAGCACAGCTTCAAAGAATCCCAAATTTACCGCATCGATCATTACCTGGCCAAAGAGACCGCCCAAAACATCCTGGTCTTCCGCTTTACTAACCCCATTTTCGAAGCCGTTTGGGACTCCGGCAGCATCCAGGATATTACTATTACGGCATCCGAGACCATCGGTGTTGAGGGTCGTGCCGCTTTCTATGAATCGACCGGCGCCCTGCGCGATTTCGTTCAGAACCATCTCCTGCAACTGCTTGCCATTACTACCATGGAGAAACCTCGGGTTTTGGACTCGGACCACATTCACCGGGAAAAGCTAAAACTCTTGAGATCCATCCGAAAGATCAAGCCCAACAAAGTAGCCGAAGTATCCGCCCGGGGTCAATATCGCGGTTACGCCGAGGAAGTCGGCAACCCCGACTCTACAACTGAAACCTTCGCGCGCTTGAAGCTGCGCATAGGCAACGAGCGCTGGAACGAGGTGAACCTTACGCTCCAGACCGGCAAAAGGCTCAATAAGCGCAGCACCGAAATCGTCATCACCTTTGCAGCTCAGCAGGGTAGTACGCCCAACACTCTCCGTTTCCGCATCCAGCCGGACGAGGGCATTGATATCGACCTGCAAGCCAAGAAGCCTGGCCTCGACAATAAGACAGAGCAGGTCGAAATGGCCTTTACTTACGCCGAGAGCTTCGGTCTAAAAACCCAGCCCAACGCCTACGAACGTGTGCTTATGGATGGCATTCGAGGTGACCAAACCCTGTTTGCCACCTCCGACGAGGTTATCGCTTCGTGGGAAATCGTGGAGGCCGTGGTGCGGGAATGGTCAAAAAATGGCGATGGCCTCACCATCTACGATCCGGGCACTCCCGCCGCGAACATTAACTAGCCCCTAAAACGCAAAGCGCCCCACCTAATCACAGCATGGGGCGCCCGCGACCGGGAACTAGCTATCACTAGATGGGGAGGTTGACCATATGCCGATCCTCTCCGCGGTCGAGGTCATATGGTTTAGTTGGGCGTGTACTGCGGCATAAGTGTTGCCGAGTCGCCTCAGCTCCGTCACTACTCGGTGTGCCCCGATCAGCAGATGCCCCTTATGCACCGTTTCCTCGTCTGCGTCCTTTAGCGCGGTGAGGCCGCGCTGGGCGTAGATGTTGCGCAGGCCCACGCAGGTCATGTGGGCCTCCACTATCACTATCCTTGCGCTCAGCAGGAATGGCTGGCTCATGCTCAGTAGGTGTGAGCTTTCGTCGGCGTCGGCCAGCCAGTTGGCGGTGGCCGCCACTCGCACGAAGTAGACCTTGTAGCCGCGGACCTCATAGAACTTCTTGAGCTCGGCCATACGGCCAGTACTTCCATCAAACCGTTCGTCAGAACACATGTATACGAGGACCACTGGCCGGTCGTCGTGCTCTTGCGTCATGCGCGTCCTTACTGTCGGGGGGCGATCTCGCCGCCAGGATTTTGGACTGGGCGCCCGATGTCAGCGACCGTCAACAAAGTTAGCAAATAATCTGTCCAGCGTCCAGGTTTGCTCCAAAATGTGGATAAATCTAATTGACGCCGCCATAACGGTTGTGCTAATAAATAGACAGATAGTCGGGGTGGAGCCACGATACCAAAACGCAAAAGTTGAGTTTGCTCCTTTTGCTGGGTACTGCAGGTGCCAAAAAGTCGAGACTTCAAAAGACTATCTAAACGAAAGGCGGCCGCAAGGCCGCCTTTCTGTTGGAGTAAGCTCCGACTATCGGTCCATTCGCCGCCGGTTGTCCACTGTTTCGCCAAAGGTTGGCTCGGCCCGTCGCATGCGAGCCGGTGCCGTTCGCGCCACCTCTTCGTCCTCGCCGTAGTCACGAGTGGCCACCTCGGCGCCGCCCATCCAGCTGGCCACCAGATTAAACAGCGCGCCGTGCACGTAGCCAATGATCAGGCCGACCACAAAGTAGATGATCGTGTCCAAAATCACGGCGCCCAGCCCTGGTGCTAGCCCAAATAGCAAGCCACGCAGCGTCGTCTGTGTGGAAGCCGTCCACGAGGTCGTCGTCGAAATCCATGCCAACACCGATACTGTAAATCCCAGCACCGCCGCCAGCAGGCCCTCAAATAGCGCTAGCGGGCCCAGACCCACCCGGCTCACTCTTACCTCACGTTTATCCATGATGCCTCCATTTGTTAAATCTGAACCCATCATGCTCCGACGCCACTACCAATTCATCGGCATAACCTCAATTTTCCATGCCAAAGTCTAGCCCATCTTTGGTAGACTACAAACAATATGACCCACGAGCTCCATCATCTCGAAACAGCCGTACTGGCAGGGGGTTGCTTTTGGTGCTTGGAGGCCTCGTACCAGATGGTTCGGGGCGTAGAGCGGGTAGTCCCTGGCTATGCCGGTGGGCGCGCTTCCGACCCAACCTACGAACAGGTATCTACCGGCAGCACCGGTCATGTTGAGGTTGTGCGTATTGAATTCGACCCCCAGCAAATTTCGTTCCGCCAGCTCCTCGACATCTTCTGGGTCATCCATGATCCCACCACCAAAGATCGCCAAGGTAACGACATTGGGTCAGAGTACCGGTCCATCATCTTTTACCTAGACGAGAACCAGCATCACGTCGCTCGGGAGTCCATCAAAGAGGCTCAGTCGGAAATCTCCGACCCCATCGTGACCGAGTTGTTGCCTCTGGGTCACTTCTACGAGGCCGAGCCTTACCATCACAATTATTACCGCAACAACCCAGAGCAGGCTTACTGTCAGGTTGTAATTAACCCGAAATTGCACAAATTGCGTGAAAAATTCAGCGCGCGTTTAAAAGAGCACCTATGATAAGTACGCTCACTCAGGTTACGCCCGAGACCCTCAGCGAGATCGAATCCGAGAAACAGCTGCGCCACACGCGAGAGCTGTTTTTACTTTTTGCCATGGGGAGCCAATTCGACCATCTCATCAAACTCGCGCTCGACCGGCTGGGCGTCTACTGCCTGGTGGCCGACCCGGAGCAAGTGACGGCTGCGGGCGTTATGAAGCTAAACCCCACCGGTATCATTGTGTCGGGCGGTCCGTCGTCGGCGTCGGACAACCCGCCGTTCGATCTCTCGGTGTTCGACCTCGGCATTCCAGTGCTCGGCATTTGCCTGGGCTTTCAGATGTGGGCCGCCCATCGCGGCGCCCGAGTGGGGGCCGCGGCACACCGGGAGTTTGGCAGGCATCCACTCAAACTCACCGTCGACTCACCGCTGTTTGCAGGCATCCAGTCGGGATCACAGGTATTGCAAAGCCACGGTGACCGCATCGAGCCCAGCCCCAGCATCGAAGTCCTAGCCACCACCGACAACGCTCCGGTCGCTGCCGGCCACTTGCGCCACCTCTGGGGCGTGCAGTTCCATCCAGAGGTCACAGCCGGCGAGGACGGCCTCAGGCTGCTCGAGAACTTCGTGTTTGGCATTTGCGGAGCGCAGGACCGTTTTCCGGCCGGTGATGTTGCTGGTCTCAAGGCTAAAGACATCCGCGCCCAGGTAGGGAACAAGCGTGTGCTTTTGGCATTGTCCGGCGGCAGCGATTCGTCGGTGGTGGCGGCTCTTCTTACTAAAGCCCTCAAGCCGGGCCAAGTCCGCGCCATTTACATTCGCGGCATCGACCGTCCGGACGACGAAGCTTTCGTAAGGCAATATTTCAGCCATCTAGATCTTCACATTCATGACGCCACCGCCGAGTTCCTGAAGGCGCTGGCCGGTATTACCGCTATGCACGACAAACGCGTTGCCATGCGGGGCATATACAAGCAGGTACTCGAAACCGAAGCCGCCAAATTCAAAGCCGCCTTTATCGCTCAGGGCACTCTCTATACCGACCTTACCGAGTCGGGTGGCGGCCACCAGTCCGGCGCTCGCAAAGCCCAAATCAAGCTCCATCATAACGCCAACCTCGGCTTTTCCGTACCCGAGCTCACCCCGCTCGACGACATGGTCAAAGACACTGCCCGCGCCATCGGCCGTAACCTCGGTCTGCCCGAAGAGCTGCTGGTGCGCCACCCGTTCCCCGGCCCCGGCCTAATCGTGCGCATCGAGGGCGAAGTGACAGCCGATAAGCTCCACATCGCTCGCCAGGCCGATGGCATCTTCATCGAGGAGTTGCGTCGGGCCGGCCTCTACGAATCCAGTTGGCAGGCCGGCGCCGTAGTCACCACCTCTGGGCACACCTTCACCAAGGGCGACGACGCCGGCACCGGCCTGGTGCTCGCACTCTGGGCCGTCTGGAGCACCAACGGTTTCACCGTAGAGTGGGCCGAGCTACCCTACGACTTCCTGCGCCACGTTTCCCGTCGGCTCACCAACGAAATCCGCGAAGTCGCCGCCGTTGTTTACCGGATCTCCGATAAACCGCCCGCCACGGTAGAATGGGGGTAATGAAGCTAAAACTCGCTCCTCATCATGTTAACCTGTTAGCCGCCGCCCTTCTCTGCTAGCCTTGACCGCGGCGTAAATGCTCTCCGGCCGCGAGAGGTGCAAGCGTCCGCGCCAACAATTTTGTTATACTTACGCCAGCAAATAAGCAGGGCACAAACATGGCGCTCATTAACCCAAACCTATATATCAAGCAATTCCGTGACTTTGAAGACAAGGCGGCCGACGCTATTACCTCGCTCGCCGGCAACATGAACTTCGTCTACTTTCACGCGATCTGGTTCGGCGTCTGGATTGCGGCGGGTCTGGGCTTGCTTGGCGTCGGCTATGAGTTCGACAAATTTCCGTTTGGATTGCTCACCATGATCGTTTCCCTCGAGGCTATCTTCCTCTCCACCTTTGTCATGATCAGCCAGAACCGCGCCGCTGATAAATCCGAAATCCGCTCCCAGCTCGACTACGAAACCGACGTTCAGTCCGAGCGCGAAATCGCTATCATCATGCGCACATTGGTCCGCCTGGCCGACAAGCAGGGCGTAGACATCAAAGACCTTACCTCTGAGATGGAGTCGGTAAAACACCTGGCTAAAAACGAGGCTGATCGCCGAGCCGAATCCCGCGCTCGGCGTCGCCAGCGCGAAAAAGAGGTAGCGGCCGCTAAATGAGCGCCTACGCCCCAATCGAGGTGCGGGGTCTTCCTACGCACGGTTAGATAAGTTAGGATAAGCTTTATGGGTCGCTTAACTATTACACAGGCCTCTATCTTTGATTTGCCCGTCCTACGCCACGTCTTCGTTCGGGCAGTCGAAGAGCACTTTAGTTACTTTCCGGCCGATGCCCGCGTCAAAGTCGCTCGCGATCACTCGCTATTGAATCTGCTTCAGGGCTACTTCAACCGTCGCCGAGTACTGCTAATAGCCAAACAGGACGGCCACCTCATCGGCTACGCCATTGGCGCAGCGCCGGTCACGGGACCAGCTCAGCTGTTTTGGCTGTATGTGGATCCCGACCAGCGTGGCCGTAACACTGGCCTCAAACTCCTATCCCGCATGCTTAAATTGCTCGCCGAGCGGGGGGCTGATGTAGTGTCGCTCGCTACCCACGACCACCGACGCTATTACGAGCGTCAGGGCTTTAAATTCCATCACAGTACGATGCAAGATGGTGTTAGCATGGACATCCTAACGTTCAAGGTAAAAGGCTAGCGGTGGCAATCAAGCACTATGTTTTCAACCGTCGCCTGAAGCATCGTCTACGCTGGCGGTTTTGGGTGTTAGCAGCGTTGGCCTTCGCCTTATTGTACTTCTACTGGTGGGCCGTGGGATCCAAAGTGCCGTCTCCCGCTCCCACACTGCCCGATGCTGCCGCTCTGCTGCAACCCCGACCCGGTGACCTGCTCGGCATTGATAGTACTCAGGCTTACACCGCTGCTCAAACCGATGCCCTGGCCAAGGAAGACTACGGCTCTTCAATGCCGCCAGTCGCCACGGGCATCACCAAATATGTCTTCCACTACCGCTCTGAGCTGCCCACAGGTGAAGACATCACAGTGTACGGGCGCGCCTACTTGCCGACAGTGCCTCGCACCAATCTGCCGATCTTTGCTTTTGCTCCCGGCACCACCGGCATCGGCGACGAATGCGCCGCCAGCCTCGAAAAACCTAAAGTGGCCAACTGGGCCAACTATGACTCGCACCTGGCCGCCTACGCCTCACAAGGCTTCGCCGTGGTCACCACCGACTACGAAGGCATGCGCGATTCGTCTCGCATCCACCACTACATGGTGGGGGAATTAGAAGGCCGGGCCCTCCTCGACAGTGTGCGAGCACTTAAACACCTGCCGGCGGCTCGCGGCCGACTCGACACCGGCTCCGTCTTCTTGTCTGGCTACTCACAGGGTGGCCACGCCGCGTTTTGGGCCGACAAAATCGCCGCCAGTTACGCACCTGAAATCAAAGACAAGGGCGTGGTCGGATTTGGTCCAGTCATGGATGTAAAAGAGACGCTAGCCGACGTCACGCATGGCGCCAATATCAACTGGTTTGGCCCCTACCTGCTTTACAGCTACTCCGATTACTACCATGGCCAATACCCGAATAATCAAATTCTAGTGCCTCAATTCCTCAGCACCTTGAATAAAGATGTGCCGGCCCACTGCATCGACACCGACATTATCCACTGGGGCCACAAGCCCGACGGCGTCTACACCCCGGAGTTCCTACAAACCCTCACGAGCGGCCAATGGGCCGGCACACCGTTCGCCAGTTTTGGCGATGACATGGATAAAAATGCGGTCGGAGCACTCAGTACCTCCAGTGCCAAACGCATCAACGGCGGCACACAAGACAACGTGGTACTGCCAGCCCAGCAGCAGGCTGCCTTCACCACGCTCTGTCGCTCCAGTACCGGCCCCGTCCAGCTGGCCGAATACCAGGACGCCACTCACTACAACACTATGGTCCGCAGCTTCTCCGACACTTTGGCCTGGATGCATGCACTCGAAGCCGGGCTGCCTCAGGCGAGCAATTGCCCACATTAAGGTAAAATACCAAGATATGTCTTCAAATCCTTTTATTCATGTCACCGAGGCGGCCGCCGGGTCACCCTACCGGCCAGGAAATTCGCTCATCATTTTGCAGAATGGTGACGAAATTTTCCCCTCCATGCTGGAAGCCGTTCGCGAGGCAAAGAGCACCATTGAGTTCTCCACCTACGTCTATTGGCGCAGTCACATCGCCAATGAGTTCGCCGACGCACTGTGCGAGCGCGCCAGGGCCGGCGTAAAGGTGCGCCTGCTGGTGGATGCTGTGGGCGCGGCCGTTATGAGCGCTCGCACCGTCTGGCAGCTTGAGCGCGCCGGAGTGAAGCTCGGCTGGTTTAGGCCGGTGCGTTGGCCCTACCTCCAAAAATTCAATAACCGTAGCCACCGCAAAATTCTGATCGTTGATGGCAACATCAGCTTCACTGGCGGCGTTGGCATCGCCGACGAGTGGACTGGCGCCGGCCAGGACGCCCATCATTGGCGCGAAACCCACTGCCGCATCACGGGCCCGGCCTGCGCGGATTTGCGTGCGAGTTTCGCCGAAAACTGGGCCGAATGCGCCGGCGAGCAGCTCCCCGACCACCCGCCAGTCCCCATAAACGGCCATACTGCTGTCCAAGTCGTCTCCAGCACCGCCGGCCGGCGTCTCCGCCCTACCAGCATGGAGAAGCTGGTGCACGCGGTGATCGACCAGTCGCGGGAGCGTCTCTGGATCACCTCGGCCTACTTCGTGCCCTCGGAACAGATTATCGCCGGCCTCATCCGGGCGGCTGGCCGCGGCGTGGATGTGCGGGTGCTCACCAACGGCCCGCTCACCAACCACAAAATCACCCGCCAAGCCGGCCGTGCCTCCTACGCCCAGCTGCTGGCGGGTAGCGTTAAGCTTTACGAGTATCGTGGCATGCACCATGGCAAAATTATTACCGCCGACTCATCCTGGGCCACCATCGGCTCGACCAACCTCGACGATCGCTCGCTGGTCCTCAACGACGAGCTCAATGTCGCCGTCACTGACCTCGAGCTAGTGGCCGCTCTCGACCGCAGTTTCCGCACCGACCTCGAGCACGCCACGCACATCCAGCCCGCCACTTGGCCTCAGCGCGGCCGTCTGGCACGGCTTGCCGAAGCTGGCGCTAACCTTTTCCGGACCCAGCTCTAGTAGTAAACTGCGTTTGTACCAAGGAGAGACAATGCCGAAAAAAGTTACCAAGGCCGTCATCGCCGCCGCCGGCCTAGGCACGCGCTTCCTGCCTATGACCAAGGCCATGCCCAAGGAAATGCTGCCCATCATTGACAAGCCCATCATTCAGTACGTCGTCGAGGAGGCTGTTGCCGCCGGCATTACCGACATCATTATCGTCGGCAGCGCCAACAAGCGCACCATCGAGGATCACTTCGACCACCAGTACGAGCTGGAGCAAAAACTGCGCAAAGACGGCAAAGTCGAGCTCGCCGAGCGCATGGAGAAGGTGGCCGAGCTAGGTAACTTCATTTACCTGCGCCAAAAAGGTCTCTACGGCAACGCCACGCCCGTGCTCAACGCTGCCCACTTGCTCGAAAACGAGCCGTTCCTCGTCTTGTTCGCCGATGATTTCTTCAACTCCCAGGTGCCGCGCGCCGTTCAGCTCATGGAGGCCTTCAATCAGTACCAGCAACCGGTAATCGCGGTGGTGCCGGTGGAGCAGAGCCGGGCCAAAAACTACGGCGTGGCTGACATTAAGCGCGTCATCGACGACCATTCCCTCGAGCTCTCTGGCCTTATCGAGAAGCCCGACCCCGCCGATGCCCCCCAACACGACGGCAAGGTCTTCGCCAGCACCGCCGGCTACATCTTCACTCCCGAAATGATGAAATACGTCAACGAGCTTGAGCCCGACAAGTCCGGCGAGCTAGTGCTGGCCAACGCCATCAACCATTTCGCCAAAGACCACGACGGCCAGGTAATTGCCCGCGTCATCGACGGTCGTTGGCACGACGCTGGTAACAAGCAGAAGTACCTCGAAGCCATCGTGGATGTCGCCCTCGATGACCCGACCATCGCGCCCGACTTTGAGCGCTACCTCAAAGACAAGCTAGCTCAAAAGGCCCAGCTCGCGTGAGCAACAAGAGCCTGTACTACCTCGGTGGAGGTATCGGCGCCACCCTCGGCGGGTTGGTTCCCGGGCTCTGGCACGCCAGCGACTTCTCGGGCTGGGGCATCCTGCTCAGCACCATTGGCGGAATCGTGGGAATCTGGGGTGCCTATAAATTAGTCCACGGATAATTTCTTTTTCCACAGCCCTTTGTCCCCAGATTAAGCCAACAATTCTTATCCTTAGGAACTTTCAACAAATGACGGCCATACCGCTTAGTGCTACCATGCCCGCATGAGTGAATTGGTCAACTACAGTATAGAAACCGATAAGATAGTGCTGCTGTCATTCAAGGACGGCCGCAGCCTGCGTGTGCCCTTCAATCATCTCTCTAACTACCTCAGGGGCACCGATCTCGAAAAAGTTAAAAAAACCATTAACCTGCGGCGTCATTTCCTGCGTATTCACATGCCCCGCTTCTTTATCATCTTGGCCGCCATTGGTGGCGCGGTGGCGTTGCTGTCGGTCGGCAGCAAGACGGTTGCGAGCCTCCTGGGCCACCAGCCGGCACCGCAGCATACGGTCAACCACACGGGCATTGCTCGCAGCCAGCTGGTGCCCTCGCCCGGTCTCAGCCCCGCAGCAGCCCAGCCGGCCCAGCGCGACATGCGACTCACCGCCATCAAACGAGTGGCTCAGCCCAAGGCTTCCAGCGTGCAAACCACTACCACGCCTGTGCCGGCCCCGCCCGCATCGACGCCCATGCCGCTAGCCAGCCCCATGCCCATGCCCATGCCCACGCCCAGCCCGGCGGTCACACCGAGTCCTACTCCCAGTCCGAGCCCCACCCCCACGATCCAGCCCGCTCCCGCCAAGTCTCAAGTGCTCGGCGACTCCACCGCTGCCCCAGCTACCACCAACTAGACAGCCCCCTATTGCTTCATTTGGTATAGTGAATATAGGAGAACAATCATTACTATGCCAAACGTTAAAATTTATTCCACTACCTGGTGCGCCTTCTGCAAAGCTGAAATGAAATTTCTGACCGAAAAAGGGGTGAAATTCGAGGATGTGAACGTAGAAGCAGATGAGCAGGCCGCACACGAAATGGTCCACCTATCGGGCCAGATGGGAGTGCCGTTCACCGTCATCACCAAAGACGATGGTCAAAAAGTGGGCATCATCGGTTTCGACCAGCCCCGCCTCACTCAAGAACTCGGCCTCGCCTAGCGCTAGTCCCAAAAAAAACGGCCCCGCCATGAAAAGCGGGGCCGTTTTGCGCGCTACTGGTAACTGTCTACAGGGTGTCGCGCCGGAAAGCCCGCACCAGCGACAGCAGGATTACCGCGCCTAGGATGGCGGTCAGCAGGCTCGCCAGGTTGAAGCCGCTGGGGGTGCCGGCGCCTAGGAGCTGCAGCACCAGGCCGCCGATGAACGCCCCGATTATACCGACCACCACGTTCATCACGCCGTTCACTTGGGCGTTGGTGCCGGTAATAATGCTTGCGATCCATCCCGCGAGCGCCCCGAGAATGATCCAGGTCACAATTGTCCAGAACATATCGCGTTCCTCCACATTAATTGCCAACTAAAAATAGCTGTCTCGAGGTTATTAGGATAATGGTAGTTCCTCCAATACTTAGTCCATGGTATTCCCTACCTTTGGCAAAACGCCCAAGCTCAGCCAGCAATCAGGAATCTGGTCGTGTTATGATGTTCGCGAAAACTAACATCTGGAGACCCATGAGTTATCCTTTTAATGACATCACTTTTGGCAAAGACGGCGACTATATCACTGCTGTAATCGAGATCCCTAAGGGTTCGATGCTCAAGGCCGAATGGGCCCGCAAGAAGGGCTACTTTATTCTGGATCGCGTGGAGCCGGGCATTTTCGCCAAACCCGTAAACTATGGTTTTATACCGCAAACCCTCGACGAGGACGGCGATGAGCTCGATGTACTGTTAGTCACCGGCGAGCCGTTGCCGATGGGCTTGGTGGTAGAGGAGTGCCGTGTAATCGGGCTGGTCGACTTCGAAGACGACGGCGAAAATGACCATAAAGTGGTGGCCGTACCCTCAGACGACCGGCATTATGGCGAGATCAAGCATGTGGACGAGCTGGGTGAGCAATGGAAGAAACAAATTACCCATCACTTCAACCACTACAAGGATCTCAAAAAGGGCGGCACCAACGTGCGCGGCATCCTGGGCCCGGACGAGGCCTGGAAGATCATCCGCGAATGCTCCGAGCGGGCCCAGTCCGACAAGTGGTGGTAACTCTCTAGTCAGCCTATAAAAACTTCAGCGCCCGGCCGGTCCCGCATGAAGCGGGTCCGGCCGGGCGTAGGGGGGGCGACCCGGTCAGGCGTTGGGTCCGTGGACTCCGGGGTCGATGGGCTGCGTGTTGCCGGGGCCCTGGGGGCTGATGGCTGCGGATCGCCGGTGCCGTCCGTAGACGTACGTACCGATCACCGCCAGCACATCCAGGAGCAGGGTCCACTGACCGATGGGCAGGCTGTTCAGGCCGGCGACCAGGGTGACGGCCACTAGCAAAAGCCAGCCGTCGCGGTTCGTTCCCCGCCAGTACGCCGCCGTCGCCAACGCGATGAGGAACTGGGTCAGGTGAATCGCCAAGCTCCCGACGTGTAGGGCCGAGAACAGGAACCCGACAACCACCAACACCAGAACTAGCCCGATGGCTGCCGGCCAACTGAACGGCCTGGCTGGACGCCTGGACACTTCAGCTCTGTCCGGTCTGTCCGGATTTCTTGCGCTCATGGGACCTCCTTGACCTAGATTTTTGGCCATGGAACGCTAGCACTTTATACACCTCTTTTTTACTTATGTCAAGGAAAAATCTCTGCCCATCGCGTAAATGTGTTAAAAAACATTTACATTACCCGCTAAGAATTTGAAAATAACTACGCCAACTCTAAACCAGGGTTGGAATTGAAAATCCACGGAAGGGAGCCGTCGGTGATCAAGCACCTCGGCTGGAACGACGTCCTTGGCCTAGTGGCGCTAGGGCTTGCCATCATCGCTATCGCCAAGGCCAGGGGCCTGGGCGACAAGGCTGCCGCTGTCCTGGCCGCGTTTGCGGGCGTTGTCCTGGCTGCCACCGGTCCCGGTTTGGCTATTCATGCCGCCATCCTGCGGGCGTTCCATATCGCTGCGCCCGATCCCTACAGCCTGATCAATACCAACTTTTCGGCCTTGGGCTGGATCATGGTGGTCGCGCTCGTCATACTTGTGCTCATCGCCAAGGGCTCGAGAACGTTCGTTGTAGTCGCCTTCTTGGGCTTCCTGCTGTTCGTGGCTAGCACCGGCCTCGGACAATGGGTGTACAACGTCGTAGTTGGCCACTGAAGGGCGCCGTTCTCCTCTTCCCCCTGCGCCCCCGGCCGCGTTATTGTGCGGCCGGGGGCGCGGCTGTCTCGCAATATTCTCATCAGATTGACCCAAACCGCTATTGCTCATATAGTTAAACCGACAAACGGGATAAAACACGGATATTATGAGTTATAAAGTCGCCATCAATGGCTTTGGTCGCATCGGCCGCAATGCCTTTAAGATTGCCATGAACCACCCTGAGCTCGAGGTAGTGGCCGTTAATGACCTCACCAGCACCGCCACGCTAGCCTACCTACTAAAGCACGACTCCAACTACGGCACCTACCATGAGGAGGTCGGCTCCGACGAACAGAACCTCATTGTGGGCGGTAAGAAAATTCGCGTTACCGCCGAAAAAGATCCGGCCCTCCTGCCCTGGAAGAGCATGGGTGTGGATGTTGTGATCGAATCCACCGGCCGCTTCACCAAGCCCGAAGATGCGAAGAAGCACATTCAGGCGGGCGCCAAGCGCGTGGTCGTATCTGCTCCCATTAAGGGCGAGGGTGCTGGCACCTTCGTAATCGGCGTCAACGAGGGCAACCTCAGCGCCCAGGACGAAGTGGTGAGTAACGCCTCTTGCACTACCAACTGCATCACTCCCGTGGCCGTCGTCATCGAAGAAAAGTTCGGCATCGAAAAGGCCATGATGACCACCGTCCACTCCTACACCGCCAGCCAGGCGCTGCAGGACGCACCAATTTCCAAGGACCTGCGCGAAGGCCGCAACGCCGCCGAAAACATCGTTCCCACCTCCACTGGCGCCGCCACTGCCGCCGCCAAGGCCTTCCCGAAGCTCAAGGGCAAATTCGACGGCCTCTCGGTGCGCGTCCCTACTCCGGTGGTGTCGCTCTCCGACTTCACCTTCGTAACCTCCAAAGACGTCACCATCGAAGAGGTGAATGAGGCTCTCAAGGCCGCCGCCAAAGAGCCGCGGTTTGCGGGCATCCTCGATGTCACCAACGAGCCGCTCGTCTCCTCCGACTTTATCGGCAACCCACACTCAGGTATCATCGACCTCGCCCTCACCAATGTCGTTGGCGGCAACCTGCTCAAGGTAGTGGCCTGGTACGACAACGAGTGGGGCTACTCCAACCGCCTGGTTGAGATGGTCATCCACGTCGGCAAAACCATCTAATAATTGCTCCTGCCCAGCGGACACCTCAATTGGGCGTCCGCTGGTGGCAAAGTACCAACGCTTATCGTAAGCTAGCAGTATGAAGATATTTCTCGGCGCCGACCATGCCGGCTATGAACTGAAAAACCAGCTCAAAGAGCACCTCATTCACAACGGGTATGAAGTTGAAGATGTGGGCGCGAAAACGCTCGACGATGACGATGACTACCCGCGCTATGCCTACGCCCTAGCTGCCAAAATTCTCGGCGCCGACGAGGACGACCGCGGCGTCTTGATCTGTGGCTCGGGGCAGGGGATGAGTATGGCCGCCAATCGCGTAAACGGCGTGCGCGCCGCCCTAGCCTGGAATGCCGACTCCGCCAAAGCCGCCCGCGCCGACGACAACTCCAATGTGCTCGTGCTCCCGGCCCGGTTTGTCGCCGAAGAGGCCGCCTTGGACATGGTCGATGCCTGGCTCGCCACCGAATTCAAATCCGACCCCAAGTACCTTCGGCGCCTCGATGAGTTGGAGGAGCTCTATGGCTAGTGTCGCGCCCACCATTCTCGCCACCACTCCCGAAGACTATGCCCACCGCATCAACAACGTGAAGCCGTTTGCCAAACGTCTGCATATTGACGTGGCCGACGGTGTGTTCGAGGATCAAAAATCGGTTGGTCTCACTCAGGTCTACGATATCGACGGCGTGCCGTTCGATCTTCATCTCATGATGGCCCATCCGGAATCCCAGCTCGAAAACATCATTGCCCTCCAGCCTCAGCTCGTCATCGTGCACTATGAGGCGCCGTTCGACCGCGAAGCTTTCTTCAAAGAACTGCGCCAGCTCGAAATCCGCGTGGGGCTCGCCATTAAAACCGAGACCACCATCGATCAGGTCAAAGACGTACTCTCAACCGTGAGCCACCTGGTGGTGTTTACCGGCCGGCTCGGACACAATGGCGGCGAGTTCCGCGGCGACTGCCTCGAAAAGATCGGCCAAGCCCGTGCCATCAACCCCAACCTTGAGATCGCCGTGGACGGTGGGCTTAATCAGGAAACCGCCCGCCTGGCCGTAGAAGCCGGCGCCGACCTGCTTGACGTCGGCTCGTTTATCCAAGACTCCGTCGATCCCGAGATTGCCTACGTCGCCATCGAGGCCATCGCCGAGGGCACTTCATGAAGATCGGCAAGCTCTCCTCAAAGCTCTCGAAACGGCTTATGATTAACGCATGACCCACAAGCAGCTCGAGCTCCAGGCCAACGAAATCCGCCAAGACATCGTCAAGATGCTCGTGGAAGCGGGGAGTGGCCATAGCGCCGGCCCGCTCGGCCTCGCCGACGTCTTTACCGCCCTCTACTTCGAGGTCATGAGCCATCGGCCAAAACAACCCGATTGGCCCGACCGCGACCGCCTGTTTCTCTCCAACGGCCATTGTGTACCGGTCCGCTACGCCACCATGGCTCGAGCCGGTTACTTTCCGGTGTCGGAGCTCAAAACTCTGCGCAAACTCGGCTCCCGCCTCCAGGGTCACCCTGAACGCTTGCGCCTGCCCGGCCTCGAATCCACCTCGGGCCCGCTCGGCTCCGGCCTCAGTCAGGCCGCCGGACACGCTCTAGCCCTACGCATGGACAGCTCTCGCGCTCACGTCTATTGCGTTACTGGCGACGGTGAGCTCGACGAAGGCAATATCTGGGAAGCCGTGATGTTTGCGGCCAAGTACAAGCTTGCCAACCTTACCGCCATCATCGACCGCAATAACATCCAAATCGACGGCCCCACCGAGCAAATCATGCCGCTCGGCGATATAGCTAAGAAATTCGCGGTCTTCGGCTGGCATGTTATCGAAATCGACGGCCACAACATGCAGGCCATCATCGACGCCTGCAACCTAGCCAAGGCGGTGGTTGAGTCACCGGTGGCCATCATCGCCCACACCATCCCCGGCAAGGGTGTCGACTACATGGAATACGACTATCACTGGCATGGCAATCCGCCCGGCACGCTCAGTCTACCCGGCGACCCCGAGAAGAAGGATCAGGCCCGCGTGGCTCTACATGAACTGCGCACCCTCGGCGGCCAAATCCGCTCCGAGCACGAAT
Organism: Candidatus Saccharimonadia bacterium; assembly: GCA_036488585.1. Taxonomy (GTDB): domain Bacteria; phylum Patescibacteriota; class Saccharimonadia; order UBA4664; family UBA4664; genus DASXHH01. The sequence goes on along the minus strand of DASXHH010000009.1, from coordinate 56,003 downwards.
AATTGCTCCTAAATTGAAGAACCGCCCAGGAGGGACGCTAGCTGCGCGTGCGCAGTAGGTCCCCCATGGGCGGCAGTGCGGACGGGTGCCCGGTGGGACGGGCGGTGGTCCGCTAGCGGGCGGCGGCGGTCACCGCGAGCTTGTTCTTCGCACGTTGGACTTTGGCCTTGTCATCTGCGTCGGCGTAGCTCTCGGCGAGACGGTGGATCTCGGTCCCGTTCGCGAGCATGTCCGCGTAGTAGAGGAAGTGCCAGAATGGCGTGCTGTCGATGTCGCAGCTGAGCTTGTTCAGCACTAGCTGGAGGGCATCGGTGGGCGGGCCGTCGATCATGTCGGTCGGCAGCGTGCCCACGAAAGCGGCAACAGTCCTTGTCATTGTCATTTGTTTTCCTCTCGGAAAGACGGTGAAGACGCTTGTGCTTATTGCCTATGTAAACGTTAGCATAATAACGGAGAAAAATCAATAGCCAGCGAGTGCCCCTATCAGTTGGCTTGCCATAAGCGTTTTGTAATTTTCTAAAAGCACAAGTATTATTAGACCATGATTGATCCGCAGCAACACCTGGTCCGCGACCTCTCGAGCCCCGAAATCAAACAGGAGCCAATCCGGGCTGGTTTTGGCCGTGGACTGCTCGAGGCCGGCACTCGCGATAAAAACGTCGTGGCTCTCTGCGCCGACCTTACCGAGTCCACCAAGATGAACGAGTTCGCCAAAAGCTTCCCTGAGCGCTTCGTGGAGATCGGTATTGCCGAGCAAAACTTGGTGACCGTCGCGGCCGGGATGGCGCTAGCCGGCAAGACGCCGTTCATCTCTAGCTATGCCGCCTTCTCACCCGGCCGCAACTGGGAGCAAATTCGCACCACCGTTTGCCTTAACCAGACCAACGTTAAGGTGGTGGGCTCGCACGCCGGCGTGTCTGTGGGTCCAGACGGGGCCACCCACCAGATGCTCGAAGACATTGCTCTCATGCGCGTGCTGCCTCACATGACCGTGGTCGCCCCAGCCGACTCCGTTGAGGCCGCCAAGGCCACCATCGCACTCGCTCATCAGAAGGGTCCGGCTTACATCAGGCTGGCACGCGAGAAAACCCCGGTCATCACCACTGACGCCACCCCGTTCTCGCTTTCCAAGGCTCAAGTGCTGCGCTCCGGCACCGACCTCACGATTGTGGCCTGCGGCACCATGGTATACCAGGCGCTCATGTCCGCACATCAGCTCGAACAACAGGGTATTGAGGCCGAGGTCATAAACGCCGCCGTCATCAAGCCACTCGACACGATCACCATCACCTCAAGTGCCCGCAAGACCGGTGCCGTCATTACAGCCGAAGAGCACCAAATTGCCGGCGGTCTGGGTGGCGCCGTGGCCGAGGCGTTGGCCGACCACTACCCGGTCCCAATGGTGCGTGTGGGCATGGCTGATCGCTTCGGCGAGTCCGGCGCTCCTGACGAGCTCCTGGAGCACTTCGGACTCACTGCCAGGCACATTGCCGCCCATGCCAAAGACCTCCTGAAGCGCAAACATTAATACTCGACAGTTCGCCCGCGGTCGCCTAAGCTCTTACCATGTCCAAAGGCGAAATCCAATTTATCGTTAGCTTCGTCGCCGGCATGGCCTTCTTCTGGCTGAGCAGTAAAGCCTCAACCTTCGTGCCCGTCATGAATAGCCAACTCCTGGCCGAGACCCTCGGCATCGTCATCAGCGCTGTCGTCTACGGCTTTGGCATAGCCATCCTCACTACCATTACCCTCGGCGCCAAGCGTTCGTTCAAAGCCATCATAGTGGCCACTGTCATCGCCATGGTCCTGGCCGAACTCACCGCTCAACTGCTGGTCCGTCTCGTCGCCGGTTCCATTCACAACACCACCCAGCTCACCCTCTTTATGTTTGTGATGTACCTGCTCTTCGGTCTGTACTATGTCGCCTGTAATTTCGTAGCCCAGCGTTTAGCGAAATAACTTCATAAAACGAAAGTGGCCCGGTGGGACCCTCCTGTTACAGAGGTCCCACCGGGCACGTTCGTCCTAAGCTGCGGCGGCACACAGCTCCAACGATGTGATCTTGTACATGCCGTTATAGCCATCGTAGACGCTGCTGGGCGTATCGACTAGCACCCCGAGGCTTCCGCCTGACTTGAGGTTGATGTCGTGTTCCGTGTCGTTGCTGTGCCCGTTGGCGTTGGGTCCGCTCGCATGAACGATCATGGCCACGATGGCTGTGGGCGCGTGATGTATGGCGAGGCGGACGTCGGTCTGAGCACCCCCGTACGCGATGTCGGCAGTCAGGTTGTAGGTAGCGTGCGGGTCGACGTGGCTGCCTACCGGCAAGTCCATCGGTACGAGACCGAGAGCGCAGGACATACGGGTAGTCCCTTCGTCCACGGTCGACACTACCCAGGGGCGGGCCGGCAACGCGCTTGCAGAAGGGCTGCCGCCAACCGACTGCTGGCCAGTGTTGACTGCGTGGCCGTTAGCCGGGGTAGTGACGTAGGTGGTTGAGTGGTTGAAGCCGAGACCGAAGATCGCGGCCACGATCACTGTCAACGCGGCGCCGAGCCCGGCTAGCGCCACATTACGAACCGGAATGTTCACTTTGCGTCCCCTCAGGGTGTTTGCCTAAACTCAGGATGAACAAGCGGTAAAGCTTCTGTATATAATACACTAAGATTATTACTTTGTCAATGACGCTTATGCCCGCCATTGCACCTCGGTTCAGTCTCCCTAAAGCGAAAAGGCCGGGGCGAGCGCATTGAATGCGTCGCCACCGGCCAGTCGTTGGACGGGGGAGATATCACCTCCTGTAGGTGGGTCGGAAGACCAGGTAGAGTCCCCAGATGAAGAAGCAGAGGCCGATGATGCAGGCGACCACGAATCCGGAGATCCGGGGCCAGATGCTGTACTCGTGCGGGTAGGGGTTCTGGGAGACTGCGATGATCGAGGTCCCGTCAGTCCCGTAGTTGTTGCCGATTAGGCCGTAGGCCTTAATCTGGTCGCCTGAGCCGTATTGGTCCTTCAAGCCCCAGAGGGTGAAGGTATTATCGGATCCAGCGATTTCAACGTCGGCGTTCTCCTGACAGGCGTCAGTGGTACAGACCACTGCGGGCTGCCCGACGACTGTCACCACAACTGGGCGCTGCCACGCGGGGTGCGTAGCGAGGCCCCAGGACGACAGAAAGAACAGACCCACTACCATACCGGCTGCCATAAGCAGCCCGGCGATGCGCTGCTCGGGAGTGGTCTGCCGGGCAGAGCTGTGCATGGTTGCGTACATCGTACATGGTCCTTTCCGAGGAACTGCGGAGTCTTCCAGGTATATGTGGGAGGTGAAATTTCAAGTTCCAACGCACATAATTATAGCACAATATTGTGAGTTTTGCAATATTCCAAGAGCTTTACGAACGAAAGCCGTTTTTGCTTAAAATCAGGTGTAAACTTAAGGTATGAAACCCAACATCCTAGCTGCTCGTGAACTGTACGCCCGCACTAAAGCCGAAAAATTTGCCCTCGGTGCCTTTAATATCGACAACCAGGAAACCCTTATCGCTGTCGCCAAAGCTGCCGCTGCCAAGAAGTCGCCGGTGCTAGTGGAGGTGAGTGCCGGCGAGGTCGAGGCACTTGGCCTCCAGAACGTCCGCTGTATGGTCGACAATTACCGCGCCGAATATGGCATCCAAATGTTCGTGAACCTCGACCACAGCCCCAGCGTGGAGGCTGCCAAGGCCGGTATCGACGCCGGGTTCGAGTTCATTCACATCGACCTCAGCCAAGCCAAGCGTGACGCCTCCGATGCCGAAATTACCGCAGCCACCAAAGAGGTGGTGGATTACGCCAAGACCACCGGCGCACTGGTAGAGAGCGAGCCGCACTACTTCGGCGGCAGCTCCAACGTCCACACCGAAGCTATCGACTACGATGACATCAAAAAATACTTCACGAAGCCCGAAGAGGCCGTGAAGTTCATTAACGACACCGGCATCGACACCTTCGCAGTCGCCATCGGCAACCTCCACGGCCTCTACCCGGTACCCAAGCAGTTGCACCTGGACCTGCTCGAGCAAATCCGCGCCGACGTCCCCGACGCCGCCTACCTATCGCTTCACGGCGGCTCCGGCACTCCCGAAGACGATTTTCGTGGAGCTGTCCAACGTGGCATCTCCAAGATCAACATCAACTCTGAGATGCGCAAGGCCTTCCGCACCAATCTCGAAAAAGTGCTGGCCGAGCACCCCACCGAGTTCGCTGTCGTAAAGCTCATGCCTCCCGTTATCGAAGCTATTCAGGCCGTAGTTGAGAACAAAATGGACATCTTTGGTTCCAGTGGCAAGGCACGCTAAAAAATCCATACGCGAACGCGGCTATGCCGATAGCATCGCGGTTGCCATTTTTGCCGGCATTCTCATTATGATCGCCATCATCTATGCGGTGGCACGCCTCGGCCAGGCCAGCGCTCCTAGGCTTGCCCAACCCGACTCCGTCGCCGTCACCAACCCCGAGCGCGAGCGTGTCGCCCAGCCCCAGTGACGCGGCCTCACCCAGCCCGAGCCCATCGCCCACACGTAGTCTGCAGCCGGGCGTCACAGCCTCGCCCAGTCCCAATTCGTTTCAATAATCGCGCTAGCAACCAGGCGAAAAGATCGCGCCCGCCGGCGTGACGCAGGGTTGAGGTGCACCACCACCCCCACCTCCGCCGCTAAACACTGCGCTGCCAGGCGGGGCCGCACAGCTCGGCGAAAAGATCGCACCCGGCGGCGTAATGCACGGCTCTGCCCCGCCTACGGCTGTCTCGGGTTCCGGAGTTAACGTCGCCTCCGGTTCCTCGGCCACACCCTGCGTCGGCACCGGTACCGGGCTGGCCCCCACTGGCACTACTTCGCCCTCCGCCACCTCCTCTGGGCAATCGGTAATAATCGTGTCGTTTGGGAGGCGGCAGTTTTGCGTAATACTCAGGCCATTCACAATCACCACCGGGCCTCCTGCCGGTAATGTCATAGCCACAGGCCTCGGCGGCTTCACGTAGGCATATCGAACCCACCACACGCTGCCCCAAATCGCCGCGGCTGTGGCCACCACGACCACTAGCACCCGGAATTTCCTTTGCATACGCCACTCTTCACGTTATGTATGTATGTCACATGCTCGGCTTGGACGCCACAATGTCAAAAACCACAAAACCCCCGGGCTGGGGGTCTGTTTGAATAATTGCGGCTTTGGCGGCGCAGACTGGTGTCCGCGCCGCCAAGTGTGAGGGGTTAGGTAAGGAACGCCTGGCGACCGTTGGTCGCATAGCAGCTGAGGCCCTGCACGGCACCTCGGGGCAAAGCCGCCCACACCGCAAACCGCTCGCCCACCACTGGGTGAACTATCACTTGTTCCGTAAATTCCTGGTTGTTCAGGACATCTGGATGCAGGGTGTTCACCTGAGTGCTGCCAGGCCAGCTTTGGTAGGCCGCGCCCATCCAGTCGATGCGATGCAAATCGGTCTGCCAACTCAGCAGCGAGTGGCCAACGTCGTCGATTCGTACCAATTGCAATGTGATCAGCCCCGCCGGCGCCGTCTCCCAGCCGTGCTTCTGGGTAAAGACCAAGGCTCGGCCAACGGTCTTGATTCGGTCGGGCGATTCGACATCCAGCTCGAGGTAGGCATTGGCCCCATCCGGCTGCGAGCATTGCTGTAGCGGATTTAGCGGTCCGGATGTCGTCGGCACGTTGGGCATGTAGGTGGTAAACGGGTGCCAACATCCGCTGCTCGCCATGCAAGCTGCCGCGAAGACAGCCGTTACGATCCAGAGCCTTACGCGCTTAATTATCCTCACGTCCTCTCGACGCTATACGTACGTTATGTACAAGACATAACTATACAAGCAAAAGCTCAAAAAATCAATTAATCAGTTTTATAAACCAACTATTTTTTTCCAAACATAACTGCTATCATCAGATGTGATGGCAGAGGTGAATGTCAAAATTCTCACATTTGGCGCCGCCACTCAGGATGTCTTCCTGACCGGCAAGGCGCTCCATGCCCGGCGCGATGTTCGCACCCGGGATTACGTTGAACAATTCCCGCTCGGCGCCAAGCTCGAGCTCGATAATGTCTACTTCGACACTGGCGGCGGCGCCACCAATGCAGCCGTCACCTTCGCCCGCCAAGGTCTTGAGGCCGGCTATATCGGTAAAATCGGCCACGACCCAGCGGGCGGGGAAGTGGTGCGTGCGCTGCGTCGAGAGGGTGTGTCGACCGATCGCATTGTCTACGACCCGCGCCTAAACACCGGTTTCTCGGTCCTGTTGGTGGCGCCCACCGGTGAACGCACCGTGCTGGTCTATCGAGGCCCCTCCCACGCTCTCGGCGCTCGCGACATCGCGATCCGCACCCTCGAGGCCGATTGGTTTTACATTACCTCGTTGGCCGGCAACCTAGATTTGCTCGGGCGTCTGCTCAAACACGCCAACAATCGTGGCATCCAAGTGGCTCTCGACCCCGGCAACGGTGAACTCGCCCAAGCCAAGAAACTGCGCGCCCTGCTTCCTCTCGTTACCGTGCTCAAGGCCAATGCCGAGGAGCTTGCCACTCTGTTTGGTGGCGACAACCTCAAAGACACCGTGCTCCGCGCTGCCGACACCTGCCCCTATGTGGTCGGCACCAATGGCGCGTCCGGCTCCTACGCCTCAGCGGACGGTAAGCTCTACCAAGCTGGTCAGTACCAGAAGGTGAAGGTGGTGGATCGCACCGGCGCCGGTGATGCCTTTGGCTCTGGATTCGTGGCCGCACTGTCCAAGGGTCTACCCATCGAAGACGCTCTGTCGCTCGCCAGCGCCAACGCCTCGAGCGTGGTGGCCCAAATGGGCGCCAAGACCGGTATTCTCAAGACGGGGCGCATCAAACGCATGAAGCTTAAGGTAACGGAGGTTGGTAATGTCTAATCTGGGACGATTTCTACAAGCCAAGGAACCGCTATTCGATCATGCGCTTCACCAGCTAGAACTCTTAACGCACCAAAAAGGGGTTGATGCCAAGCTCACCGCTGAAATCACCGAAAAAGCTGCCTCGCACGCCAAACGGCTCGGCCTCGGCCCAGATGCCACCGGCCCCGAGCTCTACGATGCCCTCATTAAAAAGGTGGCCGCCGACGATGACCACGCCGCCCGCTCCATTGGCGGCACTGACCCCACCGATCTGCGCGAGATGATCCCGCTCATCGTGAAAGCCGCTGAAGCCGCCCCGTTACCTAAGTCCGGTTGGTTCCTGAAAGAAGACAAGGCTCGCGAGATGCTGCGCCACATGCCGCCCATGGCTATTATGGAACGCCTCGGTTACCATCTGGTGTCACGGCTACTCGAACAGGAAAACATCTACGAACTTATCCTGGCCCTGCGTTTCGCCGAAGACCCCGCCTGGCTTAACGACTTCGATCGCCTCTATCTCGACCTCGAGCCCACGGACTTTGAGACCCGGCCCATTAAGGTAGTACCGTTCGCGGTTGAAAAGTGGGGCGATATCGCTGAGCACTTCATTGCCAAGAAGCGCCATAACATCACGCATTCCAAGGAAATGGGCGCCATCGCCGTTATGCCCATGGTCGAAACCCATATGCCTGGCATTACCCTCAAAGTTCTCCCGCTGCTGTGCCATTACTTCAACGAGGTGCGCCTCTACAGTTCGTTCTTTAAGCTCATGCAAGCCAAGAAGAATTTTGGTGCCATTGTTTCCGACACGCTCATCGCCGACCCCGCTCACGTTAAAATCGCCGACACCACCCGTATTCACTGGCGTGTCATTCAGCGCTACTTCGGCAAGCTTACGAACGAAAAGCACCCGGAAATCTTTGAGCCCCACCTTCAACCCGAAGACCTACATTGGCGCCGGGCCGAAGAGGTGCTGTACGAGATTGACCCTGAGCTAGATTTCTGGCAAGGCATGGACTACGTGGCCGTCCTTAAGGGTCCCGCCCACGACACCGTCACCTTCAACCTGTTTGACCTTAGCTTCGGTTACTCCAACGCTGTGTCATATCAAGACCGTTACCTCTACCACTTCCGCGAATCGCTCTGGAACGAGGTATTTGCCCGCTACATGGGCGAGAAGGTGCTCGAGGAGCAATTGCTCGAAAAGCTCGATAATGCCGTCATTAAGCCCGAAGTCCTGGTGAGGTCTAAATAGTGACCCAGAAAGCTAGTAAAATTCGCTACCAGATCTGCGTGTCTGGTGCCGCCCGCGGGCCGAGCATTGAGATGGGCAAGCAATTGGCCGCCGAGGCTGCCCGCGAAATAGTGCGGCGCGGCCACCTCGTGATCTCCGGCGCCACCCGCGGCCTGCCGTACTATGCCGCCGTGGCCGCCAAAGAGGCCGCACCCGACACCGTCAGCTCCATCGGCTTCTCGCCGGCAGCTAGTCGTATTGCCCACGTCAAAAAATACCAGCTACCGGTCGACGCCTTCGACACCATCCTCTTTACCGGTTTCGAGTACACTGGCCGCAACCTGCTGCTCGTGCGCAGCTCCGACGCCGTGGTGATGGTGGGTGGCCGCATCGGCACCTTAAACGAGCTCACCATCGCCATCGAGGAGCGCAAACCCATTGGGGTGTTGCTCGGCTCCGGTGGCATGACCGAGGAGGTCGAGCGCGTGCTTAAATCCGCCAAGCGCGCCCGCACCGGCATTATTTTCAATCACGATCCCGCTGCGCTCGTCGACGACCTCATCGACCTCATAGAAGAAAAAAACCGTAAACTGCCGGACCTCACCAAAGAGCTATAATCGTGGCCATCACTCTGCGAACGCTTAGCCGCCGTCAACAAATCCTCGCCGGAGGTGCCATCTTAGGCCTATTCGTGGTGTCGGCGCTGGCATCCTGGGCGTTTCGCGGCCGCATGGCGCCGCCCATCACCTCGTTCGCGCAGTGTACCCAGGCAGGCTATATCGTTACCGACACCAATCCGCCCGCCTGCAGCGACGGCCATCGCGCCTTCCTGGGCGATGCCATCACGACGCCAACGGAGCCCGCCGGCCAAACTTTGCCGTTCGAACTCATGGTAGAAGGAGATAGCGGCGGCAACTATCCCAAGCGCCAGGAAGTTATCACTACTCAGGCCGCCTGGCAGCAGTATTGGGACCAAGTACACAGCGGCCTGCCCTCGATTCCGCCCATCCTGCCGGTCGACTTTAACTCCTCCGACATCGTTTCTCTCTCCAGTGGCCGCGAGCTCACCAACGGTTACGGTCTCAAGGTCACCGGCGTCATCGCCAGCTCCGCCGGTACTACCGTCGACGCTACGCTCACCGTTCCCACTGTGACCTGTCCTGTTGCCAATACTGCCACCAACCGCTATTTCATTGCCAAAACGCCCAAGCTCACCCAGCCGGTCAGTTTCCGCATTTCCCTTGAATACCACCGCTGCCAGTAGACAAGCTTCTAAAAGAGCGGGCTACGTGCTCCCAAGCCCCAAATAGTACGTAGCCGCAGTTGACAAAACACCAGATAAAATGTATGGTGATTAATCCTTTTGTGATTATGAACCATGGCCATACATTTCTCTAAGCGCATTGTCATATTTGTCGCTGCCGCAATTATCGGCGGCTTTGGATCGTTTCAGGTCGGTTATGCCGGCGTTAACCCGGTCCAGATGATTAATGAGAGTCGCTGCCGAGCCGGCGCCTTCCTGGGCCGTACCAACGCACCTGGCGCCTTAGTGGCCGATGCTCCCAGCGCCGCCAACTCGTCACAAGCCACCGACTCTGAGTCCGACACCGCGCTCACCATCCAGCAGCCGGTCACCACCTCTGGCCCCAACCTGATCCCGAACCCCGGCGTCGAAACCCTTAGCGCCGGCAATCCCACCAGTTGGTACAACAACCACACCGGCAACAACAATGCCAGGTTTACCCAAGTATTGGGCCACGACTCCGGTCGCGCGCTGCGCATTGACATCACCGACTTCAAGGACGGTACTGCCGACTGGTTCACTGGTCTCACGAGCGTCCAGCCAAACGGCTACTATCAGTTCAGCGATTATTACCGCTCCAACGTCACCACCCATGTCACCCTCCAGTTCAAGGACGACCAGGGTAACCAGCGCTACTACAGCCTCGGCACCATTCCGTCCTCCACCAACTGGACCCAGTACACGGTGCGCTTTGCCGTTCCTGGCAACGTGCATCAGGCCATGGTATCTCACACCCTCGACCGAGCCGGCGCCCTCGAGACCGACGATTACTCCTTGCAGGCCGCCACACCGTCAGCCCAGTTTAAGCAGCCGCTGGTTTCGATCACCTTCGACGACGGCTGGGAGAGCGCCCACGCCAACGCCCTGCCGATCATGAAGCAGTACGGGGTGGTCTCCACGCAGTACATCGTGACCGGCATTCTGGGCACTAAGGGCTATGAAACCGCCAGCGATATCTACGACTTCCGCAATGCCGGCCACGAAATCGCATCTCACACCCTCACTCACCCCGATCTCACCAAGCAAAATGACAAACAGCTGGGGACTGAACTGACGATTCCGCACAACGCTATTAGCAAATGCTACAACCCCGCTACCGACTTCGCTGCCCCGTATGGCACCTATAACGTCCGTACCACAACCGCTATCAAGGGCCTCTACCAAACCGCCCGCTCCACCGACACTGGCCTCAACACCGCCGACCACTTCAACCCTTACGAGCTCAAGGTTGTAAATATGAGCGTTAACACTACTCCTCAGCAACTGCAGGGCTGGCTCGACGCCGCCAAGGCCAACCATGCCTGGCTGATCCTCGTGTACCACCAGGTCGACACCTCCGGCTCGCCCTTCTCTCGCAACAACGTCGACTTTGCTCACGACATGCAAAAAGTCGTCGCGTCCGGCATTTCGGTGAAGACTGTACACGACGCTTATGCAGAACTCCAACCACAGCTTAAGCATTAAAGTAGGCTTTGACAAAATGACCAAATTTCGGTATGATGTTTCATCACACGAAAGGGTGTAGCAATGGATCGCAGTCCTAAGCGAAAACTTGCTTTGCTGATTCCAGCCCACAACGAGCAGATGGTGGTCGCCGACACCATTCGCTCGGCTCTTGATGCTGGCCAACCTCGCGAGGACATCTTCTTGGTCTCCGACGGCTCCACCGACTGGACCGTCGATCTGGCATATCTAATGCTTGACGACGGCCACGTAATTCAGCAGCCCCAAAGCGGCAAGGGCGTTGCCATTCTCAGCGGCTTGAAGTACTTCGGTATCGCCGATCGTTACGAGTGGGTCCACATCGCTGACGCCGACGGCGTCTTTGGTCCAAACTACTTTGCCGAGCTTACCAATCGCCTGTCCACCAAATACTGTGCCGCCACCGGACATCTCCAGAGCATCAAGGCCGGCTGGATCTCCAAATACCGCACCTTCGAGTACACGCTTGGCCTTGAGGTGATGCGCCGCATTCAGGCCGCCATCGGCGCCATCCCTGTCATTCCCGGCGCCACCTGCATTTATCGCACCGACATCCTGGAGCACCTCGACTTCAATTCCGAATCCCTGACCGAGGATATGGACCTCACCATCCAGATTCACCGCAAGAAACTCGGCAAGATCGCCTTCATCCCGCAAGCCAAAGCCTTCACCCAAGATCCCAAGGACTTCAGTGACTACTTCAAACAGGTGATGCGCTGGTATCGTGGCGCCTGGCAGGTTATGTTGCGCCACAAAATCGGTCTGCGGCCTCACCGCGTCGACGGCTATATGTTGTGGATGGTAGCCGAAGAGCTCATCCTGTTGGCCGAGATCACCATCCTGCCATTTCTGGCCTGGTGGGGGCAAAATTATGGCCCCGTCTCGCTCATGTTCCTTACTGACCTCACTATCTTCTTTGGCATCACCGTCTGGGCTGCCGGCGTTAACAACCGCGCCGACGTGATTTCCGGCTTCCCGTTCTTCTACATCCTGCGATTTGTAAACCTGTTTGCCTTCTTCAGGGCGTGGTACGAAATCGTCGTCCAGCACAAATTCCGCTCGGCCACACCAGGCTGGAGCACCGCTGGGCGCCGATACCGCATCGCGACTGAAGCGGTAAGTAATAATTAACTGAAAGGAAAGCAATGTACGGAAACGGACAAGTTCTAGGTTCCTGCACCATCGCCGGTGGCGCCGCCGCTGCCTGTACCACTGTTTTGCCCCAGACCGGTATGAGCTCGGCTACCCACGTGGCTGTCGCTGCTGCCGCTGGTCTTGCGACTTGGGCAGTTGTATACATGGCCCAGGCAATGTTTAAGCGCTAATACCATGCAGCGCTGGATCACCTGGATTGGCGTAGCTGTTCTCGCTGCATTATTGATCTACCAGTTTGTATTCACTGGCAGACAGTTTTTGCTTTGGGCAGGGCTACACTAAGCCAGAGTCGCCTTATTTACCGGGGGTCAGCCCCCGCGTCTTCATATCTAAATAACTGAAAGGAAGCAGGTTGAAACTGTTTTCGCGCATCACGGCGGCTGGACTGCTGGCGGTTAGTTTGTTGTTGCCAATTAACCCTGCATCTGCCTCCACCAATATCATCGCTAACCCCTCGGCCGAAACCGCCTCGGCCGGTCAGCCCACGGGCTGGAGCCAAGGCCAATGGGGCACCGGCACGGCCACTTTTAGCTACCTAGCGTCCGGCGCCCAGGACGGCTCGCACGCCCTCGGTATTACCATGTCCGGCTACCAGAGCGGAGACGCTAAGTGGTACTTCACCCCGGTGGCGGTCAGCGGTAGCCAGCAGTACGCTTTTAGCGACTACTACCACGCTACCGTTGGCACCTCGGTGGTTGTGCAGTCCGATGACGGCTCCGGCAATTACACCTATCTCGATCTCCAAACCGTGCCTGCGAGTTCCAGCTGGCAGCAGGTGAGTGCCAACTTCACCGCCCCAGCGAACGCCAAATTCATTACAATTTTCCATCTAATTGCGGCCAACGGCACCCTCGCCACCGACAACTTCTCGCTCACCAACGCCAGTTCTGCAGTTGCCTCCGGCGTACCCAACCCCTCGGTCGAAGCCAACACAGGCGGTCAGCCCAACTCTTGGACAAAGACTGTCTGGGGCACCAATACCCACGCTTTTGCCTATTTGAATTCCGGCCACACCGGCACCCATAGCCTCAAGGTCACACTGTCGAATTACCAGAGCGGCACCGCCAACTGGATGTACCAGCCCCAACCCGTAGTCGCCGGCGGCCATTACCTCTTCACCGACTGGTACCAATCCAATGTGGCCACCGAAGTCGACATCGCCGTTACCATGCAAGATGGCTCTACCCAGTATCTCTACATGGGCTCAGCTTTAAAGACCGTGGGCTGGACCAAGGAGCGTCTTGAGTACGACATGCCCGCCGGCGCCGTCTCCGCCTCGGTGATGCACCTGCTCTACTCCAACGGCTGGCTCCAAACCGACGACTATGCCATGTCGCAGTACCATCCCACTGGCTTCAGTCGCGGCCTTGTCACTGTCACCCTCGACGATGGTTTTACTAATCAGTACACTAATGCCTTGCCCATCCTGCAGCAAAACGGCCTACATGGCACCTTCTACATCATTTCTGGAAACCTCACCTCTCAGCCCGACTATATGACTGCGGCCCAGGTGAAGGCTCTAAAGGCCGCCGGCATGGAGATTGGCTCACACACGGTCACTCACCCCGATCTCACCACACTTGGGGCCACTCGGCTGACCAACGAGCTCAAAAACAGCCAAACTAAGCTCCAGAGCGTTCTTGGTAGTCCCGTCACCGATTTCGCCTCGCCCTACGGCACCTACGACAACCGCACCGTCGCCGCGATTCAGCAGTATTACGCCTCACAGCGTACCACCGATCCCGGTTACAACTCGAAAGACGACCTCGACATCTACCGGTTGCGGGTCCAAAACATCACCAACACCACCACTCCGGCCCAGGTCCAAGCCTGGATCAACCAGGCGGCGGCCGATCATACCTGGCTCATCTTGGTTTACCACCAGGTCAGCACCGATCCCGCAGCCGGCGAGTACAACACCACGCCCGCCGACTTCACCACCGAAATGACTACCGTTCACAACGCCGGCCTCGCCAACCTCACGATGGCTCAGGCCCTAGCTGAGGTTACGCCTCAAGCCGGCCAGTAGTCTGCTTATTTCCTCGAAAACAAGCTGCCCGGACGCAGCGTTAGTAGCCGGTCGGAAGCGAACAGTCGCCCCGCTATTACCATAAACACTATGAAAAACACCAACTCATACAGGCTGCCAAGGGCTACCAAGCCATAGTTGTGGAGGTACAAGTTGGGCATGGCCTGGAAGGTGTAGGTGAAGGGAATCACATAAAGCACGCCCCTGAACCAGCCAGGCAGTGTCTGGATGTCGGTCGCCATCGTTGCGAGGTACGGCACTAATAGTAGCAGTAGCAGCGGCATAATTAGCGCCTGGATGCTCTTGATGTTATCGGCGAATGCTCCGAGCACCAGCGCGATCGCCAAAGCCGCCAGTATCCCAAGAAACAAAGCTACACCTAGCATTACATAGCTGCTGGTCGAGAGGGTCAGCCCCAACTGGCTTGCCGCCGCCTTGGTGGCATCGTCCACTGCCACGCCGCCGGTGAAAGACGACTGCAGACTATGAAGACCATAAATGTAGGCCACGGCCGTCGCGCCGGCCACAATGGCGGCTGCCAGCATTTTTGCCCCGACAATCGTGGTCCGCGAAATCGGTAGCGACAGCAGCGTCTCCAGCGTCTTATTCTCTTTCTCGTTCGCCATGGCCGTAGCCACCATTTGGCCGGCAAATACGATCACAATGAATAGTATCACCGGCACGAAGGTGATCTGGGAGCCCAAATAGGCGGCAATTTTGTCGGGGCTAATATTCGCCACTTTGCCATTTGCCACTATGTGCTCGTCGTTCTTTACTGGCGCCAGCACCTTGGTCGGGTCCAGACGGGGTGCGATTTGCGCTATCCGGCTTGCTGCCAAGGCAGTATTTAGTTGGGCTGTTAAGCCGGTCAGGAGGGTGGCGTTGGCTATCTTGGCCAGCGAAAACCCACTCTGCACCGTGTAAGTCTCGAGGGTGGTCTGCTTGCCGGCAGCCAGGTCGCGTCCAAAACCCGCCGGAATCACTACCACCGCTTTTTGGGCAATGTTCTGACTGAAATCCGGGTCGCTGGCTTGCTGGGTCACATCAAAGTTGCTCGCCTTCAGTAGCTTCGCCACTGCCGCTGAGGCTGGTGTGCTATCGTGGTCCACCACCAGCACCGGCTGGGGTTTGCTCGCCACCTTGCTCTGTTGGGAAAGAACCTTGCCCAGTC
The DNA here is from genome assembly GCA_036488585.1 of Candidatus Saccharimonadia bacterium. GTDB lineage: Bacteria > Patescibacteriota > Saccharimonadia > UBA4664 > UBA4664 > DASXHH01. Next base: position 40,726 of record DASXHH010000009.1, on the reverse strand, counting down.
CGATGAAGGCCAAAATTACCAGCACTATCGGCAAAATCGTCTGCGGTGTCAGGAGTTCCCGCAACTCTTTGCCCAGCAGCACCATAAATCGTTTCATGCCTGTGCCACCTTCAAAAATACCTCTTCCAGGTTCCGGGCCTTGTGCTTAGACTTGAGCGCCTCAGCCGTCCCCACTTCCTTTAGTTGTCCGCTCACGATCAGGCCTATCCGGTCGGATAAATATTCAATTTCGAGCATATTGTGGCTCGACAGCAGTACCGCTGTGCCGTGCTCGGCCAACCGCCGGATCAATTTGCGGATCTCCAGCGAGTTGAGCACGTCCAACCCGCTGGTCGGCTCATCCAGTATCGCCAGTCTCGGAGCAGTCATCATGGCCCTGGCCAGCAGTAGCTTACGCGTCATGCCCTTGCTGTAAGTGCCGATCTTGGTATCTAACTTCTCGCCCAAGTCGGTGATTTCTTCGGCTTTGTGCACGTACTCATGCTGCTTCGCCGCATCGGTACTATACAGACCTGCCATGAATTTAAGGTAAGCCCGGCCTGTTAGCGCTTTGTATGCTCCCGATTCCTCTGGCAAGTAGGTAATTAATTCACGGACCTTCCCGGACTCCTGCTGTACATCGTGCCCAGCAATCTTAATCTCACCCGCAGTCGGCCGCAGGATCGTTGCGATCATACGCAAAGTGGTTGATTTGCCTGCACCGTTAGGGCCCACCAGCGAAAATATTTCACCCTCTGCGACTGAAAAACTGATGTCGCGAGCGGCTTCGGCCCGCCCGTACTGTTTGTATAACTTCTTAACCGTAAGAACTTCCATGATCTCATGGTACACCTCAGCAAAAAGACTGTGTACAATTAACGTAGGCATTTTATGCGAACACCTAAGCGCAAAACTCAACCCGTTCGGTTGCATCACCACCTCGCGCGTCACGCCAAGCGCTGGTTGGTACCGCATACCCACAACGACCATCGCCCCCACTTGATCCGTCTGCCCGGCCTGGCCCTGATGGCCGTGCTAATCGTCGGGTTGCAAGCCTCCGCGCTGGCGACGGCCATCCACCATTCCGCCCCGACCCCTATAGTGAAAGGTGCCGGCAGCACCAATGGCGGTAACGTGCTGTCCTACGCCACCGGCAGCATCACGCCCACCCAGCTGCTCGATCTCACCAACCAACAGCGCGCCGCAGGTGGCTTGCCCGCTCTGCGCATGGACGCGCGACTTAACAATTCCGCCTCCATGAAGGCCCAAGACATGTTCGCAAACGACTACTGGAACCATGTCAGCCCGGCCTGCGTCCAACCCTGGCACTGGTTTACGCTGGCTGGCTACAACTACACCTACGCTGGCGAAAACCTGGCTAAAGACTTCGACACCGCCCAGGGCGTGATGGATGGCTGGATGAATTCGCCCGGCCACCGCGCCAACATCCTCAATCCTCACTATACCGACGTCGGCTTCGCGGTGGAAAACGGCCAGTCGCCCTACGACAGCATTCCCTCGAGCGGCAGCTCGGCTTACACCACGCCCACCTGCACCGCACCAGTAGCCCAGGCCAACGAGCCGACCACGTTGGTGGTGGCGCATTATGGCGCCACAGCCGCCCAGCCGGTGGCCGCAGCACCAGCACCGGCCACCACCCCACGACCCACTGTGGCCGCCGCCTCCACCCCCGCCTCCACTCCAGTGTCGACCCCGGTTCCTACGCCCACTCCAGTGCCCACGCCTATCGGCACGCCGCCGGTCGTGAGCGGCGAAATCTCGCCGGCGCCAGCGGGCACCTTGGCTCCCAAGCCTCAGGCCTATAGTCTGTTCCGTCCACTATCCGTTGTGGCCACCCTCAGCTGGAATACCCAGGCCACGCTCATGCTGCTATTGCTGCTGCTCGTCGTGTACGCGGCCACACACATGGTGGTATGGCGCAAGGGTCTGTCGCGCTGGCGTAGCCCCCGTTACCGCCTGTTCGCCGCCGCTCAGCTCTCCGGCCTCACCCTGGTGATACTCAATTTAATGGCATCTGGCTTCGGCAAAGTCGGGTAGTATAATAGCTTTACCATGGACCAAACTCCCATTCCAACGCCCAACCAATCGCCGGCTCAAGCCCAGCCACCGGCCCCCGAGCAGCCGGGTCCAACCGTCGGGCACTCGGCCGAAACGGGCGAATTGCCCGAGCCCGGCGAGACTCCCACGCCCTATGGCTTCGATCTAGATCCCGGTGAGCAAATCACCCGAATTATTCACCGTCATCCGCTCACTCTATTGCCCACGTTGTTCACATCGGTTCTGCTTATACTGGTAGCCCTCGCGTTCGCGTTTGGCGAGGGACGCTACCCGGATACCATCCCGTTCCCGCGTCTCATGGTTTTCGCACTCGTGGTGATCTTGCTGGTGCTGGCGGCCCTTATTTTTCTAATCGGACTGTTCGTATATCAGCGCAATGTGCTCATCTTTACTAACGTTCACCTGCTAGTGGCCGAGCAATACGGACTGTTTAGCCATCGGATTTCGCAGGTAGCCTTCGTGCGTGTTCAGGACGTCACCGGCACTCGCAAGGGCATTGCCCGAACCATCTTCAATTACGGCGATGTGGAGATTGAATCGGCTGGCGCCGAAGAAAAGTTTATCTTCCGTGGCGCCTCCGATCCGCAGGAGATTGCCGACGAGGCCCTCGAAATTCACGAACGGTTTCTGCACAGCCAAGGCCTTTCCGAGCCCACGGAATAATATTCATGAATAAGTTCTAGTTGACTGGCAGTTGCAAGAGAGCGTGACCGCTCTCTTGCAACTGCATGGGTGCCACTCGAGGCACCCGGGTGGCTTTGGTTGGTTAGAGCTCTTCTCTTTGTCTTGCCATCTACCCCTCCGCCTGGTTACCGTTTTCGGCATTGATTATCTTCACGACCACGCCCCTGAGGACCGTACCGTTGGCTGGCACATGGCTCCCGTCCAGTGCCGGCAGCTCTGGCGCCGACTGCACCGCCTGGCGAGCCAGAAGCTGCTCGCTGTCAATCTGGTGCTGGACGAGGAAACTCGGCAGTGCACCCTTGGCCAGCGCCGCCGGAATGCGATCGGCCCAACCAAAGTTGGGGTCGACCAGATTGGTGACAGGAATGTAGCGCAGGAACTCGTTAAGGATCTCGCGCTCACGTGTCCGCAGCACTAGGTTGTTGATCTCGCCGAGAGTGAGGGCCGGCGCCAGTATCGCGAACGGTGGGAAGCCGTAGGCGTCTTCGGTGTTAGCCAACATGACGTCCACAGCCTCGTAGCACCCGATCGGGCGCTCGCTCATCTGGTGGCCGCGCTCGATGATAAACAAGTGCTTCACTTTGGTCTGTCTGGCGATTCGACACGGCACCAGTTCGTCCACCCAGTACTTGGGTGGCGGGATGATCATCTGCGTCAGGCAGTTGATCGACATAATCGGCAGGTTGAGCTTGGCCAGCAGGAATGCGAACCCTCGGCCGCTCTTGGAATGGATCCGGCTCTGGACAGGCAGGAATACTCGCTGCCATCGGTTCAGCGCCTTGCGGTTCACGGCCCGCAGTGTGTGCGAGCTAATAGTTAGCGGCTTGGGGTAACACCAGGCTTCACCCTTGGCATTCACGATGGTCATGTCGTCGGATAGGAACCGGATACGGTCCCCGTGTTCCGCTAGCATCCGCAGGACTGTGCCGGTTTTGCCGGTGTCCGTGCGGGCGGACAGCATTACTCCGCGCCCATCGAGCTCCATGGTAGCCGAATGCAGTAGCATGTACCCGCGCTGCGCCAACATAAAGCGCAGTACGGCCTCCACCACGTTGGTGTATAGCACATGCGGTGATCCAGCCAGCAGTGGGCTCACCCGAATCTGAACGCGCTCCCCGCCGTGCTTATGGGAAACATGGAAGTTGGCGCCGAGGTTACCACATTGTTCCAGGTAGCTAAACAGCTTACCATTCACTCGGTAAGCCTCAACCCGCCGTCGCGGCGTGGTGTTGCCGACTCGCCCTCGCGCGATCTTAATCTGACTGCGCTTCACGAATCTCTCGATTCGCTTCTTGTTGTGCAGCTGTATCTGGAATACGGTCAGCTCTGGCAGGCGCACATCGCTCACGATCCGGACCAAACCATGTACGTCGTAGAAGAACCTACGCCGGTGGCCGCGCGGCTTCCAGCGCAGATGGTTCCGGTAGAGGTACCCCCGCACTTCATCGTCTTCGATTAGGCGCGCCGGACCGCGGCGCTCGTCTGGGTCGATGGTGTCCGGGATGTCGGTAATGGTGCCGGCGCCGGCCATCGCCGACGTGAACGTGTTGAACCAGAGCGTCCGGCTCAACAGCATGCGCACGATCCACAGCGGCGCGAGTGTGAGCAGGTTGGCCGTCAGATAGTGCTTATGTAGCACCTCGATGAGAAAGATGAGCATCGGCCCCTGCACCAGGAGTAGCGATGTGTTGATTGCTAGCACGCCGGCGAACCGGCGTAGTCGATGGTGACGGCTACTGTGGTATACCTGCTTCTCGATCCACCAGAAATTCCAGGTGGTCGAGACCGGCGTGTTCAGGATGTTGGCTAGCCACAGTCCAAGGCCGATTTGCACGAACACCCAGAGCGCGAGCTGGTTTACGGCTACGCCGGTGAGTCCGACGATAGCCCAGCTGATGGCCTCGCGCGTAAACCGGTGACTAAGGAGGCGCATAATCCAGAGCCGGGGCTCCGGCACTGTGTCGGTAGCGGTCTGTGTTTGTGGCATGGCATTAGACATGGTCTGCCTCTTCCTCGTTGCTTCACTTGCACGATTCGATACGAGCAGCATGTGCTCTTGGTTGTGAAAGATCCCCCTGCACCCGAAAGGTGCCCGAACCCAGCCCCTTTTTTCTGAAAAAAACGGCTTGTGTAAAACCTAAACCACTCACGACTGTCACTCATCTCTATAAGTCCTAAAAAAATAGCGCACCTTTGCGCAAAAATCGTTCATACCCCCAAGCAATTGACTGAGGGGCCGAGCCGGGGGCAAAAATTGCACCCCGGCCCAGTTTCGCCATGTTAGTGGCAGGCCGCCAAGCCAGAATCGAGCACGCCCGCCCCTGGCTCCGCCAAAAACTTCCAGCTGTAACCATGTGGTTGCAGCGTTAGGTCCAGCACTCCAAATATTCCTTGGATGCGGCGCTGGCTACCGTTCACCGGGGTGTGTATGAGGTAGTGACTGTCGCCGCCGGTGCCAGCTACAATCTCCCGGACTCCCCGGTTGTTATCCACCTTTCCGCTGGGATCGAGCGGCGCGAACCGCTCGTAATCGTGGTCGTGGCCGACCAGCACCAGGTCAGCGCCGCCCGCGTACAAGTCTTGCCAGAAGACGTTGTAGGCGGCGTTGCTGTGGTGTGTGCCCGAGCTCCAACGCGGCTTGTGCCAGTAGGCCAGCGTGCAAGCCGCCGGATGGGCCGCCAGGTCAGCCCGCAGCCAGCTCTCCTCGGGCGACCCGCGGCCGCAGCCGCCAATATCCTCGCACTCGGAGTTGAGAGCCACCATGTGCCAGTCGCCGATGTTGTAGCTGTACCAGCCCTGACCTGGCATACCGGCGGCCTTTCCGAAGTAAGCGAAGTAGCCGCTAGCTCCGGGCGTGCCGTACTCATGGTTACCTGGTACTGGGTAGGTAATGGCCTTGAGCTTGCCCCATGTCGGGTCGTATAGCTGCTCGAAACCTTTGAAGCTGCCGCTGGGATAGGTGTTGTCGCCCAGCGGCAGCACCGCATCCGGATGGATCACCTTGGTTATCAGGTTGGCAGTGGTCTGCTGTTTGCAGACATCGTTTTTGTAGAGCGGGGCGTTAGCCGCATCCGGGTCGCCCGCGGTGCAGGCGATGTCGCCGGCCGCGGCTATCGTGATTGTGGTTTTGCCGGCCGGCGGCATGTGCCCCATGTAATGAGCCACCGCCGACGCGGGCACCGCCGTCGTTGTACGAGGTGTCTCAGTGACTTTGTCGCTGGGAATCACCGTCGCTCCCGCCGGCACCAGCGCCACCAGCATCACAACGATGAGTCCGAGCCCGCGGCGGCGCATTACGGCTCGAAACTTTCCTGAACTAACTCGGCGACGCGGTGGTGGGGGAGGCGGCTCGTCCTCGTCGTTGTCGTTGCGGCCGCCACGCATGCGAATCCCCACTATCGTCACGAGCACCAGTATCGCGAGCAGGCCTAGCAAGGGTAGCGCCAGGCCGCCGCCGCCCGAGCCCGAGGAATCGCTGGAGTCGATACCCAGCTCAGCGGCGCTCGGTCCGAGCCCGTGAGTGAGCTGGCGTAGTACCCGCAGGTACAGCGTGCCGGTATTGTGGCTGGGTTCGACCTCCGAATTCTCCGAGTACTCGTTCCAGCTAATCAATCCCAGCGCATCAGGACTGGAGGTGACCGCCGTGCTGTACTCAGTCCTTAGTGTGTCGCCATCGTTGCGCGACACCACGTCATGGCCGCCCACGTCCCGAGCATCGAAGCCAGGGGCAAAGGGTGCAATCCACAGCCCATGGTCGGCGTGAACTATGTTTGCCATGTCGTGCAGTTTGACGCCGTAACCGGGGTTACTGGAGGGGTTCACAGACGACCAGTAGTATGCGTCACCGGCGACACTCGCGGCCAGTCGTTGATATCCGGAAGTGTCTTTTTCCGACGCCAGCACCTGCAACTGGTTGCTCACTGGCGCCACTTCTTTTTGAATGTCGCTGGGCGAGAACATCCACGTTCCCGACCAGATCACCAGCGGCTTTCCGAACAGGTTAAACACTGGGTTGTTGCTGTAGCGGGCTGCGAACCACTGCAGATCGCTGCCTACCTTGGCCGCCGGCAGGGGCTGGCGGTTGTAATCCAGTGCCTCGTAGATGACGGACAGCTTAAAGTGCTCCTGCTGTGCCAGTTGCACCAGTGTCGCCAGCCGCGCGTCCAGGTCGGGCGCCTCCTTCCAGCTCACGATGAAGCCGTCGATGCCCGCACCCTTCGCCAGCTCGATCTGCTGGCGCATGATGTTCGCGTCGCCGCTATTATATCGTCCTAGGGCCGGGTAGTCGCTCTTACCATGTCCCCAGGACGCCTGGTTATACCAGATGTAGTAGTAGGCCAGCACCGGGGGTCGCCCAGAGCTGGCACTGGCGGGCGCCAGGCCTGTCACAGATAGCGCCACGATCATGGCGCCCGTTAGCAGACCCAGCCGTCGTATTAGTCGCATCATGGCACGGACTCCTTAGCGTTTTTGCGTCGGGCGCGCCTGGGTCGTCCCAGCCGACCACCCACCAGACTGCTAGTGACGATAATAATCAGCACTAGCAGTACCAGCGCGAAGTCCTCGAAGTTCCAGACCCGAAGGACTATATTCTGGTTGCGTGACAGGGAGAGCGATCGGTTGCCACCGAATCCACTCGAGCCCACCAGTCGGACTTGGTAGTTGCCTCGTACCAGGTTATTGATCGTTATCGTGTGGCTCCTGCCAAACGGGATGGTGGTTGATGTGTGGTCTGGAAATGTCAGTACCACTGCCTTCCCCACGCTCCTTCCGAGCAGCCGATCACTGGCAGTAATTTGGATACTCTTGAGCGGTATCACAAACTCCAGGTTCTGATCGCGCGGCAGACTGGGCAGGAATCGCATTTGGCCTGCGTGTATCGCATCCGAGCCGTTAATGGTGATCGTCCACAGCGAGTACACCGCTTGCTTCTCGGCCATCGTCCCGCTTTGGAGCGCCGGCCGGTAGCCTGTCAGTCGTGCTTGCCCTCCATGGACATTAATGAGCTCACCGGTATCCGATTTGATCACCACCTGCTCGATGCGGCGGGAATCGACGGGCTGATGGTTTTGATTGACCATGCGATATTTCACCAGGTAACTTACCCTGAACGCTACCTGTAGTCGTTCGCTACGGTCTACCGACAGTCCTGTAAGGTTGGTTTTGTAATCTTGGTCGTGGTTGGGTTGCCCCCACCACCGCACAAACTGGGCTTGCGTCCCGCCACTCCTTATCGTAGGCGTCAGCAATTGCAGTTTATGTGGGCTCCGGCTCGCCGGTACGTATAGCCGCACCACTCCCTTGCTGTCGGAGGTCACCCTCTGGCCGTCAAACGAGAACCGGGCGGCGGGCAGGTGCGGTACGGTGACTATGGTGAGGGTAACTATGCGCTGGGCCAATGCTGGTGGGGCGGCTACTATTAGTAGACCGCCCGTGAGCACCAGTCCTAGCACCAAGCCGAGTCCGCGGCTTAGCAGTTTCATTTTTTTATCACCTCGTCAGGCGATCGGGTTGTAAGCCATGCCCACAGTGCCAGTGCAATCCCTACCACCATCGCGAGTAGGTACAGAATTGACACAGCCGGTGCGACATTGGCTTCTGGTAGTACGGCTGCTTGCCCGATCAGCTGGGCTGGGCGTGGGCCAGCTGTAAAGTCGAACGCACTGAGCAGGTTGTTGCTCCGGTAGTCCCGACTAGCCAGTGGTGCCAGCCGCCAGTTGTACTCGGTAAACCGCAGGATGCTCGTGTAATCAAGCACTGTGTGGTTAACCTGGCCCTTTTTAGCGTATGGGCTCATGAGTAGCGCCGGTACCCGGAAACCGTAACCCTGGGGCGGCTTCATTTGGTCGTACCAGCCTCCCCAGTCGTCGTAGGTCCACATAAAGGCGCTGGAACGCCAATAGCGGCTCATGACTAGGCTGGTGGTGAGCTGGCGCACCAACTGTTGGCCCGCCTGGATGTTACCGGGCGGGCTCTCATTGGACTGCGCCGAGGTCATGAACGCCACCGCCGGCAGGGTGCCGGAGTTGAGGTCGGTGTAGTACTGGCTCATATCCACAATGTGTGAATTCAGCTCTCGCTGATCTACAAACCGCGGAAAGTCCACCAGTGGCACCCAGGCCGTCTGCTCGGAGTTCTTGCCTCGGGTGTTGGAGCGGAAGGTCACATTCGGGTGGTAACCCTGAACGTAGAACTTCCACGACACGCCGGCGGCCTCCAACCGATCGAAGATGGTTGGAATGTTGCCGTAGCCCCCTTTAGGGAGGCTCTCAAGGTTGCCGGGAGTGGAGCGCCCGGCAACCCACCAGAATCTGTTGAGTCTGGTCCCGACGGGCGCCGAGCTAAAGAAGTGGTCGAATAGCACATAGTTCTGGGCCACCCCCCAGTAATAGGGCAGGTCATGGCTGTCGTAATAGCCCATGGGAGTATTGGTGCCCAGGCCCAGCGCCCGGTAAGCCGCCACTGTACCATCCATGAGGCCATTATCGTACTGGCGGCTCCAAACGCTCAGGCTGTGCTCGAGATCCTGAACGGGTTCATTGCCGAGATGGAACGGCTGCACGCAGCCGTTAGTGCTGGTCTTGCTTAGCTCGGGGCGCAGGCACACTCCTTGAGTGATACCATCGGCGCCTGGGTAGGTGCCGAAGTAATTATCGAAGGAGTGGCCGGATTGCATCAGCACCACGAGGTGCTGGATGGGTGTGACTGACCCTGGAGCTGGGCTGGCTATAGCCGCTTGGGGCCATATTACCAGCCCAGCCATTAGTGCCAGGTCCACGATTATGCGGTAACCTTTCACGTGCTTATCACCTCGTAGATCACGATTACCGGGGTCTTGAACGTGTGTCCGTCCCGCTGTCTCACCGGGATTAGCTGTGTGTACACCGCTACGCCATGGTATTTGCTGACGTAACTGAGTAGCTTGGATGAGAAAGTGGGGGAGCGATGGGCACTGAAGGTGTCCCATACCAGGTACTGAAAGTTTCCTTGTCTGAGTTGCTGGTCCGGATTGTCCACTGGCTCGTAGGACGGGTTGCGGTCAAGCGGGTTCGGGCTCACTGATAGCGCCAAGGTCCGCCGGTGACCATAAAACTGAATCACGTTAGCCATTGATGGCCCGATCGTCAGTAGTTGCCCACCTTGTGGCACGTGGCCGTCTACCCAGTAGCCGGTTTCCCGGCCGCCGGGCAGCCCACCTGATCCCGCTAGGAAGCTGGTGGTGGGCGCCGGGTTGAGCTGTTGCCAGCTGGTGATCGCCAGGCTCACGAGCAGCAATGCGCCCACCGCCGCCCGGCCGATTTGCACCAACCGGGCCTGCCTGGGCTTATGCCGAACCGGGGCCAAAACGACTGTCCTGGCTGCCAGCACGCTCAGGGCCGGAGCGATGAACTCGAGGTATTGGAAGCCTTTTATGGCTACTACCAGTGAGAACACCGCGGCCGGCACCAGTACCCATGTCAACAGTAGCCCTTCCCGCCACCCGTTGCTCCGCCAAGTCCAAGCCGCGCCGCCGAAGGCCAGGGCTATCACGCCCCAGCCCACGGCCGGCGGCACCACTCGGATGTAGAAGCCGTAGGAATGGTTGGCCGGGCGTGCGCTCTGCCACAGAAAGTACTGCTCGCCTGTGTGCGTTCGGTGTGCCACCACCAAGGCGGCCACGTATACCGCCACCACCGCTATCATTATCAGCAGGGCCGCGCTCCATTCCCGCCACCGGGGTCGCCGGGTGCGAACTAGAGCGAAGAATTCGAAGATGGCCACGAGAAGCAGCGCGGCGGTCTCTTTGGCTAGGATGGTGAGGCCCATCATGGCGCCTGCCGCGTACAGCCAGCGCGGGTCTCGCACCAAGCAGTATCGCGCCAGGCAGTAGAGCGTAACGGTAGCGAAGAACGCCATCGGTCCGTCTAGCAGTACTTGCCTGCTTACCACCACGCCGTAAGGCGTGACAGCCATAATGGCTGCGCTCACCATACCCACGGGCGCCCCATAGAGCAGTTTGCCCAACAGGTACACCACCAGGATGGTTGCTATGCCAAAAGCCGCCGCTACCATCCGCGCTTTGATGTCGCTCGTGCCGGTACGCAGTACCAGCGACAGCAACACTTGAAACAGCAGGGGATGGGCCCGGAACACCGGGAATAGCGGCTGTAGATGCGGATTGCCGGCTAGTGCTGCGGCCTGGCCTGTATACACGGCTTCGTCGCTGTTGAAGCCGATCCGGCCGAGGTCCCACAATCGCAAAAAGCCGCCCGCACCCATGATAGCCATGAGCCAGGCAGCCCTTGTGAGTAGGCGGCGGTCCGTGAGTACCATTACAAACGGCCTGCGTGCGGGGACAACCGTTGTGCCCGCGTTCGATGCATTGAGCATTTTGCCTCCGGGGGCAAGTGGGGACGATCGTCCCAAGGTTGTTTTTTGCCATATTCTCAATGAGCTATTGCCGAAAACGGTGGCGTCATCGTACCAACGCCCGCGGGGTGTATATTTGGAAATAATTACAAAAAAGTGTTGGCGAAGCGGCAGTTTCTATGCCGCCGCTTCGCCAATCATTGCCCCTTCACCTAGAAGGAGTAGGTCTGGACGTCAAAGGTCTGACCCGTAGAGGCCGTCGGCGTGACCGAAACGGTTAGCCCTTTTACGCTCACGAGCAGGAAGTGGTACACCTGGCTGGCGGAACTCGGCGCGATGGCTGCCCCGCACTTGTAGCCCTTGAGCGCAGTCGGCGACCATCCGATGGCGTACGCATCGTAGGTGCCGCACCCGCCGGTTCCCACCGGCTCGAGGACGCTTCCACCTCCGCCCGTCACGTACGACACGAAACTCTCGCTCTGATACCGGGAGTTGCGCTCGTATATATGAGCGTGGCCGTTGAACACGATATCCACACCGTATTGGGACAGCAGCGCGGCCACGCCACCCGTTGCGTCCGTCATGGCGGTGGAGCCCGAGTGCAAGTACGTATCGGCGTGCTCGGTACTGGAATCGGAGTACATCGGCAGGTGCATGAATACGAACTTAAGTCCGCCAGGATGCGCTGCCAGATCTGCGGCTAGCCACTGGTACTCAGCGGCGTTGGTGGTCCAGTGGGCCGTGTAGTCGTCGCTGTAGATGTTGCCTGTACCAACATTGCTGTTGGCCCAGGCTGCTGTCAGTACATAAAATCGTGCTGACCCCACGCTGAACGCGTACCATGCGCTCGGGTAGCTCGCGGCTGTCGAGCCGTTGATACTTGGGAACGCGTCCATCTGGTAGCGCCCGCCAGAGAGCGATGGCGCCGAGGGCTCTGGCCACACATTCAGGAAGGTGGAGCTCATTCCGTGGTTGCCGAGCGCGTTGTATATCGGAATATGGTCGCCAACCTGCCCGAAGAACGATTGCCGGAACACATCCGAAATCCGGTAACCGGTCTGGAACAGGTCGCCGTAGTTCGATTGCGAGCCGCTGTTGTAGGCCGTGTCGCCGGTGCCGAACATAAATTGCGCGCCGCTAGAGGCGATCTGCTGGTCCAGGCTGGCCTGAGCTGCGTTGGATCCGTCGGCGTTTGTATCGCCCCAGTCGCCCATCACGGCGAATTGGAACGAGGTGCTACCGCCCGGAGCCATAAATACCGGTGACGGGTCAGTACCCAGAAGATCAGGACCGGGCGCCGTTGGACTTCCGGCCCGCAGCCGGTAGCAGTAATTTGAAGCGGCTGCTAGTCCGGTGAACCTTACCTTCCACTGGTACTCACCTTTGCCGTTAACGACTATCGCGGTCTTCGATCCCGTGCGGTTGGTACCTGTGCACGAGCCAACCGGTCCGATGGTCGCGTAGGCTGCAGTGACTGTTTGGTCGGTGGCGAAGTTCACCGTTGCATTGTCCGTACTACCTGCCGGCACCACGTCGGTCAGGTAGGGGTAACGAGTGAGCTGGGCGATCCCGGCCTGGGCTGGCGGCGCACTTGTCACTAGCACCGCTGCCGCTGCCGGTATCAGTAGCGATACCCACCATTTACTCTTCATTGTCATCCTTCCTGATGTCAGAAGAGGGATTTGATGCTCATGCTCTCTTTGAAGAGCCTCTCTGTCGCTTGCCGGCTGCGCTCGCGCCACGACCGCAGCCGCAGGGCGCCCACCAGCCGCAGGAACTTTAGTCCCTCGGCGGCTCCGGCCTTACTCTCGCCCGCGATCCGGTCGCGGAATACGTAAGCTACCTCGGCCTTGGACCAGTCGTGCGTGACTAGCAGAGATAGCAGGATCTTAAAGCCATCGGCGTATACAGGCCTGGTGTCGACCGACTTCAGCCGCACCATGAACATGCCGCTGGCCACGTCAGTCACGCCGGCCAGCCGCTTCGGGAAAATGGCTCGAGTGAGTAGTGTTACTGCTCGCGACACTACCTCCCGGACCGGACTCAGGCCCGTCGCCCGGCCACCCTCGATGTAGCGGCTGGCGATCACGATGTCGGCGCCGGTCTCCTCGATCTTAACTAGCATGTCGGTAATGGCCTTCGGGTCGTGCTGGCCGTCGCCGTCCATGAGCGCGAAGTACTTCATACCGTCCTGCTGGCCGGCGATCTCGAGGCCGAGTAGTACCTCGGAGGCGAGTCCACCTTTGCGCTCGTCACGCTCGCGGTGCAGCAGCGCCACCTGATGTCCCCCGATTCGCTCTGTGAAGACAGCGCTTTGTACCTGAGCGGGCGTGTCGTCGTCGCTGTCGTCGAGCACCATTAGCTGCGACGGCTCTCTCCGTAGCGCCGCAGCTAGGTCGCTCAGCACTACCGCGATAGTGTTCTCCTCGTTGCGCGTTGGTATGCCAACGGTCAGCCGGGGCGGGCGCTCTATACGGGTAAGTAGCTGGGTATCCATGCGGCAGCTCCTTCCGAATTTTCAAGCTTGCTGCTTCTTGGCTTAGTGCCGAGGTCACGCTACTTGTCCATAGTTGCCAGCACATTGGGTGTTGTCCCAATCTGGCACTGGAATAAAACTTATCACCAGGTATGTCAAATAACTGCTATAATTACTCGAATGAACCAAAAGTTTAGACTTGTTAGCAACTATGCCCCCGCCGGCGACCAGCCCAAAGCCATCGAGCAGCTGGTGGCCGGGCTTAAGCATGGCGATCGCGAGCAAACTCTCTTGGGTGTGACCGGTTCCGGCAAGACCTTCACCATGGCCAACATCGTGCAAGAGCTTCAGCGGCCCACTCTGGTGCTGTCCCACAACAAAACCTTGGCCGCCCAGCTTTATGGCGAGTTCAAGCAGTTTTTCCCGGACAATGCCGTTCAATATTTTGTGAGTTATTACGATTACTACCAACCCGAGGCCTACATTCCGCGCTCCGACACGTTTATCGAGAAAGACAGTTCCATCAACGAGGAAATCGACCGCTTGCGCCACGCCGCTACCATGAGCCTGCTTACGCGTCGCGATGTGTTGATCGTGGCTTCTGTGAGCTGTATCTACGGACTCGGCAACGTTTCCGACTACACCACCATGACCGTCGACGTGAAGGTAGGCCAAACCCGCCTCCGTGACAAAATGATCCGCCATCTTACCGACATCCAGTATCAGCGCAACGACATCGACTTCACCCGCGGCAAATTCCGCGTGCGCGGCGATGTTGTAGACGTCTGGCCGATTGGCGAAGAGCAGGCCTACCGTCTGGAATTCTTTGGCGACGAGCTTGAGCGCATCCGTCCGGTCGACCCGCTCACCGGCGAGGTGGGAGAGGACCGCTCCGAGCTTAAGGTTTTTCCCGCCAAACATTACGTCACTCCCCAGGAAAAATTGCAGCGCGCCGTCGCCAAGATCGGCGAGGAACTCGACGCCCGCCTACTCCAGCTCGAAGCCGCCGGCAAAAACCTTGAAGCCCAGCGCCTCAAGCAGCGCACCAAGTTCGATATGGAAATGCTCCAAGAGACCGGCATGGTACCTGGTATCGAAAACTACTCCCGCTTCCTGTCCGAACGCGAGCCCGGTGAACAGCCCGCCACCTTGCTCGACTACTTCCCCGACGACTTCCTGCTGTTCGTGGATGAATCTCACATCACCTTGCCCCAGGTGCGCGGCATGTACAACGGCGATCGCGCCCGCAAGGAGACCCTAGTGGAATACGGCTTCCGCTTGCCCAGCGCACTCGACAACCGGCCGCTCAAGTTCGCCGAATTCGACCGCCACCTCAACCAAGCCGTCTACGTGTCGGCCACACCGGCCGAATTAGAGCTGTCACGTAGCTCGCAGGTGGTAGAGCAAGTAATCCGGCCCACCGGCCTGCTCGACCCGGCCATCGACGTGCGGCCGGTACGCGGTCAGGTCGACGACCTCATCGCCGAGATCCGCGCCACCATCGCTAAGGGCCAGCGCGTGCTCGTTACCACCCTCACCAAGCGCATGTCCGAGGATCTCACCGAGTACCTCCAGGAGCTCGGCATCAAGGTCCAGTACCTGCATTCCGAGGTCAACACCCTCGACCGTGTCGACATTTTGCAAGACCTACGCGCCGGCGTGTATGACGTGCTGGTGGGTATTAACCTTTTGCGAGAGGGCCTCGACCTGCCCGAGGTGTCGCTTGTGGCCATCCTCGACGCCGACAAAGAAGGCTTCCTGCGCGGCGAAGCGGCCCTTATCCAGACCATCGGCCGCGCCGCTCGCCACGTGGAGGGCCGTGTCATTATGTACGCCGACCGCACTACCGCGGCCATGCGTGTGGCCATCGACACCACCACTCACCGCCGGCAGATCCAGGAGGCCTACAACCGAGAGCACGGCATTACACCGGAAGGCATCAAGAAGGCGATGGGAGAGCGTATGCGCACCGCCGAAGCCGCCGAAAAAGCCGACGTTAAAGATATTCATCCCGAGGACATTCCCAAAGAAGAGCGGGGTCGTCTCATCGCCGAGCTCACTCAGCAGATGCAAATGGCCGCCGAAAACCTCCAGTTCGAAAAAGCCGCAGCTTTGCGCGATCAGATCGAAGAGCTCGGCGGTACTGCTACCCGCAAGCCTCGCAAAGCCGTCCGCGGTCGCTAGCTCGGTCGAGCGCTTGTGCAAAATGCCAGCACCAACCCTACCATCTTGGCATAATACCCAATGATGGTCCCCGCGATTCCCCTATAATGAGCCGACCTCACTAAAGGAGGGGCGATATATGGACCCACGAGATCTGGACAGAACAGCCTATGACCTGGAGCGACAGGCCGATGACATGCGCCGGCAATCCTCGGACCTGGACCGAGCCGCCCGCGAGCTAGAGGGTGAGGCGGCTAGGGTTCGCCGAGAATCCTCGAACCTGGCAGCAACCCAGCGCGCCGCGGAGTCATCCTCGCGCACCTACGGGTACTCCCGGTCAATAATTTAGTACCGGGGATGCCGCGCCAGAGCGGCCTGTTCGCTTAGATACCGCTTCGTAAGTGTGGCGGTAGCGGCCGGCCGCTCGATGGGCGCCAGATGGCCTTGGTCTGGCATAACCAGTATCGAGCCCTTGGGCATTAGGGTCACCAATCTCTCTAGCCGGCGTCGTGGCACGATCGCATCCTTGGCTCCAGCAATTATTAGCATCGGAATTTCTAGTCGCCGCGCATAAGGCTCGAGCGGCGTGCTCATTGAGCTCAGATATTCTTCAATCACCACCTTCGCGTTCAAGATGGGCAAATTGCGCTCACCCCGCTTCTGGAGTACTTTGCGGCGGCGCGGCGTCACCGTCATAAACAGCCACCGTCCGGCCGCGTGATCAATCGTGCGGCTCGTGATCCACCGCCGGGGCAGATATTGACCCAGCCAGTAGTAGATCGTGCTAGCAGCGCTGGCCAAATCACGGCGCACGTCAGCCAGTGACACGCTCACCGCCGCCACCGGCGGGTGCTTACCCTCGGTGGCCTGAATGAGCGCAATTGAGCCGCTGTACGAATGGCTCCAGCTCACCCATTCTTCTAGTTCCAGCGCGCCCACAAACTGGTCCAGCCATCCGGCGTAATTTGTCAGCGTATGGGGCACGTCCAGCGCCTCCGACTCCCCGTACCCCGGCAGGTCCGGCACGATCACCCGGTAGCCCTGCAGATGCTGGGACATTTCGGTGAGGCCCTTATGGTTGCCGCGAAATCCATGCAGGGCCACTATGGTGACGGGCAAGTGGGGGTTACGCTCCCAATACGATACCTGCTTGCCCTGAATGGTAACGGTGTGTCGGATCATTACTATTATGCTACCTGCTTTACCCTTACCGCTTCAACCATAACCGCTAAATTGACCAAACCAGAATAAAATGGTATAATAGTTCAGTCGTAAGACAGTCGTACGGTTTGATATTTGGCCACACCAGGCCTCGATTCCGAAGGGATGTGAGGCCAGATGGCCTACACTACGGTTCCCACCCACCCGATCCTGGCTGTGTACCCGGGCGAGCCCATTGGCGGCAAGCACGGCAAGGTCTGGATCGTCGCGGCGGGGTACTTCATGGACCCCTGTGTGCACGCCACCGGAAACCTTCCGAGCAAAGGCATTGCACCTTGGAGCGCGTTCGGGTTTATCCCCGAGCTCCACCCCGAAGACAGTCTCATCGTGACCGGCCACATCCGGCCCGGCCACGAGAAGGCGTTCCACGCCGCCGTCATCGCTGAGGCCGACCGGCTTTGCCGAGAACTCAGTAGTAGCCGGATTTACGTCGGCTGGTCGTGTGGCGGCATGGAGCTCAACCAGACCTACCGCCGCGACGTGGCCGCTCACGGTCACGACGGCATCGGGTTCGTGCTGGCCGAGGTCCCTCCGACCGCCAAGTTCCTTAGCCTCGTGCAGCGTATGGCCGTTTCGGCCTCGCTGTGGCTAAGCCCCCATCGCGGCATTGGTTTGTCGCGGCGGTTCGGCACCAAGTTGGCCCAGGACGAAATGAACCGCGTGGAGCGCAACTGGAAGGGTGACCGCACCGAGCTAAGGGCATTGCTCAAGCACATGCGCTGGGCAGCCAGGAATTCGCCGTGGGTGCTGCAAAACGCCCAGTTCATCGCCCTCTACCAGGGCCTTGGCAGGCGCATGCCGGAGGCGGGGAGTCACGTTGTGACCCTCAACCTCCGCAAGCACCACGGCAAGAGCCTGGACAAGGTCGTGCTCGTCGACCGGTCGGTCCGGGAAGCTAGCAGGAGCTACCCCGGGCTGCTGGCGTTCGAGTACGACGGCTCTGCCCACGGCACCCTGCTGGCCGACCGCGACGCCATTCGCGACGCGCTCGTCAAGAAGGTGCGCCCGCACTTTGAGACCCAGCTCCACCCGACGGCCTGAGCCGCCAACCCGTACGGCGCCCGGCCCGTCACCGCAGCTATCCTACGCTGCGGTGACGGGCCGGCGTCACGAAATTATCCCCATAACAAAAAAACGCCCAGCCTTCGCGGCTGGGCTTTACTATGTCGGGGTGTCCCGCAGCAGGTTGTCACCGATAGCGGGCATACGTTCAGATTCGGCGGCTGGACGCTCAACCCGTCGAACGTCACATATGCGGCGTTCGAGGCTGTCCACGTTGAGGTATGCTGCCTGAACTCAGAGCAATGGGCCCCAGCCGGCAAACTGCATCCGGATCTGGTTCGAGGACCAGCCGGGCTTCCAGATCATGCAATCTGTGGTCACGCATTTTATATAACAAAAAACACCCAACATCAAGTAGGGTGCGATTTAAGTCTGGGGTTGCGATCTCCGGGCGCCGCTTGCGCGAAACGCCCGGAGATCGCCATGACCCTCTGAACTTGATTGCTGCTAGCCCGGCTTATTGGGCCCGTCGCCCGTCCACTCTTGTGGCTGGCGCTCGTCGTAGTCGGTCGGAGACAGCTCCTGATTGGTACCGGATGGGACCGGATCGTACTGCTCTTGCTTCCGTCCTCTCAGCCGCTGGATTCGCGGCATGAGCTTTCTGGTATGGAACACGTCCGTCCAGATGGAAGCACGAGCAGGGTCCTCCTTCCAGAACCCCGCCATGGTTGGGATATCGGTGATCTCCTCAGGGAGCCCTCGTCCCCATTTGTCCACTTGCCGGTGCAGCAGTTTCGCTACCAGCGGATAGCGACTGGTCTCGCCCCGCTTGCCGTCGCCAAACGCCGCCGCTCCCCAGATGGCCAACCCGAGCAGGCCGAGGCTCGCCCATAGGGCCACCAGGTAGTGTCCTGTCACCAGACTGAAGATCAGCCCCGTAAAGAGCATCGGCAGCACGTGGATGATGACGGCGAATAGCACGCTGAAAGCGACCCCGTTGTGGAGCAACTTAGTGAACGAGAAGTACCGAAGGGGATCGTACTCGTCGGTCTCACCCTTCCGGAAGCTCCACGAGCCGAAGATCGCTGGAGCCACCGGTAGCACCACCCACAGCGCCTGGGCCCACCACGCCCCGTTGAACAGGATGAAGTGGGGCAGGTGCGGATAGGTAAGTGCCGCGAACGCTAGCATTGGCGCCACCCCCACCAGGTCGGCGAGGAAGGCCCATGACTGGACCCTCGGGTCGAGGCGGCGTTGGAGCTGATTTCGCCGCACGCCATCGTAGCACTCTATGGTCCACTCGCCACGGTCTTCATATAGCCATCCCATGAGATTCACGGGTAGGTTGGATGCCATGAGCTCACCAAGAACGGCGAACTCGGGGCGGCCGGTATGGATGGCGAAGATCAGGAACAGGTACACAGCCGCCCCATACAAGATGATCGCGCACTTGAACCAGTTCCGAACGGTCTTGCTTTCGTCAAAGATGCTGAGCCACAAGGGCACAGGCTGTTTCGTTTCTGCGTGCATCATTGCCTCCTATCAGAGGTCTCGAATTGGATGTTCAGAGGATCGCTCGAGCGAGCACAAAAGACATCGCTGGAGTTAATACATATTACAATCTTTAAGATGAAATGTCAAGAAAATAGCCAATTGCCGCTACCTTGCTAGCGGTGTCTTTTGGCGCCTTTCAGGATTGCCAAACGTGCAATTTTTGTGTACAATTCCACCTCGTAATACCGAGCTCTGGCTCGGGGTGGGGAGGCCTATGACAGACAAGATCGTAGTGCGCGGTGCGCGAGAACATAATCTCAAGAACATTGATGTCGAGATTCCGCGCGACCAACTTGTAGTAATCACCGGTCTGTCCGGCTCCGGCAAATCATCGCTCGCATTCGACACCATCTACGCGGAAGGTCAACGCCGTTACGTGGAGTCGCTCTCGGCCTACGCCCGCCAATTCCTCGGCCTCATGGAGAAACCCGACGTCGACCAAATCGACGGCCTTAGCCCCGCCATCTCTATCGACCAAAAATCCAGCTCTCGCAATCCCCGCTCCACCGTCGGCACCGTCACCGAGGTGTACGACTACCTCCGTCTGCTCTACGCGCGGGTGGGCGTGCCGCACTGCCCAATTTGCGGCCGCGAAGTGACTCGCCAAACCCCCGCCCAAATCGTCGACCAAATCCTCGAATTGCCAGCAGGCACTCGTATTATGCTGCTGGCGCCCGTTATCGACGACAAAAAAGGTGAGCACCGCGGCGTGGTGGCCGAACTCAAAAAGGCCGGCTTCACCCGCGTGCGCGTGGATGGAACCATCACCAGCATCGATGAATTTCCGGCACTCGACAAACAAAAGAAGCATACCGTGGAGGCCGTGGCCGACCGCGTGGCCGTTGACCTCGAAATTCGCCAGCGCCTCACTGAATCGCTCGAGCAGGCCTTAAACCTCGGCGACGGCATCGTGAAGGTGCTCCAAGCCGACACCGGGTTGGAGCAGGTCTATTCCGAGCATTACGCCTGTCCGGTCCACCGGGAGGTATCGCTGCCCGACATCGCCCCGCGCAACTTCTCCTTCAACTCGCCGCACGGCGCCTGCCCGCACTGCACCGGCCTGGGATCCCGCCTCGAAGTTGACCCTGAGCTGGTCATCCCCAACCGCCGCCTTACGCTGTCCGAAGGCGCCATCCGTCCGTGGGCCAAGACCACCAGCCGCATGAACTGGTATGTCAAGTTGCTCGAAGGGGTGGCCAAATCCTTCGGCTTCTCCCTCGACGCCCCGGTCTCCGAAATGAAACCTGCCGACCTGCGTGTGGTGCTCTACGGCGCTGGTGACACCGAAATCTCCATGCGTGGTCCCGGCGGCCGCACCTACCGCACCACCTATGAGGGTGTGATACCCAACATGGAGCGTCGTTACCACGAAACCGACTCCGATTTTGTCCGCAAAGAAATCGAGAAATACATGGCCGAGCGCGAATGCCCGGTCTGCCATGGCAAACGCCTCAAGCCCGAAATTCTGGCCGTGACGGTCGGCGGCAAGTCCATCGTTGACCTGACTCAGCTCTCCATTGGCGAGGCCACCAAGCTGTTCGAATCCCTCGACCTCGGTCCGCGTGAGGCCCAAATTGCTCGCCAGATCCTCAAAGAAATTTGCGCTCGTCTCGACTTCCTCAAGGACGTCGGCCTCGAGTACCTCACCCTCGACCGTTCCGCCAACACCCTGGCCGGTGGCGAGGCTCAGCGCATCCGGCTGGCCACCCAGATCGGCTCTAGCCTCATGGGCGTGCTCTACATCCTGGACGAGCCCAGCATTGGCCTCCACCAACGCGACAACGACCGCCTCATCGCCACCCTCTGCCGCCTCCGTGACCTCGGTAACACCGTCATTGTGGTAGAGCACGACGAGGACACCATTCGCATGGCCGACTATGTCATCGATATCGGCCCTGCCGCCGGCGAGCACGGTGGCAAAGTTGTGGCCGCCGGTACCCCCGACGAGGTCGCCGCCGTCGAAGATAGCCTCACCGGCCAGTACCTGCGCGGCACCAAAGCCATCCCCGTTCCCGCCAAGCGACGCACCGGCAACCGCAAATCACTCATTGTCAAGAACGCCCGCGAGCACAATCTCCAGGGTGTCGACGTCAGCATTCCGCTCGGCATGCTTGTATCCGTCACCGGCGTGTCCGGCTCCGGCAAGTCTAGCCTCGTAAACGACATTCTGGCCAAAAAGCTAGCTCAGGTATATCACCGCGCCGGTGACCTACCCGGGCGTCACGATGAAATCCAGGGCCTCAAAAACCTCGACAAGGTCATCTCCGTCGACCAGTCGCCCATCGGCCGCACCCCGCGCTCTAACCCCGCCACCTACACCGGCGTCTTCACCGACATCCGCGAGCTGTTTGCCCAAACCCCCGAGGCCAAAATCCGCGGCTACAAGGCCGGCCGCTTTAGCTTCAACGTTAAAGGCGGTCGCTGCGAGCTCTGCCGTGGCGACGGCATCATCAAGATCGAAATGCATTTCCTGCCCGACGTTTATGTCACCTGCGAAGAGTGCAAGGGCAAGCGTTACAACCGAGAAGCCCTGGAAATCCTATACAAGGGCAAGAGCATCTCGGACGTGCTCGATATGACCGTGGAAGAGGCCGTGAAGTTCTTCGAGAACATCCCCGCCATCCGCCGCAAATTTGCCACGCTCAACGAGGTTGGCCTCGGCTACATCCACCTCGGCCAATCCGCCACCACCTTCTCCGGTGGCGAGGCTCAGCGTATCAAGCTGGCCACCGAGCTGGCCCGCCGCAGTACCGGTCGCACCCTCTACATCCTCGACGAGCCCACCACCGGCCTCCACTTCGAGGACGTCAACCGCCTACTGCATGTGCTAAACGCCTTGGTCGACACCGGCAACTCGGTGCTCATCATCGAGCACAACCTCGACGTCATCAAATCGTCCGATTGGCTGATCGACATGGGCCCAGAGGGCGGCTCCGGCGGCGGCCAGATTATCGCTCAAGGCACGCCCGAGCAGGTGGCGCGGGTGGCCGAAAGCCACACCGGCCACTACCTCAAGCGCATCTTCGAGGCTGGCACCAAGTCCGCCCCTGCTACCTCCAAAACCCCCTCCCGCGTCTAGTAAGCCAAGCTTTTTGGCTTTAGAAACTAGCAAAATGGCGCTGCTCGTTATAAACTATCCGAAATTACGGAGGGTGAAACAATGAGGAAAGCCATGACAAAAGCCACCAAACCCCCCCAAAATCAACCCGAACCCTTCCATGAATCACTTACTCTGGCGCCGCCGATGCGCTCAGTTGTCGTCCCTAGCCTCAGCCGGTCGAGCCTGAAGCCATTGCTCTGGGTTGTCTGGGCGCTAGCCACCATCGCAGCCGGCGCCGGCATTGGGCAACTCATTCTGCAATCCCGCACCGCCGACACTACCCAGCCGCCTACTCCCATTGCTGAGGCCACCATCCAGCCAGCCACCGCCGCTACTCCCGCTATCGGTCTTGCCGCCACCCCCGCACAGCCCAATCTCACCGTGCAGCCTGCCACCAGCATCCAGCAAGCCCAGGCTGGCAGCCCAGCCTCCCTTATGGCCACCTCAGCCTACCAACCTGCCTCTGGTCCCGATTCCCTCCAGCCTGGCTTTCGGTCTGAATTGCAAATTCAAGGTCAAATCGGCACTTCACCCAGCCTTTAACGGCTAAGCTATATCCATGATATTAGGGCCCAACAGGCGCCGGCTTCTTGTGAATTTCGTAAGTGACTCCACCGGTCCAGGCTGTTAATCTTCGCTTTAATTAAGTGGAGAAATCCCGTATATGGCAGACAAGAGCAAAGACGGTTCGATGACCACCTCGCAGGCCGGCAGGATGGGCGGAGAGAAGGTCCGAAACGAGCGCGGTTCCGAGTTTTATTCAGAAATCGGCAAGAAGCAAGGTAAGCAAAACAACCCTGGAAACTTCGCCAACCGTCCGAAAGAAGATGTAGAAGCGGCCGGCCGCAAGGGCGGTGAGGCTCGAGGTCGGGCGAGCGAGGACGAAGACATGGACGAAGCCGTGTAAACCCCTTGGCCCTTAAATTCAAAAGGCCCGCCAGCAAGCGGGTCTTTTTGATAACAGATATAATAAACCTATGACCGACGCTCTAAAAGCCAAACTCAAAACCCTACCCGCCGAACCTGGTGTGTATTTCCATCGCGATGCCGACAAAAAGATTATTTACATCGGCAAAGCCGCCGTGCTCAAAAACCGTGTCATGAGTTACTTCCAGAATGGCCGCAAGGACCCCAAGACCCGGCTGCTAGTGGCCGAAATTGCGGACACTGAATGGATCATCGCTGGCAGTGAGGCCGAAGCGCTGTTCCTGGAATCTGAGTTCATAAAGCGTTACAAGCCCAAATACAACATCGATTGGAAAGACGAGAAAAACTTCATTTATGTGAAGATCAGTGCGGAGGAATTTCCGGTGGTGTCATACGTCCGCCGGCCCTTGGATGATAAGGCTCATTACTACGGACCGTTTACTTCCAGTGATGCTCTGCGCCGGGCCATGCGCATGTTGCGCAAAGTGTTTCCGTATGTCACACACGACAAATGGCCCGCCCGCGGCTGCCTGCAATACCACCTGGGGCTGTGTCCGGGGCCGGAAGAAGGCGCGATCACTGTAGCCGATTACCGCAAGAACATTCGCAAGCTAGAACTTTATCTAAAAGGCGAACAGACCAAGCTCATGGACCAGCTTGAGCGTGAAATGGCCCAACTCGCGGGGCGCAAGCACTACGAAGAGGCCGCTCGCCGCCGCGACCAGCTGGCCGACCTACGCGCGTTTGGCAAGCAAATGGTATTCGGCGACAAAGAGGCCTTCGACCTCACCCGCGACCAAGCGCTCACCGGCCTGTCCGAGCGGCTGGAGCTCAAGGGCATTCCTCGTCGCATCGAGGCCTACGACATCTCACACCTCGGCGGCACCGATAATGTCGCCAGCATGGTGGTGTTTTCGGACGGTGTGCCCAACCGTGACGAGTACCGCCGCTTCAAAATGCACCTCGCCGGCAACGATGATTTCGCCCACATGCGCGAGGTACTCGCTCGCCGCTTCGGCCCCAAACACCTCGAAGAATGGCCCAAACCCGACCTGCTACTGATTGACGGCGGCAAGGGTCAGCTGGCAGCCGCGCTCAGCGTGCTCGATGCCATGGGGCTCGGCATTCCGGCTATCGGCCTGGCTAAGCGCGAGGAGGAAATAATTCGCCGCCGGCCAGAGTCGCGCGTGGTTGACCCGGGCCATTACGAAGACGAGGCTTGGGTCACCACCAACCAGGATTTCGAAACCATCCTGCTACCGCCCTCCAGCCATGTGCTCAAACTTCTGCAACGGGTGCGTGACGAAGCCCACCGTTTTGCCATTACCTACCAGTCGATCCTACGCGGCAAACGCCAAACCCAGAGCCTGCTCGATGCCATACCCGGGATCGGCCCGGCCACCCGCAAAACGCTCATCCGGCGCTTCGGGTCGGTGCGCGGCGTGCGGCAGGCCACCCAGGAGGAGGTAGCGGCCGCCATTGGCCCGGCTAAAGCCGCCGTGGTGAAGGAGCACCTGGGTCACAGTAGCGCCCCGGTTGAGTCACCAGCCGACCCAGCTCCCGTTTCCGACGACATGACTACGTCTTAGTTAATGCAGCTGTAATCGTAATCGAGCGTGGTGGTGTATTGTGTGAGCGTGATGTGACCACCGCCAGTAAGAGGGGAGAGGCTGCAATTGCTTTGTGCCTGGCGCTGGGTTTCGGCGCCCGGTCGCCACTCCGGCAACGCGTACAGCGGACTGGCCATGGGCACGGCACCTGCAACGCTAGACCAGGCACCAGCCGTGGAGTACAGCCCCACCGTGCCGCCGGCCTCAGTCAGCCCATACACCATGCCCTCGAGCGCTGCACGATTTTTGGCGGCATCGATAGTCCAGCTGTTGGAAGTCTCAACGTCCAGCCACCATCTGCGCGCACCACTGCCGGCGTAACCCACATCGCCTTGCGCCCGCTCATAGCCGTACTCCCAAGAGCAGGCCAAGTCATCGGTCCACACGCCCATGCATGAGCCGTACGGATCGGCCGGGTTGGTGCTGGTCGGCCAATCGGCCAGATTGTATTGGGCCAACACGTCGCCGGGGTTGCCGGTGTTTACGTACACTGACACCTTCGGCTGCTGTGTGCCACCACTGGCACCCTCGGCCCAGGTCAGCTCCGAGCTAAAACAACGGTTGAAATTGTTAGCCACGCCCCCGTTCACGCCCACCACTGCAAACGCCGGAGTCGTCGGTAGGCTCTTGCCGCATTGCGGATAAGACACGTCCATGCCCAGGCCGGGGCCGATTTTGCCGGCTCCCGCTGGTTTGGCCGCTAGCACCGGCGCCGCTGCAAGCATTCCGGCTAGGCTCAATGTGTAGGCCAGCAGTTTCAGTTTCTTCATAATGCTTAATCGTAACACGGCCGCGTTACTGTATTTTTCCACCGTTTCCGGTTTTATCTCGATAGGCCTGCAAAAAATCCAATGTTTGACGTTGCCCCTCTAGGGCCCGGTGGGCGGCTGCAGCTACTGGCTCGAGCAGCACCTCCAGCTCCTCGGGACGAGACACATCGGCCCGCGCCAGCGCCGCCCGCGCCAGCGTTAACTCCTCTAGTACCCGCTCACAGACCGGCCCGATCTCTTGTTCCCAAAACACCTGCTCGAGCCCGTCGTACAGCCGTTCCACGCTGTCTCCGCGGTTGCTCACTGCCGCCAGCAGCCGCGCTCCGACGGCGTTGATATGGCCGCTTTGAAGGTCCGGTTTCCAGTCGTGAGCCTCATCGTTGAGTTGTCGCGCAATTAAATAATGACGGAAAAACTCCTCCACCGCGCCCACCTCCCGTGAGTCAGCCCCATACCCCAGATCCAACATCATCACCATAGCCCCGAGCGCGTGACCCATCGACCGTTCGGCCAGCCGGCCCAAATTGCCATAATCCGGCGGCGCCACCCGCAGTAGCTCGCCCTGGCTGGCCACCCGGCAGTGGTTTACCTCCCAGGCGTTGGCCGCGTCCATCAGGTCGAGCACCACCATTGCCATCAGGCCAGATCCGGCCGTATCGGAATTGAAGGCCACCACCACTTCGCGCAGGGCCAGGTTAGCTAGTGGCAGTAGCTTGGGCTCACCCTCGTTATCGAGAAAATCGTCGTAAATCGTGTAGGCCATCCAGCCCAACAAGCTCAAGGCGCCCAGCAGCACTAACCGCTCGTCCGTAACCGTCTCGCCAGCCTCGCCCAGTGCTCGCCGAAACACCCAGGGTAGAAGCGTTACCTGCCGTGCCGGATCATCCCGCGTGACCCGGTCGATGATGTAGCTGGCTGACCCCGCCAGGTCGGGCCCGGCAACATTCAGTCGTTCTCGCACTCGGCTCACTACCTGCTCGTGAATCCGGTCGGACTCCGCCTCACGCCCGCCGTGCTCCGCCTTGTCTCGCCCCGTCGTCGCCACAGCCCGCTCGTACTTGGCGTCCGCCTCCAACACTAGGGCGGTGGTCAGGGCCGACGCCCCTGCTACGTAGTGTTGCCCGCCCGCCTCCGGATCATAGCAAAAGGGGTAGGCCCGGGCTAAGCTCTCAAGTGGCCGTCCGGCCAGCACTGCCAGTGGCGTCGCCACCTCCTCCGGGCGCGCCCCCAGGTTAAGGCTAGCGGTTATTGCTAGAGCGGTCCGCAGCGGGTCGCCCCACCAGCCGTTTCGTTTGCGCAACTTCAGCCATTCCCTCAAGCGCGCCGCTTCCGATCCCCGATACCATCGCGACGCAAAATACACTAGCGGGTAGCTCGTGGGGTAATACGGCGACCGCAGCTCGTTCGCCTCAATCGCCCGCTCTATCAATCCCGACAAGCTCGGTAATTCTACCTTCTGCAGGCTCAACATATAGGCGATGTTACTATTCACCGCCACATCCACGTCCTGCCATTCGGGCCCAGCTTCCGCATTCACCATCCAGGTGCGGTAGGGGCCGCCTTCGGCTACCTCGGTGGCGGTGAGCAGATTCACCATGGCTGCTAACGCCCCACCGCTCACCGCCTCTGGCCGCAGCCGCATTATTGCCGCCAGTGCGCAGCTGGTGTCGTCCCAGTCGTCGGGGTAGGGGAGAGCGGCGGCTTCTTCCGATCCGCGCGCCCAGTAGTTAAACGACCACTGCGATCCGCGCTCCCCAAGCAGCCAGTCCACCGACTGTTGTCGAACCACCTCCGCCTCGGGTTCGTCCACCTCCGCCAGCGCGACCGCCACCAGGGACGTAAAAAAGGTGGTAGCGTGGCGCGCATCCCCCAGACCAGGTGTTGTACCTTCTGGCGCCGACCAACTAGTAAACCATCCCTCCGGTTGCTGTTCCTCTGCCACTCGATGCATCAGCTCCCTCCGACGCCGCTGATCCAAATTCTAGCCCGCTCGTTTTATTGGCAGTCTGAGCGCAAACACTGTGCCGTTTACATCGTCACTGGTCACCGAGATTGCGCCGCCAAACCCTTGCTCCACGTATTCCTTCACCAAAGACAAGCCCAACCCCATCCCCTGGTCGGAGCTCTTGGTGGTATAAAACGGCTCAAAGATCTTGTCTAAGTTTTCCGCCGCTATTCCGGTGCCCCAATCCTGCACCCGTATCATTACATTGCTATCAGCCCGTACCAGCTCCACCACCACCCGCTTTTGGCTCGCCACTTCAGCCGTTCCGTAGGCGTCCAACGCGTTCGATACCAAGTTGGTCATTATCTGGTGCAATTTAATGGCGCTACCCCGCAGCTCCGGCTCGCCCAGTTTTATAAACTCAATTTTCACCTGTTGCTTTTTGGCCAACGGCGCCAGAAAATCCACCACCGATTCAATTTCGTGGCTGACCGAAAATTCCGCTTCCTCGGCTTGGTTCTGCAGCTGTTTGCGGGCTGCCAGAATGTAGCGCTCCATGCGCTTGGTTCCCTCCAAGGCCCGGCGCAGCTTATCGGAGGCGGTCCGGTTGTTCATCTGCTGCAGGTTGGCGCTCACCGCCATTAACGGCGACACCAGTTCGTGTACGATGCCCGAGGTCAGCCGACCGAACTCCGCGAATTTCGACATCTGCATAAGCTGCTCATGCTGGGCTATCTCCAACTCCCGGGTCCGCTCGCGCACCTTCTCCTCGAGCAAGTCGCGCTGCCGCCTCAGCTCCTCTTCACTGCGTTGCGCCCGTCGCCGCGAGCGCTCGGTTTCATGGTTGCTTAGCCAAGACACAATAGTAATCACCCACAACGTCAGCGAAAATGTCACTCCGTCGCTCATATTGCCGGGCGTCTTCATCCAGCTCGAATCAAAATGTACTAAATGTTCCTGCTGCAGGTAACCCAACACGATCAGCCCGCCCATCGCCAAAGCCGTGGCCGCCACGCCGCCGATTGTCCCCAGCAAAATCCAGGCCAGTACCAGCACCAGCGCCATCAGTAGCACGCCTTCCGCCAGCGAAATTCCCCAGCGGAACAGGGTATAAAAGGCCATCATTAAATACAGTGCCACAATCGTGTAGCCCGAAACCTTAAACCGACCGCCGCGGGAAATCGCCAGCAGCCCGCCGAATAGCGCCACGCTCACTACTGCCATTCCCGGAGATTCGCCGGTGTACGACACCCTCTCAGCCGCCAGATTCAAAATCACCACAAACAGTGCCACCAGCGACAGCACAAACGAGCCGGTCAGAATAATGTTTAGAATAAACTCTTGTCGCCGCTGTTCGGCATCGGCCGTTTTTGGTTTAATGAATAGCTTATATGTGCGTTCGATTAGTCGGGAAAGCATTTTACAAAGTATAGTTCATATTAGTTTAAGCATAAGCGTTTTGTTATTCTCATAAAAGACTGGGCGGAGCCGCGCCCAGTCTGCTTATTTAGACGTCAACGCTGCCCCAGGGGGACGCGACCTCCTTGGTGGCCACCGCCCGGAGCGCTTCCGTATTACGGGCGCTCTTGTCGGTTAAGGCCTTCTTAATCACTTCGCTCATTCATATCACCTCCTTTCGTTTAAATTCACCCTGTAAGCCTCACGGCTGCTAGGTGTCGATTTTATAACCCACTCCCGGCACGGTGTGAATCAGCGGGTGCTGGAATGGTTTGTCTATCTGGTCGCGAATCTTCTTAATATGCACGTCCACCAGATTGCCAGAACTTTCTTTATGGTTGGTCCAGACGTGGTTCAAAATCATCTCGCGCGTCACTACCCGACCTTGGTTGCGCAACAGGTACTCTAGGATATCGAAATCCTTGCGCTGCAGCTTGATCTCAATGCCCCGGCGTCTCACCGTCCGGCCCGCCACGTCCACCTGCAGGTCGTCGAGCACTATCAACGACGACCCCGGCCGTTGGTTGCCTCGGCGCAGCACCGCCCGGATGCGGGCACGCAGCTCCCGGATCTCGAACGGCTTTATCACGTAGTCATCGGCTCCAGCGTCCAACATCTTAATCTTGTCTTCCACGTTGTCATTGCCCGTTACCAATAGCACTTTCACGGTCTGGTCGATACTGCGGATCTGCTCGTATAGCAGTGGCGCCTGGATGTCGGGCAGGGTGTAGTCTAAGATTATTAGGTCATAAGCATGTTGAAACAGCATTTCGAGTGTCTCAGAGCCACTATAGGCATTGTCGACCACGAAATACCAGCCAAGAGCCTCGGTGAGAGTCTCGGCGACGGTCCTATCGTCCTCAACCAATAAAATTCGCATATCTCTCCTTAGCATAAGCATAGGGTATCCAGATAAACTTTTTCTTAACTATGGCCTAAAACTGACCACAAGATGCAAAACTAGTATTATGCCGCACTTAACTGACCAACCCCAAGTCATGCCGCGGGGCTTTAAGGCCCAGGTTGACGAGCACCTGAGCCGCCTGCTCAAATCGGCCATTGCTCGGGCCCATCCAATCGACCCCGGTTACGCCGAGCTGCTCGGGGTGGTGCGTGATCAGGCGCTCGGCAGTGGGAAGCGCTTGCGGCCGTATATCATGCTGACCGCCTATGAGGGTTGTGGTGGTAGCGAGCGCGAGCCGGCATTGCAAGCGGCCATCTCTCAGGAGTTGTTCCATAATTTTCTGCTCATTCACGACGATATTATCGACCGCGACACCATCCGTCATGGTCGCCCCAACGTGCTAGGCGTGTACCATCGCCGCTTTGTGGAGCAGGGGCTCGAATCCGATGAAGCCTGGCACCAGGCCTCGTCTTTTGCCCTCCTCGCCGGCAACGCCACCATGGCCCTCGGACTCGAGGCCATCCTCACGGCGCCGTTCCCGGCCGAGCGCAAACTGGCCGCCGCGGCTCATGTTCAGCGCATGCTGTTTGAGGAGATGGGCGGCCAGCTCGCCGATGTGGCTGCAGCCCTTCCGACCATCAGCCCGCCCGCTCTCGAGACCCTGCTGCGGGTCTGCCGCTACAAAACCGCCTGCTACAGCTTCGAAGTACCGCTTTTGGTGGGTGCAGAGCTTGCCGGCGCCACCAAGAGCACCCAACGAGAGCTGGCCATCTTTGGCCAGGCCCTCGGCGTGGCCTTCCAGCTTACCGACGACCTGCTCGGCGTATTTGGCCGTGAGGAGGCGCTCGGTAAGCCGGTGCTCTCAGACCTTCAAGAAGGCAAGCGCACCGTGCTCATCCACTTCGCGCTTGCAGCTGCCACCTCCGCTCAAAAGCGTGAGCTTGGCCTGCTCTGGGGTCATCGCAACGCCGGCACCGCCGAGCTTGAGGCGGTACGAGAGCTGCTGCGGGCCACTGGCGCGCCCCAAAAAACTCAGGAACTAGCCGAGTCGTTCCTCAAAACCAGCCTTCAGGCTCTGTCTAAAGCCGGTCTCGGCCGAGACGCTCGCTCCCGCCTTACCGAACTGGCTAACTTTTGCATCCAGCGCCAATTTTAGGACCGCCGGCCTACCGTCAGGTACAATACGCGTATGCGCTACGAACCCCTGCCGCCGAAATTCCATGCCGCGGCCCGATCCAAACTCGAGGAAGCTATCGGCCCCGAAGCTATCGCCATTATCGATACGTCCGATGTAATCATGCGCAGCGCCGATGCCGAGTATCCGTTCCGCCCCGACTCCAACTTCTACTACCTCACCGGCATCGCTGAACCTGAGGCGGTGCTGGTGCTGGTACCCGGTCACTCTAACCCTGAGGCCCGCCAGTTGTTGTTCGTGAGCGGTACCAACGACTTTGTGGGCACCTGGGAAGGGGAGCGCCTCACGCCAAGACAGGCCGAAAAACTATCTGGCATTAAAACCGTTATGCCGCTCTCGGACCTGCCGCGTCTGCTCAATCGATTACTCGAGCGTTACCACACTGTTTATCTCAATGCCGACGAATCGCTCGATTCGCACCAATCCTCGCCCGCTACTCGCCGAGCCAGAGAACTGCGCCGCCGAGCACCTCTCCACCAACTCCGCTCCGCCCTACCACAGCTTAACCACCACCGCCAAATTAAAGACCCGGCCGAAATCGAGCAAATCCGCCGCGCCGTCGCCACCACTAAGGCTGGCCTCGAGCGGGCGTGGTTGGCCATGTCGCCGGGGCTGCCCGAATACGCGCTTGAGGCCGAGCTCACCGCCGAATACCTACGCCACGGAGCCACCGGCCACGCCTTCACGCCAATTGTAGCCGCCGGCCGTAATGCCACCATCATCCATTACATGAAAAATGACGCTCCGCTCGGCGATCACGACCTCGTCTTATTCGATACCGGCGCCGAAATGGGCTGGTATGCCTCAGACATTAGCCGCGTCGCCCCTGTATCGGGTCGATTCACCAAGCGCCAGCGCGATACTTACGAGGCTCTGCGCCGGGCCCAGCTCGCTGGTATCGCCCGTTGTAAACCCGGCGAATCCATCGTGAGCGTCGACAACCATATGCGCGAGGTCCTCACCGAAGAAATCAAAAAACTCGGCCTCAAAGGTCCGCTTTTTAACTACTATCCCGGTCACATCTCTCATCAAATGGGCCTCGATGCCCATGACAACTCTGATTTCCGAGCCCCACTCGAGCCCGGCATGGTCATCACCTGCGAGCCCGGCCTCTACCTAAAAACAGAGGGGATAGGGGTACGGCTCGAAGACGATCTGCTCATCACCACCGGTGGGTGCGAAGTTATCTCCCGCGACATCCCTTCAGACCCCGATCAGCTCGAAGAGCTATTAAGCAAATCAGCCAAATCATGAGCCGCGGCTATCACATCGACAAAGCCATCCGCCGGGCCGCCGCTCGCGAACGCAAACGCACGCCT
Source organism: Candidatus Saccharimonadia bacterium (assembly GCA_036488585.1). Taxonomy (GTDB): domain Bacteria; phylum Patescibacteriota; class Saccharimonadia; order UBA4664; family UBA4664; genus DASXHH01. Next base: position 7,991 of record DASXHH010000009.1, on the reverse strand, counting down.
CGCATGAAGGTAACGGGTGCGAGCGTGTTCTCGCTGGGCAAGCTCCTACGCAAGAAGCGGTAATTGTGCTAACATAGTCGGGTCATGATCCGCAAATTTATCTTGCGCTGGCTCGTCAACTTCCTCGGCCTCTGGGCTGCCGCCGAATTAATGACGGGCAGCATTCAGTACAACGACAAGCTCAGCATTCTAGTAGTGGCTGCGCTCATCTTCTCGGTGGTCAACGCCGTCATTCGGCCGTTGGTGGTGCTGTTGTCGCTACCGGCCATTGTACTTACGCTCGGGCTGTTCACCCTTGTGATAAATGCCTTCATGCTCTATCTTGTGACGGTTATCTATCCCAAGTTCCACCTACGCTCGTTTTGGACCGCAGTCCTAGCCACGGTGGTGGTATGGATCGTAAACTACCTGCTAACTGAACTTCTGGAGCCCAAGCATGAAGAACATATTTAATATCATTACCGTCATTTCGGCGCTGCTCACCATAATGTTTATCCTCATCCAATCCCGCGGCCAGAGCTTGGGCGCGGCCTTCGGCGGCGATACCAGCTACTACCGCTCCCGTCGTGGCGCTGAGGCTGTAATTTTTAATGCCACCATCATCACGGCCGTTATCCTCGTTCTGTCTGTAATTTTGAGCATTCTTTCAAAGAAGTAAGCCCATGTTTAACTATTTTCGGTTCCGATGGCGCAGGGCGGTGCGTCGAGCGCGCCGCAACACCCGCATCTGGCGCCAATGGTCCCGCAACTACATAGACCGCCACATCTGGGGCAAATGGCACCAGGTGAGGGTGGTACGGCGCTTCTTGCTGCTGTGGTGGGCGCTGGCGGCGGTCGCCTTCGTTGGCTTGCTGCAGCAAATGGGTGCGCTCGACCGGCTCTATACCACGGCGGTCGGCTTTCCCGGCGGCACCTACACCGAGGCGGCCGTGGGCACCGTGCAAACCCTCAACCCGCTGCTTCCCGAATCAGCTACCGCCGACGATATTAATCGTCTCGTCTTCTCCGGCCTTACCCGTTACAACTCGCGCCGCCAGCACGTGCCGGATCTAGCCACTAGCTGGGATGTCTCGCCAGACGGCAAAACCTACACCTTCCACCTGCGCCATGGCGTCAAGTGGCACGATGGTGTGCCGTTCACCTCTGCGGATGTCGCCTTCACCCTCACCGCCATCCAAAACCCCGACTCCCGTTCGCCGCTGGCTTCATCCTGGCAGGGCGTCACCTGTGACACCCCCGATAATTACACCGTGGTCATGAAGCTGCCGCAGCCCCTCGATTCGTTCCTCGATTCGACCACCGTCGGCATCGTTCCCCGGCACTTGCTCGAAAACGTGGAGCCATCGCAGTTGCGCGAGGCCGATTTCAACCAGAACCCTGTGGGTACCGGCCCATTCAAGCTCAAAACCTTTGCCCCCTCCGCCAAAGAAATTGAACTCACTGCCAACCCCAATTATTACTTTGGCAAGCCAAAACTTGACGAGTTCATGTTCAAATTCTACGACACGCCGGCCCAAACCCTCACCGCCTACGCCGCCCGCCAGGTGACTTCACCGGGCCGCATCGAGCCCGAAGTTGCCTCTCAGGCCCGGTCGGCGGTTGGACTCACCGAGTACACCTTCACATTGCCCGAGGAGACCACTTTGTTCTTCGCCACCGGCGACTCCACGCTCAAGGACAAAACCTTGCGCCTCATCCTGTCGCGCTCCATCGACCGGGGCGAAGTCATGCAGCAGGCCTCGGCTGGCCAAGGCGTGGCCGTTACTCAACCCATCCTGCCGGGCCAAACCGGCTATACCAACCAGTACTACCCCGGCCCTCTCAGCTCTGCCGATGCCAAAAAAGCCCTGGTTGCCGCCGGCTACAAACCCGGCCAGCTCCACCTCAGGCTGGTCACCCTGGCGGGCAGTCCGCTTGAGCTCGCCGCTAAAGACATTCAGCACCAGTGGTCGGCCCTCGGCATAAATCTCAGTATTACCGCCGTCGATCAGAACGAACTTCAGCAAACCTACATGCGCCCGCGCAACTTCCAAATGCTCCTCTACGGCGTGAACCTCGGCTCCGACCCCGATGTCTACTCATTCTGGCACTCGAGTCAGGCGAAAGACCCCGGTGTTAATCTCTCCGGCTACTCCAGCCTAGACGCCGACTCGGCTTTGGAATCCGGCCGCGTGAAGTCCGACCCGCTTGTGCGCCAGGGCAAATATGAGGAGTTTCTCAAGGCCTGGGACGCCGACGCGCCCGCAGCCGTTCTCTACGAATCCGCTTACGTGTATGCCGCCAGCTCCGATGTTTCGGGCATAATGGCCCACCGCCTAGTCGCCCCGGCCGACCGCTTCTACGGCGTGGAGCGCTGGACCGTCCGCCGCCGTCTGATCCCGATTCGCTAACTCTTCCCCAGGCCCCCAAATTATGCTAATGTAACCCAGTTAACGCCCACCCGCGCGAGTGGTGGAATGGTAGACACGCTAGTTTCAGGTACTAGTGTCCGCAAGGACGTGGAGGTTCGACTCCTCTCTCGCGCACCAATGTTCTTATGCTTTAAAGACCTCGTGAGGTCTTTTTCGCTTTTATTCATCCATCACTCTCATTCAACTCTCGCTTAAGAGTTGAATGACGTTCTGCGAGGTTCGCACGTCACCATACCAACGAAAAAATGTCGTGAGCGTTCCCTGAATCAGCCCTGGCAGCCCTGCCATCGCGTCAGAAATGAGGGTGACTTGGTAATCTAGTTCCGCCGCATCGCGGGCCGAAGCTTCGCAGCAAACGTTGGTGACCGCCCCCACGATCAAAATTGACTCTATACCCTTGGCTTTCAGCCTCTCATTCAGATCACATTTACCGGGGAAGAAAGCGCTGTGACCCAACTTGGTAGTTCGTATATCGGTGTCTGTGGGTGGGTTGAGTTCTGGCCATAGCATATGCGCCGCCCCGCCCGGCCGTCCCATATTCTCAAACTTACTCGCGGCCGTTCCAAATACCGCCTGGAAGTTTTTAGTTGGTTTCTGGATTGGGGTTATCACCCAAGCAACCGTTCCACCGTGATCACGCAAGGCAGTCGCCAGCTCGTTTACGTTGTCGGCCACCTGCTGCAGATTTGCAGCATCACGAGCCGTTCCCATATCTAGGTCAACCACCACCAGGGCAGTCTTGGTTGGATCAAGAGTCGGAAATGCGTACAATGAACCGCGCCGTTGATATACTTTTTGGACAATTCGGGGTTGGAGATCGCTTGGATGCGCTGGTATTTCTTTTTGATGAGTCACGCTATTTAACTCCCGCTGAGGCGGTAAGAGCTCCGTTGTCTGCGTCGAGCGTCGCCATAGTACCAATCGGAACAGCAATCGGGTACTTTCCATGCCCTAACGGCAATCCACCCAAAATCGGCACGCCTAAGCTACCGAGGCGATCGCGCAAAATCTCAATCTCGGTACAGCGCACATCAGGAGTGGCGGTAGGATCACTCGCGGCACCGCAGTTGGTATACTGACCAATTGCCACTCCAGCAATATTCTTAAAAATGCCCGTCTTTAGAAGCATGGTCAGTTGTCGATCAATATGGCCCAGACGCAAGTTAAACGCCTCGAGCAACAAAATTGCGCCGTCAAAACTTGGCAGCGCCCAGCCGGCGCCTGTAGCGATCGAATCCTGATTGCCGCCAATTAGTCGTCCTGTTACCTTGCCTTTGGTCGTAAGCAAATGCGTATGCTCATTGTCTGTTGAATGAACCGTGACGGGCTCAGTGGTCATGACTGCCTTCACAAATGACGCAGCACTCGCCTGGCCGAACCTCTCAGCGTCCCACGCTGCGCCATGAATGCCGGCTAGCCCGCAGTTCTTAAGTAAGACCATGTGCAAAATGGTTATTTCGCTAAAGCCAACCACTAACTTTGGGTGCTTGAGTGCCGCAGTAAAATCCAGGCCATCAGCAATTCGGTAGGCGCCTTTGCCGCCGCGAGTAGCAATAATGGCCTTAATACCAGGATCGCGCAGAGCATCATTAATATCTGCCAGCCGGTATTCATCTTTACCGGCCAGATAATCAATCGTCTCATCCACATCATAGACATGCTCTCCGTACTCAACCGCTAAGCCTAGACCTTCGAGTACCTCCGCGGCCTTGTCTAGCCCGCCCTTCGGCACTGGGCTAGCCGGCGATACGAAGCGGACGCGATCACCTGGCTTAAGTTTGGTGGGTAGCAATATATCAAGTTCGCGAGGCATTTTTTGTCCCCCTGTTAATTTTTTGTATTCTCCAAGCCCTCACAAGGCTTACGCTTAGTGTACAACAGGGATCCGAGATCGTTAGAACAACTTTTCGCCTGTCATACCCAACCCCAGTTCTGTCAATTTCTTGCCCAAACTCAAGATGTCATGGCATAAAGAGTTCCATCTAAATACCCCTCGCGCACCAATTTAGATCTAAAAATAAGAAGAGTCCCAGTTTGGGCGCCTTTTGTGTTTTCGAAATTTTATATCTGGAAAAAGGTTCGACTCCTCTCTCGCGCAACTTGACGCCAGATACGAAACAAGGTATAATAAGCAACGCACGGTTGTCGATACCAAGGAGAGGTCATGACCGTTAGCGCCAACCCCAACCCGTTCACCGTCGAGTGGGACCACGATTCGACCTACCTGGCCGGCGTGGTCACATCCGATGAGCGGGACTGGGACGTCCTCGAGGACGTCCTTGCTCGCCTCCGGGCGTCGGGTGAACTCCTGAGCGCCGACTTCCATGTCGGCCGCAACGGCATGCTCGCCTTCAACCTCGGATCGCTCGAGATCCCCGGCGACGACGTCTACAACGACGTCAACGTCGTGGCCGAACTCGTGGCGAGCCGCCTGAACGAGGAAGCCGGGCGCGTCCTGCTCCCGGCCGAGCCGGAGTACATCACGCCGGCCCCCGGCCCCGGACCGGATCAGCACGACTGATCCACAACTCGGCCCGTCGCCGTTCGGGCCGATCCCTGCGGGGGGTCGAAACGGCGTACCAGTCCTGGACATCACGGTGCAACACAGCGCCCGTGGTGTCCAGGACGGCACCACCCGAGCGCTTAAGCAAAGAGTTTGAGCATTCAGGTGGTTCATTTTTGACCGGATCTCCGTCCAGCGGGCGGGCAACAACTTGATCGACTTCGTAAACTAAGCCGAGTTTCGTTATCTTGACGTCGACTCGCAGCAAGCTATCAACAAATGGTTCCAGAATTGGGAAGTGTGGCGCACCAATGTTCTTATGCTTAAAAGTGTATAATGCATTTATGTTAAAACGAAAATATAAACTCAACCTTCGGGACGTCATCATTGGCCTCCTAGCTTTATGTCTCATATTCACTAACTACGTTCTTTTCACCACTATTCATAATCAGGACATTACGAACGCTGGAGCCTCGCAGGCTTGGCTATACAACCAATACGAAATCAATAAGCTAAATGCTTGCTTGGGCAACCACTCATCGGTGTGCGATATTACCACTGGAGCTCCGAAGCCGTCCTATTAGCTATCTTCAACGATTGAGACACAATACTGATTAAGCAGATCCAGCCACTTCAAGAGTTCGACTGGAGTTTGTGGTATACAACGTCGGCATCTCCGGCGCCGGCTGATCCAACTGTGCGTCCTCGCATCTTCCTGGGCATCACTCACCTCGCAAATCGAGGCGTGGTGCCCAGGAGTCAAGCCCTGTCCACTACAATTTTTAGCCTTAGCCAAGCCTTTACTAATTGACTAATCCATATTAAAATTTTCCGGACGTCTTGGCGTCGCACCTGGACGGCAACTCGCCGCCCACGCAGGCAGGAGGACAACCTTGACCGCGTTCATCGCGTATGTGATGGTCTGCTGTGTTTTCAGCATCCCCATCTTCCTACGAATCCGGAAGGCCCACAGGCCCATGGTCGTCAGCACTGACGGCACCGAAGTTCTTGGCTACCCAATCCAAACCTTCACCGGAGTTGTGAATGGGGCGCGCAGCACGCAGACCACCACCGTCACCGATACGGCTACGTACCTGTCGGCTTCCGACGCGGTGATCGTGAACCGGGGTACGCACGTGACGCGCACCGATTCATTCCGGCTCGTTGGCCAGCAGGGCGAGCGTAGCTTCTCACTGACCGGCTTCAACGTCGATCTTTGGTCGGGCCAGGTCGTCACGATGTGTCACGCCCAGCGCCACGGCAAGTGGATCCCGCTGGTCCTGTTCAACCACACCGAGCAGCAGAGGTACTTCAACGACCAGGAGCTGTTCCGTCTCGCCTCCGGCGGGAGCATCGGCTTCGTCCTCTACGTTATCTTCACCTGTCTGTGTACCCTCCTTGCGACCGGGTATTTCGCCCTGGCAATCAACCGGCAGCTCAAGGGCTTCCGCAAGACCGGTGTTCAGCCGCTGTCAGATCGTGCCTGGCGCACAGCTGCGCCGCTCATGCCACGGTCCGCCTGAGGACAACCATAGTTCAGGCCGGCAGCGTGTAGCTGCCGGCCTGAACGCCAATTGCTACGTTTACATCGAACTTGAAAAACTCCCATCCGGAAGTCTGGATTCAACTCCGTGCTGTGGCGCCATCATCTTCTCATCGCCGAAATCCGCTGCACGGTAAACTAAAAAGTGAAGACCCCTTGCACGGCGACAAGGGGTCTAAAAGATTGAGAAGATGTTCAACACAATATGGGGTATATGCTGGCCCATGTAGGCCACCAGCACAAGCCAAGCTAGCTCGCCGGAAACGGCTGCCGCTCCAGTCACCCAGGGGTTCATACGCTTGGCGCCGGCAGCCATCAGCGTCCATTGGTTTGGCCGGATAAAGACCATTAGCCAGCCCCATTTGGCGAAGTTGTCCAAAACCCTTGGCTTGAGCCATCGGCCTAGGCCCTTGAGCCAGACCCACGGGTATGCCAGCACCGGTGTGGCCGCTACAAAGCTAGTTAGCCAATCGCGGACCGGGCTGACCACATGGTCGATCCCACGCCTGGCCTTACCAGGCCACATCAGCTGGCGGCCTGTGCGGCGCTCGCGCTTAGCAGCCAGAGCCTTCACGTACTCCTTCCCGTAGCGGCCCATAAAGTACGAAGTCGGCATAAATATGCACGACCGCAAGCCGCCAATGGTTAGATAGAGCCAGAAGTTGTAGTGGTCGTGCAGGTCGGCCAGCGCCGGAGCGATCGGGTTCAGCATCACCAGTATCAGCGGCTGCGAAGCCATCTTTATTTGGAGCGGGTACGCCAGCTTCTGAGCCGCCCACATGCCCAGGGCAGTATCCAGGCTGATCTTAATGGCCCATCTTCCGAAGTGGCTGATTTCCTCCGGGTCCCTCTCCTGAGAGACCGGCGGAAGCGCTGAGTTCTCAATGGACATGCCACTCACCCCCTCTCCTGGGGATATCGGTGGAATTTCGAAATTATTTAACCATAATTTACTTAATAAGTAAATTCTTTACCGGAGTTAACTATCTTGCTTATCTGAACGTCAAAAATGGCCATTTTTTAACTTGAGCATGGTTCACAATTAGTTCATAATGAAAAGCGTAAGTAGTTTGTGAGGAACAGGTCTGAACACCCGGCGTTTTATATGTATAGGGAGCTCGTCAAGAAAACTGCTTACTGCCCTGGCCCTCGCGGCGACTGGGCTAGTTTGGGTTGGAGTGTTGGTTGGAACTGCCCAGCCTGCTCAGGCTGCGGCCGGCATCAACCAGCAGATCAACTTCCAGGGTCGGCTACTGACCGCTAGTGGGGCGGTGGTGGCGGATGGCACTTATAACATGGAATTCCAAATCTGGCAGGACGGCAATGGTTGTGTGACTGGCTGTACCAGTGCAAACGCCAACACCAGTAACGGTGGTACCCTGAAGTGGACTGAGGATTGGATCTATGGCACCGGTTCACCCGACAACCGGGTGACCGTCAAGAACGGCTACTACTCGGTGTCTCTGGGTTCAATCACAGCCTTTGGCTCTAATGTCGACTGGAACCAAGACACCCTGTGGCTATCCATGAACGT
>DASXHH010000016.1:0-32011 GCA_036488585.1 Candidatus Saccharimonadia bacterium | reverse complement strand
GCCCTCGAACCAAGAGACGTTCGGTATCGTAATAGTGGAAGCGGCGGCGGCTGGGTTGCCGGTGTTGCTGCGAGATCTAGATCAGTACCGGCAGACATTTACGGGTGGCTACGAGAAGGGGGGCGACGAAACATTCGTGCGGATTATTGAGAAATTCAAAGACGATCAGACCTACTACCGCAAATGGCAGCAGGCGGCCGAGGGTATTGCGCGCAAATATGATGCCAAGGCGGGCGCCGTGCGACTCATGGAGGTATATGGCGAAGTGATTGCTGCTCGCACTCGGGCCAAAGCTAAGGCGGAGGCCAGCTAGACCTCCGCCCGGGCTCTGCGCAAAACCGGAATTATTTGAGCTTGTCGTCCTTGGTCTCCTCGGTCTCATCGGCGTACTCGGATGAGCCTGCTGATGCTTCGGCTGGCTCATCGGTGACAACCTTCTCGCCGAACTCGCTAGTGTAGTCCTCCTCAAGGGGCTCGGGCTCGTCCTCTAGCGACTCGTCACCAGCTGTCTCGTCGGCTGGATTCTGGTCGAGCCGCTCAGCGAAGTAGGTGTCGGCGCCGTAAGCCGGATCCTCTTCATACATTGATTGCTCGTAATCTAGATCGCGCTCGTTCTCATCATATGGCATGGTAGTTTCCTCCACGTTATGGGGCAATGGTACGGGTATATCGAGTGCTTGGCTTTGGCGTGGTGGACAAAAAGCTTTCCATGAAAGACACGGATTTTTGAAAAAACGTTGCTCGTGCTACAACAGTTCTTATGCTTATAGTTGAGGATGTATCTGAATAGACGTATAATCTAGTGTGTGCATGGGGCTGACCAGCTTCGACGCCGGGAACTTTACAAGCTATGCGTGCAAGCCGGAGGCAAACGTTAGATTCCAGAAGTTACTTTAACTTCCAACTTCTTTGCGCGGGTGAAGGCTGCTTTTAGCATGCCGCAGCTCGCTCCTGCTCTCGCCTAATAACGTAGAGCCATCGGCACCTGATACCCGGTAGGGGTTCGCCGGTGTCATATTATCGGGTTGCTCCGTATGACGTGCCTCGTTCATGCGGCTAAGATTTGAGGCTGCTCCAACCGACGTTTTGTTTGCTAACAGGAGGCTGGAAAAGAAACAATTTAAGCAGACTAAGCTTGTAGTGCGCTAGCGTGTAACCAGGCGGACCGGGGTGCAATTCCCCGCAGCTCCACCAAAAGGGAATCAGAAGCTAATTTCTGGTTCTTTTTTGTTATTCTTTTATGTAGCGAAATCATATTGCTTTCTGGAGTGTGAACTTGATAATTGAGGGGGCACAAAGCATAAGCATTATGAGTCATTTTGTTTTTAGGCACGTGTAGAGAGCAGTATGGTATGCTCCAAGATATGCAGACGACAAAGTCTGAGCTTAAAGATTCTTTCATCGCAGAGCGTAAGCAACTAGTAGCTCTTGTCGAGAGCGTTTCAGATGAGCAACTTGATCAGCCCAGCTTATGTGATGGTTGGTCTGGTCGTAACGTACTCGGGCATATTATAGGCTTTGAGCTTAGCTTGGCTGATGTCTTCCTACTCATTTTTAAGCTAAAATCGCTGAATGACATCAATGGTAGGCAAGCAAAAAGGTATGAGCACAAGTCTAGGCAGGCTTATATAACACTTTTGCGGAGAGGGTTAAGAAGGACGCTCTTTCTTGTGAGCGTTACTCCGAGTGGCCTGCTGAATAGGAAATTCATCCATGTACCCAACGGGCGCATCAGCATAGGGCAGTTATACGGTGATGCCGCTATGGACAGAGCTGTTCACTACCTGGATATTGCTTCACCTCTCGGCGTTTCTTCAGAAGTCACCGAAGCAGCGGCTATGCGTGTATCCGTGAAGTTTGTGTTGAGCTGCGTAGATCTACTGAATCCAAAAATACCTAGAGTGTTCTATGGGCGATATATCAAGCTTGAACTAACAGGGTTATGCGCCGGTGTTTATTATTGGAAAATTGGCACAGATTGGGTCACTGACTCACTTGATGAACCAACCGATGTAGCATTGACTGCAAAAGGAAGTACAAACGATATGCTCTTCACGATTACTTCCCGACCTACCTTACTAAAGAAGCAGCTCGCCGTTACTGGTGACAAGGAATTAGAAAAAATTATACGCAAGTCATTCAACGCCAATGCACTATGGGAAGGGTGAAAAATTCCGGTTCGAGGACGTTTGGCGGAAATAGAGTAGTAAAAATTACAATATAAAAAGAGGCCCACGAGAGGACGCGGGCCTCTTCGTGGGCGTTGGGGCTGGTATGGCTACCAGGATTCTCCTTTGAGCCACCTTCGCAACCAGGACTCCCGCCTGGTTGGGGCTCGCCGCACAGACAGGGAGCCAGGCTCATTGCGGATGGGAGTGATGGTCCAGTGTGTGAGCATGTCCAGGCCGGCTGGGTGGCGGCTCGTGGGCTGGGCCAGGTCACAGCCCCAGCCTTCGCGGACGGCCGCAATGAAGCGGTTGATGTTCGGCAGGCCGACCTGGTGTGGTTCATACGTGGTCCCGACCATGCCGCACTGGAGCACGAACCAGGTAGCGTGGTCGGCGGAGTGGCTCATGTACTCGCTCTGGCTCGGATCGCCGGGTAGGGAAGTGGTGCCAAAGCTGCCGATCGCCCAGCCGAAGCCGAGGTTGCCCTGCCTGGCAGGCGGGTATCCGTGGCTGTGTGCCCAGGCGGCGAAGCGGGCGCCGAGTCGGTTGAGTTCGTCCTGGTGTCGGCGTCGCTGTGCCTTAGCCTGACGCATTCCGCGTCGGGGACTGACCCTGGATGGCTGCCGAGGTGGCGGGCCGATCGGGCGGGCGAGCATGTGCCGGTGCTGCGCTGCCATAGGGGGTTCTTGGTCGGGGAAGGTTCTCATGACCAACTCGCTTTCTATACGGATACAACAAAGCTGGTGAGTGAGCAAATATTCATATATTTACCGAGTTTTGTCAAGCCTGGCGCTCTGGTACAATTACCCTAATGTTTAAGTGGTGGAAATTCGGGCTGGTCGCGGCTGGTATAGGGGTGCTGATAGGTGGCGGCATGGTCGGATGGTTGTACATGCACCACGACGAGGGAAGCGAGCTGGCGGCGCAGGTACCGGTGAGCTCGAGTGGGCCGGTGCTGGGAGCGGATTCGGGGGGTTCTGGTGCCCCTCTGAAGGTGACGACAAATGGTACTCAAGGGTTAGCACAGGGGCAAGCGCTATCTGGCGGAGGAGGTGGTGGTGGCGCAGGGAGTGGAAGTAGTAACGGGTCGGCCGGGAATGGGCCGGACCAGCTGCCGACGCCGAGCCAGTTTGGGGTATATGACCAGTACAAGAATAACGCCACGGCGCTGTATATAGAGGTGAAGCCCGGTACAGGCAAGGTGGTGACGCAAGGGAGCGTGGTGACGATTAATTACCGTGGTTGGTTAACGAACGGTAAAGAATTTGATGAATCATACTCGACTGGTAAGCCGTTCACGTTTACGGAAGGGGCAGGGACGGTAATTGAGGGCATGGCGCAGGCGATGTTTGGCATGAAGGCTGGCGGGACGCGCCGGCTGATTATTCCGCCGGCGGTGGGGTATGGTGCGGCTGGACATGATCCGATCCCGCCGGACGCCGTGATGGTGTTTGACGTGGAGCTGGTTAGCGTTCAGTAGAGGCGATGACGCGGCAGGGCGAGCCGTCGAGGGCTAGCTTGAGAGGTAGAGCCATGATAGTGAAGGTTTCGGGGAGCTGATGGAGATTGGTGAGGTTTTCGATGATGAGGATGTTGGCACCCAGGAGGATTTTGTGAATTGTGAAGGGCGGGCGGTCAATGGTGCCCATGTCGACGCCAACCATGGAGACGTGTTTGTCTACTAGATAGAGCGCGATATCTTCGGGTATGGCTGGGGAGTCGGTGAAGTATTCAGGTTTATGAAATTGTTGTGAAAGATCTGTACGGAATACAACGATGTCACCGGGCTCTATATCGTTTTTTTTCAGGGTTGAAAGTTGAAAACCCGCTGTAGCATTTACAACTATGCCACGACTGATGAGGCGGTCGAGACCATAGTGGTCTAGGGTGTGGCCGCCGGAGATCATGTGGGCTGGAGCATCAATGTGAGTGCCGACGTGAGTACCGAGAGTGAAGAGGTGGTCGGTGAAACCGTCATTGTCGACGGAGTTGGCAAGCGTGACGCGCGGTTTGGGATCACCCGGGTAGACCGGAGTGTCGGGGGTCAGGCGATGAGTGAGGTCGATATACATGGCTTAGTTTTGACAGACAAAATAAAGGCGGCTGGAGGCGTCGGATGGCGAGTGGCGCTCGGGGTCGAAGAGATCGAGGATTTTGAAGCCAGCGTCAGTGAGGGCTTGCTGGACATGCATGAAGGGGAAGGAAGCTTCGCGCACGTACTCCTCGCGAACCTGGATAGCGCCGGTGCGGCCGGGGATTTCGAGGAGGACCTGCCACTCGATGGTATTGGCGCCAACCATGGAGGCGCGGAGGTGGAAGGTGTTGCGGCGATTGAAGGATTGGACGTAGCCGGGTGAGGCGGCAACGGCGGCGAGACGGCTGGTGGTGTTCATATCGAAGATGAAGAGGCCGCCGGTATTGAGGTGCTCTCGGGTGCTTGAGAACATGGAGCGCCAATCCGAAAAGTCGGTGAGATGGTTGATGGTGTCGAAGATACAGATGGCGACGTCGAAGGTGCGGCCGAGATGGAACTCGGCAATAGTTCCTTGATAGAAGGCGGCACCGGGGAGTTTGTGACGGGCGACCTGCAGCATCTGCGCTGATTGGTCGATGCCGGCTACGGTCTGGAAATGCGGCGCGAGGCCGCGCAGGATGGTGCCGGTGCCACAGCCTAGTTCGAGGATTGAGGTGGCTTCGGGCAGGTGGTGCTTGATGTGGCGACGGACAAGGCGCGTCACGTCGGGGCGTTTGCCCATGACAGCGTCGTAGTAGGGGGCGAAAATGTCGTAGTCGCTCATGGACACAGTATGACACGGCTTGGTTTGGACGAAAAATGCTTATGTTATAATGGGTGTAATCTGTTGACCTTTTTAAGGTGCTGTGCTGTCTACAGCAATTCTCACAAAAAAATATATCGTTTTTTGGGCATTGTAGTTTTGTTGAAAGACATAAATCGCGCGTGACGGTAATGTTTGAAGCGTTAAACAAAGAGGGGGTTGGCATGGTACAGACGGCTTTGCCACTCAAAAGCGCCCGTGGGGCATCGTATACTCTGCCGGAATCGGCTGAGGTGGTGGGTGTAACTAGCGAGGAGCGCGGCGTGATGCTCCGGTTTTTGGACCACGCGACGTGGGGTCGGCCAATGCGGCAGGTGCGGCTCGATCGCAAGTTAGCCGAGGAGCTAATGCGGCTACTCAACGACGAGTTGGTGAGCTGGGAATCTGAGCTCTAGACTAGCGAATCATCCGAACTGATCTTCTCGATGCCGGGTCATATGTGGCCCGGCTTTCGCGGTGGGATGGGGCTCGAAATTGAGCTTGATATTTGCTATGGTGATGCGGTTATGCGGATCAAGACTTTGATTTGGGCGGCTGGCATCTTAGTCGTGATGCTGGTAGTGGCCGGCGGGGTTTATGCCTGGCGAGGCCGGCCGAGCGATGTGAGCCGGCCCCAGCCCACCCCGGACTCTAATTTGGTGCGATACCACGTAGTGGGTACCTCTATGGATCCGACTATCAAGGACGGGGATTGGTTGCTAGCGAGAACCGATGTGAAGACTGTGCAGCGTGGAAATTTGGTGGTCATGCGCTATCCCAAGGATGAAACCAAGGTGTATTGCCGGCGAGTAATAGCGGTGGGCGGTGATAAGGTGGTGATGAAATATTATTCCAATGTAAAATTAACAACGGTTTTTACGCCAGATAACCCTCAAGGCTCGGTATTTCCGGCAGGTGTGACGCCAGTGGGCAATCCATATGGGGAGTACGATGCTACCGTCGACATGGGCAGTTACTACGTAGTGGGCGATAACACGGTTCCGGGAGGATCGTACGACTCTGATGAGTGGGGTTTGTTGCCACAGGCCGACGTAGCTGGAGTGGTGACTGAGCGAACGTCGCCGGATCCGCGTAAATTTTAATTCTCGCTTAAGCTAAATCTGATACAATCGGAAGCATTATTAGGGGTGATACGGGGATGGAGTTAGTAGACTTGCAGGTCAGAATCGTCGCCGAGGAGGCGCTGACTTTTGACGATGTATTGCTGCAGCCGGCAGCTTCGGATGTGCTGCCGAAAGAGGTTGATGTCTCAACTCAGCTGACGAAGGGGCTGAGGCTGAACATTCCGGTGGTGTCTTCGCCGATGGACACCGTGACCGAGGCGCCGATGGCGATAGCGATGGCGCGGGAAGGCGGGATCGGTATCATACATAAATCGTTGGCGCCGGAGGACCAAGCCGACCAGGTGAAGCTAGTAAAGCGCTCGGAGCATGGCGTGATCGCGCAGCCGGTGACGTGCCGGCCGGAGGATAGCTTGCGGGATGTGGATCGCATGATGTCGCAGTATAGGATTTCGGGGGTGCCAGTGGTGGGGCCGAGCGGTCAGTTGGTGGGAATTATAACGAACCGGGACTTGCGCTTCGAGGAGAACCTCGACCAGAGGGTTGAGAACGTGATGACGGACAAGGAGCGGCTAATAACTGCTGCACCTGGTACGACACTTGAGGTTGCAAAACGTATTTTGGCCAAGTTCAAAATCGAAAAGGTCCCGCTCGTGGATGATGATGGTATTTTGCGCGGCTTGATTACGCTGAAAGACATCGAGAAAGCGGTGCGTTATCCGAACTCGGCCAAGGATGATGAGGGTCGGTTGCTGGTGGGTGCAGCCGTTGGTGTGGTGGCTGGCGTGATTGATCGCGTGGCGACGCTGGTAGACGCTGGTGTGGACGTAGTGGTGGTAGATAGTGCACATGGCCACGCTCGGGCGGTACGAGAGGCGGTGGCAAGTATAAAGCGTCGGTGGCCGGAGTTGGAGGTGATCGCGGGCAACGTCGCTACCTACGAGGGCGCCAGAGCGCTTGCTCAAGCCGGTGCGGATGGTGTGCGAGTGGGTGTAGGGCCTGGTTCGATTTGTACGACTCGGATAGTGGCCGGAGTTGGTGTGCCGCAACTGTCGGCGGTGTTTGAGTCGGCTAGGGCGGGGATGGAGTTTGGAGTGCCCGTGATTGCCGATGGTGGCATTAGATATAGCGGCGACGTGGTGAAGGCGCTAGCGGCGGGTGCGCACTCAGTGATGCTGGGCTCGATGTTGGCCGGCACCGATGAGTCGCCGGGCGAGCTCGAAGTATATCAGGGCCGGTCGTTTAAGTCGTACCGAGGAATGGGTTCCATTGGTGCTATGAAAGATGGTTCGCCTGATCGCTATTTCCAGGACAAGGCTGCCAAGCTGGTGCCGGAGGGCATTGAGGGCCGGGTGCCGTATCGAGGACCGCTGGCTGAGACGTTGTACCAACTGGTGGGCGGGCTGAGGTCGGGTATGGGCTACACTGGTTCGAGAGATCTTGAGGCGTTACGGACCAAGACTACCTTCCGCCGGGTGACCGGCTCGGGAGTGGTAGAGGCGCATCCGCATGATGTCGTAATTACGCGCGAAGCTCCAAATTACACGGGCCGGGGTTAGGAGTAGCTGCACAATTTAATTGCACGGGCTGGATTCGGGTATAATCGAGCTATAAAAGCTCATTTGGATATCCATGAGTACTGAAAAGCCACATCACGAACCGCAGCAGGCTGCCTCAGGGCAGCCGTATATGCCGTCACCAGACCAGTATTTGACGGCACTAGATCCCGCTGAGCAACCAAGCACGCCTACGCCAATAAAACGTCGACGCCATCAAGTGCGGCGACATGGCGGACGGATTTGGCTTAGGTTTGTAGTGTTCTTTGCGTTGCTGGCAGTAATTTCAGCAATTGGTTACGGGGTATATATAGCTTCTATTGTTGCAAAAATTTCAACGAATCCCTTCGATTTAACGCCGCTGGCCAGCGACGAGAACGGGCGCGTGAATGTGTTGGTGCTCGGAGTGGGCGATCCCGGGCACGCTGGCGAAGGCTTGTCGGACACGATCATGGTGATGAGCCTGAACACCAAGACCCACCGGGTAGTAGAAGTGAGTGTCCCACGGGATCTGAGAGTTAGTATCCCGGGTTATGCTACCGGCAAAATCAACCAGGCTAATGAAGATGGAGGTCCGAAGCTGGCCGAGCAAACGGTGAGCAATACGCTCAATATTCCGATTAATTATTATGTAAAGAGTGATTTTAGCGGGATGAAGGAGCTGGTGGATGCCGTGGGAGGTATCGATGTGAATGTTACGCAGCGACTATATGACCCTGAATATCCCTGTGATTACGATCAGTATAAAGTGTGCGGGTTGGATATTGAGCCAGGAATGCAACACATGGATGGTACCAAGGTGCTCGAGTATGTGCGCTGCCGTAAGGGGACGTGCGGCGATGACTTTGGGCGGGCCGCTCGGCAGCAGGAAGTGATCAACTTGGTGCGTAAAAAGGTGGTTAACTGGAGCGTGCTGCTGAACCCGTCGAAACTGACTCCAATAGTGGAGGCGGTACGTAATGGCATTGAGACCGACATGGGGAGCGCGCAGATGCTGCAGTTTGCAAGAGGCTGGCAACAAGGGCAGCAGAATCAGCCGGTAACCTTTGTGCCGTCAATCCAAAATGGGTACCTCACTTCGGCGGGAGCGAGCGATCTTGTGCCAGTCGACGGTGACTTTACGCGTTTGCAGCAGCATGTTCAGGACATATTCACAGGGGGCTCGTCGGCGGGCGATTGACACGCCCACCAGGCGGGTTTAGCTTGGGAAGAGAAGGTGCGCCTCCGGGCTAAGACGAAGCGAACGGAGCGCATTTATTATTGCGGGTAGCTTTACAGATGGAGGTGGCCCGGTATAGGCTGGAAAGGAAACATAAGCACTTTTGACGGACACACGTATGAGCTCTAAAGTAGGACCACAATTTACTCCCGAACGGTTGCGACCGGCCCTGTCGTTTATTGAGGGTTATTGGAAGAAACTCGAAAAATTTAATCCCCACGACGATGGCACCCTGGTGGGGCTGCCAAGGCCGTACTTTGTGCCGAGCGTTAATACCGGGCAAGGCCATCAGTTTGAGGAAATGTACTACTGGGACACCTACTTTACGGCTTTTGGGTTTCTAGGGACCGAACGTGAGCACCTGATTCGAGGCCTGGCGGAGAACCTACTGGCATTGCAGCGACGGTTTAGGATTATTCCGAACTCCGGTCGCACTTACCATACGGCTCACTCGCAACCACCGTTCTTGTCGAGCTTCATAATGATGGTTTACCAGATTGAGAAGAACAAGCGGTGGCTGGAGCAGGCGATGAGCGTGGCCAAGGACGAGTACCGTTATGTCTGGATGGGTACGACTCACCCGAACTGGCGGCAGGTGTTTAACGGGTTGTCGCGGCAATATGACATAAATGTGCTCGATGATCTGGCCGAGCTCGAGAGTGGTTGGGACATGACTACTCGATTCGAGCGTAAGGCGTTATCGTACTTGCCAGTGGACCTGAATGCGCTGTTGTACAAATACGAGCGCGATTTTGAGGATGCAGCCAAGATTCTCGGCGAGAAAGAAGAGGCTGCCGAGTGGGCTAAGCGATCGTTGGCTCGCAAGGGCGCCATGCAGAAGTACATGTGGGACGATGAGCTGGGATTCTATTTTGACTATAACTTCATGACTGGAAAGCGTGGTCCGGTATGGTCGTTGGCTGGTTTCTTTCCGATGTGGGCGGGTCTCGATGACGAGGATAGCGCCAAGCGCATTATAGAAAACCTCGATAAGTTTGAGTATGAGGGTGGGCTGGTCACGACTGCCAAGAAGCCATATGTGCACACGCCACTCCCAGTGCAGTGGGCTTATCCAAACGGCTGGGCGCCGTTGCATCTGGTAGCGGTGGAGGCGATGGAGCGGTATGGGTACCATGTGGATGCCGAGCGGATTGCGCGCAAATGGATTAACGCCAACTTGGTACGGTTCGAAGAGTCGGGGGACTTCCTGGAGAAGTATAACGTGGTGGATATCAAGGGCGATCCCGAGGATGGCGTATACCCAACGCACGTGGGATTTGGTTGGACAAATGCGGTGTTCGTGCGGTTTTGCCAGAAGTATCTGCGGCCGGATGAGATGCCTGAGATTGAGAGCAAAGCAGATTTGCCGCCACTCAGCCACTTGGTGCGTAACCCACGCCAAACATTGAAGAGAGTGGGCGTGAAGCTGAATGTGCCAACTCCAAAGCGTTTTTCGTAGTAATCATTACATCGAATTAGTTACCGACTCTATCTAGAGCGGAAGTCGGTGCTGCTATATTGCTTATGTTTTGATAATATGGCGGTATGGAACTCTACAGAGGTGAGCCCTGGTACATAACGGGGGTAATTTATGATTTTCGCAGTGTGGCGGCTCGGGCTGATCGTAATGCGATGCTCATGGCGATGGAGAGCTTAGTCGACGAAGGACCTGGTGCCATTTGGATTTTGGAGGATGCGGAGCTGGATAACCTCGAGAGGCTGAGAAGGGCTGCAGAAGCTCACGGTTTGCAACTGATTCACGACAGTCGGGTTGAGGGCACGGCTGGCCTGGATTTGACGGCGGTAGAGTGGGCGGCGGCGTCGTTTCGGGAGTTTATCGAGAGCTTCAATGACAGTTTGAGCCCCGATGAGGTAGCGAGGTATAGCGCTTCGGGAATTGATGGCGACTGGGCTGCGGGTGGAGTCAGGCGGCTGAGAGCGCGGTTGTTGGCTCTGGTGCTGCTGACTTTGCGTGGAACACCGGTGGTAGGTGGTGGACCTAGTGATCCTGACCTGGTGTGGTTGGAAGGCGAGGAGAGAGATCCGGAATCGGACCTGAATATGGTGCGGCATCTGGTGAGTTTACGGCGTCATTGCCCGGCACTCTCGGCGGGCGATTACCACGCTCTGCAATGCGAGCAAGAGGACGTGTTTGCGTATGTGCGAGAGACCGAACTTCAGCGTCTGACAGTGGTGTTGAATTTCTCGTCTCAGTCAGTGGACGTGGGCATGAGCGGATCAGTGGGCAATTTTGTGGCGGGTACCCATCAGGTCTATGGCGATGGCTTGCCGACCGATGGCGGTTACGTTGGCCTGGAGGGCTTCGAGGGCCGCGTGTATGAGCTGCGGAGGAGCTGGTAGTGACGGAGCTGGTGTTTGATGTGGGTGGTACTAAGACCAGGTTTGCGCTGGTAGAAAATGGAGTGCTCGGGCAGATACACCAGCTGCCGACCGATACCTCTACGGCAGGTTTTTCTCGTATGCTGCAACACATGCACGAGTTACTGGGTGGAGCCCGGCTGCATGCCGTAGCTGGAGGTTTGGCTGGGCAGCTAGAGGGCCAGCCAGGTCGGTTAATTTTGGCGGCTAATATTCCTCATTGGCTGGGTATACCGGTGTTGGAGCGAATGGAAAAGGTTTTTCGTTGTCCAATTTACATCGAAAACGACGTTGTAATGGGCGGCTTGGGCGAATCGCATCATGGGTTGGGTAGTAAAACAGGGGTAATGGCCTATTTTACCGTCAGTACTGGTGTGAACGGAGTGAGGTTGGTAAATGGTGAGGTTGACGGGAGCATTTCGAGGTTTGAGATTGGGCATCAGGTGATTGCGGGGGTGGATGGTAGGGTGTTGTCGCTGGAATACCTCACCGGCGGTGCATCTTTTGAGGCAAGACGGGGCCGATCGCCAAGAGAAGTTCGGGATCGTGCAGTATGGGCGGTGGAAGAGCGTAATTTGGCTTTGGGGATGTACAATACTATCTTGTTCTGGAGTCCGGATGTAATCGTATTTAACGGCAGCATGATGCGCGATATTGACCTGCAAGGGGTCCAGCGCGAATTGGATAAAATGAGCTTGGTGATGCCAAAGTGGCCGCAGCTGGAATACTCCAAGTTGGGCGACACTGCGGGAATATACGGATCGCTTGCGACATTGGCAAAAAAACGGGGTGTAAGGGCGAGCAAAACTAGTGTTCGCACGGGGTGATTGTGCTAAAGTTTAAGTAAGAACAATCCCAAAAAGAAAAATCATGAAGTGTCCTAAATGCCAAGCAAAACTGCTACCCGTGGATGGGGAGATGTTTTGTTTGCAATGCGGTACGGCGGTGATGCCGAGGGTGGGCGCTGATGTGAGCGGGCCAGAGGTCGAGGATACTACGGATCCTTTGCTGCAAAAGGCGATCATGGATAGCTTTGGCCATGATATGAAGTTCCGGCTGCCGGTGTCGGGTGCGCAACCAACGCGGGCAACGAAGGCATTTGTCTCGATGCGATCGGTGCTGGCGCCGCCTCAGCTGGCCGCAGCCGGTACCGGGACGGTGGGTGTGCCGGTGCGGGCAGTATCGGGGCCAGCACCTACCGCCAAGCCGGATGGTGGACACGCCGACCGGGTTGGCGGTGAATCACCGGTGGGGTTGATGAAGTCGGTATTGTTGCGGTTGCGGGCAGTGCCTCGAGCATGGGCGGCCGGCGCATTAGTGTTCGGGCTATTTTTAGCTGCGAACGGGATTATTTACGCTGAGTACGCCAACCGAGTGTATCCGGGGGTGCGGGTGGGTCAGACTGACCTTAGTGGTGTGGCGCTGTCGGATTTGCATGGGCGGCTAGTGGCGCTGGTGGGGCCGTCGAAGTTGGCTGTGCATGTGGGATCAGGTTTCTATAATCTAACTTTTCCAGCTGATGCGGGGCGGCTGAATGCGGTGGAGATGCAAGTGCGGGAGGCGGGGCATTCAACGCCGATGCCACTGGCCGGAATGCTCGAGACGCTAGCGTCGAAGCCGCTGACAATGCAACCAGCCATGAGCGACGAGGTGGCTCGCCAGGCGGCCGAGCAAGTGGCCGGACGATTTGATTTTGCACCGACACCGGCGGTGGCAATGGTGGTGGCGGGTAAAGTCTTGTTAATTTCGGATAAGGCTGGCCAAAGCTTGGATTTGGGTCAGACTGCGGCGGCGATAAAGTCCGCATACGGGAAAGATAACGGGATTAATCTGCAGCCTAAGCAGTTGGAGCCGCTAGTTAGAGAGAGCGCGTATGCTGCCGAGGTAGAGCGGGCTCAGACGGTTCTGACGCAGACGGTGAAGGTGTATGTAGAGTCGGCAGTGTACCAGCCGTCGGCGGCTGAGGTTGGTGATTGGTTGGTGATTAATGGTCCGGGCAAGGGCGTGACAGTGGACCCGGCGAGTGTGGCGGCGTATGTGGCAGGATTGCCGGGAAAGTTTGATCGCACTGGAACGGTAAATGCCTTAGTGGCCGCTTTAAACAACGGCCAGAGTGTAGATTATACGGCCTCGACTGTCCGAGTGACGGCGGCTCCAAAACCAGTCAGTACCGCGGCGGCTTGGCCACTCGCGACATACAGATACTGCTTGGGTGATGGGGTGGCGGCTAGCTTTGTGACTAAGATTGGGGCCGTACTGTCGGATCCGACCGGTTGGGCGCTGAAAGGTAGAGTGAAGTTGGTGGGTTCAGAAAGTAGTTGTAATTTTAACTTCAATATTGTGCCAGCGATAGATATGGCCAACTTGGATCCTGGGTGCAAGGGGCAGACTACCTGCCTGGTCGGCGACCAGATCACAGTGAGAAGCGAGTCTTGGACGAAGGTACCGGTTAAATGGGTTGGCACGCTCGATTCCTACCGCAAGGAGTTAGTTAATCATGAGGTGGGGCACTGGCTTGGATTCCAGCATGCTGCTTGCACAGGTGGAACGATCGTGAGTGGTGACGTGCCGATCTTGGCTGCGCCGGATGTAGCAGTGAATGGTTGTTCGCCGAACTGGTATGCGATACCGGTCGCCCAGCAGGGCAGCAAAGTGCTGGCTGGATTTTAGCTACTCGCCGACTTGGGTGAGAACTTCTTCGAGGGTGGTTTTAAGCTCAAGGACCTTGAGCATGCCATCTTGCAACAGTGTAACCATGCCATCTTTGATGGCGGCTTCTTCGATGGCGATAGCGGTGGTGGCAGCAGTACCGGTAGATATTAATTCTTCCATCTTGGGCGTAACCTCAAACTGTTCCAGGATACTGATGCGGCCTTGGTATCCAAAATGGTGGCAGGCTTTGCAGCCGACTGGTTTGCCGATCCTGAGGTTGTCGAGGGAGGGGTATGAGCCTGTGGGCAAGCCTTTGACGGCGGTCTTAATTTGGAGTAGGTCGCTTTTGCTCGGGGTGTAGGTAGTTTTGCAGACGGGGCAAAGTTGGCGCACCAGACGCTGGGCCATGATGAGCTTAATGGAGCTGGCGAGCAGCGGGTTTTGGCCTATCATATCCATGAGACGGGAGATGGCGGCGGAGGCGTTGTTGGCGTGGAAGGTGGATAGCACGAGGTGGCCTGTGAGCGAGGCCTGAAGGGCAGTCTTGGCGGTGTCGGCGTCGCGGATCTCACCGATCATGACGATGTTGGGATCTTCGCGCATGACGGCGCGGAGCTTGTCCATGAAGAGTTGCTGGTTGTCGGAGCGGACAGGGATCTGGGAGATGCCCTCGAGCTCGTATTCGATTGGGTCTTCCAGGGTAACGATTTTAACTTCGGGGTTATTGAGGTGGTTCATGACTGAATAGAGCATGGAGGTCTTGCCGGAGCCGGTGGGGCCGACACACATAACCAGTCCACGAGGGTGCGAGACGCAGCGCAGGAGCGTCTTGAGCTGCCGGTCGGATAGCTTAAGGTTCTCGAGGTTGAGATACTGGACGCTGAGGTTGAAGAGCCGCACAACCACGTCTTCGCCGTGCAGCGAGGGGATGGTTTCAAGGCGCATATTGAGCTGGACTTCGTCACCGTCGTCGTTGATGACGGTGAGGCTGACACGACCACCTTGCGGCTCGTCGCCGCCCCACTTCACGCCGGCGCGCATTTGGAGGTCGGAGGCGAAGAGGTCGTAGCGGTCTTTCGGGATGGTAGTGATGGGGTGGAGCGTGCCGTCGATGCGGAAGCGGATGCGAGCGTCGCGCTCGGCTGGCTCAACGTGAATGTCTGAAGCGCCGAGCTGGTAGGCTAGCTGAGCAACCGGCTCAAACATGAATTTCGGCTCAATGTTGAGAATGCGCTGATTAAACGAGTTGAAGTCGCCAGTTTCGAGGACATCTTGATTTTGGGAGATAGCGTAGCGGTTGAAGAGTCGGTTCCAGCCGAATTGCGATACGAAAACGAACTTAACCTCGTAGCCGGCTAGGCGAGCGCGCAGTGATTCGAGCTGATTGCGGTCTGTCTCTTCGCTGGTGGCAAGTGTGAGGCTGTAGCCACTCAGTGCTACCGGAACTACTCCGTATGCCTGCATGCCCATGATGGTGAGCTTGCCGACCATTTTGGTGATGTCGATGCGGGGCCGAGTGTCGAAGTAGTCAACCCCCAGCTGGGTGGCGAACATTTGGGCTGATTGTTCGATTTGGTCGCGCTCTGAGTCCGTCATGCTTCTTATGGTAATCGTACCGAGTCGTTTCGTCCATTCGGGTCCTGGTGCGCGCCGGCGAACGCTGTCCCTCTCTTCGCGTAACCGCACGGTGAATGGTACTAGCGCCAGGTGTGAAGCCACATCCGGGCTTGGAGGCCAGCGGGCGAGAGAGACCAGCCGTAGGATATCGGGGCAAAGAAGATGAAGCCGGCAAGTATCACTATGCAGACAATGGCGAGGCTGCGGCGGGCATTCGAGGTGGGCAGGACGTGACCGCGCCTGTTGCGAGCTAGATCGTCCCAGAGCATAACGGCGAAGATGAGGCTGAACACGAATGAGAAGAAGTAGTGGTAGAGGAACATAACGCGGGTGACGGCCATGAATGGAATGAGGTTAATAAGATAGCCGGCTGCGGCGATGGCTAGAGCCGCCAATGTAGCGGGGCGGAGTTTGCGCTCGGCGATCCAGACGTAAGATAGGCCGGCGAAAATGAAGGCCCAAATGCTCCACCAAACGATGGGGTTACCGAGCAGGTAGATGTTGCCTTGGTTACCATTGGCTTGCATCTCGCCTTCCCAATAGTAGATGGGACGTTGCTCGAGGGGCCAGGTAAACCAGCGGGAGCCGTAGGGATGGGTGGCAGTGAGGGTTTGGTTGGCGTGGAACATCTCGTAATTTAAATCTACGAATTTGTGGAAGAAGCTGAGGTGAACGGTGGGATCGTAATAGGGGCTGTCCTTGAGGGTGGCCTGGAAACGTGTAGACATGAAAGCGTCGCCATCGCCAGAGTGAGGGAGGAGCTGGAAGTGAACCCAGAAGACACCAAGGTATATGAGGGCTGGGATAATAATTAGCAGTGCGACTTCTGCTAGTCGGGTGGCCCAGGCGGCAGCTCGGCCTTTTTGGTCCCAGAGCCACACTAAGCCAACTAGGGCGTAGCAGCCAAGGCCGGTCCATTTGGTGCTAAGGGCGGCTCCACACGCGATGGCGCAGAGCAAGAGCCAGGTCCAATGCCGGCCGCCTTTGGCGTCGCGCGCTACTAGGTACAGATAGACGGCGCCGAGGCCAAAAAGGAGTAGCAGTGAGTCCATGAGGATAAAGCGTGACTCTACGAGTAGCGCATTGTCGAGCAGGACGGCGAAGGCACCCAGAAAGGCGAAGGGCCTGGAGGCGCCCAGACGGCGCAGAATACCCCAGACCAGCGGCACCAACAGCATACCGGCAAAGGCGGGCAACAGCCGCAGTAGTACCGGGCTGGTGCTGCTGGCGAGCATAGTGGCAGGAGAGATGCCGGCAAGGTGAGCGAACAGGGCTAGCAGGAGTTTTACCAGTGGTGGATGGATGTCGAAGTAGTAGTTGTGGTCGAGGTAGTGGGCGGCGAAGGCTTTGAAGTACACCTCGTCGAAGACCACTGAATTTGGTGTAAACAGGTTCCAAAAGCGCGTGCCCGCGGCGGCGGCAATGAGAGCAACGAGTTCGGGGCGCCAGCGGCGAAAGTTCATGGATTTAGTGTAGCAAAAGCGCCGCCGCTTAATTAGTAGATGTATTTGAAGGAAGAGGCGGACACCCAGCGGTAATCCTTGATGCCGATGCCGCGATAGTTCATTTCTGAGATGTAGACAGACTTATTGTCGGCTGAGACTTTTTCGACCAGTGCGACATGTCCGTAGTAGCCGGCTGATGTCCAGGCGATGGCGCCCACTGCTGGGGTGATGCCGACTTTCCAGCCGCTGGAAATGGCGTTGTAGTACCAGGAGACGGCATTGCCCCAATGTGGGGGGATCGGCCGGCGTCCGGCGACGTACCAGGTGCATTGACCCCGCGCGTAGCTGTTGTGATAGGTGTAGTCGGGGGCTAGGATGCCGGGAGGTATGGCTTGGCCGCTAGGGTCGCTGGGAAGGCTAGTGGTGCTGGCGACAGTAGCAACGGGTGGTGCGGAGCTGAGCGGCTTAACGCTGTTTAGAGGGTGTGCGGTCAGGCTGAATGAAGTTTGATTGTCACCGGTGAGTTGGGAACCGGTGGTGAGGTTGTGAGGGGTGGTGGCATAACGCACGGAAGCCACGATAAGGACCCAAATAAATAATGAGCCGATGAGCTGTGGTACGAGGTGGGGATTGGCGCGACGGAGAACCATCATGCCAGTACTAAAACCACGCCACTGCCGCGAGCGAGGGGCGATGTTGGGGCGTGTAAGATACGATGACAGGATATTGTTTGGGTCGGTAGGCATAATTGACCCTCCGCAAAAAAGCAATCCATAATCTTACTACCAGTCCTTAAGATTGCAAGCATGAGCGGTTTGCTCTTGGCATTGCGCCTACGGCCGAGGTAAAGTGAGCCTAGCATGCAGACTCAAAGCCGAGCTCGGGGTATCGTTGGCGCCATCCAATTGGCGGTGCTGGCTTTGTTGGTGCTTGGGGCGCTTAACTATCAGGCCCTGCTGGACCAATATGCGCTGGCAACGTTTCATCCGGCGGCGGATGTGGCGGCGATTGATAGTCACCTGGGTCTGACTCAGCTAGCGATGGCTAAGTTGTACCGAGCCCAGCCCCAGATCGACGACAAGACCAGCTTCAACAAAGATTGTCAGACTCAGCCGCATGAGTTAGAGCTGGGGTGCTACTTTCACGGGCGCATTTATATATTGAAGATCGATAACCAGAGCCTGGCGTCGGAGATGGATGTGGTGATGGCGCACGAATTGCTACATGCAATTTGGAATGACATGAGTGGTTCGGAGCGGCAGCAAGTGGGGGATGAGTTGGAGAAGGTGTATGCGGGCTCCAACGATCAGGACTTGAAGGCGCGGATGGCTGGCTATGCCCAGAGTGAGCCGGGCGAGGAGACCAACGAGTTGCACTCTATACTCGGTACCGAGGTGGCGACGCTGACCCCGGCATTGGAGGCGCATTACGCCAAATATTTTAGCGATCGGGCTACAATTGTGGCCGCTCACGCCCAGTATCAAGGCGTATTTAATGATCGCCGGGCTGAGCTGGAGAACGAGCTAGCGCAAATTCGGGCCGAGAAAGGGCAGCTGGCTGTGCTGAATCGCCAGCTGGAGAGTTTACGGACCAGTGGGCAGATCGATGCTTACAACGCGCTAGTGCCGCGACAGAACGCGATGGTGGATGATATCAACCGGCAGATCGATGTCTATCGCCAAGGGGTGGATGAATACAACGCGCTGTCGAAGAGTTTAGATTCTCAGCAAATCACCGACACGGAGCCGACAGCTCAGTAGTAGCTCGTCGGAATCGTAACCGGCACCTTCATTC
Organism: Candidatus Saccharimonadia bacterium; assembly: GCA_036488585.1. Classification (GTDB taxonomy): domain Bacteria; phylum Patescibacteriota; class Saccharimonadia; order UBA4664; family UBA4664; genus DASXHH01. Next base: position 13,283 of record DASXHH010000016.1, on the reverse strand, counting down.
TGCGGTGATTGTTATCGCACCAACAGCTGTAGAGGACATCAAACAAAAACGAGAAACGGCCCTTTGCAGAGCCGTTTCAAGTGATGGAGTTTGTTCTTTTTTGTTTTGAGTACTTTTTTTGTGCAGGTACCTGTAACTAGATTAACGCTTGCGTCCCGAGCTCGTCAAGCCGGTTTTCCGCAGTTTAAGCATTAGCGTTATGATTTTTTTGAGAGTGCCACACAGGGCTAAATTTTTAGACTTCGAGCCAGCTCACGATTGGTCTCGCGGCGCTTAATACTCTCGCGTTTATCGTAGCGTTTCTTGCCGCGACCGACACCGATCTCCACTTTTACAAACCGCCCGTCTTGCAGGAGAGCAGTGGGGACGACGCTAAGGCCGGCTTGTTTTTGGCCGATCAAAGTGTTGAGCTGCCGTCGGTGGAGGAGCAGCTTGCGGTTGCGCGTGGGGTCGATCTGCTGTTTGCCCATGGCCTGGGCGTAGGGGGTAATGTGGGCGCCCATGAGGTAGGCCTCACCATCGCGGAGGGCGATAAACGAGCCTTTGAGGCTGGCAGAACCGGCCTTAACGCTCTTAACCTCGGAGCCCAGCAGCGAAATGCCGGCTACTAACTGCTCGGTGAGGTCGTAGTCGAAGGTGGCCCGCTTGTTCTTGGTTAAGAGTTTCATGGCTAACATTATACTCGGCTGCGCAATATTTCTGGGGTTTGATATAATCGGGCGGAAATGATCGCTAACAATCTTAAGCAGCATATTGAGCAGGCAATCGCCAAAACCTTCGGTGCCGATCTGGACATGGGGCGGTTTAGTGTCGATTTTACAGATGATCCGCAGTTTGGTGATATCACCACCAATGCCGCCATGGTTTATGCCAAGGATTTGAAGTTGCCGCCGCGAGAAGCCGCCGAGCAGCTAGCCGCGGCTTTGCGTGATGGTTTGAAAGAGGCGGCCAAAGTGGAGGTAGCTGGGCCGGGATTCATTAATATAATTCTGACGGATGAAGTCCTCTCGGCGATGGCTGTAGCGGCGCCATTGGCCAGGCCGCGAATATACGAGGGTCAGGAGGTGGTGGCCGAATACTCCGATCCGAACCCGTTTAAAGTGCTGCATGCCGGCCATCTGTACACCAGTGTGGTGGGGGATGCGATCGCGAATTTGTTGGAGAACGCTGGCGCCAAGGTGCACCGGGTGAATTTTGGCGGTGACGTGGGGCTGCATGTGGCCAAGACATTATGGGCAATGCTTCGGGAATTGGGCGGCGAGCATCCAGAGAAGCTGAAAGGCATTAGGGAGCAAGAGCGGCCAGAGTGGATGGCTAAATGCTACGTCGATGGTACGGCGGCATACGAAGACAGCGAAGAGGCCAAGCGGGCTATTATCGAACTCAACAGGCGGGTATATCAAATCCACGCCGACGATGACAAGACCTCAGCTCTGGCGCAAATTTATTGGACCTGTCGGGAGTGGAGCTACGAGGGCTTTGATAAATTCTATGCTCGTATTGGGACGAAATTTGAGAAGTACTACCCAGAAAGCTCAGTCGCTGAGCTGGGTCTTAAGACGGTGCAGGAGCAGCTCAAGAAAGGTGTATTTGAGCACTCGGATGGAGCAGTAATCTTTGACGGTGAGAAATATGGGCTTCATACACGGGTCTTTATTAACTCCCAAGGTATACCGACCTACGAAGCTAAAGACGTGGGATTGATCATGCAGAAGTGGGAAGACTACCACTTTAATCGGTCGGTGGTGATAACTGGAAACGAGCAAGAGCAGTACATGGCGGTGGTATTGAAGGCGGTGGAGCAGTTTGCACCGGAGCTGACGGCCGCGACCAATCACCTCACGCACGGGATGGTGAAGCTCAAGGGTGGCGTGAAGATGAGTAGTCGTAAGGGCAATATCCTGCGGGCGACGGACGTGCTCGAGGCTGCAGCTGAAGCAAATAAGGAGCTGACTGGTCAGGACAATGAGCAGACCGTGCTGGGGGCAGTAAAGTATGCTTTTCTAAAGAACCGCATGGGGGGTGATTTAATATACGACCCAGAGGAGTCGGTGAGCTTGGAGGGTAAGAGTGGGCCGTATTTGCAGTATGCACACGCGCGGGCACGAAGCATTTTAGCTAAGGTGGGTGATCGGCCGGTGCCTAAGGAGCTGCATGATCTGGACAGTGGTGAGCGCGTGCTGGCTCGCAAATTGGTCGAGTACCCGGGTGTGGTGGCGCAGGCCGCGGTGGAGTTGATGCCGCATTTAATTTGTACTTATCTTTATGAACTAGCTCAAGTGTTTAATCGCTTTTATGAGGCCAACCGGGTGATGGGCGATGATCGGGAAGAGGTGCGGCTGAGGCTAGTGGGGGTATACGCCGAGATGTTGAGCGATGGCCTAGCATTGCTGGGTATTGCCGCTCCGGACCGATTGTGACAACCATTGTAGCTTTCACATCACATTTTGCGACGTGCTGAGGTGGGGTACTAGAAGGGGCTGGCGAATCGAACTAGTCGGTTGTCGACGAGGGCGTAGAAGGTTTTGGCGGCGGAATCGTAGGCGGCATCGTACAGCTGGCTAGCGTTTTGGAGCTCTAGTTGATGGCTGAATGCGGGCGAGGCTCCGGAGATAGACCAGACCGCTACACGATGGCTGGTGTTACTAGTGCCAACTAGGAAGTCGTCTTTGGCTGTGGTGCGCAGGTTGGTGATGGCGCCAAGTTGTCCGGGGACGGGTGAGGTTTGTTTGAGGCTGCCGGCGGCATAGAGATGAAGGCCGTCGGCAGATACGGAGTAGACTGAGCCATCCACAGCCAGGCTGGTAGTACTCGAATTAGAATTCGTTGTAGAAAAGTAGACGATTTTTGGTGAAAAACCGGCCGCATTGTGAGTGTATTTGTTAATCGTTCCATCGGCGGATAACAGATATATGTTGCTTGCATATGAAGAGATTGCCACCGATTTTTGCCACGCACCATAAGAGATTTTTTGCGGTGAAACCGAGTCGGTCGCGAAGCGGTAGAACCACACAGACGGAGTGGACGTGAGGATGTATATACCATCGTTACCACTAGAAATCGTAGTGCTAATTACATCACCGGCGGAAGACAAATCGGCACTGGACAGGTGGGTGGCGCCGTTGGCGAGGTTAACGATGGTGAGTTGGTTGTGATTGCTGGAATCGATGACATAGGCCTTGCCGCTGGCGATTTCGAAATGCTCTGGTTTCGCATTTTGGCTGAGATTGGCTATGGTGACGGGCGTAACTCGCATAAGGCCGTCGAGTTGGTCTAGATTGGAGGAGATAAGGGAAATTAGCGCCGAGTAGGATTTTGGTTCACCTTTGGGCAAGGCGGAATGTTGGAGGTGACTGTCGATCTGGCCTTGCTTGGGCTTGAGCGAAGCCAGCTGATGCTGGACGGAATTGTATAGGCCGCGAGCGCCGGGTTTATCACCGGTGTCAGCGAGGCGCCCGGCTTGCAGGTATTGATTGTAGGCGGCTTGATACTGTTTGAAGGTGGCGGTAGAAGTGGCATGGCCAGCCTGGATAATTGTGAAGATTACGAGAACTGCTACTAGTATGCCGACTGCGGCGACTGCCTGCCTCCGCCTGCCCTTGGAGCTAAGTAGTCGTCGAAGCATATCGGCGGCGGTCAAGCCGACGTTGCGGGCTCGTGGCTTGGCGTGATGCCAACCGGCGCGGGCGACACTTGCAACTTTTTTACTAGAGGCGACTGTGTTTTGGGCGAGTGGTTCAGTGACTAACTTTACGGCTTCTAGAGCAGTTTCGGGTGAGCCAAGATGGATTTCGCTGGGTTGCTCAGATCGGACTTGGAGCGCAGCCAGTTCTGGAGTAGTAATCTCGATAATAAGCGCGGCGATTCGATCTACCGACGCACCTTTGAGTAGATCGGTGATCTCGGCGATGGAAGCGTTGGGGCCGTTTTGGGTGATGATGCTTTGCAATCGCGTGAGAGGTACTTGGTGGATGAGGGCAGGAGTGGCCAGGAGTAGCCGATCGCCGGCATCGAGCTGGCCAGACGCAATAGACCCGAAAGTCTTCGTGGGCTGAACGGGTCGAGCGGAGCTGTCGGTGGCGATACGGGTTGAGGATTTGCCGCGATAGAGGAGTGCTTCGGCCGAGCCAGTCTGGGCGACGTGCAACTCGGAGCCGGCTTGGACGGCGATGACGGCACTGAGTTTGCCGATCCAGGCAGCGTTGCCACGGCTCACATGCTCGCCTAACTCGGCGTTAGTGCCTTTGACCGCGTGCTCAAATCGCTCGAGCGCCTCGGAGCCGTCTTGGTCCTGGTTGTAATAGTGGTCGCCCACGGTCTCGATGATGAGGTCGGCGACTTCCTCGCTGGCGCGGCCTGAAACAAGGGCTTCGATCACAACATAAAGGTTGCCAAGCTCGGCGCCCGGATCGCCTGCCAACGGTTCATAGGCGTAGGCGGTGACAAAACTGGGAACATGGCGCGGTCGCTTGCCATAAGGAACGAGTCTGGCTGTTTGAGAAATCAGATCAGACACTCTGGGCACCTCTTATGCTTATTATAGCATTCTTCCGGGAATGGCAACCGAGCCTGATAGAATGGGGGTTATGGATATTCTATCTGGGCTTAATCCGGAGCAGCTGAAGGCGGTGCAGCATGATACTGGCCCGATGCTGGTGGTGGCTGGGGCTGGTACGGGTAAGACCCAGGTGATTACGCGCCGGATCGCGTACTTGATTAAACAGGGCAAGGCTAAGCCAGGGCAGATTTTGGCATTGACCTTCACCGAGAAGGCTGCGCGTGAGATGGAGGAGCGGTTATATGAGTCGATCGGCTGGGAGTCGTTCCAGGTGCCAGTGATGACCTTCCACGCTTTTGGGACGGAGTTACTGGGGCGGTTTGCTCCGCATGGTGGACGTTCTATCCGTGGCGGTTTATTGAATGAAACGCAAAAATCGTTGTTATTACAACAACATATGGATCGTGTGAAGCTGCAATACTACGGACCTCAGACGGATTTATTCGAGTTTATTCAGGGGATTGTAGGCTACATTGGTGCGCTGCAAAATGCCGGTGTGACAGTGACCGATTATGAACGGTACGTAGCAGGTTTGCAGAAGGACCGGGGCGATATGCACCCGCGGGACGTGGACGAGCAGGCGGATTTGTGCGCGTTATACCGATTGTATGAGACCGTTAAGGCTGAAACTGGCACATTTGATTACAACGATCAGCTGTACTTGCCGCTGGAGATTCTTCGGGAGCGGCCGAATTTGGCCGAGCGGCTGGCTCAGGAATACAGGTACGTTTTAGTTGATGAATATCAGGATACAAATGGTGTTCAGGACGCATTACTGCGGACATTCGTTGGATCGTCCGGAAATTTGTTTGCAGTGGGTGATGATGACCAGGCGATTTATGGATTTCGCGGTGCAGAGATCGGCAACATTTTGGAATTCGCGAAGCATTTTGAATTAATAGAGCCGGTAGTGCTGACGCGTAATTATCGGTCTGGTCAGAAGATTTTGGATGCGTCATACCGGCTCATTCAGAACAATAATCCCGAGCGACTAGAGGTGAAACTGGGCATTAACAAGCGGTTGGTCGCATTACACGACGAAAGCACGGCTGAGTATGTGCCGTACCACATGCCGCAAGACGAGCTGCAGGGCGTGGTAAAGGAGATTGGCGAGCGGATTACTGGCGGTGAGAAACCGTCTGGTGTGGCGGTGTTGGCTGCAACGCATGCGCCGCTTAAGGCCGTGGCTAAGGCTTTGCGGGCACGAGGTTTGCCATTTGCTCTCTCGACCACAGTGAACATCTTTGAGCAACCCGAGCTGTTGGGATTGTGGTATTTATTGAAGTGGCTGTGCCTGCAGGCGTCGGAAGAGGCTGTGGGGCATGTGTTGATGGGTCCATATATCGGTTGGACTGCGGAGGAGTATCGGCGAGTGCTCGAGATCAGCAAGGAACAGATGGTGTCGGTGGAGGAGGCCCTGCGCAGTGACAGTAACACGGCATCGCGGGAGGTTTGCGCGAAGCTAGATGAATGGCGGAGCTGGGTGCAGGACCGGCCGGCGAGCGAGGTGGCATTCAAGCTGGTGTTTGATACTGGTCAGGCTGATCGCTGGCGAGAGCTGGCCCAGGATAGCCGTCGGATGCTGAGGGTGTTCGAAGATCTGCAAAAGCTACTGGAGCACATGCAGGACTATGAAACCGTTGCTATTGATACAGCACTAGTATCGTATATGACCGTATTTCCGAAGCCGCCAGAGTTGGAAGTGAACGAGCCGGTGGGCGAGAATGAGGGGGTGCAGCTGCTTACGGTGCATGCTTCGAAGGGACTAGAATTTGAGACGGTTTATCTGATAGGTTGCACCCAACGCAGCTGGTCGGGCGGCCATAGATTGGGGCGTGAGGTGCCCGAGCCGCTGAGACGGTCGCTTGATTTGCCACCCGAACACGAGCTCAGACGATTAATGTACGTGGCGGTGACGCGGGCTAAGCGCAAGCTGTATGTAAGTGCGGCCAGCCATACCAGCGGTGGATCAAAACAGACGGTAAGCCCGTTTGTGGCGGAGTTGTTTGGAGAAGCGGCGAATAAGCAAGCAGAGATGTCCAACACGCCCGAAGATGTAAAGAAATTGGTGCTAAAATTACAACAATTTTATCCACTAAGGACAGCGACAATGAAGGTGAATCTGCCGTTTGAGGATAGTGAGGGCTGGCTTGATCTGAGCGTGACAGCGCTAAACCAGTACGAGAGGTGTCCGTTTGAGTTCTATATCCAACACGTGCTGCAGATTAGGCAGCCGTTGGGACCGCAAATTGCGTTTGGTAACGTGTTGCATAAGACATTTGAACAGTACTACAGGGGGATACTAAACTCGGATAAGCGGCCAGGGGCTGAGTTACATACGCTACTCGATGAGCTGTGGAACGATAGGGGGTACCGGACGCGGGATGAGGCTGAGGCTGACTTGCAACTGGCTCACCGTACGTTGGACCGGTTTCTAGTACGGGAGCAACAAATGCAGCACCGGATTCTAGGCAGTGAGGTGCCGATACACTTTGAGCTACCGGAGGCGAAGCTCAGGTTGCATGGCAAGATCGATGCCTACTACGCTACCGAGGAGGGGTTGGAACTGAGGGACTTTAAGACCGGCAGGTCTAAGACCGATCCCGAGAAGCTGGCAGCGGAGGCAAAGAAGAACTTGCAGTTGCGGACGTATGCATTGGCGTATGAGATGCTCAAGGGAGTAACGCCGGCCAAGGTGGTGCTCGATTATGTGGTGACTGAAACGGAGGGGGCGGCCACGCTATCGCCAGTGATGATGAAGCGGCATCGGGAGAAGTTGGCAGAGTTTGCCACGCGCATACGCAACCAGGAGTTCGCGCCGGATCCGTCGCCGTTCCATCAATGTGCGGCCATCAAGTATTACGGTATTGGCGAGCAGGAGGAGCTCAGGGAAGAGCTGATACGGCAAAAGGAGATGCTATGAAGCGTGACAATGGCTGGTTGCAGCAAGTTTTGGATAAGATTTGGGATAACTACTTTGCGAACGTGCCGCAGGAAAATGATGTTCGGATTGAATTTGGTCGAAGGGCGAAGCGCCGGTTAGGGTCGATTAGTTTGGACCCACGCGATGGAAAGACCAGCCTTATTACTATGAATGGTATTTTTAGGGACCCGACCATACCTGAGTTTGTAGTGGAGGCAACTATAGTGCACGAGCTCACGCACTACGCGCATGGGTTTAATTCGCCACTGGAGCAAGCGCAGGCTCATCCGCATGCTGGAGGCGTGATGCGACGAGAGTTTGCGGAGCGGGGGCTGCTGGAGCTATATCTGCAGCAGAAGCGGTGGCTCAAGGATAACTGGGCGGGGGTGGTGCAAAGAGAGTTGCCGTCCTCTCGTACTAAGCGCTCAGGAACTGTTAACATTAGAGTGCCAAAGCCTTTTTGGTTTATCGGAGACTAGCATGGTCAGTACACGCCTAGAGTTAATATCAAGCTATGGGGACCAATCACTGTCGCGCGTGCGGTTTGTGGTGCACGGTAGTAGTAGTGCGACCGAAGCTGTATCAATACGCGATGAGGGCTTGCGCTTTGTAGAGGGGCGGCCGAGCTTGTCGACAAATATTATTCATGCGCATGATTGGGCGGTGAAGCCTCAGAAACAGATGCAATCACTGGGCGCTGGTACTGTGATGGGTGAGCCGGGTGATGTGGTGGTGTGCATGGTGCCGCCCGAACTGCATCTGGGTTACGGGATTTTTACTACTGCGTATGTGGACCGGGCTCTTAAGCGAGTGTCAGGTGCGCCATTGCGATACGCGGCTGGTCGGAAGCAGCTCGCGTTTTACAAGTCGGCGGATACGGAGGCGGCCCGAGCGCACGTGGAGGCGGAGGTGGCCAATGGCTACCAGTTGGACCAGATGCCGCAGCAGTTGCTGGAGTCGAAGTATGTGATTGGCCGGTTTAACTCAAGTCCGGTGTTTGATAGCGTGTTGAGCCAGCTGGATGTGGCGGTGCGATCGATGCAGCCGTTGGAGTACGCTAGGCTGGAATCGTCACTAAAGGAGCTGTTATGGCCGGCTGTACCTGCCAACACGGCATATGTGCCGACGGCGATTCATGACATCATTATCGGTACCCTAGAGTCGGTGATGATTTCCAGGTTGCGGATGATGCGTTGGCAAGGTTTGGCGCGGCTGGGGTTCTCGTTTTATGAGGGCAAGCAGGCTGTGAGGATCGAACCGGTGAAGGATATGGCTGAGCAGCGCCATCGGATGGATGAGTTAGGGCGCACGTTGGCGAGTTCGGCTTTGTTTACGGGTGACCTCGAGTGGCTAAAAGGCTATGTGGCGCATCAGCTGGAGCTGATGCGAATGGAGCTGGAGGGCGCCGAGCTCGAGAGCATGCCAGACTAGCCAAAACGCTAGTTTTCAGGTACTATAACCAAGTTTTCGGGGTGTGGCGCAGATGGTAGCGCGCAGCGTTCGGGTCGCTGAGGCCGGAGGTTCAAGTCCTCTCACCCCGACCAGTTATCATTTACCCTCCTGACGGAGGGTTTTTGTTGGTCTGGAATCGCTGAGTAGTTTATGCGGTAAATATGCTGTTTCGTGAAAGGATGTTTTGAAATATTTTGTATTTTTATTTTAAATATCTATCTTAAGTTGAGTGACAATTATTAAAATAAAAGCAAGAATGTTTATGGTTTTTTGAAGTTTTTTGAATGTAATTAGCCCAAATTTGGTGGTCCTATGGCTGGAAATTTGCCCTCCGCTCTTTTAACATAAGTGATATGAACGTGGTAATACTGGTGGTGGCGGGGTTGGTATGCGGCACCCTCGCTGGAATGATCGGGATTGCCGGCGGAATACTTTTAATTCCGGTAATGATATATATCTTGGGTTTCAGCCAAAAAATGGCAACTGGAACGATGTTGGCGGTGATGCTGCCGCCGATTGGTCTGGGGGCGGCGTACGTGTATTGGCGGAATGGAAACGTGAACCTAAAGGCCGCCTTGTTTATTGCCTTGGGCTTTTTTATTGGTGGGATTATCGGTGCCAACGGCAGTTCTCATGTTTCGACCTCTAGTTTGACGAGACTACTGGGGCTGATAACGGCGGTGGTGTCAGTAAAGATGCTGTTCTTCTCTTAGCTCAGTTTGTACCGGGCTAGCTCCTGCCACTGAGGCCAGCTGGCCTCTTTTTGGTAGAGGGCAATGGTTGTGCACGGGAACTCGATGTCGAGATTAAGGTCAGTGAGGTCCGTTCGAAGGCTTGGAGCGGTACTGCCCGGTACTTGATTGGCTAGCGTAATGTGGGGCTCGTAGGGCCGCCTAGTGGAGGCAGTGGTTGCTTGCCAGTTTGCATGTGTCAGGACGGCTGCGAAGAGGGTGGCGAGCGGGCTACGGGACTGAGGTAGTAGAACAAAGGTGCTGGTGTGGCGGCGTTCGAATATGCTGACGGTGTTGAAGCGAGTGGTGAACGCGGGTAGGCCCAGGTCGAGCGCAGCAAAAGCGCTAGCCGCAGCGCCCGGTAACATCAACGGGCGGTCGGGAGCCATTAGGGTGACGTGGGGCGCCATGGTATCGCGCCAGCCGGACGGCCGGAACTGGGCTTTGATGCCTGCGAGCTGGCTAAGCCAGGGTTCGGGAATTGGGATTGCCACTAGGTACTTAATGGTGAGCCTCCGGTGTCGCACAATTTTGGTGTGATAGTTATAGCTCAATATTAACCGAACATATGTCAGCAAGCTTTGACATAATGTCGCCTGGGCTATTGGTCCCCTGTGTAAAACTTGGGGAAAAGTTTAGCTGGTGGCAACCGGACTGTTTTAGAGTGATTGATGGCCAGAGGGGTGTCGGGGCCGTAGCAAGGGATCGGTTTACAGATAGGGGATAGGGGATTTGCGTCTAGACCATAAAAAGTATTGACCCCTAAATTGTTTAGGGGTATATTGTTTATGGAGTTCAATGTGCAGGTAAGGAATTCTCAATTCGAGAAATCTCTTCTCAACAAAGTCGCTCGGGTCGCAAACAGTCTCGAGCGCGAGGTGGAAAATGAGTTAAAGGTCAGTCTCAAGCTGACCTTTTCTCAGTTAAGAGTCCTCAATGGGTTGGAGGTGATAGGTGAGGCTAGCCAGGCTAAGTTGGCGGCCGAATTGGATGTCACCCCGGCTGTGATAACCCGGCAAGCTGAGGCGCTTAGAAAAATGGGCTTGGTAGAGCAGCGAGCCAAGAGTAAGCGCGAAAACGTGCTCGCCTTGACCCCAAAAGGGCAGGGGGCATTGAGGGATGGATTGGAAATTACGGACTCGTATCGGCTGAAAGTTTTCGAAGCCATTAGCCAAAAAGATACGACGGCTTTTGATAATACTATCGAGTCGCTATTAAAGACGGTTCAATAATGTCGTTCGGGTCTTGTACGGTTTAGCTTAGGCTGCTATACTCGTTCATATGATTACGAATGTGTTGTTGGTGTTAGTATTGGCGATTGCGCTGGGCGCTTTAGGGGTAGGCCTGGTGCTGTTGTCGGTGGTGAAGCGAACCGGCTCGAAGGATACACAGACTCGCGAAGAGCTGGAGGGTCTGCTGGAGGGTGTGGAGCGCCGGTTGAAGGCTGATCTGGGTTTGTACCGGCGGGAGCAGGCGGAGGCGCTGAAGGCGGTCGGTGATTCGCTGGATAGGCGGTTGGCGCAGCATGCTCAAATGCAGCGTAGTAGCTTGGAGCAGCTGTCGCAGAGTAATGAGGTGAAGCTGGAGCGGGTGCGCTCGGTGGTAGAGAATCGGCTACAGCTGATGCAAAAAGATAATAATGAGAAACTCGAAGTGATGCGAGCAACTGTAGATGAGAAGCTGCATGCTACGTTGGAGCGCAGACTGGGCGAGTCATTTAAGCACGTCTCTGAGCGCTTGGAGCAGGTACACAAAGGCTTAGGCGAGATGCAGACGCTGGCGTCGGGGGTGGGAGACCTAAAGAAGGTTCTAACCAACGTTAAGACGCGCGGCACATGGGGCGAGGTGCAACTGGGGAACTTGCTGGAGCAGATCATGACGTCGGCGCAATACGACAGGAACGTGGCGGTGAAGAAGCGCAGCTCAGAGCGAGTAGAGTTTGCGATTAAGCTACCCAATGGTCCGGACGAAGATACGCCATTGTGGCTGCCGATTGATGCTAAGTATCCGGTGGAGGATTATCAGCGATTACTGAATGCACGTGATGCTGGCGACACAGAGATAATAGATTCGCTGGGCAAGGATTTGGTAGCGCGGATAAAGAGCGAGGCTAGGGATATCCGTGATAAATATATTGCACCGCCGGAAACTACTGATTTCGCCATACTGTATGTTCCGATTGAAGGTCTGTATGCTGAAATTACTCAGAGGCCAGGTCTGCAGGAGCAGCTTCAGCGTGAGTACCGCGTGATGGTAGCAGGACCAAATACAATAGCGGCGTTGTTAAATAGTCTACAAATGGGCTTTCGGACACTGGCGATTGAGAAGCGATCGAGTGAGGTCTGGCACATTTTGGCCGCTGTCAAAGCTGATTTTGGAAAGTTTGGGGACATTCTGGAAAAGACTCAGAAGAAGTTGCAAGAGGCGAGCAATAATATTGAGTCGGCGGCTACCAAGTCTAGGGTGATCGCGCGTAAGCTAGATAAGGTCCAGGATTTGCCAGTGGGCGAGAAGCGGCAGTCATTGGTGCTCACCGATGTGGTGCCGGACTCAGTTTTAAGCGAAGAATAGTTTATACTTAAGCGCAAAGACCAAAAAGGAGAGCACTCGTGAAGCGTGTAGTATCAGGCGTGAAGCCAACAGGGGATTTGACCTTGGGCAATTACCTGGGAGCGATGAAGCGCTGGGGAGAGATGAGTGCTGACCAAAGTCGTGAGCACTTTTTTTTCGTACCCAATCTGCATGCGCTGAATATCCGACCAGATCCGGAAGAGTTGAAGCGGAATACCCGATCAGTGGTGGCGTGGTTGTTGGCCTGCGGTGTAGACCATGACCACTCCTACATTTTTATTCAGTCGCAAGTGCCGGCTCATTCGGAGCTGACCTGGATTTTGAACAACTATGCTACAGTGGGCGAGCTCAATCGAATGACCCAGTTTAAGGATAAGGCTGGGAGGAACGGTGCCGAGGGTCAGTTGGTGGGTCTGTATGACTATCCGGTGCTGATGGCGGCTGATATCCTACTCTACGATGCCGATGAGGTGCCAGTGGGCGAGGACCAAAAGCAGCATGTGGAGCTGACGCGGGACATTGCGACACGGTTTAACAACTTGCACGGTGAGACCTTTAAGGTGCCGACACCGACGGTACAGAATGAAGGCGCGAGAATAATGGACCTGCAGCATCCCGAGCGTAAAATGAGCAAGAGTGATGACGATCTGAGCGGCTGCATTCTCCTAGAGGATGACGAAAAGACGATTGAGCGTAAGGTTATGCGGGCAGTGACGGATTCGGGTAGCCAGGTGGTGTCTGGTCCCGATAAGCCGGCGCTGACCAATTTGTTGGTGATCTACTCGGTTATTACTGGTAAGACTGTCGAGGAGATTGAGAAGAGGTACGTGGGCAAGGGGTACGGTGATTTCAAAAAGGACTTAGCGCACGTAGTTGTGGGCGCTCTGAAGCCGCTACAACATCTCCATCAGCAGTTCATGAAAGAGGGTAACGATAAGACCGACAAGGCGTTGGAGCATGGTTGGTGGAGGGCCTCCGAGTTGGCTAATGCTAAAATGGCTCAGGTGAAGGAGAAACTTGGTTTGGTCTAGTCCCTTAAAATAACTGG